>NZ_JAFFQD010000100.1:2500-3696 GCF_016918565.1 Desulfogranum marinum
AGGATAACTCGTTGACTCATTATGCAAAAGGCACGCTGTCACCCAAATAAATTTGAGCTCCAACTGCTTGTAAGCTGACGGTTTCAGTTTCTATTTCACTCCCCTCCCGGGGTTCTTTTCACCTTTCCCTCACGGTACTGGTTCACTATCGGTCACTAGGGAGTATTTAGCCTTGGAAGATGGTCCTCCCAGATTCCCACAAGGTTTCACGTGTCTCGTGGTACTCGGGGACACCCTAGGGTGAATCAAGATTTCGCGTACCGGACTATCACCGTCTATGGTCGGCCTTTCCATACCATTCCGCTATCTCTCATCAATCCCACATCGGGGCCCCACAACCCCTACAAGCAAGCTCATAGGTTTGGGCTAATCCGCGTTCGCTCGCCGCTACTGACGGAATCTCGTTTGATTTCTATTCCTAAGGGTACTGAGATGTTTCACTTCCCCTCGTTCGCTTTTATTACCTATGTATTGAGTAATAAATGATAGAGTTTGAACTCTACCGGGTTGCCCCATTCGGAAATCTCCGGGTCAAAGCCTGTTAGCAGCTCACCGAAGCTTATCGCAGCTTTCCACGTCCTTCATCGCCTCCTAGTGCCAAGGCATCCGCCGTCAGCCCTTAGTAGCTTAACCATAAGTCTTTTGTAAACTAAGTTATAACTCTAAACGCTATTTTTGTAGTACTCCCTCTCCTGCATGCTTATTCTCACACTGACCTGACGGCCCTCGGTGAACATACAAAAAAGGGTCTACGATTTAGATACCCTGCTATTCAATTGTCAAAGATCTGTAAACTTATCTAAAAGTTTAAAGTTAGCACATGATTACAAAAAAATAATCATAGGCTAACCTTATGCTTTTAAAATGGTGGAGGTGAACGGGTTCGAACCGATGACCTCCTGCGTGCAAGGCAGGCGCTCTCCCAGCTGAGCTACACCCCCGTTTTAAACACTACTACATGCCCCATCTTTATTTGTTGTTCACAGCCCACATAGCATACCTATAGCGACCTGAGAACAACAAACAAACCTGAAGCACGTAGAAGCGTTTAAATACGCTCTCAGCTAACTCCAGAAAGGGGAGTAAAACCTGGATCAACTCAACCTGGTGGGCCTAGGTGGACTTGAACCACCGACCTCACGCTTATCAGGCGTGCGCTCTAACCAAGCTGAGCTATAGGCCCATGACCTTGATCT
>NZ_JAFFQD010000101.1 GCF_016918565.1 Desulfogranum marinum
GGGCGATTGAGTTGTTCGCTGCAACCCCAAAAACACGAAAATTTAAATGTTGAATTGACCCTGATTTCCATATTTATCGCATAATTAAAGACGCTGGGGAATAAACCATTTATTCGAGATTCCCTTAAGTATGTTATGAGAGAAAAAACAGGTAGCAAGATGACTGAAAATGCTATGAAAAATAAAAAATAAGATATTGCATTAGCTACTCGTAATTTCAAAATTGAACTTTTCTGGAAAAGATCATTGTTTTTTTGGGGTTTCATTGCATCTGCATTTGTAGGTTATGCCAGTGTAGTGCTACATAAACCTGCTCTAGCCGTTGTAATCGCATGTTTCGGTTTTGTCTGCTCTGTAGCTTGGAGTCTTGTTAATCGTGGAAGTAAATATTGGCAATCATCTTCAGTATTGTTTTTTCAATTTTTATGATAATTGCTGGACGCTCAACTGATGCAAAAAGCTCATAATAAATTATTAAACATGAAATGCGCAAACATCGCGCAACCAGTTCCCACCAGATAAAGCTCAATTCACTAGGATTCAGAATGAAACTGATATTCACTAAAAGTTATGAAGAGTTAAAGCAAGAATTGTCAACAATAGGCGGTGATTGGGATGAATCACAAACAAACAAAAAGGTGCTTCGTCTCAACGGCGGAGTAATGAGCTGGTATGAGAGCACAGGTACAATCCAATTTCAAGGCAAACAAGATCAAAAACAATTCCTCGAAAATAAAGTCAAAAGAGCACTATACCCAGATGAATTCCCCAAAGAGGTAGAGTTACCACCAGTAGATATTGCAGATGCTCAAGAAGGTCAGCAAGCAGTAACAACTGTAACCGATGAGATTACTCATAGTGAAATTTCTATAGAGTACTTAAATGGAAACTTTAACAACTCTGAAATAATTATTGGAATTGTAAGTGCGGTAGGTACTGAGTCAACAAGAGTTGTTACACCACTAACAGATAGGCTTAAAAGATTTGGGTACAAGGCTGAAGAAATAAAGGTCTCATCTCTTCTAAAAACACCAGCATTTACAGGAGAATACGACAGAATAAAGCAATTAATGAATGCAGGGGATGAACTCAGAAAAAAGACCAACAACAATGCAATATTAGCATATGGATCAGCAAAACTAATAAAAAGCAAACGGGATACGCGTATTGAAAAAAAAGCTTATATTATCAACTCATTAAAGCACCCTGACGAAGTGGAAATATTGAGAAAAATTTATGGACAAGGGTTTTACCTTTTCGGAATTCATACCGACAAAAAACGACGCCTTCATTATTTGACAAACGATAAAGGGTTCACCATCAGTGAAGCAGATGAATTAACAAGTATTGATGAAGATGAAAAAATTCCTCATGGTCAACGAACGAGGGACACTTACCATTTATCAGACTTTTACATTAATTTTGGAAAAAATGACGATCAAGTTAAAAATACGATTCAAAGGTTTCTAGAGCTAATTTTTTCACACCCATATAAAAACCCTACTTTTGACGAATTTTCTATGTTTATGGCATTTTCTAGTTCTGTCAGGTCTGGAGATTTGTCGCGCCAAGTAGGTGCTGTAATAGCCAAGAACCAACAAATAATTGCTACAGGGGCAAACGAATGTCCTGTGTCTGGTGGTGGTCATTACTGGGCCAAAACAGATGGAGAAAGCGGAAACGTAAACGATGTGACTGATGGGAAAGACTATACAAGGAATGAAGACTCTAACAAAGCAGAACAAAATGAGATAATTCAAAGTATAGCCCATAATATTTGTGAAATTGATGAGATAAGCGGTATTGGTACTGAAAAGATACAGGAGGTTCTTGAAAAAAGCAGAATTCGCGATTTAACAGAATTTGGTAGGGTGGTTCACGCAGAAATGGAAGCAATTCTTTCTTGTGCAAGAGCAGGTATAAGTTGTATAGAATCTACGCTTTACTGCACAACATTTCCTTGCCATAATTGCGCAAAACACATCATAGCTTCTGGCATAAAGAGGGTCGTGTATGTGGAGCCATACCCAAAAAGTAAAGCTCTTGAATTCCATTCTGATTCCATAGAATTGAGGACGAAATTAGACACGAAAGAAGATAGTGAACAAGTTATATTTGAACCATTCACCGGAGTTGGTGCAAGGAGATTTCTGGATTTTTTCTCAATGAATTTGGGTATTGGAAATAAGCTAAAACGAAAAAATAAAGATGGTAGCACTGTAGATTGGGAGATAGGTTCGGCAAGACCAAGAGTAGCATTACTCCCCAAGTCTTATTTAGATATAGAAAATTCTGCCGCTGACACATTTGATAAAAGTAATTCTGGCATACAATGATTTCATTCATAAGACGGCAAGAAACATGGCGGCGATGAAACGACAAATATGGATGGGCGGCTGGTGATGCACTGCCTTCGATACTTTAAAGTAGCCAAGAATTAAATTTTAAAAGAAAAGGGTCAGATCTATGCTTGACTCATCTCGACTATGCAATGTCCCTGGAATCCGATTTTTCTAAAGGCAAGATTTCTCCTATGAATCAGGCCTGGCTGAATAGAACTATATTGACCGTTATAAATAAAACGGCCCCTTTTTACGTTCCTCAACGTCAACGTCTTGGTAGGAATCATGAACGAAGCAGCAGTTACACTCAATCCAGTACTATGGAACGTTGCGTCAACAATCATTGGAGCAATAGTTGGTTCAATGACCACACTATTCGCGACGACTCAACACGAAAAGACTAAACAGGAGTATATTGCAAACAAAGAGCTATACCTCCGCTTGACGCCTAATATTCAGTGGCTTGAAGAATTGCCAATAAGACAGGCCACTCATGCTGATTTACATAGCAACAGACAGCTAGAAGCAGCTAATTATCTTGCAAATGAATTCCCAAAATACTCGAAATATATAGAGGAGTATCGCTTCCAGCTTGACGATAAAGAGATGATTAAATTTGACAACTTATGGCTCAAATACAGGACACATTACATATGGAAAGAGGGGGTGTTCCAAAGTTCTGGATATTCTGATCTCAGCTTTACTCAATACTCCACTATTGGAGGCAGTATTGAAGAAAGGACGAGACGAAGGGATTTGGCCATAAAAAGACTGAAAGACATTCAGGCCTTTGCCAAAAACAGGAAGCCCTTTTACCATAGGCCTTTTATCGACTAATTGGTTTAATCAATGCTTGGATCCGAGATTATCGCCTCACTAGCCAGCTACACCCTTCAGCAGTCTCATTTTTGAGAACAAGAAGGCCAAAGGGGTCACGTCTTTGCTTGGCTTATCTCGTCTATACAATGTCCCAGGAAGTCGTTTTTTCTAAAGGTCGAGTAGACCGGCTCCTCTAATACAAAAACAGAGACTCCCATAGCTCGTCTTTCATTTGACGCCTCGCCGCACGCGGCTACTACGTGCCTGCTACTTCGATCTGTTCATATTATTGTCACCGG
>NZ_JAFFQD010000102.1 GCF_016918565.1 Desulfogranum marinum
AAGCGGCCTCTGACTCCGCTCAGTTCGGAGATAAATCTTGACTTACAAGGATATAATGAGAAAAATTAGCTGTAGGTAACCATCTAAATCAACAGGAAAAAACAGGGTTGTTACGTATACAAACTGTGAATTTCTGATTTCCAAAAGTCCAGATATCTCCTATAAATCTTAACAAGCCAAATGGAGCAGATGAAACCGCTACTTTGGAAACCTTCTCATATTGGAGACCTTCTCATATTGGAGACTATAATGTCCGAAACCATATTCGAAAGACTGGAAAAACAACTCAAACTGCTCCTCGACGGGACAATTCCCACTCACGCGACTTATGACCTTAATGCGGCTCTGGACCTGACCAAGATTATGGAAGTCAAAGGCTTTGCCTTTCAACTTAAAGATCTCTGCCCCAAAAGCCTGACCGAGTCCCTGTGGTGTGCGAATTTCGTCAAGGATGGCGAAGTTTTTTCAGCCGAATATCCGCAAGCACCAGTGGCGATCTGCGCGGCAGCAATCGGCGCATTAACCAACCAATAGTCGAGCGTATATACATGCTTGAGGTTTCTGAAAACTGAGCGGACTGTACTGTTTAGCTTTCCACCTAAATCCTGCACGTCCGAAGAGGTAATCGAACAACGGGAGACTCCGTGGGGTGCCCTTTTAATGTGCAGGTAGGTGAAAACGATCTTGGTTTCACGAATCATGTAGTATTTATCAGTGGCTTCAGTAGGCGTGTCGACCGATTACAGTACCAACTTCTACATACTCAGCTGATGGTTCGCCCTTCGTCATACAAACAGTTCAGGTTTTTTATCAAAACAGAATCTTGAACTAATAGATCTTGTAGAACTGATTTATTAAGCCACAGGATTTCGACAGGGCCATGGGCTCGAACCGTCTTGTCATTTTTTCCGGTTAATGAATTATATATCCCTAATACCGATCCCGGCCCAAGTATATCCTCTATTTCTTCTCTATCCGTTCTTTGTTTGAGTAGTTCTACCGATCCGCGTACTACAACAGCCATTGACCCTTCAGGTTCTCCCTGCTGTAAAAGAATTTCTCCCTGTGAATGGATACGAACCTCTATTGTTGAAAGTAAACGGTTGCGGGTCCCGGGACTCACATTATTAAGCCAGACAGCCTGTTCAAGCAGGTTTCCGGGACCTGGGACTTCTATCTTTGTCGGAGAATGGCGCAGTTGTTTTAATCGTTCATCAACATTTTGCAGCAATTTGTCTGCTTCAGCCGTATCCAGTAAGCCTGCATCAATGAGCCCATCGATTACACCGCGCTGTCTGTTGAGGAGAGAGCGACAGGCGGCTCTGGTTTCCAGAGCAACAATGACTTCGGGAAAGGTTTGCCGCAACTGTTCGATCCGACCATAGGTATCGCTCTTGTTCTTCAGGATGTCTTGCCTGACTGCTTCTCCTGATTCAGGCGAGGGGGCGAGTTGGTCTATCAACGCTGTATTGGCATCCTGGGCATGGATAAATCCCCGAGCCACGTCATAACCCAGCGCAAGGCGATCAAAAGAGCCTGAGAGTGCAATTTCTCTTACCAGAGGAAGTTTTTCAAGGCAACGAAGAAGAGTAGGTTTTTCCCATAATTTATGAAGCAGGGGTCGCGGTGTTATTGTCGGTGCTTGATCAAGAGCCCTTTCAACAGCATCCACCAGAACATGGGTTGCCGCTCCCCCCAGCAATCCCTGTTTAAACTGCAACCAATAGTTTTTTCGCTCAGCTTCAAGCAGCCGGCGCCTGAACTCACAATCAAGTTCTGCTGCTGTGGCCGATTGAGCTTCCACAACATTACCCTTTCTATTCGTTCCTTCCATACTAATTTGCTGGTCGATAAGATTCCAGTCTGCCCCCTGGAAAAAACCATCTTTTTTGAGACGGGGTAGGAGTATGGCCATCTCCTGCTCTATCCGGTCCTTTGCCCTGTCAACTGTGGTTTGTTTGGCTGGCGGTAATTTGCTCAAGTCCAGCCATTGAAGTAACAGGCGCATGGTCGTGCCGTTTACCAGCAAAGTAAGGACAACTATGCCGGCTGTTAAAAAAAGTATTTGCTCTCCCAATTCCGTCGGCATTCGCTGATCTTGCGCAACGGTGAGTGCCAGGGTAAGAGCAACAGCACCACGCAGACCTCCCCAGGAGAGGACAACTGCTTTTTTGAAATTAATACCGATACCGATATGTTTCAAAATAGGGAGAAAAAGAGAAATGGAGAAAGCTCGTATGAGCAGAATGCCGGCAAACAAAATAAACAGGGCTTTCCATGACTCGGGAGAGTCCAGCTTAACGCGTAGGGCAATGATAAGCCCGACCAATAGAAAGATGATCGTATTTGCTATATAGGCCATCATCTCCCAAAAATGATGGAGGAACTCTGAGATTTCAGGTGAAATACGAGTTTTTCCCACCCCTGCCAAAAGCAGAGCCAAGGCCACGACAGCCATGACACCGGAAACATGAAAAATAGTTTCCGCCACCAGAAAGGCGAGATAGGCAACGGCCACGGAAATTGTAATTTCCACCATTGCGTCTTTAAACACCTTACCGATGAGCACCATAGCCAACGTACCGAAGGCAAGACCGACCAAGAGCCCAATACTGACACCCCACAAAAACTGCCAGCCAACAAATGAAAACAGGCCCCATGAAGTCTCCTGCGGGGTACCGTCCAGAATAAGGTGATAGAAGAGCGCAAAAAAGACGATAGCTGTACCGTCGTTCATGAGTGACTCCCCTTCCAGGAGCGTTTCCAGCCGTTTCCTTGAACTCAATTCTTTGAGGAGTGCTACCACTGCCACGGGGTCGGTGGCACTGATGAGGGAGCCGAAAAGCAGAGCAGCCGGCCAGCTCCAGTTCCACGGGAAAAACAGTTTGGCGAGGATGGCTGTCAACAAAATACTGACGAGCAGGCCGGGTGTTGCGAGGATGGCGATTTGTAAAAAAGCTCTGCGAAAGAGATGTACCTCCATGGCAAAGGCCGATTCAAAAATAAGGGTAGGAAGGAAAAGAAACATGATCAGGTGCGGGTCAATCCGCACAACTAGCTGAAGGGCGTGACCAAGCAACTCAAAATTTTCAGGAAAAACACCGCTACGTTCCGCCAAGCCCAGAGAGAGCCCTAGCACCAGAAGGGCGACCGTATACGGAAACGCTATATTTTTGAGACTATGCCGTAGAAGAGCACCTGTAAAGAGAGAAACAATGACAAAGAGGAGGACAAAAACACCTGAATGATGTTCCATAAGCTCTCTTTTTGCAGTAGTTAGTCCTGAAGACTCCTGTAATGTTTGTTACCGGACAGCAGTTCCCAGAGTAAGCCATCTTGCCTCAAATGAGTCTCGATAAGCCTCTGCTTCTATTACCTTTACCAGGCAACGTCTTTCTGGCGTGCAGTTTCTTGGTTGTGAGCTGCTGAAATGAGAACA
>NZ_JAFFQD010000103.1 GCF_016918565.1 Desulfogranum marinum
CCGAAAACGATGGCCGGAATCGAATGGAATCCCTGGCCGGAATCAATTGGAATGGGTGGCCGGAATGAAATGGAATCACCGGCCGGAATCCCCTGGAATCAGTGGCCGGATTGCTCTGGAATACTCATTTGGCACGAAACCACTGGTTTTCGGCAATCATGACAAAGAAAACGATGTTATCACCTTGAGTTATCAATGTCGAGAGGAAAGGCAAGGTATGCGTTTGTATATTGACGGCTCTGTAATTGATACCATGCCGGAAGCGGCAGACTACCAAGTCTCTGTGGGAATTAATGCTCCTGAGGTAAATGAAGGGGGAGCAAGAGCTAAAGGTCTGCCGGTCCTTGAGGAGAGTCAAAATGTCAAGATCGGTTTAGCTGTTGACCAAATAGCAGATGTCGATCAACGGAGTGAAAAGTTCACTGTCGTCGGTTCACTGGCTCTTATGTGGACCGATCCGAATCTGGCCTTTAGCCCTGACAGTTGTAAATGCGCCGTCAAAAAAATGGAACTAAGTGACCTCAAGGCATATGCTTCAAAAAATGACATTTTGCTCCCCTCTTTCACTTTTTTTAACCAACAGGGAAAACGTTGGTCACAAGGGGAGATGGTTCTTTTGGAACCATCGGGCCGAGTAACATACAGTGAAAGGTTCACCGTGACCCTTCAGGCACCTGGTTTTGATTTTAGGGCTTACCCTTTTGATCGTCAACGCTTCAACATTCGCATCGATCTCTCCCACCCAACTGAAATTTTTATGTTTGAGGGTATTGAACGATCTGATAATGCCCTAGGTGATGCGCTTGGGGAGGAAGAGTGGTCTGTCATTTTTTATGAACAAAAAGTAGAATCCGTCCCTTTCACAAAAGGTTTTAAAAAATCAAGGTTTACTATGGTGATGGAAGTAAAGCGCCATTTGAACTTTTATATTTATAGAATCATGTTTCCCTTGCTTCTGATTATATCCGTATCATGGGTTATTTTTTTTCTGAAAGATTACGGACGTCAACTTGAAGTAGCCAGCGGTAATCTTCTAGTGTTTGTGGCCTTTAATTTTACGATATCGAATGATCTTCCACGCCTTTGTTATCTGACCTTGCTTGATCGAGTGATTGTCAACAGCTTTTGCTGTGCAGCTTGCGTTGTTTTGATAACTGTTTGCCAGAAACGTCTAGAAGCTAGAGGGCGTAAAGACATAGCATCCAAAGTTGATTATATTGTTCTTGTAACCTATCCACTACTATATATATTTCTCGCCCTTTATGAATACATAAAAGTGACCTATAAAATGTAGACACTTTCGATAGTACTAAACATTAATCTGTGTGTTCTTTTGAATTAATAGTTAAAGGTGTGCTGATTAGACTTGGTAAAGTGTTGCTATCTTGTTTCAAAGAGCTTTTTTTCTATGTTTTTATACCATTAATTTAAAAACGAAGGTAAGGCTTTATGAAAATCGAATCTGTTAAAGACTCTTCAGCAGGAGCTGGGTGGAGAATAAAAATAGGATTTACCGTTTTCATACTCAGTATTACTTGGCCTGTCCTTATACCTGTTTTACCATTTATTGGATTTTCCAATAAATCAGTCGCTGCGGTTACAGGGTTCATGTTTGTGGTGGCCGAAGTAATGATGATAACAGCTGCCGCAATTGCAGGGAAAGATGGTTTTGCCTATATCAAGCTAAAAGTGTTTAGCTTTTTTAAATTGTATACTCCATCACGGGGCGTCAGCGTTACGCGGTACAGGATTGGCTTGATCATGTTCACAGTCCCGTTGTTTTATTCCTTTCTTTCTCCTTACATCGAATATTATTGGCCTGGTTTCGGGGAATATCGAATAATTAATGCGATTGCTGGAGATTTTTTATTGTTAGTGGGCCTATTCCTTCTTGGCGGCAATTTTTGGGAAAAACTACAATCACTTTTTATCCATAAGGCTATTGTCACTGTTTCCAACGATCATGAAGAAGGTTTATGAGGCTGGCATTATTCTCTTGTATTCATGGTAATTAGGGGTAGCAAATTCACCATTCCTAAAAATGACCCTCAAGCAATGGCTTTGGGGGCAGTAACCGCCTGATGTCGACAGACCGCGATGAAAGAATGAAACAACTGAAGAAGATCGAGATTTACCCTTGGGCCGAGCGCAAAAATCCGCGTCCGCGCGGCTACATTACCCCTGGCGGAAAACACTGGCTGGCAGCACATCCACGTGGAATGGAATATTGGGAACGACTGGCGGATGTCGTCAACCGCGAGCCTGTATTCGAGCGTGATCGTTTCTTCATGGCCATGTTAAAAGAACTCGGCATCGAAAAAGGCAAGCCATTCCAGCCAACCGAACGCCAACAGAAAATTCTTACCGACGCAGCGCTCGTGGGAGAGAGCATGGCCAAGGCAAACAACTTTGCCAAGCGCTTGAAGACCGGAAAGTACGTTAAAGGATCCCATTGGTATTTCGCCACGGTGGCCTTCCCCGACCAGAAAGCCGAGAACTATGACCAGCTCGACGAGCGTGCCGCCTGGTTCTACGAAGCGGTGACTAACAATGCAGCCATGCACGGCCAACGCACCGGTAAGGGACAGGTCTATATGGCCTCCAACAAAGACAAGGGCGGTGACTGGCTCGACGGCGGCAGGAATTATGTCCTGCACGTTCCACCCGATGCCCCGGCGGAAACTTTCTGGTCCATCACCCTCTATGATGTTGCTACCCGGTGCCTTCTGCAGAACGAGCAGAAGATCGCCGACCGGTCCTCGCGCATGGACCTGATCAAGAATGCGGACGGCTCAGTAGATATTTATATGGGGCCGGATGCGCCCAAGGGCAAGCAGAAGAACTGGATTCCAACTGTACCAGGTAAGGCGTGGTTTCCATATTTTCGTCTTTATTCGCCCAAAAAAGCTTTCATGGATCGCAGTTGGATTTTACCTGATATTGAGAAAAACAGATAAATCAGATATTGGCTCCGTCAAACGCTGTAGATCAGTCGACAACAAAGGAAGCATGACTGATTTACAGCTTTAGTATTGCTAACCAGAAGGTATTTGTTTCCGTAAATAAACTGATTAGAGGTGCCTTTTGTTAGTCAGCAGGAACACACAATGATAAAGCCTATTATTGCCAATGTTAACCATTTAAGCAACCTCGCAACATAATTCCTGTGCAGTTACCGTTTGGGTTTGAACTTCGATTTGACCCATCGAGCATACCGGAAAAATCCCACCTTCACAGTTTGTATACGTAACAACCCTGTTTTTTCCTGTTGATTTAGATGGTTACCTACAGCTAATTTTTCTCATTATATCCTTGTAAGTCAAGATTTATCTCCGAACTGAGCGGAGTCAGAGGCCGCTT
>NZ_JAFFQD010000104.1 GCF_016918565.1 Desulfogranum marinum
GAAATAGTTAATCAAGTAATTTTAGCGACTTACTAAAAAAACTTTACCAGGAATCGTAAAAAGAGCATCCCTTAAAAGGCGATTTTCTCTTACTAAATCAAATAAATAGCTTCTCGCGGACAGACACTAGCTAACCCCGATAAATCACTCAACTCAGCAGTAGAACAGTATTGGGGCTCAGTCTTGTATGTGTTCGAGGTATCATTCGGTTTTTCAGTTGAGATTACGTTGCCGTCATGATCTAAATTGATTATTTCGATATCTAAAGGAAGCCTGTAAATTGTATATTTCATCATGAGTTGTCACTTTAAGTGGGCTTGCTAGTTAAGGTTGGTATAAAGAGAATTTTTGGCTTCCTTGGCAATGAACTGGTGGCGCTTGCCATGAACAGAGTTAAAGCGCTGGATAAGTGTTTGTAGAAAAAGAGATAGGTCAAAGAAAGAAGTCATGAGGTATTGACTCTGATAATAACCGTCGCTCGGAAGGTGCTCCTCTAGCCAGTTAATCAGGTCTACTGCCTTCGCAAAACCCTCGAATTCAATAATATCAATGTAGTCTTCTTGGTCGGGTCTGATTGCAGGATCAATTTTCTCGAGGTCTATTGGCTGAATATCATTCCAAGATAATGCTCTTTTGGAAGGTGAGGGCGAAGGTGAGGCTTTGTCTGTTGACGGTTTCTCATTATTATTTTCCTCTTCCAGAATGGTAATTAGCTTACGAACATCTTGTGCCAGTTGCCTTCCCCTAGCTGTGTCTTTGGAGGCGAAATCTGTAGAGATATTGTACTTGGCGAGATAATCATCAATCCTGGGCTCATCGCAAAATCGTATAAGTTTTAATAGATTGCGTTGAGCGATAAAGAAGATAGTTGGGAACAAAAAGCCGCGTAAATTACTGGCTAATTTCATCCAATTTTGTCGTTTTTTGTCTGACAAGTCAGGGAAGATTATGCGTGCGTGAGCAGCCCATTCTTTTGAGCGAAAATACCCTGATGTTTCTCTGTAAATAATTAGACGTAAGCCGCCATGGAACGCAGCGAGTGTAGATGTCCGTTTAGCTTGGTAGTCTATGCCGATGAAATAATTAATCGATTCGATGAGCGCATCTTCTCCATACTTATCGGCTTTTTCCTGTAATTTGGATTTATCCTCAATAATTTCAATTAATGGATTCTTGTTAATTTCCTTTTTCATTTTTTCTCCTATCGTTTAAGAGATATTTTTTAGCTCAGCTGATAACTGAACTGTTCTAACACCATATTACGGGTACACCGAACGTTCGGTGTGTTTAGAAAATAGGAGAATAGTTAAATAAGAGTATAGATTTTGTGTTTTATGACTGGGATTGATAAAATTAGATAGTGAACGTTGGGTTATTTCAACATTTCTATTTATATCGGCATGTTAAGCGACACGTGTCGTTTTTCTATCCGTAGTCATCTAGAATGATTGGTAAAAAAAAAATGAAAAATGACCAAAAAAGTCTCGACAAGGAAATTAAGAGTAGGTTTTCGGTTGAAATAAATGGCTTTATCCGTCGATATCCAACAAGTGACCATTGCATGAAAGAATTCTGGAAATGGAGAGGTTGGAAGTATGACCAGCGAGATGAATTTTTGAATTTCAAGTGTGGCAACAAAGAATGTGATGGGAGGAAAGCCTATCGAAAAGCTATACCCAATCACCCTGGCAATAAACACGTTGTGTATCAGTGTGAGAAGTGCGGGGGTAAGGTATCCGAAATATCAGACACCGTTTTTCGGGGGATGAGAAAAAGACATTGGGTGTGGTTCTTTTCATTATTTTTAATGATCCTCCTTGAGGGCAAAAAGCCCTATAACTACGTAGCAAATGCTTTTTTTGACAATCAAATTGACCATCCCAATAAAAAAACATTCCCTAAAATAAATAAAAATTTACATGTTGTTCGAAAGCAATCTAGAGAGGTAATGAACACACTTTACGAGAGGATATTTAAAGGCAAAGAAAAAGAAAGAATTATACAAGAATACAGTAAATTTTTCGGTGTGAGTTACAGTTACTCTTCTTTTGAGGAATGGTACAATGCAAATGATGATATTCGACTACCATGGAAATTAGCATGGTGTGGCACTAAAGCTTTTATCCATAAAGAAATAAAGAATTGGGTTGCTCTTGAGTATGGTGTGCCATATAAAGATATTAAACTTGCTAGAGCTTTTAAAAATGCAATTAAAGTGAAACCTGGAGAATGGGTTTTAGGATTTCAAGAGAAAAAATCTGGAAATATTATAGTTATATGGATTTATGTTGAACAAATACTACACGCTAAAGATTTAATTAAAGCGATAGAATTTTCATTTTGTTCACATAAACTTGTTGAGCAATTAAACAATGATATTGATTCAGAAGAAGCTTCTAAGAAATGTGTATTGCTGAATGATGAAATGAACATAGTTATCCATGATTTGTTAAAAAGTGAGTATAAATCACAGATTTTACATGTGAATAAAGAAAAGTGGAAATTAAACCCTCCTTTTAGGCTCAATGAAGAATTCAAGAATGTTTTCACCGATAAAATAAGTAACTGGATTACTGAAAACGAAGATAAAAATAATACAATCTTCGATCTCTCTGACGATTTCTTAAATGATATGCTGATGTCAATAAAACGAGTAAGGAATTATTAATTTTGCTCTGTTAAAAAATGCAAATAAAAATTTCAAAATCACTTGATGTTGTCAAGAGTTATTTCCTGGAATCCCTGATATACATAACACTCTTGTCTTTTTGCATGTCGATTTCAAATAGATCAGATACCCTGGTTAAATCTCCCAATTTTTTATAGCCGTAGGTAACCGGTAAAAAAGAAGTTTTGTTTGAGATGTACTGATCAACCATCTTCGCCAGCACACTGTTCAACAGCAGCTCGACATTGTCTTACCTGTGCAGTGCTTCCTCTTGCCCTATCTTGTTAACTTCCCCGTACTACAATAGTTCCCAATCGCGCCTTCAGTGGACGGTTTGTCACAGTCGATCAGGGTGGATTTTATCTTCTGGCACCGGCAACGCATATTTTCATAAAAAAACCTATTTCTTCAAAAAAAGGGCCTGTTGTGCTATTGTTCTGCATGTTACTGATTTGTAAAAACTTTTTGTGACACTTTGTGGGTGTTGTCAGGATGGGTTTTTAAGATAATCACTAAAATCTCAAGTTTCGGGGTTGGCTAGGGCAACCAAAGCCCCTCACTTTTTTAATAAAAACGCATAATTAACGAGAAAAGCCTTTTACTCTCTGATATATTGTTTTTGCCAAAAAATAATATAAAAACAGGG
>NZ_JAFFQD010000105.1 GCF_016918565.1 Desulfogranum marinum
TCAGGGCGATTGAGTTGTTCGCTGCAACCCCAAAAACACGAAAATTTAAATGTTGAATTGACCCTGATTTCCATATTTATCGCATAATTAAAGACGCTGGGGAATAAACCATTTATTCGAGATTCCCATAATAAGAACAAGTCACTCAGAATTTCAGCTCCCTGTCTGTTTGGTTTGCTTGTCGGAGCCGGATTGGGTCGGAAAATCTAATGGGGACAGACCATGATAAGGCCTGAAGATTTGGTGGCAAGCGTGGTGGCGGTTCTAGTTCAGTTGTTTGTACTCTTAACGTAATTGCTGCAAAGGGTACCTAGCGAAACTTGCGCTATAGCGGACTTGAAACTCAGCGATCCTGCCTTGGAAGCAGGGCTACACATATTCTCTGATGGATAGATGAGATTAAAAGGAAAGGTTGTAAAGTGGCAAAACGATAAGGGGTTCGGGTTCATTGAACCAATCAATGGGGTGCCGATTTTTTCTTTCACGAGAATTTCTTCCTCAACCAAGCCAGAAGGCCAGTTGTTGGAGACGAAGTCTCTTTTGAAATAGCTACAAACTCGGAAGGGAAACAAAGGGCGGAGAGGATTTTGTTTCGAGGAGAACGGGACCCTAGGAAATTGGGCAAGATGTTTGATGTTTTTTACTCGAGCTTGTCCTGCGTATTTTTGATTTGTATTGGCGTTCTAGTTTTTTTAAAAAAAATGGACCCGATTATATTGATTCTGTATTTCTTGTTAAGCCTCATCACATTTTTACTTTATCGGCAAGATAAGATTAAAGCAAAAAATGATGAGTGGAGGACGCCAGAAAATACACTCCATTTTTTTAGTTTAATTGGAGGGTGGCCAGGTGCTCTCATTGCACAAAGACGGCTCCGTCACAAATCAAGAAAGCAATCCTTTCTGGTGGTGTTTTATATCACTGTTGTTCTCAATATTTCTGCCATTTCGTTTTACTGTTATTCTGGATCGATTTTTATTAACTACGATTTGGTCCTTCATAAATTCAATCGGCTTTCCCATGAAATCTCAAAAAAATACCATAACAAGCCTAACCAAAAACAAAAAGGACCTGTTTATAGTTGGACAAATAAAGAAGGAAAGACAGTTTATTCAAATGTAGGTTTTCCGTCAGGTGAAACATACCGTGACGGGAAAATTGAGTGGAAATGATGAAAATTGGAAAAACATTCGAAGTCGGACCACCAACTGTAGAATATTTGCAGAAAAACAGCCTAAATTTTCTGAGTTAGCGTGGAACTAAAGAAGCAATATTGACACTAATACTCCTTATGGGATACAGGAAGTATGTAAAACAGAGCTACTAGCAGGATATTCAGACCTTCGATGTGGCAATGAAAACGTGGGCTTCAGCGGGAGCGGCCGCTTTTTGGCCGCGATCCGCTGAAAGCCAAGGTTATAACCTTTTTTTATTTCTTTCTTTGAAGTACTCCAAGGCCTTTAGGACAAAGCGCGCATATGCCCCAGCTTGACCTCCACCCATTTCAATTGCAACGTCTATCGACTCATAAATTTCCTCGTCGGTAGCGCCTGATTGTATGGCTTGATCAAGATGCCATTCCATACAAGGTTCGCATTTCGTAACGATGGAAATAGAAAGAGCCATCAGCTCCTTAATTTTCTTCTTTAAAGCGCCATCACTGAAAGCCTGCTCTTCTAATTCGAGAAAAGGCTTATATGTTTTCACATTATTTAGAAATTTTAAATGTAACTTTTTGCGATCTTTTATGCTCTGCTCGATTTTTTCAATATTTAAATCAGACACAATTGATCTCCATCACTTTGAGTTATAACAAGTTATTATCTGGTTTCCTTATAACTCCGAAAAACAGAAATTGTTGACTAGGTAAATTCAATGAGTTCTCCTGTTTTCTGCTTTATATCACGACAATCTTACTGGATGTCAAGTTAACAGGATACCACACTTACATCATGTATTTATACAGAAGAGTAGCATGTTAGGCAACAAGCAAGATGGCAGGGCATTATACGTGTATTATCGAGATGAGATTTGCACTGGCTGGATTAAACTGTATGCAACATGGCAGAGTTATGATGGAGTAACCGGGGACAGACCACGATAAAGACTATTACATTTTAATTGAGAACCTATGTTTTTGAATGAATTAGGATTGAATGCTTATGATATAGCACTCATAATTGGTTGTCCAATTGGAGCGGTTATAGGAAGCTTTGCGCAAGCCATTACATTGACGATATCTGTAGAGTCACCTCCAGTTAAGGAGGGAGAATACACAGTAGCATCAAAGCATCTGCAAGATTTACGATCAGGATGGTTAGGTCTGAGATGTATCCTCGGGGCAATAATGGGGTTAATTTTTGGTCTCTATTTTATTGGCTCAATTCAAGAAACACCCTCAACGCTAGCGAGTGTCTGTCCATAAATGACATTTTTTTCAAAGGCGGCCGCAGCCAGTCGCACCAACGAACACAATCGATTCATGGGACAAGCAAACTCTTGCTGTCCTTTTTAGCTTGTCATATGCAAATTCATTCAAAAACCGAAATCAAGGCGCACCTATCCAGTTTGTTTAGAGAAATCCCGCCAAACAACTGGCTGTTAAGCCAGTTGTTGACGCGCTATGGTAAGCAGGTTGGCAGAGACTATCGACGCCCACACATAACTCTTAAATCCCTCATATCCTTTCCAGGTGCAACGAGTCAGGCCAAGGCTTCGCTTTAACCAGGAGATACCGGATTCTATCCCTGCTCTAAAATTTCGTAATCCTTTATAAACATATCTGCTTCGGCACATGTCTTCTTCCTTGAGCCCGCGCCCCTTGGAAAAACAGACGTCTTTAACGCCCTTACCCTTTGCTTCCTTAAGGTTCGTTTGAGATGTAAAACCGCCGTCAAAACACGCCTGCAAAGGGGTGCATCCGACGTTTATGGAATGCGTAAGCTGAGCACACTGAGGAACGATTTAGTTAGTAATTTTAGACAGTTAAGTTAACTTTTCAGTTCAAAAGTAAACGTTTTCATGGTATAATACTCTGCA
>NZ_JAFFQD010000106.1 GCF_016918565.1 Desulfogranum marinum
AGGAATTTTCAAATGACAAGCTGAAAAGGATAGCAAAAGTTTGCTTGCCCTATGAACCGATTGTGTTCGCTGATGCGACTGGCTGCGGCCGCCTTTGAAAAAATTGCTATTTATGGACAGACACTAGCTAATATGACACAATATTAATAATTTGAGTGGAGCATCTCAAGGGATGAAGCCTACCATATGGCTGACTTAACTCAGTCTTCTGTATAATTACTTGTTATGTTTCAGGAAATAATTCATAAGATCAAGAAGTTGCTTGGTGCGACAAAAAAACACCCTTCAACTTCTGGTATAAAAACCCACTCAGAGACAATTATGGATGCGAAAAGCAATATTGTAAAGGCAGTTAAAACGTATATTGAAACTCCAGACACAAAATACGCCATTATGATAGATGGTGATTGGGGGTGTGGAAAGACTTTTCTCTGGAAAAATATCCTTCTTCCAGAGGTGGGTGAATCTGAAGCAATCTATGTTTCAATGTTTGGCTTGAAGGACATTAATGACATTGAAAATGAAATATTCAAATCACTTTCAATGATGGGAGCAGATGACGATGGAGTCCTTAAAGGTCTATTAAATTCTAACCCTAACATGGCAGAAGATATAAGATTCGGAGGGCTAGGATTCGCTGTCCAATTTGGCCTTAAAAAATGGAAAGAAACAAGAATCAAAAAAAGTAAGCGGCTTTTTATTTGTTTTGATGACCTGGAACGTTGGGCAGGTGATATCGAAATATGTCTTTCATATATTAATAAGCTTGCTGAACATAATGGTGCAAAGTGTTTAGTAATTGGCAATGCTAAAGATATAGAGAAAAAAAATAAAAATAAATTTCAGGACACTAAAGAGAAAACGATAGGTTTTAAATATAAATTAGCATACTCCCCTGAAACTGTTTTGAAGGCAGCTATTAGTCTAGTTAATTTCCCCTCTCCCGAATGCCAGATATATATAGAAAATATCCTTACGAAAAATAGCAGCAGAATATTTGATCTCTTAACTTCTGCTAATTGCTCAAATATTCGGACAGTAAGTACAGCTATCCATTATTTGACAATAATATATTCCAATAACAAAGAAAAGTTTGCGCCTTCGCCTGCTAGTGCTATCTCATATTTTATCTCATTGCTATCCACTTTAATCCTTGTTGAGCATCATAAGAACAGTAATGAAGACAGAAAAAAAATTCTAGACCCATCAGTCAATAATTCTTACCAACTCACAGAGAAACTTGGAATAAAACGTCACGAGGATAACGGGCAATTAAAAAAGTTAACTGATGAAGACAGAATTATTAAGCATTTGATCAATACCGCTTTCTACCAAACCAATGAGATTAAACTTCAAGGTAAATTCAGCATTATAAACTATGGTTTTTATAGGGCTGAGGACTTTGAAGACGAATTCACAGAATGGAAAGAGACAGAAGATTACGAATATTACATGGATACATTTAAATTTTGGTATCTGGACGACGAAGAATCAAACCGTATCTTCTCTAATACCTGTAGTGCAATGTTTGAGAAAAAAAACATTACACACCCATCCATTTTGTTACTTCTTACGAATAGACTCATAAACGATATTAAGCGTGGAGTTGTCGATCTTGATTTTGAGAAAACCAAGTCAGACATCAGACAACTTTTTGAGGAACTTTACGAACAGAAAAGAATGGAGCCTCTGCGGAGCATTGATCTTCGTGGGGGGACAAGACGGTTTGAATATTGTGAAGAAATATATACATACGTTGTTGAAAAAAATAAGGAATACTATGAAAGCAGCGAAAAAATAGATCTATCTAAATTCTGGGTCAAGTTGAAAGAAAATCCAGATAGTTTGAACGAATTAATGGATAAATATAAGTCTTTCGAGATATTTGCTCTTTATGATACCCCGGAAGAAATAGCGGAAGTTATCGAATCGCTGCGTAATGACCAGTTATTTAAACTCACCCGTTGGATGGGATCACGTATAAATGAAGAACAAAGTTGTTTAGAGGCCGTTGATAAAGAACATGACAGAGCACAAGCTATAGCTGAAATTCTTGAGAAAAAATATAACAACCAGTATGGCGTAAAAGCTGGGCACATTAAGCAGATTGCAAGGGTTATCAGAAATAAAAGGACTGACTACGACCCTGAGTATATTGATAAAAACAAGAAAACATAATCGGGTAGCCGGGAGATTCTCTCCCCCAGCCCCCACACCACCTAGCATGCGGGTCCGCACTAGGCGGTTCCCATGAGCTACCGAGCCGTAGCCGGGTAATGGATGTTTACCCATAGATCTTTGATAGAAAGCAAACCTTGATCCTTGAGCCATTGATTGGTCATGCCCGAATGGGTCGCCAAGGTACGGGATAATCTCCACGGGCCTTTCCGGCTCAAACCGACCGAAATAGCCGTATGTTGGAAGGTACCGAGCTTGGTTAGCTCGCGCACCTTGGTGCGGCAGTAGCGCCACTGCTTCCAATAGCACATACGCATCCTGCGGCGTAGCCAGTGGTCAAGCTCGGGTATTGGCCTATACAGCTCCGATATCCCAAAATAGCCCATCCAGCCGCGCAGATATTCTGCCAACTTGAACAGTCGATAGTCCATGGAGACGCCCCAGCTCCGGCCGGTCAGTTCCTTGGTGCGCTGTTTGAAACGCACAAGAACCTTGTTCGACCAGCGGATCTTGGTACCTGTAAAGGAGAAACCGAGGAAGGTGATCTCATTGGTGCGAGCCACCTTGCTCTTCTCTTGGTTGACTTTGAGCTTGAGTCTCTTTTCCAGGAACCGACTGACACTGGCCATCACCCGCTCGCCTGCCCGACGACTCTTCACCAAGATGACGAGTCGAGTAGCCCGAGGGAACTTCCCCCTCAGGCTCTCACAGAA
>NZ_JAFFQD010000107.1 GCF_016918565.1 Desulfogranum marinum
TGAAAAAATAACAGCGTCGCTTCGCTCCGACCACCTGGCCAGTTTCACTGGAATAGGTGGCCGGAATCACGTGGACTGACTGGCCGGTTTCGACTGGAATGGGTGGCCGGATTCAGTGGAATACGCAACCACTTCGATTACTGCCCTCTAAGGAGTTACAGGAACAGTATTAGCTAGCGTTAAAATGTAACCATCCCATAGAATTGTAACAGCATGAATTAGAAAATTTCGGCATTATTTCTCTATTAAACAGGGAGGAAGGTATGCGGAAAAAGCAATTCATCGAGTAACAGATCATCAAGGTGCTCAAGCAGGTTGAAAGCGGTCGGAAAATAGGGGATAGGCCCGTGGTGCCACGTAGTGCCATTCGGGACAGACCCCAAATTTCTTCTTCACCTCTTTCAGTCAGAGAGAGTCGAGGCCGTTAGCCCTCTTCATTACGCCCCATCATCGATAGCAGATAACCCGCGATTGAAAAGGGGACTGAAAAGGAGACAGATTTATTTTTTACAGCTAATTTATCCCATCCGATTTTATATCTTTCCGATTTTATAATTTCCTATCCTTCTTCATATGG
This sequence comes from Desulfogranum marinum, assembly GCF_016918565.1. GTDB lineage: Bacteria > Desulfobacterota > Desulfobulbia > Desulfobulbales > Desulfobulbaceae > Desulfogranum > Desulfogranum marinum. Next base: position 578 of record NZ_JAFFQD010000107.1, read on the forward strand.
CAACTAACGCCCCTAATCAGCCGCGCTGCTATTTGGGTCGGCTGAATTAGCCTTTTTATGTGCTGTACAGCTAAACATAGAATTATCAGAAAATAGTCTATCTTTAACTCCGGAACGTGTTTTGTACTGCCAGCCAGATATAGCATTTGGCAAAAATCGACAAAGTATTTTTTAAGATTTCAATGATCCAATTTCCTGATCTTTGAAAGGTTCATTGTCCGCCCCGTAATGACCCGAAAGGTGAGTTCAATAAAAAAGGCCGCCCCTAACATCGTGAACAAAAACCAAAGCTGTCCGGGTGAATTGTTTGCAGTCTGCCAAACCAGACACCCTAATGCACCGAGACAGAGCACAACCCCTAATAACGAAAGTAAGCGCTTGCTCTTTGTATTTTCTGCCAGTACCACGTTGGCGCCATTAACCGCTGCAAAAATTAAGAGGAAACCAGCACTCCCCATCGTCGACATACTAGAGAGTTCTGTCAGATTGGCGATCAGCAGGGTAAGTCCCGCCGTAATCAAAAGCCCCTCTATTGGCTTACCCCATACTTTGTTTTCCAACATGCTTGGAAGTTCCCCATCTTTTGCAATGGCATAGCTCAATCGGGCGGCACCGTAGACCGTGGCATTGATAGCCGAAACCGTAGAAAGCATGGCCGCGATGGCAATCAAGACAAATCCCTTTTGACCCAGAAACGGCCGTGCTGCTTCAGCCAGAGCATAGTCTTTAGCCTCTGCAATTTTGTCAACAGACAAAGTTCCAACTGTAACTATGGCAACGAGGACATAGAGAACTATGACAAAACCAACGCTTGAATAGAAAGCGCGAGGCAATATCTTAGGCGCGTCCCGAACATCCTGCGCGGTATTGGCAATCAACTCGAATCCCTCATAGGCAAGAAAAATAATCATCCCGCCTGCAATCAGATTCAGAGGGGATGACCATGAAGCAGGCGCAAGCCTGGTGCTATCAATGCCCCAGATACCAACCCCAATAAAAAGTGACAGAATCACCAATTTGAGGAGCACAATCCAGTCTTCGGCCTCACCAATCAGTCTGGCGTTCAAAAGGTTGAGACCCGTAATGCTGACAATACTGCCCGTGATCAGAGCGTGTTTCCAAAAAACCTGTGAGGCTTGAGGAAAGAATGATGCGCCATAGCTTCCGAAAGCATAGGCATACAGCGATAGCATGACGATGTAACTTATCCACAGCAGGATGTTCGCACTCCCTGTCAGCAAACCTGGGCCAAACGCCCGATCCAGGAAAGCTACTGTTCCTCCTTGGCTTGGATAAGTGACGGAGAGTCTTGCATACGAATAGGAGGTAACGAGAGCAACGATACCCGCAATCAGAAATGCTACTGGCGCGCCTCCATTGGTTAACTCCACTGAAAGGCCAAGAACAGCAAAAATTCCGCCCCCGACCATTCCGCCGATCCCTATTGCTGTCACCTCCCAGTAGCCGAGATTTTCTTTTCTGGACTTGCTCATACCCGGTTTACCAATTTTTATCTTTTCAAATTGTTTTGACAAAAAAGGGGATAGATTTATTTTTTTGTTTTTCTTCTGTTGCTGCATATATATTTGGATAGCAGATAAACTGCGCCCATTCAAAGGTTTTTTTGGTCTGTAAGGTTACAGGGTTATATTGGAAAATCAGTGTCCTTGGAAAGTTGTTTAGCCCGAGGGGGTTCAGTGGCGGAGTGGAGAAATTAGGGGGGGAAACAAACAAAAAAAGGAGGAAGCCAGGCTTTCTCCTTTTCTTTTATGTGCAACCCCAAGGGGACTCGAACCCTTGTTACCGGTGTGAGAGGCCTCACCGGATACCACATTATCTATCATTTGGTGGAATAAAGTGACCAGAGCAGCATTAGCCCGAATTTCTCATGAGTTTTTTTGATTTTCAACTTAAGTTTTTGATATTTATAGAAAATACGGTAGCGCTAAAAAAACAGACTGTTTTTTCGTCGATAATCAAAAAACTCACCCTCCGGGTCAGCGGATTTTTCCGCAGACTCTTTGTTGCAGCCATTTGCGGTAGCTTACTATCGGAGTCTACGCTTCCATGAGAAGGCTTGTCAACACCTGTTCGACTTGGCGAACCAAATTTTAAATTATCCCGTAACGTCAGGCTTCCATTCGCACTCATTTAAAGGCACAGCCATATGCCCGGTGCATTGTAATG
>NZ_JAFFQD010000108.1 GCF_016918565.1 Desulfogranum marinum
CCTTTAGGGGACTTCTGAACTCCGTAAGGTTGGCGGATAAGTAGGAAATGCCAATATAAGTTATGTTGCATGGGAAAGAAGAATTGTTCCCAAAAATAGCGGAATATCTTGAAATGATAGAACAAATTAGCTTTCGGACAATTCGGCGTAAAAACATTATTATTTCAATAGGATAGCTCGACTCGCAACATAACAGGAATAACCTTAATTATGGAAACCTGACTGGTCCTAAATATTGGTAGTTCAAATCTTCATATATCTGCCAGTCAGCTACACCAAAGAATCTAATAGGTTTTTTCTGATAGTGTCTTCTTTCACGGCAAGATGCTTTCCTATTTTTTTTTTTTGACTCTTCGTATCGAACATTGCACAATAACAATATGATGCTTTGCCACTTGCTTTAACGGAAAATCTGCATGCGGAGATCACCTGTATGAAAATTAATATCAAGCTCATTCTAATCAGCACAATAGGCTTTGTTGTAGTTTTTGGTATCACATCGGTCATTACACTTTTGTACTACAACAAACTCAAGGAAGAGCAAATAGTTAAAGCTGCTGCAAACGCTAGGCACAACTTTGAAGTAGCAATGGAAGCTAAAAAAAAGGTGTGGCAAACTAATGCATTGCAGGTCGCAAGTAACCCGGAGGTCATCGCTGCCCTACTCAACAATGATAGGCAAAGAGCCAACAGCATCCTTAAACAGCTTGGAAAGTCCTTTAAGGACAATACCGGCTTTAAAAATGTCCAAGTACACCTAATTGATAAGAACCTTAAATCATTTTATAAATCTTGGGCACCAGATAAGCACGGTGAGTCACTTGATTATTCAACTGGATATAATTTCGTTAAAAATAGTGGAAAGTCACATGCTGCCATGGAGCCCTCCAGTAAGGGCGTCAGGCTTAAAGGCCTTTTTCCTATACGCTCAAGCGATGAGTTTATTGGTATTGCCAATTTCGAAGGTGGCCTTAACTCAATCAAACGTACCCTAAAACCATATAACATTGAGTTTGTATATTTCATGGACGGAAACGACACCAATATTGCGCCGGGCATGAAAAGTAAGACACAAATAGAAGGTTATTATCTCAATCAAAAAGATGTTGATGAGGAATTTTTTAATAACCTAAAACAACCAGGCACTCTTAAAACAGTTTTAAAGCAAGAAGCGACTCTTGATGATAATTTTCTAATGTTCTCTGGTAAGTTCGAAGGATTTGCTGAGGACAAGACAGGTCTATATGTATTAGGAATTAAGACTGATATTCTTATGGACCAGTTCAAGGAACTAAAGTCGCTAATCCAAACCATATTTGGTATTATTTTTTCCCTGTTCACCCTGCTTATGACAGCGATCCTCTTTTTCATAAAAAGAACCGTGGTCAACCCTATTAACGCTGTCGCCAGCAGTATGGAAGAGATCGCCTCAGGTGAAGGTGACTTGACCAAACGTATAACAATCAAAAATAAGGATGAGATCGGAGATCTGGCTGGATGGTTCAACAAATTCATAGAGAAACTTCAAAGTATCGTTCAGCAGATTGCAGGTAATTCGACTAGTATCGCTACTAGCTCAGATGTGTTGTCGGATATTTCCGGCTCACTACTGAAACACTCTGGAGATACTTCCCAGCGGGCCACCAGTGTCGCTGCTGCTTCGGAAGAAATGAGCACGAACCTGGGTAATGTGGCAGCTGCAATGGAAGAATCGGCTACCAATACCAATATGGTTGCCGTTGCCGCTGAAGAAATGAGCTCTACGATCAACAATATTGCCGATAACGCCGAGCGAGCACGTGGAGTTTCCATGGATGCTGTAAATCAGGCAGAAGAGGCCTCAACATTCGTGGATGAACTCGGATCTGCTGCCAGCCGGATAGGGAGGGTGACCGAGACCATCACCGAAATCTCGGAGCAAACCAATCTTCTGGCTTTGAATGCGACCATTGAGGCTGCCAGAGCAGGTGAGGCTGGGAAAGGGTTTGCAGTTGTAGCAAATGAGATCAAGGAGTTGGCAAAGCAGACGGCCGAAGCCACCCTCGAAATCAAGACGCTTGTCGATGCTGTGCAGGAAACTTCAGAGAAGACTGGCAAGGGCATAGGCAGTATCACTGATGTCATTATTGGAGTCAACGAAACCGTCGGTACCATTGCCACTGCAGTGGAAGAGCAGACCGCCACAACCCGTGAAATTGCCGAGAATATAACTCAGGCCAGCCAGGGAATTCAGGAGGTAAATGAAAACGTGTCTCAGAGCTCTACTGTTGCAGCTGAAATCACTCAAAATATTTCACTTGTCTCGAATGCATCATCGGAAATTTCAAACAGCAGCCAAGAGGTTGAAAATAATGCCCAGGAGCTTCTTGAAAGGTCCACCCAACTGAACACAATCATCGGTGGATTCAAGGTATAACTGCCTTGACCATAGAAATTTGTGAATTTCGGGAAGAGGAGATTAACCTTACTCCTGAGGAGGTGCTCTCAACGACTGATCGTTGAAAGTTAACATTGCCACAACGAAGCTAGTCAATGTTGCATTATACCCCAACTTAGGGTGTTTCCTGTGAGGGTACCGTTTCATGCAGATAGAGCAGCTGACTGATAGGAAATCAGACCTTCACAGGAAGAACTGAACCGCTCCGCTATGCTCCGCAGAAAAACCAAAACCCCGCACCAGTAGTACTACCAATACCTCAGCTTACCCGGCACTTCTCTGTTAATCGTTTTTTCTCCCGCTGCCTTTTTGATAAA
>NZ_JAFFQD010000109.1 GCF_016918565.1 Desulfogranum marinum
TAGTACGTCTTGGCGTATACCTGTTGTTTCGGTCATCGAGTCCTCCTTTTTCTTTGTTGAAAAAACAGGATGTTAATGACCGCATTATAACACTTTATGCGGTTTTCACTTTGTTACGTATAAACAGGAATAAGGTACACTTGAGTAAATTACTCTCAAGCCTGACAGGACAGTAGACAACTTCCCCCCTGACGGATTATAGGAAACAATATCTTTTATGTGGCAACATTAACCATATAGCTTGAGAACTGAGTCAGTTCCCCGCAAAAGATTATTTCAGAAAAAGATAATGGTGACAGGTTTGATGTCCACTATTGACGACCTACCTCAATTCGATGGTATCATGAGAAGGATCTTTGATCCAGGCTGGGGGCTCCTGTTCAATTAACTTCGCAATTTTCTCTATCATTTCTTTGGTTGTCTTTACCGATCTCACTGCGTCTTCAATGGTAAGTCCTAATGACTTATAAACATCGACTTCTCCATTCTTAATATCATACGGGATCTTTTGTCCTTTATCGTGAACCAGGGCATTTTTTATTTTTATTAATTCTGAAAAATTTTGAAATGGCTTCTGATCGGGAACAAAACCCTTTTTACTAAGAAAAAGGGGAAGTAAAAGCCATTTTTCTTCTAAAGAAAATTTTTCAAAATACTCAATTTTACTTTTAATTAACAAAGTTTGAGCAGTCTTGTTTATATATCTTTCCAGCACAGCAATACAAAATATATGTGTAGCAGCTGTAGCTTGAAGGAAAATCCTTGAAGGCTCTTTATTCTTATTTTTTTCCCCTTCAACGTAAGTCACATTATTATTGCTACATTCAGTATCTATTTCACCTTCACAGTTCCATACCTCGTACTTGTCCAGCCAAGAATTTGAAACCAATTCAGATATTTTTTTATTTGAATTTTCGTTGTTCTTTATTGCAATAAAACAATTGGTTAATGCTGATTGAAAGAACATTTCACTGACATCCAATGTACTGAAAGATCGAAATTCTTTAATCACTGTTACAATCCCTGATTTCAATTTTATGCAAATAGGGGCCTCCAGCGAGTTTATCGAAGAAGTCCCATGGGGCGGATAATTTATAAAATTTAGGATTTGTCGTTCTTGTTTGCAGGTTCTTATCGTTATAAAATATTACATTTCAAATGGTTGCGTCTTCGTATTGTTTTCAAATCCGGAATCTTTTACAAAAGGAAGTGAAGCTACAGTCCATTGTTGGGTTGCATTTATATTGACATAATCACCTCTGTATGAGTTATATACTTACCAATAATAACAGAGAATTACAGCTATATTGTAAAGTAAATATTTCATGACACGATAATTCCATCGACACAAGGGATAAGGCATGTTTTTTCCAGTATCGGGAGTCGAAGTAAATCCATGCACGCCTTTCATTGTCGCATTTATTGTTTCTTTTTTTACTTCCATGGGCGGGGTTTCCGGTGCATTTCTTTTGCTTCCTTTCCAGGTAAGCGTTTTAGGTTACACAACTCCATCTGTCAGTAGCACCAATCAGCTCTATAATATTATTGCAACACCAAGTGGTGTTTACCGATACATAAAAGAAAAACGAATGCTATGGCCTTTGACCTGGGCCGTTATCATTGGCACATTACCAGGCGTTTTTATCGGTGCTTGGGTTCGTATCAAATATTTGCCCGACCCTAAAAATTTTAAGCTATTTGTAGGTACGGTTCTTTGTTACATTGGTTGCCAACTTTTTTTGGATATAACCAAAAAAAAAGTACCCAAAAAGGGTTCGAACCCGCTTCAAGCAGCAAGAGATGAATCTACCATAAGAATGGTTACCTCAAACATTAAACAAGTGGTATTCACCTTCGGGGGGCAAACACATACTTTTTCCACTCTTGCTGTTTATGCGGTTTGTTTTCTTGTAGGTGTTGTCGGGGGGATATATGGAATTGGAGGTGGAGCAATTGTGGCCCCCTTCTTTGTGGTGATTATCGGTTTGCCGGTACACGTTGTGGCAGGGGCTGCATTAATGGGAACTTTTATCACATCTGTTGCCGGTGTAGCTTTTTATCAGTACTTTTCCTTGATTTACTCAGATGGTGCTGTTGCACCTGATTGGGCATTAGGTCTCTTGTTTGGTTGTGGTGGATTTTGTGGGATGTATTTAGGAGCTAGGGTTCAGAAATTTGTATCAGGAAGAGCTATTAAAAGTATACTTTGTGGTTGCGTACTTTTTGTATCTGCCAAATACATCGGTGGTTATTTCCTCTAAAGTCAGTAAAAATCGGCCAAAATATCTAATCCCAAGATTCAAGACCTTTGCCCATTAGTAGTGTTTTTCTCTCCGGCCAGATTCTCTATCCATCTCCCAAAAAACAACATATCCATTGCCAATCTTTTCCCCTTAATAAAAACTCGAGACAAGATTCTTCCAAATAAGGCCAGTATAGTCTGTTGTTTCGTCAGGTTTACCTTATTCCTGTTATGTTGCGAGTCGAGCTATCCTATTGAAATAATAATGTTTTTACGCCGAATTGTCCGAAAGCTAATTTGTTTGAGTATTCCAGAGCAATCCGGCCACTGATTCCAGGGGATTCCGGCCGGTGATTCCATTTCATTCCGGCCACCCATTCCAATTGATTCCGGCCAGGGATTCCATTCGATTCCGGCCATCGTTTTCGG
>NZ_JAFFQD010000010.1 GCF_016918565.1 Desulfogranum marinum
CCCCTGGGCATCCCCCTCCCCCATTACCTCCAGAAAGGCCTGGTTAATCATGGTCATTTCCGCCTGGAAATCACCATACGTTGCCTCCTGAAGCACTCCGCCGATAAAAACCGGCTGGTCAGCAATGGTTGCTGGAGGCTGCAGGTCCATGGTCAAATTCGTAAATGGTGTTTGAAAACCGACCCTGGTGGGGACATTCAAGTTAAAAACGAACTCCTGAATGGCCTGTTTAACATCAGCGAACTCAAGGCCATCGTAACGGACAAAGGGAGCCAACAGAGTATCAAAGCTGGAAAAGGCCTGCGCACCGGCTGCCTCTCCCTGTAGAGTATAGAAAAAGTTTACTACCTGTCCAAGCGCTGAACGAAAATGCCTAGCTGGCATCGACACGGCCTTGCCGCTTACTCCGCAAAATCCCTGACGCAGCAGGTCCTGCAAATCCCATCCTACACAGTAGGTTGACAACAGACTGAGGTCATGCAAATGGAGATCGCCTGCTTCATGCGCTGCACGCACCTCCGGCGGATAGATGGCATTGAGCCAGTATGTTTTACTGATTTCACTGGAAATATAGTGATTCAACCCCTGAAGAGAATAGCTCATATTCGAGTTTTCCTCTATTTTCCAGTCTAATCGCTCCAGATACTGATCAATAATTCTTACATCTGCCTCTTCTGCCAGCTTACGGGCCAGGCTACGCTGCTCCCGATATAAAATATACGCTTTTGCGGTTTTTTTATGAGGAGAACTTAACAAGACCTCTTCCACCAGATCCTGAATGGACTCGACTTCGGGAATTTCGTTTTCTACCAATGCCTTTGCAAGTCCCAGTACCCAAACAGTCAACCTTCGTGCTTCCGGTTGATCGAATTCGCCAGTTGCCTGGGCGGCTTTTAAAATGGCGCCAGTAATTTTCTCGGCCTGAAAGGGGGTTACGATACCGTTGCGTTTACGGATATGGTGGAAAAACAGCTCAGGGGAGACAGCTGCCGCTGCCGGGGAACCATCATACATGTTTGTCTCCTTTCCGCGAAGGTCCGCTTGCACCAGATTGGCAAGCATGAATAAACCTGGCAGGTCTTCGGACTCATGGACATCATTCTACGTCCCTACTGGCCGTCGCTTCCCAATCCTTACACGAATCAGTGCTCAATGACGGCGGTCGTTTCCATTCACCGCTGCGGGACAGTTCCGGATTTAAACCGGATTCCCTCTTACCGCTCCTCCCTATGAGAAGCACCAGGTAGAAGTGCACTCTATATAGAGCCACTCGAATTTGTCAACACAAAATATTGGCAGTTGTGTTTCCATGATAACTTTTAGAAACAAAAAAAATAATATAAAATACCTGTAGGTTTGCCTCAAAAATCACCCTGTATTAAACTCAACCTCAACACATCATATTACAACTATTATTTCCAGTTAATCGAACTTACTTGACACCTCTTAAAATTTAATCTAAGAAACATAGCATACATACAAAGTATTGGTGCTTGATGTAACCATCGGGCTTAAAAGGGAAAACGGTGCAAATCCGTTGTGGTCCCGCCGCTGTAACCGAGGACGAAAGCTGCAGAATGTCACTGGCCATTTATGGTTGGGAAGACGTAGCGAGTAGGATGATCCGGAAGCCAGAAGACCTACCATTGACTTTTCTATCAGCGCAAACGGCGAGGAAACCGTATTTGCATGATGTAAACTGTTGAAGCATGTAGCAGTTTATTTGGGGTGATGAAGTAAACTGGGCGCAATCCCCCAGCTCTTTTTAAAAGAGCTGGGGGATTTTTTTTGTTTTTTTTTTCGAACCATCCAACAATGGAATAGGAGATAGAAATGAGTGAGGCTTTAGATATCTTACAGGCTTTTCCTGCTCACACCCATGCGGACTGGCTAGAGGCGGTTGATAAACAGCTCAAGGGTAAACCATTTGATAAGGTACTGGTAAAAAAGACCTACGAAGGGATTGATATCCAACCGATGTATTTCCAGCATGACTTGGACAAACTCGATTTTGTAAACACCTTACCCGGGCAATTACCGTATGTGCGTGGGACCTCTGCATCAGCAAGCGTTGTCAATCCCTGGGAGATTGCCCAGGAAATTACCGACTCAGACCCTGAAGAATTTAACGCAGCAGCCCTTAACGACCTCGGTCGCGGGCAGAATGCACTCAATGTAATCTTTGACAATGCCACCTGCAAAGGAATCAATCCAGACAAGGCTGCTGCTGAAGATGTGGGCAAAGGTGGGCTTTCTATTGCTACGATGGCAGATTTTGAAAAGGCTTTCAAGGACATTGATTTCACTGCTATACCGATGCAACTGCACTGTGGATTTTCAGGAGTTGGGATGACCGCGTTGCTGGCAGCACATCTGAAAAAACAGGGTACGAATCCACAAAAGCTCACAGGCTGTATTGCTGTTGATCCGTTAAGTTATCTTGCTGTGCAGGGATCGCTACCTCTTCCACTTTCCCAAGCCTATGATGAAATGGCACAAGTAACCCATTGGGGCCTGGCCAATGCTCCCGAGTTACAAACTATTGCTGTTCATGTTGACCCTTATCAGCGTAGTGGCGGCAATGCTGTACAGGAAGTGGCCTATGCTATGGCAACGGCAGTTGAGTACGTCCGAGCCATGCAGGAACGAGGACTCACCATCGATGAAATAGCACCCAGAATCATGTTCGCCTTTTCCATTGGTGCTGATTTCTTCATGGAGATTGCCAAATTTCGTGCAACAAGAATGGTCTGGTGCCAAATAGTGGAATCTTTCGGTGGCAACGAAGAGTCCAGAAAAATGAGAATCCATGCCCGCACCTCAACCTGGAACAAAACCCATGTTGACCCATGGGTTAACATGCTCCGAGTATCCACCGAGGCTTTTTCCGGAGTGGCAGGCGGAGTGGATTCCATGCATGTCAGTCCTTTTGACGAAATATTCAGACAACCCAACGAATTTTCCAGACGTATTGCACGAAATGTCCACATCGTCCTCAGGGATGAGGGTCATTTTGATAAAGTGGTCGATCCAGCTGGCGGTTGCTGGTATGTCGAAACTATCACCGGAGAGATAGCAAAAAAAGCCTGGGAACAGTTCCAGGAAATAGAAAAGCAGGGCGGCATGTTTACCTTCCTGAACGCAGGAACTCCTCAGCAGCAAGTTGCTGAAATTGCTGCTCAACGTGCCAAAAATATTGCTATCCGGAAAGATCGCTTTGTTGGTACAAATATGTACCCTAACCTCTTGGAAAAGCCTGAATCAACTGATGAGCTCGATGCTTTTGCATTTCAGGCTGACCGAGTTGAACAGGTTATCCAATATGAAGGTCAAGCAGATCAAGCAGCTCGTGACGCAGCCTTGGCACAAGTAGCTGCAAGCAAAAAGAACGTTACTGCCGACACTGTTGAAAAGGCCATAGCCGCAGCATCAGCCGGTGCAACCCTTGGAGATCTATTCCAGGCTCTCCGTGGTGAAACTACAACCACGGAAACGGTTACCCCGCTCAATATCCACCGTGGTCCTGAACCGTTTGAACAGCTCCGTCGTGCAACAGAAGCCTATACCGCCCAAACAGGTGCGACTCCCAAGCTTTTTCTAGCTAACATGGGCCCTATCCCACAACACAAAGCCCGTGCGGATTTCTCCACAGCATTTTTCAATGTCGGAGCCTTTGAAACAATCGGCAACGATGGTTTTGGTTCAGTTGATGAAGCAGCCGAAGCAACTCTGGATTCAGGAGCTAAAGCGGTGGTTATTTGTTCTACAGATACTGACTACCCTGAGGTAGTACAACCTTTAGTGAGCAAGATAAAATCTGCCCAGCCGGGCACCCTTATCATCTTAGCAGGATACCCTCAAGATCATATAGAATCCTTCAAAGAGGCCGGTGTCGATGAATTCCTGCATATACGTTCAAACGCTCTGGAACTTTTAGGCAAAGTGCAAAAACATTTGGGGGTGACAGCATGAGCAATCCTAATTTTACAAATATAGCCTTTGATCCGACCAAGTCGCGCATGGATTATTCCACATGGGCGGCAGCCATTCAAAAAGAAACAGGCATGTCTGCTGAAGACCTGGTTTGGAAAACAGTGGAACAAATAGATGTCAAACCTATGTACAGGCGCGACGACTACCAAGGGCTTGACCATCTTTCCTATATGGCTGGCATTGCCCCTTACCTTCGCGGACCATATGCGACCATGTTTGTCATGCGACCATGGACGGTTCGCCAGTATGCCGGTTTCTCCACAGCTGAAGAAAGTAATGCTTTTTACCGTCGTAATTTGGCAGCTGGACAGAAAGGTCTTTCCATTGCCTTTGACCTTGCTACCCACCGTGGGTACGACTCTGACCATGAAAGGGTTGTAGGTGATGTTGGTAAGGCTGGGGTTGCGGTTGACTCCATCCTGGACATGAACATCCTCTTTGCCGGTATTCCTCTCGATGAAATGACGGTTTCCATGACCATGAACGGCGCAGTACTGCCAATCATGGCCTTTTATATCGTCGCTGCAGAGGAACAGGGGGTTAAACAGAGTCAGTTAGGCGGAACCATCCAAAACGATATTCTCAAGGAATATATGGTTCGTAACACCTATATTTATCCGCCGGCAAACTCGATGAAGATCATCTCCGACATCTTTGCCTACACTTCCGAAAACATGCCGAAATACAACAGTATCAGTATTTCAGGGTATCATATGGAGGAAGCCGGTGCGACTTCAGACATTGAAATGGCCTATACCCTCGCCGATGGCTGGGACTATGCCCGTGCTGGTGTAAATGCGGGTATGGATATCGACACCTTTGCTCCACGGCTCTCCTTTTTCTGGGCCCAAGGCATGAACTACTTTATGGAAATTGCCAAAATGCGGGCTGCCCGTGTTCTTTGGGCAAGAATTATAAAGACTTTTGATCCCAAGAATGTAAAGTCCCTTGCACTGCGGACACACAGTCAGACTTCAGGATGGAGTTTGACCGAAGGCGACCCCTTCAACAATGTATGCCGAACCGTTATCGAAGGAATGGCTGCAGCCCTTGGCCACACCCAGTCCATGCACACCAACTCACTGGATGAGGCCATTGCACTGCCCACCGAGTTCTCCGCACGTATCGCTAGAAACACCCAGCTCTACCTGCAGGATGAAACCAATATCCTCCGCCCTGCTGACCCTTGGGCCGGTTCCTACTACCTTGAAGCCTTGACAGGAGCGATCATGCAGCGTGGCTGGTCTCTTATCCAAGAGATTGAAAGTCTCGGCGGTATGGCCAAGGCTATTGAAACCGGTCTCCCCAAAATGAGGATTGAGGAAGCTGCAGCTCGTCGACAGGCAGGGATCGATTCGGGACAAGAAAAAATTATCGGAGTCAATAGTTTTTGCCTGGATAAAGAAGAAGCATTGGATACCCTTGAGGTAGACAATACTGCTGTTCGCGAAGCACAGCTTGAACGCCTGGCAAAACTCAAATCAATGCGCGACGAAACCAAATGTCAAAGCGCTTTGAACGGGTTAACTCAATGCGCAAAAACCGGGGAAGGCAACTTGCTGGCGCTTGCCATAGAAGCTGCCAGAGCCAGAGCTTCATTGGGAGAGATTTCCGATGCGCTGGAGAAGGAATGGGGCCGTCACACCGCTGTCATCCGTTCCATATCCGGTGTCTACAAATCCAAATTCAGCGAAAAGGAAGAAGTAGAAAAAGTCATTCAAATGACCAAAGAGTTTGAACAAGAAGAAGGACGACGTCCTCGAATTATGGTTGCGAAGATGGGCCAGGACGGTCATGACCGCGGCGCCAAGGTTATCTCCACCGCCTTTGCCGACCTTGGATTTGATGTGGATATCGGCCCTCTGTTCCAGACCCCGGAAGAAGCAGCCCGTCAGGCAGTTGAAAATGATGCCCATATTGTCGGCTTCAGCTCCTTGGCCGCTGGTCACAAAACCCTTTTACCCGCTCTGGTTGATGAACTGAAAAAACTCGGCCGTCCTGATATCATGTGTGTCATTGGAGGCGTAATCCCTGCTCCTGATTATAAATATCTCAGGGAAAGGGGTGCTGCGGCCATCTTTGGCCCAGGTACGGTTATTCCGGTTGCCGCCCAAAAGGTATTGGAAGAGCTGAAAGCTCGCTTACATGGCTGATGCATATACCTTTGGCAAGTACCTTTCAGCGGATTTCCTATCCGCTGAAAGGTACAGCCAGTTAACCAATGAGGGAGGATAATGACATGGCTGACAAGGATAAACTACCGGAATGGGCTCCTCAGGAAGGCGGTAAAGGATTTGCCTGCCGGGTTATGGACGGCGTCGAAGGAGGTCACGACGGCATAAGTTCTTACAGTGGCACTCAGGCAGGAAAACCAACCAGCAAGTATAGACGGGCGCAACTGACTCCAGACCAGTATGCAGAAGGGGTACTTAATGCGGACCGCGGTATAATCGGCCGTACTATCACACTGGTGGAAAGCAACCTGCCAGCCCATACGGACCAGGCCCAGGAAATTCTGAAAAAACTCCTGCCCCACACTGGAAACTCAATGCGGGTCGGCATCACAGGTGTGCCGGGTGTCGGCAAAAGTACCTTTATCGAATCGCTTGGGTATTATTTAATCCAGGGAGGGCATAAGGTTGCAGTATTGGCCGTTGACCCCAGTAGTTCCATATCCGGCGGCAGTATTCTTGGCGATAAAACCAGGATGGAGCGATTGGGAAGAGATAAGCGTTGCTTTATAAGACCATCGCCTTCCGGCGGGACCTTGGGCGGTGTTGCCAGAAAAACAAGGGAAACCATGCTCGTTTGTGAAGCAGCAGGGTATGATGTGATCCTTATTGAAACAGTCGGGGTCGGCCAAAGTGAGATTACTGTCAGGTCTATGGTCGATTTTTTCCTGCTACTCATGCTGGCTGGTGCCGGCGATGAACTTCAAGGAATCAAAAAAGGGATCATGGAGCTGGCCGACGCCCTGGTAATCAACAAGGCAGACGGTGACAACAAGCTCCCTGCTGAAACAGCTCGTAACGAATATGAACGCGCAATGCATTACCTGCAACCTTCGACCGAGGGGTGGACATCCCATGCCTTTACCTGCTCTGCAGTAAAAGACCAGGGTATCGAGGACATCTGGAAGGTGATTGGTAAATTTAAAGAAATCACCACAGAATCAGGTATTTTTGAACAACATCGAAAGCAGCAAAGTATCAAGTGGGTCCACGACATGGTGGACGAACATCTCCGCTCTCTTTTCAGCAGACATCCGGAGATCATCAAGATGATCTCCAAAATTGAACAGGATGTCGCTGAAGGAGTTTTGCCGGCGGTTTCAGCGGTACAAAAATTGATAGCTATTTTTGAAGGAAAACGGATGCAGGAGGGAAAGCAGACAAGGCTCTAACTTATTTGACCATGCTCTAAAACCATTAACTGACAGAGGAGAAGACAATGAAAGATGATCGAGACAAAAGGTTTTATGTGTCAAGCGTTGGCAACCTGTTTCTTAAATCTTTGGAGATGTTTGCAGACCGAATAGTATCAGCCCAAGGTCAGGTGGTGGATCCGAAAAAAATGGAGCTTAATGAAAGTGCTACCGTAGAGTTTCAAGGCCCCACAAGAACAACCCGTACATCAGTAGTCAGAATTGAATAGCCTGCAAGGCTATCAGCACGCAGATAAAAAATTGTTGGTCAGCGTCCACTCAACCCCAAAGAGCAGGGGTTGCATCAAGCACGCTGATCAGCAACCGTCTTTACCCCAATATCCCACTCGAAAAAGAACAAGCGAGTATTTTTAGGGACGAACCTCCCCCCGAAACCAGGAAAAATACACGCCGAACAGGCAGAAAACAGCAGAGAAAATATAGACTATATGGACACTGCGAAGAAAGGGACCAAAGATCTCCGGGGTGATCGACTGCTCCCCAACAATGATCGAGAGCACGACCGTGGCCAGAGCCATGCTAAACATTTGTCCCAGCAAACGCATGGTGGCCACCGCTCCAGAGGCAAGACCATAGTAACGTTTTTCCACAGCTCCCATGATGGCGCTCATATTGGGAGAACTGAACAGGGCAAAACCTGTTCCGAGCAGAAGCAAATCAGCTACAATGAGAGACAGGGGTGTATGGGGAGTGAGCATGGTCAAAAGAGAGACGCCGATGACCGTAACCAACATCCCGGCAGTTGCAAGCAGGCGGGGTTCGATTGTATCTGACAGTCTTCCCGCAAAAGGAGAAAGAATCGCCATCACTATCGGCTGAGCCATTAAAAGGGTGCCGGCAGCTTGAGGGGACAAACCTTGTACATACTGCAGATACAAGCTGAGGAGAAAGGTTACCGCAAAGGTGGCCGAATAGTTGAGTAAAGCTGCCAGGCTCGAGAATGCAAATACCTTGTTGGTGGTAAAAAGCTGTACCTCAAACACAGGAAACTTTGCTTTGAGTTGCTGGCGGATAAAAATATAAAAAAGCACGCCACCGGCTGCTAAAAGCCCAAACCCGAGAGCCGAAGGAATTCTGGTTACTCCATATACTACCGATAAAATGGCTACCGCATACAGCAAACCGCCTGCAATATCGAAGTGTTGCCCGGGTTCACCATACCATTCACCTTTCAAGTGATGCAAAGTCAGGTACAGCGAGGCGATCCCCATGGGCAGCATTACAAAAAAGATGGACCGCCATCCTAAATGTTGGGCAAGCAAACCACCCACAAAGGGCCCCACAGACAATCCAATATACACCGCAGCAACATAAACACCGATCACTTTTCCGCGTTTTTCAGGTGGAAAAATAGATGTCAAAATGGCCATACCCGTAGTCACAAACAGGGCTGAACCAACCCCTTGAATAATACGCGCAACGATGAGCACCAAAAAGGCATGAGCAAAAACTGCTAACAATGACCCGACAGTGTAAATAAAAAGTCCTTGGGCAAACAGTTTTTTACGGCCGAAAATGTCTGCCAGTTTCCCGGCCGGCACAAGCACGACCGCCATGGCCAGCAAGTATGAGGTTGCAATCCAGCTCAGCTGCACAGCGTTGAGTTGCAAATCTTTCTCCATCGCAGGCATGGCGATGTTGACAGACGAGAGCATAAACGGGCCCATGAATGACGTTACGGTTGCCACAATCAGCGCGGATCGCTCAATTCTCGCCTGTTCTTTGCCGGCCTCTTCTTTGTTGCGTGCGTGCATGTTCACCTCTGATATCTCTCACATCAATGTGCATTACAACCGAATCAGAGAGAGCAACAAATCGTTTTTTCCCTTTTGGGGGTACATCTTGCCGGCAATCAATTCCCTGCCCCGCCTTATCGAGACGAGGCAGAAGAAATTATCTACAACTGGGCCGCGTTAATTAATTGCTTTTCTCAGTTCCCTGATTGGTCTCCCTATACTGCACAATATCCTCAATTGTAAGCACAATCATGTCATGCTTATCTGCAAATGCTACAATTTCGGGTACTCTGGCCATGGTACCGTCTGGATTGGTCAACTCGCAGAGTACTCCAGCCGGTGCAAGTCCTGCCAGCTGCATCAGGTCAACGGTTCCCTCGGTATGACCACGCCGACTCAACACGCCTCCTTCACGAGCTCGTAAAGGAAAAACATGCCCAGGGTTATTTAAGTCCTCTGGTACGCTTGTCGGTGCTGCGGCTGCCTTGATAGTGGTTACCCGATCTGCAGCTGAAACGCCGGTGGTAACCCCGTCTCTTGCTTCAATGGAAACCGTAAAAGCCGTTTGATACCTGCTGCTGTTGTCTTCAACCATGGGCGGCAACCCTAAAGCTTCAACCTTTTCACCTGTCAGACAGAGACACACAATACCGCTACATTCACGAATCATCAATGCCATCTGTTCGTTGCTCAAGTGCTGAGCCGAAAAGATGAGATCTCCTTCGTTTTCCCGATCCTCATCGTCAACGAGTAACACTCCGCCACCGGCGCGCAAAGCCTGCAACGCCGAATCAACCCGCTGTTGCGAGTCACCAAATTTTGCAATCAAAGACTGATTCATGGTAATTTCTCCTTATACCTTTACCAGAATCAGGGCACAGAAGAGCTGGGAACGATTGCGTGGACACACAACCGCAGAGGCAGAATACACAACAAACCGCCTGGCTACTCTCTCCCTTCCGGACTATAACCGTCGGCTCTGGAATCTCACCAGATCTGCTTGACCCTGCTGCTCGGCAGCAGGCGCTCGCGGGCTTTTCCTGAAACAGGCATCACCGCCGGTGGGGAATTACACCCCGCCCTGAGAATAGTTAGTACATGACTCTCCTGCTTTCTACCAAGCAGCTGTGAGCCATGCACACCTCATTATAATTACTTGAGGGGTGTTTACATCGCATACTATCTTTGCTGCACAGCCCCCAAGGCGGTTACATAGTACAGAAGAGCAAAACAAAGTCAAGTTGAAAAAAATTATACATTGTAACTTATCAGTCCCTATAAGCCAGAGCGACTTTATAGAACTGCGGTTCCACCTTGACAAGGGCATCAATAAGCAGAGGATCAAAATGACTGCCTTTCCCATCAAGCATTATTTGCAACGCATCGGCATGGGATATAGCATCTTTATACACCCGCTTTGAAATAAGCGCGTCGTATACATCGGCAATAGCCATTATTCTTCCAGCCAACGGAATATTTTTTCCTGCCAGTCCCCTGGGGTAACCAGACCCGTCATATTTTTCATGGTGACTGCCTGCAATTTCTTTGGCACAGCTTAAAAAAGAAGTGGAATATCCGGCCATCTGCTCCAGGTTGGCAATAACTTCTTCGCCAAACAGGGTGTGTTTTTTCATCTCGTCAAACTCTTCAGCTGTCAGCTTGCCCGGCTTAAGAAGAATCGAATCTCGGATAGCCACCTTGCCGATATCATGTAAAGGAGCGGACTTCTGCAGCAGGTCAATGTATTCATACGTCAACTGATCTACAAAATGACCATTTTCAACCAGTGAAACAGATACCAGCTCCACATATTTACGGGTACGCTGAATATGGCGCCCAGTTTCCGGATCACGATATTCCGCCATCTCACCCATGGCCTCAATGATGACATCTTTTAATTGTTCTGTCTCATGGGTTCGCTGTTCAACCAATTCTTCAAGGTGAGACCGATACGCATACAATTCAAGATGATTCTGGACTCGTGAACGTAACTCTGCCCCATTAAAGGGCTTGACAATATAATCTACAGCTCCCAGCTCAAGGCCGCGGGTAATGTCAGCGGACTCTGCCCGAGCAGTAAGGAAAATAACTGGAATATCTGCAATCACCCGTTCCTTTTTCAACTCCACCACAGCCTCAAAACCACTCATGCCAGGCATCATGACATCCATTAAAATAAGCTGAGGGTGAGCCGCTTTTATCCGCTCCAATGCCTGTTCTCCAGTGGTAGCATAGGCAAATTCACAATCGAGCTCTTGCAAGTGTGACAGGGCTATTTGAATATTTTCAGGGACATCATCCACGATAAAGATAAGCGGCCGACTACTTTTTTTCGTTTTACTGTTCATTTTTAACCAGTTGTGTCAAGAGATTCTCTACGCCGATAATATCGTGCTCAGTGGCATAAAGTATCAGTTCTTCGCCAAAGTCAATCACCGTTTCCAGCCCTCTTGATTCACCTTCCTGCTTTATCAATTCTCCGAGTTTGATCGCAGTGGAAAGGCTGCCGGTAAAGATAGCCTTTTCAAGCTGTACTTCTAACTCATCACTCCATAAGGAAGAAATCAGCAACATCTGCTCCTTGCCCTCCTCATTAGCTATTGAGGACTCCGAATCCACCTCACCATCACCAGAGGCAGAGCCAAGATTGTATTGAGCAATAATTTCTTCTATTTCTTCAAATCGAAACGGCTTTTGCAAGTGGCCATCAAAAAGTGGGTCAGCACCAGTATCTTCAATTAACTCTCCTGTCATCATAATCACCGGAATATGTTCCGTCGCTGGATTGGTTTTCAGTTCCATGGTCACCGCCTTGCCATCCTTGCTGCCGCTAAGATGCAAATCCATAAAAATAATGGCCGGTTTATGCTGAACTGCAGCCTCAACTGCCTCATCGCCGGTTGAGGCAGTTGAGACCTTCATGGACGATCCGCTGAAATAATCAGTAAAGACTTCCTTGATCAGTTCTTCATCGTCAACAATCAACAACCTGGAAACAGCCGCAGGAAGCGGCTCAGGAGCTTCAGTAGTCTGTGAGGCTAAATGGTACTGTGTTTCGGCCATGGAAACATCGGTTAGGGTAACCGTAAACGTTGTGCCCGCTCCGAGGGCGCTTTCAAGTACAATTTCCCCGCCCATCATGGCAACGAGCCGACCACATAAAGCCAACCCAAATCCTCGACCATTATAATTGGTGACAGCTTCCTCTCCAGTCGGGTTGAGTATATGGGATAGGATCGCAGAATCTTTTTCAGGGATACCTATCCCCGTATCAGCAACGACAATGCGCAAATTATAGATATCTGCTTGGCTGCTATCCCACTCCCCCTCTATGGTTACGCAAATACTTCCTTTACGGGTAAACTTAATCGCATTACTCAGCAAATTCTGTATAACCTGCTTGAGACGTATACCATCAATAAACACAACCGATGGAATATCCTTATCAACGAAATAACTCACATCCAATTTTTTAAGTTGCGCCTGATCACGAAACAGATCAACTACCTCGCCGACAAGATCCGGCATGCGAACCGGTATTTTTTTCAATTTCAAATGGCCCGTTTCGATTTTTGACAGATCCATTAAATCATTGAGGATTGTCACCAAGGTCATTCCACTCCGGAAGATAGTTTCGGCAAATCTCTTTTCCCTATGGGGAAGATCACTCCCTGCTAACATTTCCGCATAACCAATGATAGCATTCATGGGGGTACGGATGTCGTGGTTCATATTGGCAATAAACTCTTGGTGAATATTACGAGTCTGCTCCGCATTTACCGGTACGCCCTTTTCCTTGTATGTCTTTCCCTCACCTTGAAGAATATCTTTTCCGTAACGAATCACAAAACGACCGTGTTCGGTTTCCTGCAGCAACAGCAACTCCTCGTTACATTCCACAGTGCCGTCCGCATAGGTACGGGTTCTGAGATATTTTTTTTGTTTCTCTTTACCTGCAAAAAAGTCGGCAATAATTTCTGCAGAAAAAGAAGGGTCCAGCTCGTAAGCAGGAACGCCCAAGAGAGCAACATCAATATTTCTTGCATTAATAAGGGCTGTTTTATTTGCCTTGGCAACACAGTACTTTTCATCAATCCACCAGATATCCAAAGGAACATTGTCCAACGCCTCCAGTACTATGGCAGGTGTGTTGTCATTTAATCGGTGATCCATAACTGTAAGGGTTTTCTTTTGCATGTGATGGGTTATTAAAAAAAAATGTGCGGATGAACAATATACCAGCAATGCCCCACAAAGAAGACGTGCTTTCACTTATTGCAACAGTAAACTTTCTTTTTGACTTGTTGGGAGGCTGTCGGATACTAAGCTTTTATCTCAAACCATTTATAGTAAATCAAGCAGAGCCGGATGGCTGGCAACAGAGTCCATGCTCAGCAGGGAGCATTGATTTTCAAAAAATGACGCCTAAGTGGGAAAAAAGAACATCATCCGAATGGCTTCCCATAGATACTACATTACTCTCCTAAGTTGTATACTAGAGCAAGTAGTGCTTGATTACCAAATGTTAATTCAAAAAGATGTTCTTTTGTAGACACTTGTATGAGGATTTACAGAACGAAGCGATAGAATAAATCATCTCTGAATAACAGCTGACACTCGCTGGTTACGCATACCGCGCGTAATTGAGGACAAGCATAAAAAAATATACAGAAAGGGGGTCACTGCTCTCTGCAGTGGGTTTGAGGTAACCATTCAGCGAATATTTAAAAACTTTCATTCTACCCTGAACTGTCACTGCTCTACAGGGCTCCAAATATTCGGAACAGACCGATTAAGCAGATAAGCCCCGACTTCGATACATCGGCATGCTGGACGAGCAGATCGTGGAGAGTTGGAGTGTTGCTGAGTTACAAACACTGGTTTATTTTTCCATGCAGCCCGGCCTACCTGCCAAATAACATAAAATTCTTTGATTAGAATAACTTACTACCAACTTTAGCATTAACTGCCGGCGAGACAAACGTGGCCTCACCGCTTTCTGCTTTTGGATATTGCACGCCTAAAACCAACACCTCTGAAGTGACAGGTCCCATTGGCCTTGGGTCAAAATTTAAAACTCCGAGTACCAGTCTGTCTTTAACGTCCTCAACCGGGTGACAGGTAAAGCGGCCGTAACTTACTCGCTTTCCATATTTGCCGAAATCTACAACCATCTTATAGGTCTGCTTATTCGTTCTGGTTTCCAGTTCGACCTCAACAATCCTGCCAACTCGTACATCAAGTTTTGCAAATGAGTCATCATAGGAAACAACAGGTTTTATTTTGCTTGCCATTTTTCTTTTCTCATAACATGAAGACTAGAGTGAATGCTGCGTACTATTACGTTTTTTGTTTTGAGCTTCATTTTTACAAGGTTGATACGGAAGCAAGGTACAAATCCTGCTTACGTTTATTTAATGCCCTTGAAGGAAAATTTCCTGTTCAGGAACAGAGTTAAAAAAACAACTGAACATGTCTTGAACATATTTGACATCGAGCAGCTAAATCAATAAACAAAGTTGCTACTCACTGGCATTGTAACGCCACTTTGGAAATCACTCGCCGATAATTTTCACCAACACCCTCTTCTTCCGGCAACCATCAAATTCGCCATAAAAAATCTGCTCCCATGTGCCGAAATCAAGCTGTCCGTCTGTGATGGCAACCACCACTTCACGGCCCATGATCTGCCGCTTCATGTGCGCGTCGGCATTGTCTTCATAGCCGTTATGGCGATACTGGTTAACCGGTTCGTGAGGCGCTAACTTTTCCAGCCATACTTCGTAGTCATGATGTAAGCCACTCTCATCATCATTGATAAACACTGATGCTGTTATGTGCATCGCATTCACAAGAACAAGCCCTTCCTGCACTCCACTTTCACGGAGACACTCTTCAACCTGGGGGGTAATATTGATAAAACCTCTGCGCGATGGAACTTCAAACCAGAGCTCCCTCCTATAGCTTTTCATACATGTACCTCTCTTAAAATTTACAAAAAATAGTAACAATTCAGCGAAGATCTAAAAACTGTCAATCTACCTCGAACGGTAAGTGTTCAGCAGTGCTGCAAATGTTCACAAACTGTCCGATTAGCAGAGAGGCCCCGACTTCGATACATTGGTATGCTGGGGGGACAGGTCGTGGAGAGTTGGGCCGCTGCCTCTAACCCGAATTTCTCATGAACATTGTGTCAACCTGTCAAATTACAAACAATCTTTATATGTTATACAAACTAAGATGAAGTTGAAAGTTTTTCACAATGTTCACCAAAGGTCAGTCCATCCAGCACCATTTTCTTCAGTATTTTGGCAATGAATATAGGCTACTATGATTCATTGCCAAAAACTTTGAAACTGGCGCTGCCTGAACTGATGAGAAATCCAGGCTAAGTAATAATTTCAAATCCAATAATTTCTGCTTTTCAGCTGTTTACCAGGGACCATAGTTTGACGAAAACAATAGTTTGCAAACCACCTACACTATTAATGTGATAATTTAGTGACGCCACAACCGTACTCAACAAATCGCGGACGAAAACAGGGTAACGGTCAACGATCACTTTGCTTTTTTAATATTTTCAACATCCGTTTATGCACGTTACTCAAA
Organism: Desulfogranum marinum; assembly: GCF_016918565.1. Lineage (GTDB taxonomy): Bacteria > Desulfobacterota > Desulfobulbia > Desulfobulbales > Desulfobulbaceae > Desulfogranum > Desulfogranum marinum. The sequence continues at coordinate 15,784 of NZ_JAFFQD010000010.1, forward strand.
TAGAGGCCGCCCCTCCGGTCGCACTGCTGAACACAACGATGACCAAGGACCTTGTTTTATTTCATAAACAGACCCCATAAAGAGTTCCGTAAGTGTCTGAAAACCTGTTTTCGTCAACAATCATGTCGCAAATCCGGTAAAATTAGAATGGAAAATCAGCATCGCTCTCAACCTGTAACTCGACCTTGCTGACAAGAGGTTTCTTTGCAGTTTTATGCACAGGGTTGCCGTCAACAAAGATCGCTTTATATGGCTTGGTCGGGCATGCGTGTTCACACCCTCCGCAGCCGATGCAATAGTCTGCTGTAACTTCCGGAATGACGAGCAGCCTATTGAGTGGATTTTCGTACGGCACCATCTTGACTGCTTTGGTCGGACAATGTTCGGAACATGCACCGCAGGCAGTATTGTCGGTATAGACCACGCAATTTTCCCTGATAAATGTAGCTACACCGATCTGCGTTATTTTTTTCTCCGCCACCTCAAGCGGAAGTAGAGCACCGGTTGGGCATACATTCGTACAGACCGTACACTCATAATTGCAGTGACCCGTGCGATAGTTCATCCGCGGCAACATTACTCCGGACAGGCCATATTCCAGGACAGAGGGAAGCAACACCTGAGTTGGACAGGCACTCACGCATAGATGACAAGCTGTGCATGTGGCCGTAAAGTGGGCGACGCTGGCTGAGCCCGGCAAGGAGACTGGACTTGTCCTTATCACCGGAATAACGGTCGGTTTACTTTGGATAATTGTCTTCACTGTTTTGGCAGTGGTTCCAGCTTCTGCCAATCCGGCTATTCCCAAAAGGTATACCCCTGAATGCAAGAGCAATAACCGTCGTTCCCGATCCGGCTTCAGGGCGTTTTGGGCAGCCCCCCTCCCCCAGGTCCTCCGCCTTGAATATTGCATTGCACCGTTTGCGCAAACGGCCAGACAGTTGTAACAGCTCACACAACGGCTCATATCGACTGTCTTTGCGGCAAGATCAATACAACCGGCCTTGCACACTGTTTCACATCGCTTGCACCCGATACAGGATTCTTGCACAATCTTGATTCGTAAGAAAGAAAATCCGGCAACAAACCCCAGAAGCGCACCAACCGGACAAACACTGTTGCAATACAACCGACCACGTGTAGCTGAAAGCCAAAGAACCAGCAACAGCATTGCCACGGCAACCCCGGTGGAGAAAGGTGCCATGGCTGCCCAATGGCCACGAGCCAGAAAATAAATATCATACTGTTCCAGCGCCATGGCGCCGACATTGTTCACACCAAGAGCAATCGGACGCATGATATTGGTCATCATCCGGCCAAACCCACTGAAGGGATCTAAAAAGTTCAGTAAAATATTGCTGCCTGCCAACAGCAAAAGAGCGGTGAGCAAAAGTACCGAATACCGCAAAGCATTGCCAGGTTTGCGATAGCTAAAAAGAGCATGTTTCCGCCTCTTCCGCACAACAAAACCAATCATATCCTGCAGGGTTCCGAGCGGACAGATGGTTGAGCAATAAACACGTCCGGCTGCCATTGTCAGAAAAAGAACGAGAAGAAATCCAATTGCTCCGAGAGTAGTAGAATGGATGAATTTCTGCAAAGAAGGTACAAATTGCAGATAAAGAAGAGTACTGCCGGCAACAGGGGCGAAGGTGTTCCTGAAATCAAAAAACAACAGTACGGTAAGGATAAAAAAGAGCACCGATACAGCAACACGTACTCTTTTTAACTGATGCAAGTACATAATCAGATCTTGATGCGGTCGATCGAAAGCTCTTTCAAGTTGATCTTGCCAAGATGCATATCCGCTGCCAGCTGAATGTGACGAATATCTGTCGGTTTGGCACCGAATATCATCGCCGCTGCCGCATCGGCCGCAACCGGATCAGGAGAGACAATCAATGATTTCATAGAAACGACATCCCCCACAGAGACACCACGGGGCCCATTCTGCTTCACCACGTTATAAGCGTCCACCACCGTAAGATTCGGCTTTCTGTAAGAGACAAAATCAGCAATGCACTGGTGCAGGTCGTTCCTGTGATAGTACCATCGATCCCACACGACCCCCATGAGATTCTTCATGCCGATAGTAACCATTGAGGAGCTGTGGTGCTTCAGTACCGGAGCATTGATGATTATATCTGCATCCAGTACCAACTCATGTACCTTGGTTTCAGTGAGACGTTTTCCATGAGGTACCCTGACCTTATGATAGTACCCTTCATTATTACCAGGAACAATTTTCCCGCCGGCATCCTTTACGGCTCTCTCAACACCGCTGTTTTTGTAACACTGAGACCAGGCATCACAGGTATGATCGAATACCGATACTTGTTTGGCTCCCGCTTGCAGGCAATGTTCGATGATGCGACCAACAAGTTTTGGATGTGTATTGCCAGCTCTATCAGGTGTCAAATCCCAGCCAATGTTTGGTTTGACCAATACCTTACTGCCTTTGGGCACAAACGTTTGCATCCCACCAAACGATGCCATCGCCTTGTCAAACATCTGTTCCGGTTCGCCTCCCTTGACAGCCACCAGATCATATGGAGCCAGTGGATTGCCGATCGCGGCAAGGACTCTCGAATAGTCCCCAAATGCCAATGAAGATCCGACCACTAGCGAACTGCCGATCACATTCTTTAAAAAATATCGTCGATCCATAATAACCTCTCTCGAGTTGTTGGTCTTGGCATGCACTTTACTTGCTCTGCGACGCATCATCTCGTTTCTTCATCATTTACTCTGTTATTGTCTGGTGCGCACCTGGAACAATGTTGAACAGTTCCAGGTAGAATTTAAGACCTTTTTTTATTATTGGCTAAAGAATTGCCCCTAATATGCACAAACAGGTTCGTTAAGTGCTTGCGCAGACAGAGAGAAAATCGAGAATAATTGTCTCGATTGTGGCAGTACAGTTAGGTGCAAGGATATCGCCAGCCAGAACATGTCGTTCCGGTGCTTCAGTATCGCTAATGGGGACGAGGAGCTTATCGGCTGATCCGATTCGGTTAAAGGTTGCCGGTATTGCTTTGGGATCGATCACCCGGTCAAAGGGGGAATAGATGGTCAACCACGGCTGGCTGATAGTTTCCAGGGGGAGCGAACGGATTAGGCGAACAAACTGTATCATAGGCAACAAGGCCCTGGTTGGGAAACGGTAAGTCCAGTACTTGCTGTGGAGCGGATTTTGTGGTTTCCAGCTATATTCAGGGCCATTGACCAACTCACCGATAAGCCCTCCCCATGGCCAGCTCAGCAACAGCGAACGCTTATCGGCCAAGGCGTAATTGGGTGAGATCAAAATAAAGGCAGCAACCTGTTTTCCCATCGGTTGCACGGCCAGCCAGGTTGCGGCCGTCGCTCCGGTGGAAAGACCGATAACTATAACTCGGTCGCCGATCCGGCGGCCGATAGCCATTGCCTCGGAAATGTCGTTTATATAAGCATTTACGCTGCACTCAAGCATAGCCTCACCTGTGCGGCCATGCCCAGTAAACCGGGTATAAAACAGATTGGCCCCCATGGCCTCCGCCACCTTATCCGCAAGCGGAGCCGACTCCTGGCGGGTCGCTGAAAAGCCGTGTAAATACACGATGGAGAAAGGAGTTTTCCGGCCCGGTTCGTCTGCCCAACGGATGATCTTTTCGGTTCCCGGAACCAGGTCATCATAGGCGGCCTCCTTCTCTGCCAGATAGGCATCAAGATCTTCTGGCAATGTCAGCGGATGCAAGGTGGTATCCACTTCTACCCGCGGTCCAGCAAGTAAAAGGATAATCAAGAGCAGGAGTATCCCACCCCCCAGTAGCAGGTACATCGATTCTCTCTCCCTTTGAGTGGATAGTAACCCTGATTGCTTATGAGCAGTATGTCAATATGTTCAATCGTCAACAATCTCAATGCATTGAACGTAACCACATGAATGTGCAAATTTGCACAATGTTCACCAAAGGTCAGGCCAGCCGGTATCGTTTCCTTCAGAATAACATTTTAGCAGGCAAAAAGAAAACCGATGAATCAATCGCTTTTCTCCTCCGACTCAAGTATTGCAAAGGCAAATTGCGCATAAAGCAAACAACCACCCATGAAACAAAGCTCATCCACAATGAAAAACTTCCTTGCCCCATAAGATTTGGCACCAGAGCATTCGCCCGGAGAAGACTACAAAGGTATTTGTCAGATAAAAAAGGTATTCAGGAGAGTCTCGAGGCAGAATGTTTGCTTGAAGATATTTAGCGCTGTATTAAATTTCACCTTATACAGAAAAGCTGACCATGACGTATAAAAGCACGATGTACCATTGGAACTAAATTATGAAAGCTGTCTCAGAACCGCTTATGCGAGTTGTATTGAAAATCGGTGCTTGCATCTGCATTGGTCTCGGAGTCATAGGAGCCTTTCTCCCACTCTTACCAACAACGCCTTTTTTGATTTTGGCAACACTGTTGAGCTATAACTCTTCGCCAAAGATCAGACAATGGCTGCTTGACCACCCTGTGTTTGGCGAAACCATTCAGAATTATATTGAAAACCGATCAATAACTATTCCCGCACTTCGCAGTGCCCTTGTCACCCTGTGGCTAGGCCTTTTGATAAGCATCTGCCTGGTGAGTAATATTTGGGTGGGTACACTTTTGCTTGTTATAGGGGGCCTGGTGACGTTGTACCTACTAGGGTTGCAGAGAGAATCTAATAAACAATGAGCAGGAAGCGGGGCAAATAGAGGCAGTGCCAAGATATGTAGAACTTGGATGTGGCGCTGTAACGTTAAACCCAGTCACCGCAAGAAAAACACTGCGGCTGAGTCATGTTTTTGTGCCAGTCGGAAATCAGTTCAAGTAAGGGCGCTACCTTTGTCAGCTCGTCATCCTTTCCAACAAGATGCGTATGGATGCTGCTCCAGCGGTAATCTTCTGGATTTTCCACTAACCGTGCGCCAACAGGATTCATTTCGACATATCGGCTGTGGCCAACAGGTGTTGCTCATCTATGGGAAAAGAGGCAAATTTTTCCTGCCACAGGTGACCTCTCCATTTTTCCCGGCAATTGATCCGTCGAGTATAACGGCTATGGACTGCACCAACGGCTCGGGCAAGCCCACCTTTGGTGTGAGGGACAGTAATCAGGTGAACATGTTTCGGCATAATGCAACAAGCCCAGATCTTTACTGATGTATCGAAGTCTGGGCTTATCTGTTAACCCATTAAGATTGTCAACATTTCGAGCCATGCTGAACAAATCCAGTTCGGGGTAGAGTCATACGCCCACATCTAAGTTCTTCCAACCGTAATTTTCTACCAAAGCTTTTAAATTTGGCGGTCGGTAGCCGGAGTCTGCCTCGTACCGACTTTTCACGCTTGGGTGGATTTTGATAGGTTTACCTTTGACAACCAAAGGTCGATGCAGGGGAGATTTGAGTCGGTAAACATGCTTGCGGGACTTGTGTAACTTTCCAAGACCACCATCAGTTATAGAGGCCTTAAGATGTTGTTCAACAAACAAACCGGCGACCTCCGCTTCGTCCAGCATCCACTCAAGAGGAGTGTCAGATGCCCGGATTCCTGTTTTCTTGTCAGGTGGGTATGACCCTCCAACGTCAGCATGCACTCCTGCAAACCAAATTTGTTTTAGATCGACTCCGGGCCTGGGATGCCAGATTGTGGGCTCAAAATCCTCACGCTGCTCATCAATTGCCATAGCGTGGCGGGCAATTGCTACGTTTGCCCCCATTTTTGTATCATAAAACTCATCATGGCTCTCAAATAATCCCATCAAACTGAAAGGAATACCTAAAGCGCCAACAGTATCCCAAACACCTACAAAATGGACATTGCGCGAGGGGTGGCTATGCGTCTCTCTGAACTGCCTAGCAGCAACTTCGTTTGGTCGATTTTTCTTCAGTGGGCTCTTATAGATCTTAAAGGCTTCGGCAATAAGCTGAGCATCAGAGCGCTTTAAAATACCACAATTATTAACAAGGCCGCTCAAGGCCCTTACTGTATATGCGCCGCGGCTGAAGCCAAAAAGGAATATCTTGTCATCGGGCGCATAGTTCTGAACGATATAGCGGTATCCATCCGTTATGTTTTTGTGAATTCCACGACCAGTCGCACCAGCACTCACATTACTGTGATAAGAGCCTAACCCCCAATCGTAAAAGACATGCTGTTTAATACCATTTGCGGCAGGTTTAATGGATCGAGATAATTTCAACACATTAGTCGGGAAATCTTTTTCGATGTCTTCTTCCGGCCGATTCCAGGTTCCATCTGCACAGATAACTATATTTGCCATGGTCTCCCCCCTTTGCCCACGGGTTTGTGTTTAGTCGTGCTTTATTAGTGCCAAAAAAATGCTAATGAGCCTGTAGAAAAAGTCTTCTAATATGGCCGACTGCTCCTGACTCTTCGATAATTTTTCGAAAAGGCCTATGGTGCTATAGCTCCAAGTGAGCACTCTTTTGTGTTTTCAGAGGCCTTTTTTCAGTGTATTAACAGAGGGCTCTGTCATTTGTCGTCCCACTGCCTTACTCTGAAAAAATCTTTACCATAGCGATGGATTTTTTTCAGATTGTGGATAATGGATAATGGATTCCACGGGGTCTTTACTTTATCTATACCCTGTAGTGTAAAGCGATCGAGTCAAAGAACAAACCGGATATAAGCAACCACCGATTTACCGACGGCAAGGCGCATCCTGTATAAAGTTCTTCCTGCCGCTGTATCGATTGTAGCTTTCATCTTATCCGTAAAATGCTGTTTACCATTGGCTGTTTTCCGGCGAGGTAGGCATCCTAACGAATTTCGGAAGCTACTCACTGTTATTTGGTGCACCTAAGCCGACGACGGTTTTTAGATATTCGATGAATAGGTACAAATTAATTTGCATTCCCATTGATAGTCTTTAATGTCTGAAGTAGGTGAGGCCTACCATACGAAGTAATACGCGAAGCATTGAAAGCAAGGGGTAGCATGATTAAAAATCTTATGCAAGGAGCCCCATTAGTCGAGTGTGTAGTGAGATCAATATCTGAAACCGACTCTCATTTATTTTGCGGAGATCACTATGAAAAAAGTTATTGTTTATGTGTTTTGTACCATTAGCCTATTTTTCTTTACCGGCAATGCTTTAGCTGAGCAGCCGAAATGGATGGAAAATCCAACCGGAACATTGGTCCAGGAAGCGCGTAATAGTACCAAACAAGTTCCAATCACAGAGCTGAAAAGGGTTCTTGATGCGGAGGAAGATATAGTTTTGCTGGATGTTCGGACCCCTAGGGAATATGAGGCCGTTCATATTCCCGGTGCAATCAATGTCTCAAGAGGGCTTTTAGAATTTAGCATATGGTCCGTTGTGCCCGGTAAAGATGAAAAAATTTACGTGTACTGCAAGTCTGGTGCACGTGCAGCCCTTGCAACCAAGCAACTGAATGAGTTTGGCTATAAAAATGCGGTTGCCGTAGCCACAGGCATGGCTGAGTGGGCAAAATCAGGATACCCAGTTCAAACATCTATCACTGACGAGCAAATTATTCTCGTACCTGTAGAAGAATAGCAAACTCAGAGAATAATCTGTCCGTTGATATTTTTGAAAAAGTTATCGGAGAAAGCCCTGCGGAATGAGCCACAGGGCTTTTTGTCAGAGCCTTTGATGCACAGGCTTACATCGTATTTGAAAGCTCAATAGCACCCACAGGACATTTTAAAATACAACTACCGCACTCGTCGCAGCGTTCGCCTCGCACACTATAGGCATCACCTTCCTCGATGGCCTTGAAAGTAGACGCCTCGTAACACTCACCGCAGGCCGTGCATGTATCCGGGTCAATGCGCGCCCCGGCCTCGTTAACTGTCTCCCCGCCAAATGCGAATCGCTTGAGCAGTAGTTCGTGGTCGCGTGTCTCCATCTCAAAATCGTAATCGTACACCTTCCCCCTTTTCCTTTTCCTTTTCCTTTTCCTTTTCCTTTTCCTTTTCCTTTTCCTTAAAAGAATATCTTGAAATACATGCTCATAACAGCAGCGAATAGGCAAGTGAGCAGCAATCAACCGAAATTGAGCAGTTTAATAATTTTTTCTCTTATGATCTAGAAAATGGGCCACAAGCGCCGGGATATCTTCTATTCGCTGCCGCAGTGGTGGAATCAGGATGGGGAAAACATTGAGCCGGAACCAAAGATCACGGCGAAAGCGGCCCGATTGGACCATTTCTACCAGATTGCGATGGGTGGCGCTAATGACCAGTACATTGACAGGGATCGACTTGGTTCCTCCGACCCGCTCAATTTCCTGCTGCTGCAAGACCCGCAACAATCGCACCTGGGCAGCAGGCGGTAGCGCTCCTGCTTCGTCGAAAAAAAAAGTCCCTGTGTGTGCGATGAAAAGAGAACTCGATACAGCCAATCTTGAAACAGTGCGCTCATTTGCCGGTATTGCAACAGGATATGCTGCAGGCGTAAAAAAGTTGTTGAACTATGGCATCAAGCAATTTGCTGATTTTCTATAATATGAAAACAAATTGCTACGCAAACTGCGTCGAGCCTGGCAGATTGAAGAAGAAAACTGCTTATGAATAATTTTAGAAAAAAATGATTACAATTATTAATTGAACTTTACAGGAGGATGTTTCGGCTGTCCGAGGAACGTAAATGACTGCACTGCTGAAGCCTCTAAGCAGACTGAACGAAAGGACGTAAAGGCGCAACTATTGGGCACTATCCCACCTGGTCTGCGCTTACCTCTGCGCACGATCAGGCAGCAAAACATAGCATTTTTCTAGTTATCAAGCCTGATTGTACGCAGCTGGAGCATTGCAGCGCTGTTACAAATCGAGGTTAAGGCGAGGTTATTTGTTACTCGTTGAATAACAACTATTTCTGAAAAATAACCGCTGATTGATTAGGATGGTTTCTTCTTTACCCTCTCTGTCCTTTTAGCTATTCTCCACCCGTTTCCATGCTATAAGGGCAGGGACAGGTCTGAATAGTTATGGGCGCAGACTTTGTTATAAAAAATTATGTACAGGTGAGTATATTTTGTTTGATCTGCAATGCAAATGCTCTCTTCAATTTTTCACAATACTTTTCATTTCATACGCTAAGGGGTAATTCATGTATAAATCCATGTTGGAATGTATCGATGATCTGGAGCGAATCGGTCAACTGCTAAGGATAGAAGAAGAGGTCGACCCTTATCTTGAAATAGCCGCCATCCATCGACAAGTACATCGGGAAAATGGTCCCGCCATTTTGTTTGAGAATATTAAAGGCTCTAATTTCCCGGGAGCTTCCAATATTTTTGGAACCATAGAGCGTATGGAGTATCTTTTCCGGAGCTCACGAAAACCTTTGCAGCTTTTCCTGGAAGCCTGGAGTGATCCACTCCCTCTTCTGAAAAAGCCCGGAAAATGGTTTACCCTTCCCCGAACCGCCCTTCATTCTCTCCCCCGACATGTTCGCTCCGGCTTGCCAAAAGCAGTTCGTTTAAGTGACGTCACAGCTGGTATGAACTCCGCCTGGAAGAACAAGTTACCAATATTAGAATGTGAATGTCGTATACAGGACCTCCCTCAGATCCATTCCTGGCCAATGGATGGTGGGAGCTTTATCACTCTTCCCCAGGTATGCTCTTTGCCCCCTGCAGATACGCCGAATATTTTAAAATCCAATCTGGGTATGTACAGGGTGCAAATGTCAGGCAATGAATATGGTGATGATGAAGTTGGGTTGCACTATCAAATTCACAGAGGGATTGGCATTCATCATACCCAGGCAATAGAAGCCGACAAGGAGCTTAAAGTGAGTGTTTTTGTTGGCGGTCCACCAGCTCATACTGTTGCGGCCATGATGCCGTTGCCGGAGGGAATGAGCGAGCTTACCTTTGCAGGAATGCTTGCGAGAAGATGTTTTCGTTACACTTTAATTGATGGTTGGGTCGTATCAGCAGATGCGGATTTTTGTATTTTAGGAACAGTTGGGGCAGATACAAAACCGGAAGGCCCATTTGGCGATCACTTGGGATATCACTCACTAGAACATCCTTTCCCCTATCTGAAGGTTGAGAAAGTCTTTCACCGCAAAAACGCGGTGTGGCCTTTTACGGTGGTAGGGAGACCTCCCCAGGAAGACAGCATATTTGGTAAATTTGTTCACCGGTTAACCGGCGATATTCTTCCCACCCAGGTGAAAGGGGTTCGTGAAGTTCATGCCGTGGATGCCGCCGGTGTACACAGCCTGCTCTTAGCCATTGGATCTGAGCGATATGTTCCCTATGACCGAAGAGAACCCCGGGAAATATTAACCCAAGCCAATGCGCTCCTTGGTTTCAATCAAGTTTCTTTGGCAAAATACTTGTTTATCTGTGCCGGTGAAGACAATCCAAAACTTGTTGCCTCGGATGTCAGGTCTTATTTTCAGCATGTTTTGCAACGAGTGGACTGGCGGGAAGATCTCCATTTTCAGACCAATACGACAATGGATACCCTGGATTATACAGGCCACGCCCTGCATAAAGGATCTAAGCTCGTCGTTGCAGTTGCCGGTGAAAAACGAAATGAGCTTTGCGGTCAGCTCCCAGAGGGACTGCTCCTGCCGGATGGATATAGTAATCCCCGTATTATCCTCCCAGGAATTTGTGTAATAGAAGCTCCCTCTTATACTTTGGGGGAAGGAAAAGTACAGTATGGTGCAAGAGAAGATCGCACGCAAGAAGTGGAACAATTCTGCACCGAAATGGATACCTTGAATCCAGAACTTTTTTCCAAACATGGAATCGCATGGATCGTTTTAGTGGATGAAAGTGACTTTTGTGCAAAAAATTTGGATAATTTTCTCTGGGTTTGTTTTCTGCGCTCCAATCCAAGCCAAGATACCTATGGACTGCAGGCATCCTACGAAGCCAAACATTGGGGATGTAATGAGTCTTTGGTAACAGACGCCAGGCGCAAACCGCACCACACTACACCGATGGAAGAAGATCCTGCCGTCGAGCAAAAAGCCGCTGAAAAATGGAAGATATGAATTGCGGCCTGGGTTTAGCTAATTAAGGGCTAGCCCAAATTTCTAAACCACCAACAGGGTTAAAGGAATAGTTGAACAGGGTCAAAGTTGTGTAGGGTGGACAAACGTAGCGCATCCACCCTAAGTACTGATGAGGAATCCGGCCTAGTTTGCATCTCGAACAAAGCGGCTCGGGTCCATGCTCAATATCAAATCAAGTTCCTCTTCCGTCTCAGGGGAGACCTCGAAAAAGGCGAAGGCGTAGAGCGGAAAGGTTCGATAGTTCATTTTGCGAAGTGTGATGAGCGAGCTAAAGAGCTTTTCAAATGCTCCATAATCAAAAACCTGCTCATCGCTCAGCGTGCTCGCCCGTTCAACCACACCCATGGCATAGGTTGCAGATTCTTTTCCCTTTAAGAGCGTTGCCCAATCAGGCCGTGTTCTGTTTGCAAAATGCTCATAAACATTCAGGCCATATCCATAATAGGCGATATCTGTTGAACACCATCCGGCAAAACGCAAAGGATTGATCTCAATGGGCCGAATCCGCCCCTCTTTATCGATTCTGATTTCGGCGTGGACGGGAAGCCCTTTGTAGTCACCAAGTGCAGCTATATCTGTGAGAAATTCCTCAATAGGTTCAAGCCTGTCTTCAATGATCTTTGCAGAGGTAACATAGAGCCGGTCGCTCATATCCTGCTCGCTACTAAATCGGTGGTAAAGGATGTTGAGAACAACAGGCTTGTTGTCCTCATCAAAGTAGGCATCAGCAGCATACTCTTCTCCTTCGATAATTGACTCTACAACAAATGTGTCACTGTTTATGACCTCACCAGGAAAGGCGCAGGCGGTAGCTTCTGTCTCCTGACAGATCTTCTCCTGTACCGCCTCCCATTCTTCGGGAGTATCGACCCGATGGACTCCGGCGCTGATAAATCCCACATTAGGCTTGATAATAAAAGGTCGGCCAATACTTTCAAAAGTGAGCGTTGCAATTTCCGTGGCCGGCACTTTACGAAAAGTGATATCTGGAAAAAGGGAAGCAGTGGATTTCCTGAATTTTGCTTTATCCTTAAACACGTCAATTTTTTGGGCCAGATCAGAATCGGCACCAAAAGTTTCTGTTATCCAGGATATTGCATTCTCACTGTTGCTGTATACCCATCTGAAATTCTCTTTTTCCAAGTGTAAGGCAGCCTCTGCTGAAGAAATGAAATTGGCCGCAGAAGAAACGGATTGACTTGCAAAATCATTTGCCAGCAATGGCATTTGCGATTCAACCAGAAATTTCTCTGCCACATCTGAAATATACGGTTCATCTATAATAAACATATCGGATTATGTATTGTAAGCGGGTAGCAAAAGTAGGTCTCGTCTTATCATGCCAGTGTGCATCTACAGTTTTTCCAGAGCTTGGGAAAAATCGGCAATAATGTCGTCAACACCCTCAATCCCTACAGAGACCCGTATTAACTCAGGTAAAACACCAGCCTTGAGCTGGTCCTCTTCACTCAGCTGACGGTGGGTCATGCTTGCAGGATGGAGAACGCCAGTTCTCACATCAGCCACATGAACAACTCGTTCAGCAAGCTGCAGTGCATCCATCACACGTTCAGCAGCGGCACTGCCACCCTGTACACCGAAGGTTAAGACACCGCTGCCGGCCTTCATATACTTGACACAGAGCTCATAATTAGGGTCACTTTCCAAACGAGGATATTTTACCCAGGTAACCTTTTCATGCTTTTCTAGATACTCTGCCAGTTTGAGGGCATTTTCACTGTGTCGCTCCATGCGAAGATGCAGTGTTTCCAAGCCCTTGTTAGAAAGAAAAGCATTCTGGGGGCTCATATAGCAACCAACATCACGAACCCACTGCACCCTTGCCTTGACGATATAGGCGTTCGGGCCAAAGGTATCCACATAACTCAGGCCGTGATACGATTCATCAGGCTCAGTCATGCCGGGAAACTTGCCGTTTGCCCAATTGAAAGTTCCTCCATCCACGATCATCCCGCCAACACTTGTGGCATGGCCATCCACATACTTTGTTGTTGAGTGAATGACAATATCAGCTCCCAGTTGCAGAGGATTGCAGAGATAAGGTGTGGGAAACGTGTTATCCACGATAAAAGGAACATCCATTTCTTTGGCAATTGCTGAAAATTTTTCAAAATTCAGCATATCGGTTCCAGGGTTTGACAAGCTCTCGCCAAAGAGGAGTTTGGTATTGGATTGAAACGACTGTTTCACCTCTTCAGGAGAGGCTTCGGGATCGACAAAGCTCACCTCAATCCCAAGTTTTTTCATTGTATGTTTAAAGAGATTGAACGTTCCACCGTAGAGGGTTGAAAGGGCAACGAAATGATCGCCGGCTTCACAAATATTGAGAACCGAAATGGTGGAGGCAGTCTGCCCGGAAGAAAGGGCAAGAGCCCCGACCCCACCTTCAAGCGCAGCCATCTTATTCTCAAAGACCTCGACCGTAGGGTTGCTGATCCGTGAATACATATGGCCGGCAACTTTCAAGTCAAAAAGATCTGCAATGGCTTGGCAGCTATCGTATTTATAGGTGGTACTCTGAACAATGGGGGCAACACGTGGTTCTCCGTTCTTCGGCGAATAGCCGCTCTGCACCGCCTTTGTCTCCATACTCCAATCTTTCATTCTTTTAACCTCATCATAAAAACTCTTAAAGTGGCACCCAACAGGCTTTACGCCGAAACATTGCAACCAATTATCCTTGTATACGCGGGGCTACTTTCGCAATCTTCAAAAGTGACGATTGACAAAGTAATAGCGATGATGAATAAATAAAAGTTAAACATTATAAACCACAGGTTAATTCATGCTTAAAACAATTGACTTAAATAAGTTAAAGGTTTTCTACTATATTTACACCTGCAACAGCATCAGTCATGCGGCAAAAGAACTCAATGTCACCCCCTCCGCCATCAGCCAGAATTTAAAAAATCTGGAAGCTGAGATACAAACACGCCTCTTTACCCGGATACACAAAAAACTCATCCCAACAGCTGAAGCCAAAACACTTATTCACATTCTGGAACCATTTTTCCTTGAACTGGAAGAGGGCTTGAAAAATTTCATCATTGGCAAGAACACGCCGTATGGAATGTTGCGCCTGGGAGTTCCAGTAGAATTCGGGAAGACCTATCTGCCATGGATAATCAGTCAGTTCAGAAAAAAATATCCCAATGTGACCTTTTCTCTAGCCTTGGGTAACCAGGAAACACTTTTACAATTGATAGCAGCCGGAGAGTTGGATTTCGCCATTGTGGACCTCTTTCTTAACCAAAAATCGTCTGCCAGCAATCTTGATCAATACCATGTTGAGGCCATCCTAGATGAAGAGATCATCCTTGCGTGTTCTACATCGTATTACCATCAGCATCTCAACGACGACCTCTCTGTTAACACTCTTCTCAAACAGGATTTCATTTCGTATGACAACAACTCCCTGGCCATAAACGGCTGGTTTAAACATCATTTTGATAAACAATCGGCAAAAGTCAAAGTGGTGCTGACAGTGGATAGTGTTCAGGCCGTTCTGGCGGCAATCGAAAATGATATTGGTCTTGGCGTCATCACTTCAAACCAGATGCATACAGGAAATATCATGCCCATCACTACCCACAAACATGAAATTATCAATACAATATCACTGATTCAGCTTAAGGATAAAATCCCTACCCTCACCGAGAAAACATTTCAAAATTTCCTTAAAACAGCGCTGCAAACCTCAAAACAAACAACTTTCATTTCCTGAAAAACAACCGTTTTATTGGTTATTATCGTCGTTTCCATCACATTAAAACTCAACACCCCCACGAAATATTTTTTTACCTTCAAGATATCAAATAGTTAGATAACGACGCAGGCCTTCAACTTGATTAACCATTCAAGAAAGCATTGACAGACACCTCCCTCCAACTTACCTTGCTCAGATACTGAAAAATGGTCCACTCAACTGTCCTTGCACAGGCTATGGGCGAGCAACAATGCAAAGCTTTTTTGCATCTTCCTGATGATGCATTATTTTATAAATATAAATTATACGAGTCTGACGCTGTAGCGCGTAAGCATCGACATCAATTTCTAATAAAGAGAGAAAATGAAATTTTTACATACAATGGTAAGGGTACAAGATCTTGACCAGTCTCTTGATTTTTTTACACAAAAACTTGATCTGGTTGAAACAAAGCGAAAAGACTATGAAGACGGGCGCTTCACCCTTGTCTACCTGGCAACGGCTCCAGGAGAGCCTGAAGTGGAGCTTACCTACAACTGGGACCAGGATACTGCTTACAGTGAAGGTAGAAATTTTGGTCATTTAGCGTTCAGTGTCGAGAATATCTATGCGTACTGTCAGATGTTAATGGACAAAGGGGTTACCATCCTACGGCCCCCAAGAGATGGTCATATGGCATTTATTCGTACCCCCGATCAAATTTCCATTGAACTGCTGCAAGAGGGAGAAAAATTGCCGGTCAGGGAGCCATGGGCCTCCATGGAAAACAAGGGAACCTGGTAAAGAGGATGACCAAAATAAATATTATTCATTATATTCAAATATTTATCTTTTTTATTTTCTAAATCTGCAACCAGCTTTTACTATGCTTGACCTCGGTCAAGCTGAACAGGAGTTCGAACTTGAAGCAGTCATGGCAAAACACGCTGGAATCATTCTCGCGTTCCCAATATTCAGCAGCTCTAAATGGAATTCGCCGCGGTATTGAAAAAGAATCTCTCCGGGTCAATGGTGATTCCAGCTTGGCTTCAACCGCCCACCCTGTATCACTCGGTTCACCACTGACCCATCAGTGGATAACCACCGACTATGCCGAAGCATTAATGGAATTTATCACGCCGGTGGACACTAATGCGAAAAAATCGCTCGGAACCCTGGCCGACATCCATCGACATGTCTATCACCATATCGGCGAGGAGTTGCTCTGGCCGCTCAGCATGCCGTGCACGATTGCAGCAGAAGAGGATATTACGCTGGCGCGTTATGGCAACTCCGATGTAGGCAAGACAAAGACCATTTATCGTCAAGGGCTGAAAAACCGTTACGGCAGCATGATGCAGTCTATCGCCGGAGTGCATTATAATTTCTCCATGCCCGATCACTTCTGGCCGGTATGGCAGCAGATTAAAGATGACAAGCAACCGCTTCAGGATTTTATCTCGGAAAGCTACCTTGCGCTAACCCGCAATTTTTTACGCTTTGGCTGGCTGGTACCATACCTTTTTGGTGCTTCGCCGGTTGTGGATTCTTCATTTCTAACGCACACACGCAGTACATTACCGCTGGAGAATATAGGACGGTCAAGTCATTATCTTCCCCATGCAACGTCCTTAAGAATGAGCAAGCTTGGCTATAACACTCAGGCCCAAGACAATCTGGCTATCAGCTACAACAGCCTCCCTGCATTTATCAGCGGGTTACGCCAAGCAACAAGCCAGCCCAATCCCGTGTTTGAAAAAATTGGCGTGATGCGGCACGGGGAATACCAGCAACTCAACACCAATACGCTCCAGATAGAAGGCGAACTCTATGCGCCTATCCGCCCCAAACGGGTCACAAGACCCGGTGAACGACTCTCCGATGCGCTACAAACTAGAGGCGTCCAATATGTCGAAGTGCGTTCTCTGGATGTCAATCCCTACGCAGAAACAGGGATAGACCTCGAACAAATCTACTTTTTAGATATCTTTCTGACCTATTGCCTGCTGAAAGAAAGCCCTGCTTTTTCTTGGCAACAGCAATGTACTGCTAAAAAAAATATGCAGCAGGTTGCAACCTGCGGCCGAGACGTATCCGTGATACTGCAGGATGGAGAGCGCCCCAGATCGCTGAAAAAATGGGGCGAAGAACTTTTTTCCGACCTGAGTGAGGTTGCACGCTTACTCGGCAAGCCAGCCCAAAGCATGAAATACCAAAAGGCACTGCACCATCAACATCAAAAACTCAAAGATCCCGCGAAAACACCGTCTGCGAGGATACTCAAAGATATGGCAGAGCAAAAACTGGAGATCAATGAGCTAGCGTTGAATCTGGCAAAAAAACATCGCCATACACTACTCAAAACTAACTACACCCAGGTGCGAAGCTGTGAATTTGCCAGGGAAGCTCTGGTTTCCAGGTCCAAACAAAGGGAACTCGAGAAGAGTAAACCAGCAAACATTAACGACTACCTTCGCCTTACACTTGACGTCTTCCCTCCCGCCCCCAAACCGGAAAAGGTATTAAGGGGACAATATTGCCATATACCGCCCAGGTTATGCCCTAATAAAGCTTCGCACGAATCTACCTGCTGCGCCTAACACAATCAACCAAGTGCTTTTGTTAAAAATGCGCACGTTGGACCTGTCACCAAAATGTCAGCTTTTGACTTTATGGCTGGATAACCAAACCGCGAAATAAGCCACCACTCAAAAAAGACAGCCTTATTAAACCTGTCTCCCGGTATAGCGGTCGCCCTTTGCTTTCAATTTAAATAACCGAAATTTCTCGACCATGACCACACTTGCATTTGATATATATGGAACCTTGATCGACACCAACGGCATTATTGAAACATTAAAAAAAATTATTAACGATAAAGCAGTAAGTTTTCCCCAGACCTGGCGCGACAAGCAGTTGGAATGTATCCAATAATTACGAGCATTCTTTATATAATCCGGGCTAATGGTAAATTGGATTATTCCTTCTGTAAAACGGTGGACAGATAAACTGTAAAAAAATAAAGGCAATCTGGTAACATCTTCTCCTCAACACTGCCGACTTACTTCCAGGGGAGCCAAGGCAGCCCTTCTCTCAGCCCTTGCCGCATACGCTCAACACACCCTTCTCGATAGCCATAAACTCTTACCCCAAAGATGTGCATCATGAGGCTGGTAGCACGTCGCTGACTCACTTTTTTACTATATTCCTTTTTAAGGTAACTCTCCAGAAGCGCTTCCACTTCATCCAATTTTGCGGACGCGTACTTATAGAGTTCATTTCCTTCGGCAGCTAATTCAAGCCTTGTTTTGACAAGAAAGCAACTACAATAATTTTCTTTAGCCGACTCCTCGACGACTTCCTCAAGAATCGTACATAGCCCTTCGCCGACTGTTGGCGCTGCATCCAATATTTTATGTAAGTGAGCTGCTCGTTTTCGGGCATAACTTTCCAACGATTCACGGAACAAGGCTTCCTTGTTACCAAAGGAATAATAAATAGAGCCAGGCTTGAGGCCGGTTCTTTTCACAACCTGCTCCATTGATGAAGCATTGAAACCTTTTTGCCAAAACAGCTCGATCGATTTTTCAATAACTTCGTTTCTATCAAACTGAGCCCTTGCCATTGCCTTACCTCGTATTCTTATATTGCGATTGTATTTTATTAAAAAGTAGTAATTTCAGGGTCATGCTTCAACATCAACAAAGTACAAAATTACCAAAATACTCACCGAAGGTCAGTCCATATGGGCCCTGAACTGATGAAAAATCCGGACTAGATCTTCGCTAAATAATGACAGGAAGCATACCACACCCATTTGAATAATCACTCAAAAAACTACGCGCCAATTTGATTACCCAGTCAAGCTAATAGCTTTTACAAAATAGGCTATCATTACCAGCCATTGAACGAATGAAAAAGAACACCTCCTTCTCTTGCCGAGGTGAGGTCCACGCACCGATTGTGAATATCGTAATCGTTTACCGATTCTCCCTTTTCGTCATCATCAGTGACCATTAAAGTACGTAGAGTCGACAAGCGCAGTGTAGCACATCCACGCCGAACAGTCGGATAGTCGAAAATGGTAAACAATTACCTTTATACATTTGATAAAAGGTACAAATTAAATTGAGTATTTTCTTACAACAACAGTGTAATCACTGTGAGAAGGCAAGCTAATCATTTTGAGTGATCATTCAAAAAAAATATTAACAATGCTATCCTCCCCGCTTAAGTTGATTAAATATTCAACGTGTTTTTGTTAACAATCAAAGAATTAAGCAATTATTATGTTTCTTGATCGTTAGAAAAACAGATTTTGATAACCCGCGAAAAAGTCCTCGACTATGCGACATTTTCTGCCGTGTCTGCTTATGGGGTATGGGTTACTCCATGATTCACTTTGCAACAGTGCTCACCGGCGTGGCCCCTCATCTGATGGACTCCCTACAGCAATTACTGGTTGCAAATTTACATGGAAAAGAAGGGATGGAAGCTCATTTATCAAGCTGGCCCCTTAACTAAAATGCTCAATGATAACGACAAGCTGCTTACGATAAAATATATGATTTCGGCAGCAAATTCGCTTAAACACCATGGAGGCCAACATGACATTACAAGAGAAACTGAGTGCAATGAAAAAGGAGTCTATGGCAACAAGACCCCCTGAGGTTGTTGCCACTCTGCTTCAAGAGGTTGAAAATCTTATCCAAGCTGGAATCGCTGACAACGCACTAAAGGTTGGTGAAACGCTTCCTGACTTCTCACTTCCCGATGAAAAAGGACAGTTAGTCAGCAGTAAGGATCTTCTTAGCAAAGGTCCACTGGCGATCAATTTTTATAGAGGAATCTGGTGACCTTACTGCAACGTGGAGCTGGAAGCTCTGCAGGAAGTCTATGGCCAAGTACAAAAACTTGGCGGCTCACTTATTGCGATTTCCCCCCAACTGGGAAAATACACAAAACAGGTTGTGAAAAAGCACCACCTAACCTTTCCGGTCCTCACAGATGAAGGCAACACGGTTGCCGACTCATTTGGCCTGCTCTTTACAGTGCCGGCAAAGCTAAAGGAGATCTACCTCAGTTTTGGTATCGATTTGCAACGATTCAATGGTAATGATACGTGGGAACTCCCTATGTCAGGAAGGTTTCTCATCGATAATAAAGGTATTATCAGAAAGACCGATGTACATCCAGATCATACTATCAGGCCTGAACCAAGTGAAATAGTAGAGTTCATACAATCATTGGATTAAAGTCTACATTTCAAGTAGATGCAGATATAAAGCACACAAAAAAAAACCAGACAAACCACAGATTCGTTTTCTCCTGGTGAGCTTTAGATGCCAATTTCTACCGCGGTGCCACGGTAGCATTAACGGCTGCCGGGAGCGCAGCCGTTGATGGTGCCCTCCCCCTGCTCGATTATACTGCCAAGGTCTACCTTATTGC
The DNA here is from genome assembly GCF_016918565.1 of Desulfogranum marinum. Classification (GTDB taxonomy): domain Bacteria; phylum Desulfobacterota; class Desulfobulbia; order Desulfobulbales; family Desulfobulbaceae; genus Desulfogranum; species Desulfogranum marinum. Next base: position 35,981 of record NZ_JAFFQD010000010.1, read on the forward strand.
CAATGAGCTAGACGTTACCCAGGAGTTAGAGAGTAAATTACACTCAAGCGATGTAGACCATATCGCTGATGGTATCGAAGCAATAGTTGGAGAACATGCTGTAGAATCGATGCGACTTGAAAACGGACAAACGATAGAAACCGAAGGTGTTTTCATTGAACTAGGTTCAAAAGGAGCACTGGACCTGGCCGCCCAAATCGGCGTTCAACTGGACACAGAGTCATTCAAGTATATAGAAACCAACAAAAAACAAGAAACTAGTATTACCGGCATCTATGCAGCCGGTGACATGGTAGGACCTCCTTATCAAATGGCAAAAGCTGTCGGTGAAGGATGTGTTGCAGGAATGGAAGCTACCACTCACGCTCGCTCACTTATCCTTCAGTTGGAAAGGGTTTAGCAGATTCGTTGAAGCAACTTCTAGTTACGGAGCAGCCTCAAAATTTGAAAAATTTTACAAAAACGAATACTTAAACAATAAAAATTGAATAACAAATTGCCTAAACAGGCTCAGAGATTAATCAAAATCACGAAAAAGGAGAATGCATATGAAAGTTGTTGGATTTAATGGTAGCCCCAATAAAGAGGGGAATACAGCCCGTTCATTACAGATCGTTCTTGATCAGCTGGAAAATGCAGGGATTGAGACGGAAATGATCCATGTCGGCAAAAAGAAAATACAGGGATGCATTGCCTGTTACGGCTGTGTAGAAAATCAAGATGAAAAGTGTGCCATAAAAAACGACCCTGTCAATGAGTGGATTCAAAAAACAAAGGAGGCCGACGGCATTCTGCTCGGGTCTCCTGTCCATTTTTCCGGTGTTGGTGGGACAATGAAATCCTTTTTAGACAGAACGTTTTTCGTCTCTTCGGTCAACGGCAACCTTTTCCGGCACAAGGTCGGAGCCGCTGTTGCCGCAGTCAGACGATCCGGAGGGATTTCCACGGTTGAAACCCTTAATCATTACATCAACTACTCCGAGATGATCATGCCGTCTTCAAACTACTGGAACGTGGCCCATGGTCTTAAACCAGGAGAAATGGAGCAGGATGAGGAAGGCAAGCAGATCATGGAGGTACTCGGTAAAAATATGGCCTGGATCATGCGAGTTATCGAACATGGAAAAGAACAAATTCCCGCCCCTGAACCGGTTGCTAAAACCATGACTAATTTTATCAGATAATGGAGCTGTTTTTCATTTAAAAAATTATTTTCGAGTTAAATGCGTTTGTTGACAGGCCACGCCCTGTGTTTGCAAGAAACTTGCACACAAGGGAAAGCACAGCGCATCCAGGCGGAATCCGATGTCTGGAAATGGTGGATGCGCTACCCTTATCCAGCCTACCCGGGTATGGTATCACCAAACGGTTACGTTAATAGTGGTGTTGGCTTAGAAACTTGATATTTTCGTAAAACTATAGCCCCTGCTGAACAGATACAGCTCGTGGTGAAGACAAAGTCATTTTTTATTCGCTGAAGGGCTAGGATCTTTATTTACTGGAAGTTTGAAGCACAGCAAGAAAATTTAACCATTGATTCACACGAGGAAAATCAGCAGATGGCTACAACAAAAAAAGGGCTCCTACTTGTTTTTACGGGTAATGGAAAGGGTAAAACCACCTCGGCCTTAGGCTTGAGTATTCGGGCGGCCGGCAACAACATGCCGATCTGCTTCATCCAGTTCATCAAAGGATCTTGGAAATATGGCGAGCTGGATGCACTCAAGCGATTTGATGATCTCATAGATTTCCATGTCATGGGGCGAGGATTTACCTGGAAGTCAGATGACCTTGAAAAGGACAAAGCGCTTGCCCGCTGTGGATGGGAAAAAGCAAAAGAGGCTATATCCAGCGGCAAATATAAAATGGTTGTCCTTGATGAGTTCACCTATCTTCTGAAATACGGTATGCTTGAAAAAGAAGAGGTGTTGCAAGTATTAAAGAACAAACCCGAAGATGTACATTTGGTTATTACCGGTCGGGATGCACTCCCGGAGATTATTGATGCTGCTGACTTGGTTACTGAAATGCAGGCAGTGAAACATCCCTACAAGTCCGGCATAAAAGCACAGAAAGGAATTGAGTTCTGATCAACCGGCAGGTATCGATGCACTTCAACGCATCCGGATGAACGGGATTTCCTAATAGAAACTAAGTAAGACAAAACAAGGCTCCTGAAAACAGACAGGAGCCATACTTGCTAGGGACGTACGATACATGAGTACGAAACGCCTCCTTGTCCGTATTACAAAAAATCAAATAGCCCGAGATAGATGAGGGAAGGTGCTTCCCATTGTATTTTAAGGAAGAGCGATAGCCATCATTTTTCAGGCACCCTTCTACTGCTACGGCCTACCCTTTTTCAATTTTCTTTAATCTCTTCTTCATATCTTCCAATCCTTTTTGCAGAAGCTCGACCGCAGTCTCGCGTTTTTGTATCCGCTGTTCCCAGCGTTTGGCAGCCAACGCTTTCTCTTTCTTGCTGTTCTTCAACGCGGCTCTAGCCTGGGCGAGCAGTTGCTCCTGTTCTTTAATCGTTTCTGCGACGGGGGGAGCCTTATCTTTGCCCAGTTTCTCAATATTGGCGGCCAAGCTGGCCGAAAGTTCTTTCTGTAGTTCCAAAGCTTGCTTAAAGTCTTTGATCTCCATCTCAAAACTCCTTACGTACGAATATTAAAATCGGTGAGCGGGGCCGGAGTAGTTGTGCCGACGCGAATATAGCCACCGGTGGTTATGTTGCCCATCAACGCCACCCTATGCCGGTTCCCCAGCGACATGGCGTTGACGCCCCTATTCGCCTTAACATGGTTGCCCATGGCTATCAGGTTACGGCCCCACAGCCGTACCGTGGCGCCGTCCTCCTGCGGTTCGACATTGAGGTGTTCACAGATATTGTTATTGAAGGTGACCTTCTCAAAGCGGAAGTCAATAAAGTCGTTAATGGTTACCGGAAAAAAATCAACCAGATAACTACGCCCCGGACCACGGAAACGGTTGTCGTCCACCACTGCGCTTCCAATCATCCATTCAATGGTTACCTCGCCTGTGTTATAACGAAGCGCAAGAGGCCCCACCATCAGCAGGGCGCGATGTTGTAGTGCCGGATCCAGGACATTTTGACTGTAATTGGTATGGTTATGACTAACAGAGCATGAAGCACACAGCACCGCGATACCAAGCGAGGCGTTGCTGCTCCCCTGATTAGTGAAGGGGTCGACACCGGTATCCAGCACATCGTTGCCTTCAATCCGAACCATGGACTCAGACTCGACAAGGATATGCTCGGCAAACACGGCAATACCCAATGAAACGACACCGCTATACCCACAATTGATCAGCCGGTTTTCGGTGACCTTAGCTGTGGCAACGACTTCCAGCGCGATACCGGTCATTAAGCAGGCAACCAGATCATTGTTGCCCACATCGAGATAATTCTCGGACAACGAAGAGATCCCCATACCGCATTGTGTGAGGTGGTTGCCGGAAACATGACTGCCCGCACCGCCACTCAAGTAGATCCCGAAAAAAACATCCTCCACGGTATTGTGCCGGACACTGACATTATTACTATCCGCCACCCGTACGCCAAACCAGCCAGCCCCCATGCCATCGGCCGTATTCTCTGCCACCACAACCTCATTGGCACGGGAGATGATGATACCTGTTTGGGGACCGAGCAGTGTGTTGTTGATCACGCGGCTGTGATCGGATCCGCTCCCTTCATCAATCTGACCGCTGCAGTAGATGCTGCCGGGCACCGGGGCAAACGGGCTGACTTCGCTTGCAGCACGGAGTGTATTATCTGCGATCAGGGTATGTTCCGCCCTGGCATGAATCCCTGCCCAATGCGAAACAGAGAGATTGATAAGATTACCTTCAACACGGCAGTGATCATCGCTGATATCGATGGCATAATAACGTTGGTCAAGATAGCTGCGCAGCTCGTCAATGGTTGTGGGTATGGTTTGTTCATATTGCTCACCGAGGCGAAGAAACGTATTGTTTCTCACTGCAGAATCGCGCGTACCGTAGCCTAGCAATACACCCCTCCAGAAATGATTTATTTGGTTATGCTCAATCCGGCAGGGTACGTCAAAATCATTGTCAATCACAATCCCATATTCCCCAAACGAGGAATCAACGTCATTTACCGCAACGCTGATTCCTGAAACCTGATTTTGCTCGATGACCAGTCTATCCAGATAATCACTGACCCGAATGCCGCTGAACAGGTTGTTGAGCTGGTTGCCTGCAACGACCACATCACGCACACTTCGCATGAAAAGACCGATATAGGCAGCCGGGTTTTCCGACACTACCTCACAGACGCACCCTGTAATCCGTACCTCGGCGCAGTGATTGAGAAAAAGCAGTGAAACGCCTGACGAAGCAGGCTGCTGGGTTACTTCAAAACGAATACCGACAACTTCAATATCGGTTACATCCAGATCGGCTTGGCCAATCTCCAACATGTAGGGCAGCGTGGTGACGGCTCTGACCACAGTGCCTGGGCTTTCGCCTTGGAACTTGATGTGTGAAGCGTGAATCTCCAGTGGTGTTCTGATTTCATGTAGTCCTGTCTTGAGGCAGATACAACCGCCTTCATCGGGTAAGGCATTAATCGCCGCCTGGATATTATCGCCTGGATTGACCATGATGGTGCAACACCCACCGCCACAATCGGGTGGCCAGTGCTCGCGGCAATCGTCTTCATTGTCAGGAAAGGAGACCAACGCAAGGCGAGCATAATGGCGATGAATGCCATGCGGGGGAGCCTCGGTCAGGATCTGGACTGAGGCATCGCCGCTGCGGGCAGCGACCATCCAGTAATCATTGCAGTGAAAACCACCTGCAGCCGGATCTTGACTGAACTGTACCTGGACGCCATTTTCAAGGTGTACCCAAACATCCGGGGGAGGCACCGGGATGATGCCGGGAAAATACAGTGGGTCGCTGGAATCGACAAGATTTGCTATGGTATTGTTATCCGCATCGCGCACAATATTGTTCTGGTCCCAACGAACGACGCGTAGATGACGCCGTTTTAGGGTGTCATCACCGCTGCCGGTGGGGATCAGGTTGGCTGGCAGAGCCGGACTGAAGCTGATGGTTTGCTTGGCATCATCAACCGTTATTTTTCGTATCTCGCCAACGCGTCGTACGGGGTCGCCATCCTCACCGGAAAGCTCACGCCAGTCATCAACTATCTCAACCCAGTCACCGCTGTTAAAACGAAGCACTGCATCACGCCCCAGACTGTCCAATTTCAATTCAGTAGTAGAGACGATTTCTGCCACACTGGCGGTGACACTGGCATTATCACGCGACCACTTAAAGGTGGCGGTACCGACACCGCCGCCATCATGAATCTCGATACGATACAGCTGGTTCTCCAAGCCACGATAGCCACCGCTGGGCGGCAGTTCGCAAGGATCCGTAACACCAGACACACCAGCATCGCGGCTGGAAAGTCGGCCTGCAGAAGGGCTTATAATAGCATCCCAAGCCGCCGCTAAAGCACTATCCGGACTTGTGCAGGTGATGGTGCTGTCAACGTTCTCCAACAGACGTACCTGCCATACGGTTTGCGTACGGGTGGTGGTGTCGACGCCAATTGCTGTTTCCACCAGGTCGGGACGCTGCAGATGGGTCACTTCCCGTTGCCACACTTCCAGATAAACAAGATGCGGGCCGGTAGAAGGTAAAGGAACCGGGTTAGGATGATAGGGTTGTTGATCGTAGCCGATCGAGTCCTGGCTGCACAGTTCCGCTAATACCGGATCAAATTGCTGCGTGCCGTCAGGGTCGCCATGGTTCTCCGCCAACAGACCATCGACATACATGCGGCCCGGACCAATAGTAAGCTCACCGCCCACAGCCTCGATCAAAAAGGCGCTGGGTGTTTGCGGCGACACCACCGCTACACCAGTGATGTCGGTAGAGAGACTGACACCAAAGGTGTCTACCGTTTCCGCCCGCGTGCGTCGATCAATGGCATCGGTCCACTCGTTCCAGTCGGCGTCCAGTTGCACCCGGCCCTGTTGCATCTTGACCCCGCTATAATTATTGCGGGGATTGAAGCGATGTCGACTATAGTCACCACTCATTGGCGTTCTCCTTATGTTAACCCTTCGTAACTTGTTCGGGGTAGATTGTCAGTTTTTAAATCACCAAGAGTATTCACGGAATATTTTAGTGATGCCGCAGTTGTGTAGGGTGGATAAGCGTAGCGCATCCACCACTCCCAGAAACCGGATTCAGCGTGGATGCGCTACGCTTATCCACCCTACGCTCGAGACGGATCGCTGGCGAAAACTGGATGCCAATGAACGATTACTCTGCTTCTTTTAAGATTTTTAAAATCTGCTTTTGCTCGTTATTTTTCAAATAGAGGCCGGGACCCCGATTGTATTGCTGAATAGGTACATCCCTTCATTTTTTTCTGGCATCCCAGTTGCCCTGCATCCTTCTCAACTGGCGTAAAAAATACCAGCCTTTAGCCCAAAACGCAGATACTCATCCAATCGTATCTGTATATTGGTTTCCCGCTGCGGCTGATACAGATCATGCATTACCCCCATTTCACTCTCGTCATGAGCACCCCGACGAATACTTTCCGGTGTTGCCAGGCGCAGTTGACAGTAACCGGCATCACCATACAGCATCGAGGTAAAGTGAGGCCGCGTAAGCAGATCGCCTTCCTCTGGTTGACAGTGATAGCGCCGGGGTGTGCGCGAGCCGCGCGGAACAAAGGAAAAACGTACACAACCTGTCTGACGACGCTCAACCCACAGAGGTGCAGGCCACGTCTCACCGCTTTGTGCCAGCAGGGCCACAAACAGACAGTTGCCTGCCAGGGTAAGCTGCCGCGTATGGACTTTACCGATCACGGTACAGCCTTCCAGCGTCATGGCACCACCAGGCAGCAGTTCATCGGCCGGAGCATTGCCGGGAGCCCTATAGGCAACCAATTCAGCATCGGTGGCATCGACTATGCACTGACGCAGTTCGATTTCGGCATCAGCAGCGATATGCAGCGGACCTGTGATACAACGCTCCAGGGTAACCTTGGCAAAAGGATGAGCAACAGACAAGGCCGGTTCAGTGCTGCTGGGTACGATAGTGCAGTCGCGCAGGATCAATTTGCGAGGTTCATCATCGCCAAAGTCGATCATGCTCAGCGTACCGCCGGTGATAATCCAGCCATCCAGGGTCAGGGTCGACTTAGCTCCCAGATTGAGGTTAACTGCTCCTCCGGCCACCAGTAATGGTCGATGCCCGTTGCCGGCCCGCAAGGTAACACTGGCTTGGGCAGCAACGGTTATACCGGGTGTCTCCAGATAACGATAACTGTCAGTCGCCTCAACGGCTCCCCCGCCCTGGACGGCATCGAGGGCGGTTTGCAATGCAGCGCCACCACTGACACTTACCACCGGTGGCACTAACCCACTGGTGCCGCGTTCATATTCGCCACCACCAATGGCTAGGGTAAAGCCATAGTGAAATGTGGCCAGTAGCGTTGTGGCTGGTACATCGCCAAGAGCGATGCGCCCCAGCACCGGATCAATAGCGATCCTTCCCGAACCGGCTGCCGGCTGATGGGCCCAGCCGATCACGGTTCCACCTCCATCTTCGATATCACTCAGGTCGCAGATATCGACATCGCTCCTGGGAATCAGTTGTGGAGGGTCGCTTGGTGTAGCTCCTTGCCACTCAAGAACCATGCTCTTGTTCAGACCATAGTAATCGTCCAGGTTGGCTTTAAGCCGGCGACGATCCAATGAGAGGGGCACATTGATCGGTTCGGCAAGATGACTGATCTTTTCTTCGGTTTCGGGAGTGTTGTAAAGCGGGCTATCAGTGCCAAGCGGATTAAAGCGCAGGAGCAGGCCGCCGCCCAGGGTAGTATCAGCCACAGCCGGCGAACGGGTCAGGGAAAAAGCACGTACCCGCCATAGATACAAACCGATGTTGGGAATATTATAGCGACCACTGCCGGTGGAGATACGCCGCACCTCTGCAGTGTGGGCCACGGTGTCAAAGGGGCCGTCGAGCCATTGCAGCTTCTGCCATTGCCGCAGGTCAGGGGCGTAATGGGCGCTGGGTCGCTGGTGATTCATATATTGACTCCATCCCAACAACTGGAAAAATTCAACAGCCCGCGCCGGCCAGCCGGTAACATCTCGAGCCACCTGTTCGAGCATCGAGGCCGTACCCTTACGACGACGATAACGAATTGTGTTGGCCACATCTGCCCTCGGCGAAGCCACCCCTGGTACCACGCCATGAAGGGTACGGTAACCGATCAGATCGCCAATATACGGCGCAACCCACTGAGCGCAGGTCTCAATGAACTGGTCATCGTAAAGCTGCTCCATGTTTTCTTCCATCGCCGCTACCTGTTCGGCTATCACACTCAACAGTTCACGCAGAGGATAGCCCCGGCCGGCATCGCGAATGCGATGAATAGCGGGCAGGCGTTGATACATGGTTTCTGCCAAACTGCTCATAGCATCTCCTCCAAATAGTCAAACGGACCGGGGTCAAGCAGCAGCAACTCAGCCGCCACGCCGTCTCCATTGTCATCAACGGCAGCGGCTGCCGGTACCAGCCGATCTTCAAGGTTCATGCTGGTGCCGCGATAGAAACGATCCACATCTACACCGACAACGCCTTTGACTTGCTGCGCCACATTAATTATTTCAGAGCGAGCTACAATTTGGCCGAAGTCACGATTATCAAAGGAAAAGGCCTGCCGCAGTGCCTTCTCAACATCCGCCACCACACTATCAAGCTCATGATCCGGATGTCGCTTGATGTTGAGCGCCAGCTTGAAATAGGCCACGTTATAGGACGCAGCATCGCATGCTACAAAGGGATCGCTGTTCTTCTTGAGTGAATTAAGCAGGCTGTTGATGGTCGGACTACCAGCCTCAAGCTGAACGCCATTGGTACCGGCCACGCTGATAAAAACAGTGCTGATCCCGCGTATGGGCAGCACGCCGGCCTGGGCCTTGGCAATGCCGGTATAGGCACGGGCAAAATCTTCGTAGTCCAGCAAAGAGACAGCCCTGCCAAGGGTTCGCACCCCCAGCGGCATGTTAAGGCGAGCATCGTCAAGTGATTCGGCATTCACGCCGCCACTGGAAGCCCTTGGGTTAGTGACCTCTTTGAGCCCCAGGGGACGAGTCAGCAATTGGCTCAACTGACCGGATTTGAGATTACCATCGCTGCCGATACCCTTACGATAGATGGCACGCACATTCTCCTGCCCCGTCGGGAGCCGCGTGCCATGGATGCCGTCGCCGAACTGGATCTCACCGACGCCGTCCTCATCAACCCGTACCACATACTTACGGTCACCGGCCTCGGTGCCATACAGAGTGGAAGCCTCATGCCAGGCGATATCGTTAACCCGCACCTCCAATGCCGCCTCACCGCCGCTTTCGTTATCCGCCCTGACATAGGTCAGCGGAGCATGTTGAAGCCTGAAGCGCTGGTGGGCCTGACGCGCTTCACCATTACCAAGTATCTGGTGCATGGTTTCACCATGGGTTGCCCGCGCTACGTTGGCGTAAATACTGACGGTGTCGCGTTTGTAGTTATGTTGCAGGGCACTGGTGAATACAAGTGTAGAGTATGCGCCGTCCGGCACTGTCTCAAGCAAAGTCACCACTTCGCCCGCTTTTTCGCCTGCTGTGGTTTCACCGCTGAGTATGAACATGTGGCCAGGCTGCAATTCCTGCACATTGCGATTTACCCGTACAGAGCTGTCTTTGACATCGGTAACAATGGGGGTCTCAGCTAAAGTCACCTGCTCACTGTGCGCAAACACAGCTGTCTCGCGTATTTTTTCATTGAACAGTTCTCGCAGGTTCTCACCTTTGAGCACCAATCGCGTTGTCTTACCAGTGAGGGTGAAACTTGCTCGGGAGTCCTCAGCGACAGTGGAGACTTGGTACAACTCCTGGTACTCGGGCACAGAGAGTACCAGCCAGCTGTCCGGCACGATCTGCGAATAGGTGTTATCCAGATGCAGCGTATGGGTATTTCGCGGATAGAGCCTCGACTGAGGAATGATCTGTTTACTCTGCCCCGGATAGGCCCAAGAGAGTGTGATCACCGCGTTGCCGGTATTTTCATAATACTCCAGAGTGATGTCATATTTCTCGTTGGCGTTGAGGGTAATAGTACCGCTGTCTTCGGTGGCGCCATGAATGCTCCAGTTGTTGATGACCAAGACGCCATTAACCCACAAACGCACTCCATCATCAGACAATGTATAAAAAGTGTACTCACCAGTTGCAGGTGCCTGTACCCACCCTGTCCAGCGTACCGAGAAGGTCCAGTTAACAATCGAAGGATCGGGTGAGCCGCTTCCCCAATCAAAATTCACGGTACTGTCAATGCGACTCAGCACCCGCTCGGATAAATCTTTATCATTGTAATACACACCATAGAGGCCAGTGCCGGTGGCACCATTGGTGGGTGGGTCGGAAATATCGGCAATGGTAAAACCGGGCCACTCTGTAGCAGTAATGGTGTTGGAAGGCTCCAAACCCAGATACCCGCGTTTGACCTCGTTGGTCATGATCCGCCAGTCAGGGGCATTGTGGCCGAAGAGCGAGGTACGCAAACGCAAAACATAAACTTTTGGATCAGCTGAAGGGGCGACGTAAGGAATGGTCGAGCCTACCCCCTTTTCTAATGTCACAACAGTATGGTTGGCATTGCTGTCAATCCTCAGGTCCTGAATTCGGCGAAAATCCCAACGCTCACTACCGGTATCAGCTTCACGCTCACTGCCGACAAACAACAACGCATCACCGACCTTGAGCTGGGTTGCGGTACCCTGCAGATAAATCACTCGCGTACCATGCACCGGCAGCATCATCTCGCTCATTCTCGGCTTAAGCAGATTCCACTCCGGTCGGGCCTCAATCTGCTCAACCGTCTCGAATATCTGTGGTTTTTCATCCTGTCCAGGCACACTCTGTACCTTGATGCCGCTATCCAGTCTCACTTCTTCAGGCGCACCTTCGGCCTCCTCTACGGTAAAGGCCAGATAGGTCTCGGCGGCAACGCCGGGGTTAAGACGATAACCGATCAAGCGCGCCAGTTCCTGCAAGGACAACCGCTCACTGGCGCTGCGCAGAAAGGATTCGTTGACAATCCGTTCCTGGTAAAAGCTTAACACATCAGCCATCGAGGCATAAGCGTCGAGCAGGGCAATGGAGTAGTCATCCGAATCACGGGTACGCAATCGTGCCAGGGCCGGATATTCCTGAGAAGAAAGACGCGCCTGCATGGTGGCCAGCACATCAGCATGATCGCCAATGCGATAGGCGATGGCCGACAGACCAGGACGATTGTGGATAACTACCGGGGCCTGGCTGCCAACACCTTGACAGCAACCACAGGCGTCTTGCGGTGTGAAGTCAGTCTTACTCATTTGCCACCTCCCACATCAAGCCTGAACACACCACGCTCGGGGAAATTTGGATCATTGTCCAGACGGGCGATCTCAAGCCGGTCCAGGGTTAAAACCCCTTGCTCTAATGGTATTGGGTCACTGTGCATGCGCAAGCGTTTAAATGTATCGATCACCACTGAGGCCACACCTTGTACCGACTGAGCCGCTGCATAGAGTTCGCTCAAATAGACCGGCTGACCAAAAGTAAAATTGTCGGGATGAAACATGGCTGGGCGTCCATCTTCCAACCAGCCCTTACTGAAAATACGCATCAAGGCAGCACGTACATCCGCACGAAAATAGTCGGGTTTGACGCAAACAGTCATCTCAAGTTCCAGCGGCACATAACGCGGACCGTCCACTTCCAGGTCATACCCTGCCATTCGGTAGGGCTCCACATGGTCAAGCATTTCCTGCTCAAACGCTGCGTCAACGGCCTGCCCTTGCAGGCGATCAGTGGTAAGAAAAACAGTATGCCAGCTCCCGGTCCAGCGGAAGGTAGCGGCAGCCTGTTGGACATCGCTATGGGCTTTGCCGACATCGGCGTAATCTTGCGGAGTGACGGCTCGTTCTTGTTTGCGGAAGGCCTGCGGTACATCGCGTTTAATCTGTTCAGCCGTTTCCGGATCAACGCCGCCCTGAGCTGGGAGTGGGTTGCTCACCCGCAGCAAGCGGGCATCATCACTCACGACATGAACGATTGACTCAAGACCGACATTGCCACTGCTGCCATTACCGATACGATAGTCGGCAGTGAACTCGGTGCCGGCATCGGGACGTTTGCCGTGATAATCATCGCCAAAGCGGATGTAGGTTTTGCCGTCATGTTCACACTCGGCCACAAATTCTTCCGCCGCGGCATCGCTGGCTAAAAGGTCTGCGCGCGGCAACCACAGGCTCTCATTACCCGAGTAGCGACCAGTGAGATTGATTTCCGGCCTGGCCCGCCTGGGGTCAGCGGCGGTCATTCGAATTGCTGCTTTCCCCTGTTCGTACATCTGGAGCTGCCCGGCTTCCAGCACCAGACGATACGCACTGTTACCGTCGGCGACCGACCAGGTTCCGTCTCCACCCTGTACGATCACCGCACCGCTGAACTGCACGCCCTGACTCTGCAGAGCCAATTGCACAGCAGAGGAATAGTTGCGTGCCTCCAGGTCGGCCAGGATAGTTGGCGTGGTTGGCATGCTCAGCAGGTGTTGCCGTTGCAGCGGCAGGGCATGGGTGAGCGGTTTTTCATCCAGTCGCGGCCGAAAACGAGGCACAATGACTGACTGGGCAGGACGGGCACAGGTGACATGGGTAGCTGTTGCTGCGGCGGCAAGCACGGCCTTGGGCACTTCACCCAACTTTTCGCTCTCAATAGTCCGTCCATGGTCAACCAACACCACATTGCCATAGGCGACACTGATCTGGTCGAGATAACTTTCACCATAATCCTGATCGGTGATGGTAGAGAGACACAGCGGGAAAGGCAGGGCGTCCTCTTTTTGCCACTGAATCTCCGTCACCGGAGTGGGATTATTATTGGGCGGCTCTACAAACAAGCCACCTGAGGGGTCTTCAGCCAATAGCACATGGCTCAATCGCACGGCCCACCGGTGGGTGCGATCGGCATCTTCGTCGTAGCCGGTGCGTGGTCCACGTTGTTCAGCAAAGATCAATACATCGCCTGCCTTGAGATTGGGGTAGTGCCCGCTTAAAGTCGCTGCTGTCGCGCCTTTGGGAAGGCAGCATTCGCGCTCACCCCAGGTATAAAACTTCAGCTCTTCATGCTCTTGATAGAGCAGGTTTGTTTCTATGGCTTCAAACACCTCGGCACCGGCAGCCAAAGCATCAAGCCAGGCATCGCTGTTGGGGGCGATGCGGTCGTCGAGATCGGGGGTGCTGGTTAACATGGCTGTGCCTCTTGGCAGTTCAACACCATTATCATTCACAAACACCCGCAGCCAGGAACGGGCGTTGCAGCCTTCATGTACCAGGTAGTCCATTAAACGGGCATGACGCCGTAATGAAGTACGGCGCCGTGCTGTACCAATATAGGCTTCGGTGGCCACAGCATCCTGTTGATAGGAGAGATGGTCGCCGACATAGGCCAGCAGTTCAACCAACGTAATACCCAGGTCGGCAGCATTGCGGTTGCGCCTGTCGGGCAACAGCAAACTCATCCGATCCAACATCAACCGACGAAAGCTTTGGTAATCCTTGGCCAGATAATCAAGTTGCGGCACGGCTGCCGATTCCTTTGGACAGGGGGTTTGAGCTGCGCAATCAAAATCCGACGCACACTGTACCTTGAAGAAAAATTGTAACGTTGAGAGCAGCGGGTCAAAACCGGCCGGTGGGGTATCAATCCCTGGAGCGCTGACCAAGCGCAAATCATATAAGGAAAAATCGCCCGGAAACTTGGTGCGAATCACCAGGAAATGATCTAGGGAATCAAGCTCGTCAACCAGGTCTGGTGGCTCACCTGGGGGCAAGGCCGTAGCCGGAGCGACCCAATCAATTGCAACCTCTTCGATCCGTTCGCCGCCATCGATAATAACGTTCTCTTGGTTCAAAACAGGTGGTGGCCGCAGGAACTTGAGAAACAGCGTCAGTTGCCGCATCGGATCAAGCGGCAGGCCGCTATCGTCGACTTCCACATAGTCGAGGCCGTTGAGGGTACCGGTCAGTTTGACCACTTCGCGGCGGCGTTCATCGCAGCAGTAATATCTCATGGTGCCCCTCCTGCTACGTTGATCTCTGCCCTGGCACGAGTCTGACTACGACGCACGACGTATTGTACAGTGATCAGCAAAGCGCTCTCTTGCGCCTGCACATCAACGGCTTCGATGGTAATCAGGTCGGCCAGCCATTGTTGCAATGAACTCTGCACCAGGTACTGACTGGCAGTGGCCGCTTCCGGACTGGCAGCACCAAACAACAGTTGACGCACACCACTGCCGAAAGTGGGCCGCATGACTCTTTCGCCCGGGGCTGTGAGTAATACCTGCTCGATCAATTCACGGATATATTCATCCTCGTTACTCTGAGCTGTGCGGCCCCGTCCATCAAATTGAAAAGGATAGTCAATTCTATTCATGTCGCCAATACCCTAGTTTGTGCCACCAGCGGCAACAGTCCTGTGCCGGTCGGGGTGCAGACTGCGGTGCTGGTCTGAACAACCACCGGCACCCCTCCTGCCATTACACGTACAGCCCCCACCACCCATTGTGCCGTGACACAGGGTGGTGCCCCGGAGCCGCTGAGCGAGCATCCACTCACAGCGTAGGGCGTGGCCAGGGTAACTACCGGTTGACCACTGACCAAAACCCGCGGGAACGGGGATAACGGTTGCGCTGGACCGGCATGCAAGCAGGTGACGGTTGCGCCGAGATGGAGGATGGGAGCAGGCATATGTCTTTATTCCCTCCTCAAACAATTGTGAGCGCGCCGGCGTTGATATCCACGGTCGGCCCGGTCATGTTGATGATAGCGCCTTTGCCATTGGAGATGGTGATACCGATGTCGGTTACCGAGATCATGGCGCCGGTTGCGGTCTGCAATTGAATGCCACCGGTGGGGCCGGGCACATCACTAATCACGACCCCGTTTTTCAACGGTGTCTGCAGGGTGATGCCGGGCACTGCCGGCGGCACGGTACGAGACAGCACCGGTACCTCCGCAGCCGTTCCCCAGTAACACCCCACCCAAATTGGATAATCCGGATTCCCCTGTTCAAATTCAACCCATACACCGGCACCGATCAACGGCAAGGTGAACATCCCCATGTTCATGCCGGCTACCGGTACACAGGGCATGGCCCAACTGGAGAGCATCACGTTGGAAACATCCGGCACCATCACCTGCAGACGACCTATCTGCATCGGATCGACATTGTTCACCACTGTGCCACGATATTTGCCAAAATGGAGTTGATTCTCAGTCATACAGGTACCCTCGGTGTAGTGGAAAGTAAGCCATTGCGAGCCAGGGAAAAGTTTTGCTTGTATTCGCCGCGTTCAATATTGTGGGTGACGCTTTTCACATAGTAGAGCCCGTCAAAGGCTTCGCCGGCACCTCGTACCCCGACCAGTTGTCGCGCTTTCAGCACCCGGCCATAGCGGGTGACATTGAGACTGCCTTCACCCGTTACCACATCGGAATGACGCGAGGCATACGCCATCCCCTGCATAACCGCTCCAATGGGTGACAGCTTGGCAGTGTCATTCAAAAATTTAAGTTTGGGCGGCAGCGGTGGCACAGCGCCCAAGGGTGGATTTAAGGGAGTGATGTCGGGAATGGGGATTGGAATCGGTGCCTTAGTGGCCTGATTCTGAATGAAAACCACCGGCATTTCTTTCAACTCCTTATCAAATTGAAAGGAGAGTGATTCAACATTGGTGAATACATCCATGTCGGTATTCAATGCCGGTTGCGGCGGACCGACCTTGATCTCCGGTCCCCAATAGGCACGAACAGTTCCAGGCACCGGTAACGGATCGATATAAAAGACATAACCTACCTCATGGGCCAACTGCGAAACATAGGCCAGATCGCTGCCTTGTTGGGTAGGAATACGCTCGATTGGAATCGGCAGGTCTTCCACCACGCTGGGTATGACCATTGGTATTACGCCAAATGCGGCGTATTTTGCGAGGATAGTCAGTACCCGTATCGCCGGCGGCATGGCTGGATAAGGGATACCATCCAGCTCGATAAAATCCATCAGCGCGGTGAGATCTTTACCTTTGACAACAAGGGTTGATTTGCCGCCATCGCTGCCGGGACGGATCTCGTGATGGGTCATAACGCCATCCATGATGACCTCGCTAATACCACCCAGGCTAACCATGATCACCACCCGCATGACAGGTATAGTGCTCCCACCGGTGAGCAGAAACAGCGTCTGCAGCGGTGACCGTTTGGAGAGTGAAAAACTGAGCTCAAAACCACTTGGCATATCGCCGCCATTGACCTGCACCTGTACCTTCTCCAGCGCATCAATCGCCGCCCGTGGAGCTGGGACGGGTATCGCCGGCCCGATAAACAGATTGAGTTCAATAGCGTTAGCCATCGCTCTCCCCCGGTACCCCTTCAGGCAACGTAATCGCGACCCTGTCACCAGTAATTTCGGTCAACTCGTCGGGCCGCATGACCCCATTGGCATCACACAGGCGCCAATAAAGTTCAGGATCACCCAGGTATTGCGCCGCCAGATTGTCGACCCGATCACCTTCAACCACTGTATGTTCCTGAATCACGGCAAAGCGCTCTGGTGAAGGCACAAGACGACGTTTGAGATAGGCGATCGGTTCCTGGTTACTCTGCGCAAGGGTCGTGATCGACACGCCGTGGTAACGACTATTTTCCGGAAACTTGGATATATTCAGCACTCCTGCATCGAGCAGGGCTTTTAACGGATCATTCATCACAACCCCTCCAGACCCAAGCTATTGAGAGTGGCGCTGCCAACTGTGCCGGCCAGTGCCTCTTTATTTTTCAGGTAACTCATAAACAGGCTGCCACCTCGGTGCTTGAAACCGAGGTCATTCACCGACAATACCCTGAAACCGAGATTGATCTTGGCCCGAAGCGGATTAAGCGATGTATCAAAGGCCTCTTCGGTGATGGAAAACTCGGTTATCCGTACAGGGACGGCGCGGTGCTTGCTCCACACAAACAGGCTGAGCGGCGCTTCCATCGGCACGATCTCCAGCACTCCCCTGCCCGCCTGTTCATGATTGTTTTGCAGAGCCTCGCTCGTCGGATAGAGCAGGGTCTCCAGAGCAGCCAACTGCCCGTGGATACCGTTATCGACAATGTTTTGATGCTGGTCAGGAAACTCCAATTGATCCGTGGCATCGATCTCGGCTTCCAGTTTAATGGTCTCAACCGGTGAGCTCTTCAGGCGCAAGGCCTCTGCGCGATCAGTGCCTTCACTATAAGACTGCACCTGAAACGTTCTGGTCAGGGTATCCGGATTGTATTGCAAGGAGATGATGCGAATCACCTTACCGCTGTCCGGTTCCATAATGACGATACCGCCTTTTAGGAGGTTGGGTGAATTTGGAAAAGAGCTCATTTTCCTCCCTGTATCTGCTTAACTTTGTTGACTATTATTGCCACCCATTCTGATTACCGACATGATAAAAATGAATTTTCACGACCATTGTACTCACTCTTCTGTCGTGAGTGTTTTTTGGTTCCTCTAGGGGCGCCGGATAATATGTTTGTCATGACGTGGGTCCTCGGGAAATATGGGGTCAACAATAGTAGGATAGCGACGTGATAATAGCCCGATGTATGTCCTCTCCGCAGCCTTACGAAATCTTTTTTTATAGTATTTACTCAGGGCAACTGCGGTTCGTCCCTTGGGGTCAAACTTCTGCGCTACCAGCCACTCTGCAAGGGCCTTGGCTCGCTTGGAATTGTCCATATGGACGATGGGTTTGTTATGTTCCGCACTCACCCCAGCGACCAGCTTGCCGCTTCGAACCGCTGCAGTGAACTCCTGTACAGTCGGAGCTGCTGTCGCCACTGGCGGTGTCAGTACAGCTGCCGGCAATTGAAGCACCTGGTTCGGTTTGAGCTTCGACGGGTTCTTGATGGTCGGATTGGCTCCCCATACCTTGGGCCAGGTGTATTGATTGCCCAGGTACCCCTTACAGAAATCCGATAACGTACGGTAAATTCCTGCGGTAACGTTGCGCCGCTGTACCAGCCAAACGACATCACCAGGCTTGAGCTTGTTTGGATCCTTAATCTCAGGATTGAGTTTACGCACCTTTGCAGCATTAAAACCGTACTTGATCGCTAGGTCCGTCAGTTTTTTTTCATTGACTACTCGTGTCATCTCACCAGCCTGCATCCGTTTAAGATCTTCAAACCCTCTCGCCAGCCCTGTAGATGGTTCATCAAATGCAGCTTCTAGTTTTGCATCTTCGGTCGGATTTTTGAGGTAAGTCTGGAAGCTCAGCCTAAAGAAGTATTGGTATAAGTCAGGAGCTGAGATTGACGGTAGGTTGCCGGAGCGTCCGAAATACCCCCGGTAGGTATCTAGCAAATCCGGCTTGCGGCCAACGTTACAACCCCTAATTTCGATGTGGGTCTTGTCGCTGATTTTATTTTTCACTCTCCGCAACTTGCGCAGATAAGGGCCATCTGCACCTTCTCCAAGCGATTTAGTCAAATCCCGTCGTAGACGCTTCTGCTTCCCTGCACCTTCCAGAAACGGATCGGCTAGCGAATCTGCTACCTCCTGCTCCATTGGGGTGAATGTGATCGTGTTGGAAGCCAAAACGGCCGGCAGATGTTTGATCAATTCAGCAATGGCCTTGGTGCGTTTTTTCCTTTCAATTTTACTGGTGCCTATATTCACTACAATCTTACGATAGAGGCCTAGACGTTGATTGACAAATGCATTCAATTGAGCACGGTGGGCAATTTTTGGTCGTTTGCCGGAGGGGAGTTTGACATCGGCCAAAAAACGCTGATCCACTATGGCGCGCAGTACAATACCGAGTGCACTTGTAGCTGCCGGAGCTCTCTTCCCGGCACCCAGTAACGTGAGCAGTGCTCCGGTTTTGGTATCCGTTTGCAGCAGTCTGTATATACGTTTAAAGAATGATTCGCTGACCAATTTCATTTTCGCAAACTGTTTGCGAAAGCGTTTTTGAGTGGTAAACGTTGCCGCATCGGCACCAAATTCTTCCGGCGACAATTGCGGCAAAAGGCCAAGGTCCAGGCCGGTACTCGATCCGTGGGAAACTATGCGAAATTTATCGATGGGGCCTTTACCACGATCCAGATCGGTGAGTACATCATCCATGTTGGATACGCGCTTGACATTAGGGTAACCCCACGTCTTATAGAAGCGCGCACCGGCATCCAGGTAATCCTTTTCACCGAGCTTTGAAACATAGGTGCCATGTTCTGCACGCTGAATTCTTTGCGTGGCTCTCAGTTGAGAGAAACTCCCACTTGAAACCTTTTTCCCGTGTAGGGCCCCAAACGCTGCATCATCGGCTTCATGTTCCAGAGCTCCTGCCCCGGTGTCAAGTTGGAGTCCCCCTTTAGGTGGCTGCGTTGAAGCTCGTTGCTGTATTACGTGTGCAAGTTCATGTGCCAGTAGATGTCGCCCTTGAGGTGAATAGGGTGAATAGTTGCCGTCTGCAAAGACAAGATTGTTTCCTACAGTATAGGCCGATGCACTTATCGCTCGGGCCGATTGGCCTGCTCGGGCATTGGCGTGGATGCGCACTTGACTGAAATCGTAACCGAATCGAGACTCCATAAAGGTCCGTGTGTTTTCATCAAGAGAGTGTCCCGGATCTTTTAACGTTTCATAGACAATTGCAGGCACACCACTCTTCTGAACGGTGCCGTTTGTTTTGCGTTGAACCGGTGTCTCTTCTTTCTTTTTTTTCGGTTCTTCTCTCTTTGGTTGTTCGCCGCTTATCCTAAACTCTGAAGCATAGGGTGCAAGTGGTGGGGGAAAAGCTTTTCCAGACAGTGATGGTGTTGTGGTTTGTCCTAAGCCTATTCCTGCGGTACCCAAGGAGAATGGAGAACCGGTGGCGCCATAGAGAACCCATGCAGTAATCATGTTTTGCTCTTCCGCTTTCTGCGCCGGTGTTTTCATTGACTCACGAAACTGGTGCTGCTCCATTGCCATGCGGGCCGTTTCAGCACAGAACTGTTGCGATTTGGTCATAGCGGGCTTCTTACTTTTTTTGGCTTCAGCCAGAGGTATGCTGAAGCCGACCATGACCTTGGTAGGGTTATTTACCGGTCCTTCGTATGTTATCTTGAGCTTGAGGCCCGGCTTTATCTTATCCAGCGGAATCTCAGGGATGTCGATGGGCAATTCCTTGTGGGTCGCTGCAAGTGCTGCGACAGCGCCTGTGATCGCTGAGCCTGCGATGATCTTGCCGGGTAGTGTCGAAATAAACGCATCACCCAGTTTCTCTGCTTTTTCTTTAATCTCCTTGCCTGGGCCGGTTTCGAGAAAGGCCTCGCCTAGCTTCTTGGCCGCTTCCTTATATTTTTCCCCCTCGCTTTTTGGTTTAGATTTCTGTTGGCGTTGCAGTGGCGACGAAATATTAATTTTCGAAAATGACCAGCTTCGTCTGTGGGCAACACCATTCATCACTGCGTCTGCTGTTCTGTCAGCCTCTTGTTCATAAGCGTCGTCTTTCTCGCCTACGTGTAAAGTCGGCTTGCGGTGTAACGTAAAAGAGCTGTGGTTATGCTCCTGCTTTGTTGAAGAGGCGTGGTTACGCATCGTGACTGCCTCCCAATTGAGTTTTTTTGCCTGATTGTATTGCACCCGTATTCTGCGCAATGATGCTGCTTATACTTTGCCCCAAAGCCTGGCCTAACTGATCAGCTCCTTCATCGATGGGTAGCGTGATTTTTGTTCGTAGGCGAGGTAGATTTGTTGAGGAAGAAGCAGGGTGCAATGAGAGTTGTTCAACCAGAACCTGTCGCAAAGCTTCAGCCAGGGCATAACGATCGACCTGATGCAGTCCATGCAAGACAATACGTTCAATATTGAGGTTGATGGTTGTTTTCATATCCATGTCCTCAATTCAGATTCGTTAAGTGGCTTCTCCAGCTTGGCGTATTCCATTCGTGCGGCATGGGCCAAGTCGGCCATGCACAGCGGCCTGCCTTGATCAGCCGCTAAAAAGGCCGCATTCATGGCAATATTGCGGATGTTGCCGCCAGTCACATTAAGACGGGCCAGTTGTTCGATATTGAGCTCCGCACGAGGCAGCTGGTCGGGAAAGATATGCTGCCAGATAGCGCTCCGTTGCTCCAGATCGGGAAAGGGAAACTGCACTACAAAGCGGATACGACGCATGAAGGCAGCATCGAGTGCCGATTTTATATTACTGGTGAGAATGGAGAGACCGCGATACGATTCCATCCGTTGCAGCAGATAGGCCAGTTCGATGTTAGCGTAGCGGTCATGACTGTCTTTGACATCACTGCGTTTGCCAAACAGAGCATCGGCCTCGTCAAACAGGAGGATGGCGCCACTGCTTTCCGCAGCACAGAAGAGGCGTTCAAGATTTTTTTCGGTCTCACCGATGTATTTGTTCACCACCGAGGAAAGATCAATGCGGTAAAGATCGAGATTGAGATCGCCTGCAAGTACTTCAGCGGCCATGGTTTTGCCGGTGCCACTCTCGCCGGCAAACAAGGCACTGATACCCAGCCCGCGCTCACTTTTACCAGCAAAGCCCCATGTTTCATACACCGTGGTGCGGTAACGTACTTGGCGACTAATATCGCGAAGCATAGCTTTATGCCCTTTGGGCAGAATCAAATCCTCCCAGTCGGCATGCGGGGTTATCCGTAGCGCCAAATGATCCAAGCCGCCACGGCTCTGTTGGCGGCAGGTTTGCCACAGGGCTTTGTCCAGTGGCATGCCTAGATTGAGCTCGACCTGTAACGTCTCAACAGTACTTGCAATAGCCGCTGAAGAAAAATTGAACTGACCGGTCAATGGCAGTACATCAGCCTCACCCTCATCGTCAGTCTCTAACCTCTTTAATGCGCTCTCCCACAAGTGACACTGTTCCTCAGTGGTGGGCGTATCAACTTCTATAACAGCACAATGACGCCGTAAAGCTCTGGGGCGCTCGCCAAGCAGCAACAATGGACAATCCAAGAGCTCCATAAAGGTCGACAGATGAGCAGGCCGGCTATCGGTGGCATCAATTACAAGGGTGCTACGGGATAACACATGCTCACGGGCGAGCAGGCAAGCCAAAAGACTACGTTCATCGGCAGCAACCGGAATATCAGGGGCCCACATTTGCAACGCCTGCATACCAACCAAAGCACTGGCATGGGCCGCCACATCACGACCGGCAACAGCATCATTACCTTGAATATGAACAACAGGTGGCTTACTGCTGTCACGCCAAAGACTGATCAATCGTTCTACCTGTTGTTGCTGCGAAGGCGGCAGGCTATTGCTTTGAGGGAGGGGTTGGACAAGTCCAGCCACCCTTTGATCCAAACTGTCGACACCCAGCAGGAAATGCAATATACGCTCATCCAGTGTCAGGCGTGCCATGGTAAGACGGCCGGTGTCGTGTAGCTGGATCAACTGCCAGTGGCGAAGTGGTGACTCGGGTGATATGGCGCTCCAGTGTTCCTCAGGTAATACAGACAGGGCCAGGCCAAAAGTCGGATAGTCGGCATGATCACCCTGTACCTTGCTGCATAATCGGCTGATATCTGAATGAAGCTCCATGCCGGCACAGAGCAGGATAATGGACCTCTCAAAGTTGGAGAGCTGAAAGTGCTCTGCTACAAAGTCAAGCGCGAATGCCTTTATTTCAGGCCCTTCGACAGTAGCTGCCGACCCACTGGCTGCATTTTCCAACAAACCACGGAGCCAGGCAATTTCTTCGCTCAGAGCCTGCTGATTGCTCTCAATCCATTGATGCGTATCAGGCGCGTTCATACCGGGACCACCAGCTGTTGAGAGGAATTAAATTCCGGCGGTTTGACGGCGCGATTGACCAGGAGGCTGTCAACACCGTCAACCCGTAGACGCAGCCACTGATTACCATCCGCTAATGCGGGAAAGACAAAATCAAGGTTACCGGTTTGGACACTGAGATCGATAGGCAGGGCTTCATAGCCGCCAACGTTGAAGCTGACATTTTGAGACGGTCGGACCTCTGGGGTAAAGACCAATTGGATGGTGACAGCATCGCTGCCGACATCACGAGTGACAGTGGAACTGCCGATATCAAGTGTCGGTGCCAGCATCACCGGAAAACTGTTAGTGCTGCGTCGCTCTGTTTCGCCTGGTCGTAGCAGGCTGAGGCTGACGCGCCAACTCCCCGGTGGCCAGCCTGTTGTGGCGGCGGCATCGTTGGGCAAAGTGACATCGACACGATCGCTATTTGCATTCGTGCCGATAGTTACCGTTATGGGATCATCAAGCAGGACATGTTCAAAACGTGCTTCCAAAAGAGTGCCACGTAAATGATGACCATGCAGGGTGATGGTGTCACCAAGGACTGCCGCCAATTGTTGATTCGGAGGCTCCACATTTATCAGGCTGGGAAAAGGTGGAATCAGGCCTGCTGTCGTTGTAATGCCTGCCTCACGCCCTGTGACTGGGTCACGCGGTCCCCTTGTCAATACAGGCAAGGATGAACGGGTCGGTTTTTCGGCCTCGATCAACACCACAGAGACGGCATAGGCTGCTGTTGGCCGATACTTTGCTTGCATGGCCGACCACAATTTGGACATCTCCTCGCTGTTCATGCTGGCCGGTGTAATCTTAATCTGTTCTACCTGATCTGCCAGATCGGCAGCCGACAACGCCTGATAGCTGGGCGGCAGGATCGAACCATCCACCGTACTGCTGGCCAAAGCGGTACGAATGGCCTGACGGTCCAGTGTTGGGCGCTCATGCATCAGGTACATGGCATACCCGAGCAGAATTTCGGCATGTAGCTCTTCCGCTCCATAAGCAGTCAACAGGTAATGCAGATCCAGTGCCAGCGGCGGATTAGTCCGTCGAACACCACGGGCATCGCGTGACGGCAGATCAACATTGCGCCAGCCAAGGTTTGGCGTAACCCGGTACAAAAACAAATTAAGCTGGGTAGTGGCGTTGGTGCTGTCGAGCGGGATAGTGTCAGGCGGTACAGCAGTAATGGTGACATTGCTGCCCACCGAACCGACAATATTATGATCGATAAAGCCGTTGTTGAGCAGGTCACGTAATACAGCTGTAACAGAGGCGATGGCCAGAGGACTGCTCATGGGCGGCCTCCCCTGCGATTGAGGTATTCATGTAAAGAGAGATTATTCTTCTCTCTGGGGCGGACAGTTCGCGGCGCAGCAGCAGGTGCTGCCGGCTGCGCCCGGACTTCAACTCTGCCGATGTTAACATGCACTGTTGTTTCCTGCTGTCCAGCCGTCTCCGTGGATCCAGGCAGTTTTGACATGGCCTGCTGTGGGGTTGTATAGGGGATGTTATGGTCCGGTACGAGCTGCAGGATGGCTTGAGAGGTCATAGTTCCTGATTGATCTTTTTGGTCGACGACGGTATCGAACGGGACTTCAACCTGTTCTGGAGCGTTGGCTGGCACCTTTTCCAATGGCGATGCGTTTGATTGGCTATGCTCGGACTCTGTAAACTCGCTCAAATCCATTGACTCAGCCGACGCAGTCTGTGCTACTACAAGATACTCCTGCTTACGGCCTGATAACGGTTCGGCAATGTGCTGCTCTGGGGACGTGTTGTCCTGTGATGCGACAACAGTGTGGGCGGTTTCCTCTCTCTTGTCTGTATATCCTGTTATCGTTTGTTGAGGCTGAACCTGTTGTGTCGAACGTTCAGCAGGAGGTACCGGTCGAGCAGTTTCTGCAACAACCATATGGGCAATGGGAGCTTGTTTTGTTTGTTTGTAGACTGCAGCCTTGCCCACAGGCTGAACAGTTGCCTTGACCGTGTCGCTTGCACTTGCAAGATCATCATGCGCAGGTGGTGCAAAAAGGCTCGGCAAACGTGGCGCGATAACACGTACTTCACCGCGGCTGAGTTGAGCTATGCGCGTCAAAAAATCATTCATGGCGCCACCATCTGTAAATAGGTCGCACGCCGCACCGGCCCCAGCTTTAGAATCTCATCCTCGGTCCAGCCATACGCCGTGGCCAACTGATGCACTTCCAAGAGCAGGCGTTGTGCCCAGGCACAGATTTCCATCCAGAGGACATGACCAATGTCCAACAGGCTCTGCCACTCATTTTTACAGGCGGGACAACTCAGCTCAAGCACCTTCTCTGCCTGGGGATCAGTCGCCGAGGCGGTTTCCGCGATACTGTTTTGTATCGATTGTGGCAGTGCTTGAACAGGAGTGGGTACGCCTTGATAAAGAACTTCATCCACACAGCGCTCCAAGAGCAGAGAACGCGCTTCGTCCACAGTAGAGGCATTGGCAGCGGCACCAAGATCAAAACTCGTAAGAGGACGCACGGTTACATCAAACCCATCTGTGACGAGCTGTCTTCTCTTTGGCTCCGGGGTGTCTACCGATAGAGCTGTGCAACTTAATGCAAACTCGACCCTCTCATTGCAGTGAGGACAGGTGTCCTTCCCTGGTAAGGTATCGCCAAAAGTGAGCTGGCGCAGGGCCAGCAACAGGTCATCGCGCTGCCCCAATGACATCGCTGCCAATTGCTCACGGGTATGTCCGGGCATTGCCTGCTGCAAGATAGACAATGCCTGATCAATAGGGTGAAAACGATACGCTGTTTCCCACAAGTGAATTATTTCCGAGGCTGTCAGTGCTCTCACTCACAATCCTTTGCTTGTGTTTATGCAGGTTCGGTGTAGCTCGGTTCTGCAGGTTCTTTCACATCGTAGTCACGCTCCCAGCCCTCGTTTTCCAGCTTCAAGGTTTGGATAGCTATCGCGTTGGCATTGGCATCGAGATCGGGCATGGCCTGAAATTCAGACACCCAGCAACGATAAACCTTATACGCAATGGCAAGTTGCCCTGCCTCGTTATAGAGCTCGATGATGATATCTTTACGAAAATCCTTGAGCGACACTTCGCTCCCTAAGCCTGAACCGTAATTCCACACCTTATTGGCCCACTGTTCAAACTCAGGGTCATGGGTAACGCCCCGCTCCAGGGTAATTGCTTCATATTTGGTACGTCCCGGAGATTTACGGGAACTGGAGGGGTCGCCGCCTTCACGGTGCTCCACAACTTCGGTACTTCGTTTGAGTGCACCGACCTTGGAGATGCCGGCTACATAGCGGCCGTCCCATTTGATCCTGAACTTGAAGTTTTTGTAGGGATCAAAACGTTGTGCATTGACGCTGAACTGTGCCATTCCTCTCTCCTTACGTTTGAATCTGACCGGCGATCTGCTGAATCTTGATAACTACAAACTCAGCGGGTTTGAGCGGGGCAAAGCCAACCACGATATTGACAATCCCCTGATCAATATCGTTCTGGGTGGTCGTTTCGCTGTCGCACTTGACGAAATAGGCCTCGCGTGGGCTGCTCCCCTGAAAGGCGCCCTGACGAAACAGGTTATGCATAAAGGCCCCGAGGTTCAGACGAATTTGCGACCAAAGCGGTTCATCGTTGGGCTCAAATACCACCCACTGGGTGCCGCGGAACAGACTTTCTTCGATAAACAGGGCCAACCGTCGCACCGGCAGATACTTCCACTCCGAAGCCAACTGGTCGGCGCCCCGTAGCGTGCGCGATCCCCATACGACCCTGCCGGTGATGGGAAAGGCGCGTAGGCAATTAACGGCCAAGGGGTTGAGCACGCCATTTTCGCCATCGGTCAGCTTAACGGTCAGCTCCACCACCCCCTTGAGCGTGGCGTCATTACCGGCCGGTGCTTTCCATATCCCCCGTTGACTGTCAGTGCGAGCCATGACACCGGCAACCGCCCCGCAGGGTGCAAATTCAGCCAGGCGGTTTTCCTGCAAGGGATCCGGCAGCTTGATGCGTGGGAAGTACAGTGCCGCATTGGTGCTGCGACTCAGACCCCAGCCCGGACTTTCCAAGCCTGTACCAGCATTGGTCAAATGCGATGGCTCTGTCCAGCTGGTGAGTGGATCGACCACATACATGGCCCTCCGGTTCTCGCAGTAGGTGGCCGCAGCGCTGCGGGTTTGAGAACCGATATCACCACCGACGGGCAGGGTCAGAGGGGGGATGCAGAGCAGGTTGAAGATATCAGCCTTTTCCAATGCCCAGATACCCTGTTTGAGATTTTCCAGCGAAGGATGGGAGATTTGATCATCGGTAATGGCTAACCCGTTGTCTCCGTCAGCATTGAATGCGGTTGAGGAGGTATTGTCCAGCATCGGGTCAACCCCTGGTGGAGGATCAGCATGATCAGTGGGTATTGTGCCGGGCGCAGTCCCATCTATACGAACCAGCCTGGACTGCTGTGCAAGCACATCAGTAATAAATCGTGCGCTATCGGTAACAGTGGAGACATTGAGGAAACGTTCTGTCACACCGGTACTTGTATCGCGGATGGTAAGGTTAAACAGGGTAGAGTCGGTAGGGACATGTTCAACCCTTACCCGCAACTTTTCACCCCATTCACCGCTGCTGGCTGCAACCAGATCAAAATTCGTAGGCAGGGTCAGCGTGGCTGCGTTGCCGCCGTTTTGTACCCGTATAATAAGGGCATCGTTGCCACCGTTCTGAAAAAATTGCCGTACAGCGTAACTCATACTGCTGTCGCGCCATAAGCCACCGAATAAGCGTTCATACTCAGCAAAACTCTGTACCCGGGTCGGTTCATTTTCCGGTCCGCGCAGGGCACGGCCGATAAAGGCGGTTATCGAGGTGGCGACCCCGGTGATCGTGCGGACCCCGCTGGACACCTCTTCAATATAAACGCCGGGATAGGATAAGGTTACAGGCATAACTATTCTCCTTATGGGGTTGAATCACGACCGACCAGGATTTCAATCACTGCATCGGCTCCGGTGCTGTTGGTAAAGGTTAGACTGGTGGCACCGCCGAGCAGACTCACCGCCCCTTTTCCAATTAAGACATGCGGCCCGTCGAGGATGACGAGACTACCACTGAGGTCATAGCTCAGATTGGCATCAGGCTTTTTGGGATTAATCACGAGTAATGAGATGTCGGCACCTGCCGGTACCAGATTTACCACTTGGGTCACGGTATCGAGCAGCTCGACGTCGAACTTGTCGTACGCATCGGCATTGACAATACTACCCGCTGCTGAAACACTCGGGCCTTGCAACACCTGGGTGACAAAATTCCATTTGATAGTTTCAGGCATGCCATCTCTCCTTTTGTTTGTAAAAAGCCCGCCCTCTCTGGTTGGAGGTTGGCCGCTAATAGTGAAATATATCCTTTCCTTGATGCGCCATCACGAATAGAGGTCCTAAAAAATTGTAGTGGCTCAGCTCAAACACGAGAAACTAAGTGCCGTAAATAATACATTGTGGACAGCAAATGTTATGCCAATGGCTAAGGGAAACCTCTTAACGTGGGCGGACTGATGGGTCCTGAAGGGGATGACTACTTCTACGCCGGCGAAGCAGTGTTATGTTATGGTAGGAGTTCGATTGTTTTCAGGTGAGGAGCAATAATGAAACGTTACGTAGCTCGTGAATTGGGTTCACTTTCATTATTTTTCGCCTGTTTTATTGGTTCTTGGTTGAAATGCACCACCACTTTTGGTGCATTTCAACCAGTATTGTTTTTAGCTTTATGCCTTCCTCACCGATCCCTTCCAACAACATCAGCAGGATAAAGGCGGCCTTGCTTTCTGGTTCGGCTTGCAAGATGCCGGGAAACGAAACCAGCTGCGGAGAATCAAAATTTCGGTCGGCAAGAAGATAGCGGACCCTGTCTTTTACATCCTCTAGCAATCTCGACTTACCGGTTTGTTTTTACCATACAGCATGCTTCGTATTTCTTGCCGCTATCACAAAGAAAAAAGTCATTGTTCGTATTTTCTTCTTAGACTCATCAAAAATTTACCACGTTCCGCCCTAAGAATGTGACAACCTTCCCCACCTCAAGGCAAAGCAGCCAAAGCATAAATAATGAAACACCAAAACACAGTGTTTCCCCATCACTAAATGGCATAAGACATGCAAGCTTACGAAGGAAAGATCAGACTCGTCATCGACCTGTTTATTATTCATCTTAGCGGCGAGCCGGCACTTGCGCTTCACCCCAAATTCTCTTCCAATGGGATACGTATCCCCCACTAAAAGGAGGACAAACATGCTCATCACTCGAAAAAATGTAATTCTGCTTTTGGCAGGTATCACTCTGCTGGCTTCCTGCAGCGGCAACGGCAAATCGCCTGCCGACTCTGCTTCGGCAGGGTCCGACGATGATGTTGCCATTGACCGATACATTGTCGCCACAGCAGAAGAGATTGCTGCCGAGGAACTATACCTGCGCGAGGTTGGCAAAATCCAGCCGGATCCTGCTGTATGGGAACTGATAGAAACCAGAGAGCTTAAACCGTTAAGTGCACCACGCCTCAACATCGATCCGGATTTCGACAAGCTGGTCCCTGACGCTCAACTGGCAGAAGAAGATGCAACAGAGCGAGCAGCTCCCAGCCGAGAACTGGCAATCATGAGCCTGGCAGACGGCCGCACTTATAGACAAAAGCCCGGCACCATGCTCAAAGGCCGTAAGCTGACCTCCACAATCAGCACACTGAAGAAGCAGGAACGCGCACTGCCGGAAGCCGCAGAGGAGGAGGCCGATACAATGGGGGATTTGGACAGCGATCAAGAGGAAGGAGCAGTCCCTCGCCAGATCGTTGGCAGCGACAATCGACGCCGCTCAACCACCTCGAGCAAGACCGAAATAATGGTGCGGCTGCAGAGCACCTCCAGTGCTGATGCGGGCTTCTGTTCTGGTTCGATGATTGGTCCGCGGGTTGTTTTAACCGCTGCCCACTGCGTGACCAACAGCAGGGGCGAGTTCGACTTCACCAACACCTATATCGTTCCCGGTGCGCGCGGTGCCTCCTACACCGGCGAGAGAAAACCCCAGGGTGCCCGTTTTGTTACCAGGTATATAAAACCAAACGGCTGGAGAGGCGGCGGTCCCAAATATGATTACGCCCTGCTGGTAATCAGTGACCATCCACGGGACACCAGTGGTTCTGTCCGCTGGACACCCAGATGGGTTCGGTTCGGTTACCAGACCAACAGCTGGCTCGAAAAAAAGAATTTCAATCTCAGGGGGTATCCAGGAGCACGAAATACCTGCGCCGACGCGGTAAGCAGCGATGGCGGACGCTGCAACGGCTATGCATACTACCATGATCCAGCAAGGAAAATTGACAACGCGACCTCAACAACCATGAAATACAAACACGACACCCAGGGCGGACAAAGCGGAGCTCCCGTCTACTATTACTCAGGAGGCGTGAGAACGCAGTACGGAGTCCACAAAGGTGCTACCGGCAGCAGAAATCGCGGCCACAAAATTCGCTCCGGCAGCTTCGGCCTGATGTGCGATACCATCGAAACCTACACCAGTTCCCATTTTCCCGACCCGTACTGCCCGTAAACCATTGATGCGGGAAGAGCAGAGACGGATGATTGCAGTAAACAGCAGCAGGCTATCTTGAATTATCCAAGACAGCCTGTACTTAGGCCCATCACACACCCTCAATTTTCAACAAAGGAGAAAGACATGGCAAAAAAAGCATTACTTGTCGGCATTAACGACTATCAGGGGATCAGTGATCTGCGCGGGTGTATAAACGATGTGACCAACATGCGGGATATCCTCAAGACCTACCTTCGTTTTACCAACAGAGATATCCGTGTGCTGGTGGACAACCGTGCCACCAAAGCTAATATTATAGCTCGGCTTGAGTATATGGTGCGTAAAGCCAAAACAGGAGATTTTTTAGTTTTTCATTTTTCCGGCCATGGTTCTCAAATCCGCGATCGTGACGGCGATGAGCTTAAAGATCATATGGACGAACT
Source organism: Desulfogranum marinum (assembly GCF_016918565.1). GTDB lineage: Bacteria > Desulfobacterota > Desulfobulbia > Desulfobulbales > Desulfobulbaceae > Desulfogranum > Desulfogranum marinum. Next base: position 66,964 of record NZ_JAFFQD010000010.1, read on the forward strand.
TATCTGCCCGTACGATATGAACTGGGACGGCACCTTTATCACAGACGATACCCTCAATAGCATTTTCACCAAACTGCCCAAGGGAGTGTTGTTGGAAGTTTTTCTCGATAGCTGCCACTCCGGCACCGGTCTTAGAGATGTCGGCCTGGGGCGCCCACCAGAACTTGCTCCAGAACATCCGACACTGTCCAGATACCTTCCTCCGCCCATTGATATCGCATGCCGGCTGGAGGGTGATGAGGATGACCTGAAGACCGAACGAAGTTTCAGCGGAACCGACCGCAGCACGGTACACCATATTCTGTGGTCCGGGTGCAAGGACAATCAAACTTCTGCCGATGCCTACATCAACAACTCATACAACGGAGCCTTTACCTATTATTTCTGTAAGCATATGCGAACCAGCGGAGGGGGGATATCCCGTAAGGAACTCCTGCGCCGTGTACGGCAGTCCCTCTATAAAGGCGGCTATTCCCAAATACCGCAGCTCGAATGCGAGGCCACGGTTCGCGCCGGCCGCACCCTGAGCGCCAAAAAAACAACCAAAAAAGACCAGGCCTAAAAAGGCCTGTAATCTACCCCGGAGGGACACAACTACAAGCTTATATCCGGCCTGCACTCTATTGAATCGTTTTTTTCACAATTCTGGAGAGGCCGGATTTTCACACTCGCAGTGCAAAGAAAGAGAACAAATAATCAGGCAATTATCCACCCTTCCGGCTATGCCGACCTCCAACACAGCCCCCAAAAGAGAATACTCCGTCGATCAACCAAACTGCAGGCCGCACTCAGGGCATTTCGGCGAAGTAGGCGCAAAACGAGTCGAGCAAGCAGGACAGACAACTGTTTGCATATCTGTGTCAAATACTGCCCCGGCTAATGCAAGATCATCAGTGTTGAGGCCGGTGGACTGGATATAATCTCTCTTGATAATCTCCATTGCTCTCTCGGCATCTGCTACTTTAACCTTCAACTGAAGGTCAGGACCGCCTCAGCCCTTTGAAGGGATGTCACCGAAAAGGAGAGAAGGGACATACTCTGCTTTTAAAAGATGCTGTAGTGATTTTAGCGAATTCAGTTTCCCACCATGAATGGTAACCAGTTCATCCTCCTCAGAAATTTCCATGGACCGTGGCGACGAATTGGCTTCCAGCTGCATGAGCATCTCCAACTTTTCAGAGCGAACCAAGTTAAATTTATATTTTTTTTGCTCATTACTTAAAATTAATCATCTGAGCGTTAATGCAAAACAGGTACAAAGAAAATAAAAGGAAAAGTTGTACAGAAGTACCACCGAGATATCAAACGAAAAAGTGTGCAAAGAAAAGTCTCTAAAGAAATCCATCCTGTTTTAAGCCTGTTTCCGGCCTATCAAGTCATTTCGTTCTTCATCGTTGTAAGCTTTTACCAATAAAATAGCTGCGCCCCCTGTTTGACACGTGCTGTGCGTACCCGGCAACCAGCCTTTTTTCTACGGTGTAAAATATTTGCATATCGCTAATGATCAACCTATAGTGCGTTACACAAATGCATACAGCTTATCCACCCAACGTATACTCGGAAAACCGCCATGCCCAACCTGCCTGATGACTTGACCCCCTTTACTGATTTTGCCGCCGCGCTGGCACAGCGAGGTGGAGAAATTGCTCAACAATGGTTTCGCGCCGACTTTACCATTGACGTCAAAACAGACTGCAGCCCGGTAACCATAGCAGACCGAAGCGTTGAGGCCGAACTGCGGGAAAGGATTCTCAGCGCCTACCCGCATCATGGCATTCTGGGGGAGGAGTACGGTCAGAAAGCGGTAGACGCCGAATATGTCTGGGTCATTGACCCCATTGACGGCACCCGCAGTTTCATCACCGGCTCGCCGCTCTGGGGCACGCTCGTTGCATTACTCCATAAAGGACGCCCGGTCGTAGGCGCAGTAGAGATACCGGTCTTGCAGGAAAGATGGATAGGTACTGCGGCACAGGGATGCCGTGCAGGCTCCCCGCAAAAGGGAACAGTCACCAGTCGGGTGAGCCACTGCACAGAACTTGCAGCTGCACAGTTTTACACCACTTCCATAAGGTATTTTGACGAACAGGACAAACCGACTATCAACCAACTGGCAGACACAACCGCCAACGCCCTTTTTGGCGGAGACTGTTATATTTACTGCCTGCTGGCCTCGGGCTACATTGATCTGGTGGTAGAATCCCAGCTCAAGCCCTACGACTACCTGGCCCTGGTCCCCATCATTGAAGAAGCTGGAGGGGTTATCACTGACTGGGAAGGCAAGCCGATGTCCCTGCAGTCAGACGGCAACCTTATTGCGGCTGCGACCCACGAGCTCCATGCCCAGGCACTCCACTTCATACGCAACAGAAAATGTAAGTGATCACAGAAGCCCATGGAGCCTCCCGCTGGTCGTTTACCTCTTTGAACGATCGCGATTGTCCACGTAAAGGGATTAACTTTCACGACTTTATACTTATCAGAAAAAGGAGACAACCAGCTTCGTCACCGCCAACAATTGATTCAAAACGTGGTACCATGATAATCAGTGCAAGTCGAAGAACTGATATACCTGCATTTTACTCTGAGTGGTTCATGAATAGACTCAGACAACGATTTGTTTACACTAGGAATCCATTTAACAACCGGTTGATCTCAAAAGTCCCCCTTTCTCCTGATCAAACCTCATGCATTGTCTTCTGGACAAAAAATCCTGAAAATTTCTTGAAACACTTACCTGAAATAGATCGAATGGGACATAGATACTATTTCCACTTCACCCTCACTTCTTATAATTCAGCTATTGAGAGAAATGTTCCAAAAAAAACTACAGTTATAGAAACTTTTAAGAGGCTATCAGACGAAGTTGGAAAAGAAAGAATAATCTGGAGGTATGATCCTGTTTTTTTGACTGACAGATATGACATTTCATACCACCTGAGATGGTATGAGTATCTGGCCAAGCAACTTAGTGGGTATACCGACAAATGCATATTCAGCTTTCTCGATATGTATAAGAAATGCGAAAAGAACCTTAAAACTGTTCATGTCCATCCATTAAACAATAAGTACAAAAACTGTTTAGCAAAAAACTTTCACACTATTGCCCAATCATGCTCAATCAATCTGGAAGCATGTGCTCAAGAAGAATGTTTTGAAAAAGTTGGCGTATCCCAAGCAAAATGCATAGACGACAACCTGATCTCAAGGCTGAATGGCAGGGAACTTTCTTTCCCAAAAGATAAAAATCAACGAAAGCATTGCACTTGCGTTACCAGTGTGGATATAGGTGCATACAATACATGTAAAAACTTCTGCCTATACTGTTACGCAAACAATAGCAGGAAAGCCGTATTAAATAACATTGAAGCTCATAATGTAAACTCTCCCCTTCTTATCGGTTTTCCCAGAGCCAAAGAAACAATTATCGACAAAAAAATTATCAGTGGCAAAGGCGTGCAACTGCAACTCTTCAACAAAGAATAGGATGGCATTGATGGAAAACTTGCGGGAACATACCGCAGGTCACGATGGACATCTGAAGGTATTCCCCCGGGAACGCCGAGCTCCAGCTCGGCACAGGAAAGAAAAAATGTCTGAAAAAGGATGGTATTCGCGCGGCTATGTCCCGCACCTGGATCGCATAGGCTTGCTGCAGTCGATCACCTTTCGGCTGGCAGACAGTTTACCGCGTGAGGTCCTGCATCGTATAATCGTAGAGTTAAACGGCATCCCTGTGCACAGGAAAGATGCAGAAAAACGCAAAAGAATTGAAACATATATGGATGCCGGCATGGGTTGCTGTGCGTTAAGGCATCCGCGAATGGCATCTGTAGTACAGGAATCTTTACTGCAATTTGATGGGCAGAGATACCGGCTTCTTGCCTGGTGTATCATGCCCAACCACGTGCATGTATTGATCGAACCTTGGGCAGCCCTTGGCAAAATTGTCCAGTCATGGAAATCCTATACCGCTCGTTGGGCAATGCAACATAATGCCGAGCTGGAGCTCGGCGTTCCCGGAAAAAGCCTTTGGATGCGTGAATATTGGGACAGGTATATCCGAGACGAGCAACATTTTCGGGATGTAATTCGCTATATTCACTATAACCCGGTAAAAGCGCAACTCTGTGCTACACCCGAACAATGGCTCTAGAGCAGTGCAGTTTTGTATAACAGCTGATTCATAGTCCATTGAGCACCATGTAAAAGGACAGCCTTTTTCAAACCTAATCATGCTCTGAGCATAGTAAAATAAGGCGCTGAAACATACCGCAAGTCACGATAGAAACCTAAAGGTATCCCCCCTGGGAACGCCGAGCTCCAGCTCGGCACAAGAAAGGAAAAATGTCTGAAAAAGGATGGTATTCGCGCGGCTATGTCCCGCACCTGGATCGCATAGGCTTGCTGCAGTCGATCACCTTTCGGCTGGCAGACAGTTTACCGCGTGAGGTGCTGCATCGTATAATCGTGGAGTTAAACGGCATCCCTGTGCACAGGAAAGATGCAGAAAAACGCAAAAAAATTGAAGCATATATGGATGCCGGCATGGGGTGCTGTGCGTTAAGGCATCCGCGAATGGCATCTGTAGTACAGGAATCTTTACTGCAATTTGATGGGGAGAGATACCGGCTTCTTGCCTGGTGTATCATGCCCAACCACGTCCATCTATTGATCGAACCTTGTGCAGCCCTTGGTAAAATTGTCCAGTCATGGAAATCCTATACCGCTCGGTGGGCCATGCAACATAATGCCGAGCTGGAGCTCGGCGTTCCCGGAAAAAGCCTTTGGATGCGTGAATATTGGGACAGGTATATCCGAGACGAGCAACATTTTCGGGATGTAATTCGCTATATTCACTATAACCCGGTAAAAGCGCAACTCTGTGCTACACCCGAACAATGGCTCTGGAGCAGTGCAGTTTTGTATAACAGCTGATTCATAGTCCATTGAGCACCATGTAAAAGGACAGCCTTTTTCAAACCTAATCATGCTCTGAGCATAGTAAAATAAGGCGCTGAAACATACCGCAAGTCGCGATAGAAACCTAAAGGTACCCCCCCGGGAACGCCGAGCTCCAGCTCGGCACAGGCAAATGAAGAAACTCCAACTGGTGCGGGAACCACACCCTAGCCACTACTTGTACCTGACCGCCTTATTGATTTGTTTATCCAGCTCTGTCTTCAGAACCAAGGCAATCTTTCTGCCAGAAAAAGGTCCGTTCACTTCGATTTCCTGACCGATGAAGAGCTTACAGCAATGCAGCAGGCTGTCATGGATGGATACAATGTCCCAGACCAATCAAGTAAGCAAGACACAAGACTCCGATAACCTACAACTATTCTCACCTATTGAGAAGCAAACCGTCCAGGGGTAAATACCTGTTAATCTACGCCGACTATCTTAAGATCATGAGCCGCGACATGGAGCGGCCTAACAGATAAAACACTTTGGCGAGCAGGATGAGGAAGACCTGAATACCACGCATGCTACGTCCCCTGACCTCAACAGCCTTCTTCGTTATTCTTTGTTATACATTGACACTTTTCAGGTATTGCAACCTGCTACGGACCAACCTATATCAACGATAAGGCTCGTTCAATTAGCAAGCCGGGGGAGTAAACTAGGCAACGAATCAAGGGCGTACAAAGGAACATTACACACATTACCATCTTTACGAAGATTACGAAGTGAAGTGCGAACAAGAAGATCAGCGTTAAATTTTGCATCAAAAGATTGCAGGCTCTTACTCTTTAGATTGATACCTGCCTTCACTTCCAAAGGAAAAACAGCCTCTTTTGTTTCAAAAAGAAAATCCACTTCTGCCTTGCCGCTGCTACTCTTCCAATATTTCAACTCCGACCCCAAGGTACTCCTAAGCTGCTGAGCCGCGTAATTCTCAGTAAAAGCACCGCAAAATTCACGAAATACCTGCTCACCCTGAATAAGCAGTTCCGGTCCCAGACCTGCCATAGCCGCCAAAAGCCCGACATCCAACGCATATACTTTAAAAATATTTTTCTGCAAATAGGCCACGAGTGGTCTTTTGGGTGTGTTTATGCAAAAAGCACGCTGAATAAGCCCCGCTTCTTCCAGCCATAAAATCGCATTTTCATAATCACGTGCCCTGGCGCTTTTACGGATTGTGGAAAACATGAACTTTTTATTTTCCCGGGCCAGTTGAACCACAATGGAATCCCATACATGTGAGAGTTTGCGAATATCAGACGGTTGTGCGTACTTGGCAAAATCAAGAGCATATGAAGTGAGGATCTCTTTGTGGACGACTCTTACTTCCTGCACATCGTTCAACTCAGCCATACAGCGTACAGCCTCAGGCATTCCGCCACAAAAATAATATTTCCTGAGCAAATCTATAAGCTCCAAGTGAAAGGCTTCAGGGAGCGGTTGCACTTCTTCAAGATTTTCCAGGTATTCGCGAAGGCCGGTTTCCCCCATCCCATCCAGGAGCTCATAGAAACTCAGGGGTAAAAGGTCACGAAAATTGACCTTCCCCACAGGAAAAGATTTTGGCGAAGACAACTTCACACCAAGAAGAGAACCCGCAGCAGCAATATAGTACTCGGGAGCTTTCTCCTGGAAATATTTTAGACTGTTCAGCGCATTGTTCGAGAGTTGTATCTCATCAAAAATAATCAGATGGCGCTTCGGTAAAATGCTTTTTTTGCTATGGAGGGAAAGGTTGGTAATTATCTTGTCCGGATCGAGACTTTGAGCAAACAAGCTATCAAGCCGAGCATCTTCCTCAAAGTTACAATAGACGACATCATCAAACTCTTTTTCGCCAAACTTTTGTAAAATATAGGTTTTACCAGTTTGCCGAGCGCCTCGCAGGATCAGCGGTTTCCTGCGGGCAGATCCTTTCCAGGCAAGAAGTTGGGGGTAAATATCGCGTTTCACAACTTCTCATTAGCCTCCTTTCTGGCAATCATCAAGTTTTTTCGTTCTTAAAAAGTGATGCGACTCCATTTCTACCACCCAAAAAAGACCATTGACACCAATGAGAAAAATCAAAGGAACGTTTTGGACATTGACTAACTCTTCTAGAGAAATTTCCTTGAATTCCTCGTGATCTTTATTGATAAACCAACCATCGAAAATTCTAGAAAACGCAGTGGAATAAAAATCTGTAGCAGATTGAATGACAAGCTGCTTGCAAATGGATGAAGGAAGATGACTTTCAATCTCTTCAAGGTTGGAATGAAGTCCAAATAGCAATACGTTATACACGCTCCAGCCTCGCAATCATAAAAGTTATGCTATTCATTCCCCTAATAAATCATGAAGAATAGACTCTCTTTTTATTCTTATTACTCTCTATTTGAAAAGACCTTCACAAATCGGAACAAAAAGCAGCAAATCGGAACTTTTCCTGTAGTCTCTTATTATTACTGGTTCGAGGATAGAGAACGTAGGCGACACCAGTATTAATCGGAATTATTCGTGTCGTTTCCTTTTCTTTCATATCTTTCGCATTTTGACCATATACCATGCAGTAACGAGGACATACCACTAGAGCACTTTTTTTCTCCAATGGCACACATATTGGAAAATTACGGCTGGATAATCTCATAAAGTACTCTCTGGAGACACGGTAAAGCAGTGATTTCTATCCAACGATCAAGGTTCTAAAAACAGGATAATTTGAGACCAATATCGGTATAGCGCTTGTCACCTACCAAGTGCTACAAGGAACAACTTAGATCAAGGAAATGATTGAGGCGTCAGGAGGATTTCCTCATGCAAAAAACTAAAAAAAACACAAATAAACAGAATCAAATGGCGCTCCCTGTCGATTGGCACGGCCTGGGTAACGAGCCTCGTAACGAGAACCTTGCCAGGATAAGGGGCCCCGGCTCATTTGAAAAGCAAGAAATTGATAGGGAAAAGGAGAGTGAGCCGGATTCATTATATCGGTTTCATAAGCATATGAGGAGGGATTCCAGGAGGTGACGAGGGTCCATTTTTAAAATCTTCCGAGCATCAAAACCTTTACTAGCTCTCCTTAGCTCTCAGGACTATCTAATATGGCATTGTCATTACAGCAAAGAAACAGGTTTATACAAGGCAACCAGCGGGAGTTTGGCAATCGGTATGAACAACTTTTCTTTCCGGATGAGGAAACGCTCTCCGAGGCTGATAAACGACGTCGATATTTATTGCAGGAGTTAGCTGAAAGCGTATCTTTCGGTTGCCTTGGCACCAAGCTCGACATGTCGAACCTTTCTCCTGGGTGCCGAATCTGTATCGAAGGGCAATGGTCCTGCCTCTTCATTAACGGTAAATGCAACGGGAATTGTTTTTACTGCCCGACCAGCCAGGATGAGATCGGACTACCCACAACCAATACCCTGACTTTCCAAGATCCTAAAGAATATGCCGCCTACCTGCAGGTCTTTGGTTTTAAGGGAACGAGTATAAGTGGTGGCGAACCGCTGCTCACCCTCGACAAGACTGTTCGCTTCATTCGGTCCATAAAAAACCGCTTCGGCGGAGATGTTCATGTCTGGCTATACACTAATGGTATTCTTGCGACCAGGGAAATCATGAAAAAGCTGGCTGACGCCGGTCTTAATGAAATTCGCTTCGACATTGGGGCTACAGGGTACAGGCTCCGGCAACTGGACCATGCCGTGGGCATTATCCCAACGGTAACTGTTGAGATCCCGGCCGTACCGGAGGAGTCTGAGCGGATGATAAATTTGCTCCCCTCGCTTTATGACTGTGGCGTGCAGCACCTTAATCTTCACCAATTAAGGCTCACTCCTTATAATTTTAAAAAATTGGTCACTCGCGGCTATCGGTTCCTGCATGGGAAGAAAATGGCGGTCCTTGATTCAGAACTCGCCGCCCTTGAAATTCTCCTGCATGGAAAGAAAAAGAACATTAATCTGCCGATCAACTACTGTTCCTTCCCGTACAAAGACAGATTTCAGGCATTGGCAGCCCGTCGTCGTAACGGAACCTTTATTCTGAAAAGTTATGAGTCCCTTACCGAAAACGGCTTTATCCGGACGCTGATGATCACCGGAAATCCGGACGTGTTGTCTCAACAGGTTTCAGCATTGAAACGATCCGGCAACAACGATGGATTATGGAAACAGAACGGTTCTGAGGAGCTATCTGTCCACATCAACCTACTACCGCACATCGATTTCAAGGACCTTAACTTGCAAATTGCCTACAGTGCCGCCTATCAACGTCCGTCAGCCACTTATCGCAATCCGTTTACCAAGGTCACCATCTCCAGAAAAATGAACATCGTCATTGAGCGAGAAACGTCTCCACATCGATTTTCCCTTTCCTCGGATCAAGCCTCCACCCTTCCGGCTGCAATTTCAGCTACCGGTAGCAAACAAGCTACACAGGGCTTGGATAAATTGATTATCCAAGAGGAAATGATTGATTACGAATATGTTCGTGCCGGACTTGCCGACTACTATTAAAGGAAGTGATTCACGAAAAGATGCTCCTGTATTATTGTCTCAACAGAGGCTGCTCTGTTATCGAGTGTAATGCTCTTGTACATCACATCTCCATTTCTGCTCTTGTGCATCAACTGCAGCCTATCCTTACCAAAGATTATCTCAAATTTAACTCCAGAGCACCAGAATTTATACTGTTCCTGATCTGGTGATCTCAGAACTGAGCCTTGAGCTTAACATTGCCAAATCCAAGATATCAGTTTCGTACCTTCCCCGCTGATTAACACTATTCGTCCATTAACGGGCGAGAGATCGTAATGGCTTTTTCCAACTACACATCCAGATTAAGCAAAAGAATACGCTTTCAGTATTACCCACCCCGGGAGATCGATGCATTTATGAAAACCGACCAGAAAGAAGAATCGGAATAACCATGCCAGACAAAAAACGCTTTGCTATGTCAAACAGAGTACCCCTGCCATTCCCATATAATATATCAAAACAACAGGAAAAATTATGAACAAAGGCGACCTGATAGAACAAGTAGCAAAAGACTGTGATATGAGTAAAGCAGCTGCCGAACAGGTATTGGGCAGTATATTGACGACAATTACCGAGGCTGTTGCAACCGGGGATAAAGTAACGCTGATTGGCTTTGGAACTTTTTCTGCGACTGAACGACCAGCTCGCGAAGGCCGAAATCCCAGAACAGGTGAAACCATGCAGATCGCCGCCAAAAAAGTTGTTAAATTCAAGGCTGGAAAAAAGTTTACGGAAGCAGTGAAATAATTGACGACTCAGGAAGCTGCACGAGAAAATCCAGCGTAATGCGGTCTACCTCCAGGTAACCTTTCATCATCCCTACATTCAGTGTCAGAGGTGGAGTGAAACATGGTGGTAGTTGATCACCTGAGCGAAGATTTTACCTCCACAGTGAAGGTCTCAACCTAAAGCGTTGACAGAGTGGCCAAACCTTTGAACTGGCAATATTAATTTTAAAATCTGAAGAGCTTCTTACCAGGCTGGTGTATGGCTAAAGGCAGCCAAGAGAATGAGATGCACTGCGTCTTGACGTTTCCTTCACGAATCCTTATTTTAGGATGCACACTAAAGATAAAATAACAGTGAAACATATTTTAAGTTCAAGGCGTGCAGGATGAAGAGAGAGCTCCAAGGCAGATACGTGGCTATTTCGACGGTGGGTGAGAAGGCCCAGGCCTTCGTGCCCTCTTCGCTGCCTCCGATTCCGCCCATCGACTGGACGCCGGAGCTGCGCAGCAAGTTCGATCAGGCGCTACTGGCGCTCGGGCGGCTGGATAGCGTCTCGACCTTGCTCCCTCACACCTCGCTGTTCCTCTACATGTACGTCCGAAAAGAAGCGGTTCTTTCCTCCATGATCGAGGGAACCCAATCGTCGCTGTCGGACCTGTTACTGTTCGAACTGGATCAAGAGCCGGACGTTCCACTAAATGACGTGCGGGAAGTCAGCAACTATGTCGCCGCCCTCGACCACGGTCTACGCCTGATGGAGGAAGGACTACCGCTGTCATTACGGCTTTTCCGGGAAATCCACGGCGTGCTATTGACCAAGGGCCGGGGCAGCAATCAGACACAGGGTGAGTTCCGGCGCAGTCAAAACTGGATCGGCGGTACCCGGCCGGGCAATGCAGCCTTTGTTCCGCCTCCGGCCGAAGAGGTACTGAAGTGCATGGCTAAGCTGGAACTTTTCCTCCATGACCAGCCAGAGCCGACCCCTGTGCTACTCAAAGCAGCGTTGGCTCATGTGCAGTTCGAGACCATCCACCCATTCCTCGATGGTAACGGTCGCCTCGGGCGTCTGCTTATCACGCTTCTCTTGTGCGAGCAGAAGGTACTGCGGGAACCGATGCTCTACCTTAGCCTCTATTTCAAAACACACCGGCAGTATTATTACGAGTTGCTCAATAATGTCCGCCTGACTGGCGACTGGGAAGCTTGGCTCGATTTCTTCGCCGAGGCGATCATCGTCACCGCCACCCAGGCAGTAGAGACAGCGCAACAGCTTCTAGACCTGTCGAATCAGGATCGAGACAAAATCAGCGGTCTCGGCCGGCCAGCGGCATCGACCCTACAGGTTCATCGGGCACTGATGGAACATCCCATAGCCACCTCGGGCTCACTGGTGAAAAAAACAGGCATCACCCCGGCAACTGTCAATAAGGCGCTCGGCCACATGGAGCAACTCGGTATAGTGAAGGAGCTGACCGCCCAGAAGCGGAACCGCCTGTTCAGTTACGCGGGCTACCTCGATATCATGAGTCGCGGTACGGAACTGCCTGGCAGATAGTACAATTCAATTTCGGGTTTCGCTATCGAATCAGGTAATAAGTTTTTCACCCTTAATCGGTTTTTGGCCTATGAAGTCTAGTTGTCCTTCATTCAAAGCTGGGGATAAGTTTACGGATAGTATGAGATAAGCGGTGGTAACCAGCTCACTTGCCAAGCCCTTCAATGTGATCAATGGCCTTGAGTTTATGCTCATCCAGTAAATGAGTATAACGCTGCACCATCTGCATGGTGCTATGCCCTAAAATATCTGCCAAGGTGCGGAGGTCAACACCGGCCATTAGCAAATAACTGGCTGCTGTGTGCCGAAGATCGTGCATATGAAAATCTTGAATTTTTGCCTTCTTGACGGCATTATCAAATGCACGGCGGAAAAATAGATTAGGCCTGCGCTGCACAGTTTGCGAGATTGTATCTGGTAAAAAAACAGGCTGCACGCTGTTGCAAATTTCCGGCATGATATCGAGCAGGATCTCAACAGCCTGTATGGTTAGAGGAACACGCCGGGGCTTAGTTTTTGTAACTGTCAGGTCGATAATCCGGGCATCAATATCTATCTGCCCCCATACCAACCCGGCACCTTCTGATGGCCGCATGCCGGTATGGAGTAAGAGCTGCACATAATGATAAAGCTTTTCATTACGGCTCTTTTTGCATATCTCAAGCAAGTGCCGCGCCTCATCCTTGCTTAATAGCCGCAATCGACCTGCTGGCTTTGCCGGTTTTCTGATGGATGCCACCGGGTTATTTAATTCCAGTGCCCATTCCGTTATGGCGATCGTATACAGATGGGAAAGCAGGGCCAAGTCTTTCTGCACCGTTGACGGACCGACAATTTTCAGCCGTTTATCCCTAAAGGCAGCAACCAGCAACGGTGTAATGTCTTTTAAATTTAATCCTGAAAAATTCTCACGCAATCTGTTGGCGGATGTTATTTCCCGGGCTCTGGTATTGGGCCTTTTCTTGCTGGAAATTTCAAGTTCGTACCTGTCCAGTGCCTTCGAGAAAGCCATATCATCCGGGGGAGTATCTCCTACATATCCACCGGAGCGCAGTTTTGCCTCTGTATCCTCAGCCCAGCGCTGGGCATCGGAGAGACGATCAAAGGTCTGGGAAACATAGGGATGATCTTTTAATCGTATTTCAGCCTTATAGACAGTGCCTTTCTTTCTTTTTCGCTTAGTTATCCGAGCCATACTTTTTGGGCGTAATTTTGGGCGTATTTTTTTGCAAAAAGGGGCGATTCACAATAAAACTATGCCAAACGCAGCTAAAAAAGCAACTAAAAAGAAAAGGCCAAACCCCGCGTTACTGCTGGGTTTGGCCTTTATTTATATGGTGCTCCAGGCAGGATTCGAACCTGCGGCACCAGGATTAGGAATCCTGTGCTCAACAAATTGCCCCTTTAAAAAATCGTAGAAAATCAAGCAGATAAAACGGAAAAAATCGCCTAAGCGGTTTCAGTGTAGACGTTTTGTGGAAAACAGGAAAAAATGGTGATCCCGGCTGGATTCGAACCAGCGGCACCTAGATTAGGAATCTAGTGCTCTATCCTACTGAGCTACGGGACCACTCAACTAGTGCCCGTCCATAAATGGTATTTAGGCCTGATAGCGGCGTTATGCTTAAAATTTTATCCTCGGAATATCAACTATATGCCTGTGGTAAAATTTAAAGCATGCCTTGCTCTCAAACCAAAATCCTCATTTCTGGGCAGACACCAACTAGCAAGGGACATTTTTTAACAAAATTAATTCAAGAACGCTACTTTTTTATGTTTGTGAATGTAACGAACCTGGAATCTTGAACAAAATCAAATGTATCACAGAAGAAGAAAAATAGTATGCATACAGCACCAGCAAAGTCAATTAAATTGATGTATTACCATTGTTCTCTGTGCAAAAGAAAAGAGAGGCAAACACTGCTTACCTGAGAGCTAGAACTAAACCGACTCACCGTCTCCCAGTTGCAACGAACCGTTAAAATCTTTTTCTGCAAACCCGAAATCAACGATACAGTTTCTACCAATCCCAGCACCAGCCGGGATATGAGCTTCTTTACCTACAAGGGTAATACCTGTATAGAGATGTGTCGGGAACTTTTTATTCACAACCGTCATGTTGTCGGAATTACCGATCACCGCCCCATCGCCAATTCGTACCCGCTTGTCGCAAATTGCAAGATCAACCTTGGCATCCTTACCGATGACACCGTCATCAAAAATGATGGAATTGGTGACAACTGCTCCTTTTTCCACTTTTACCCCAGGAGACAGTACGGAATTTTCCACAGTCCCCTCAATGACACAACCGGCAGATATCAATGAAGAGGTAACGCTGCACCCATTAACAAAGCGACTCGGAGCTCTGTCCATTGGCCGATCACCATAGGCAGGATTGGGCTGAATACCCCATTCTTCGGGGGAAATTTCAGAATTTTCCCGAATGATCTCCATGTTGGTTTCCCAATAGGACTGGATCGTGCCCACATCTCGCCAGTAGCCGTAAAATGGGTAGGCAAACACCCTGTCTTTTTCGATGGCCCTCGGAATGATATGCATCCCAAAATCCACTTCCTTTCTATCCCTTTCCAGGGTCTTTAACAGATACTTGGTATCAAAAATATAAATCCCCATGGATGCCAGGTTGGTCTTGGGCTCCTTGGGTTTTTCCTCCCAATCGATAATCCGGTTTTCGGCATCCACTATTCCAGCACCAAACTGATGAATCTGACTCTTGGGTACCACCATCATTCCGATAGTAACATCAGCCTCTTTATGCTGATGGTAGGAGAGCATGGCATCAAAATCCATCATATAAATATGATCACCGGAAAGAAGCACTACCTGGTCGGAAGGGTTGCTTTTGATAAAATCAATATTCTGGCGAATGGCATCCGCTGTTCCCTTGTACCAGTCCGAATCCTTTTCTCCAGTTCGTGGTGGCAATATTTTTACCCCGCGAGTGCGGCCAGTAAAATCCCACGCCTCACCGCTACCGATATGGGCCATCAAGGAAAGCGGTTTATACTGAGTTAGCACGCCGACCTTTTTAAGCCCGGAATTCATAACATTGGAAAGGCTGAAATCGATTATACGGTATATCCCCCCAAAAGGTACAGCCGGCTTCGCCCTGTGCCCTACCAAGGAATTGAGACGACTGCCAATACCACCTGCAAGCAACAGCACCAGAGCGTTCATTTCAGTTCCTCCCCGTCGTTCAATGCTTTTTCCGGCCATCTGTACTCTTCAATACGGGGCGCTACCGTACAGCCACTGCCGATAGTTGTTCCGGCCGGCACTTTATTATTCCACCCGATGACACTGACATTTCCAGGCTCACCTCGGCCCGGGACACCTATCTGCACATTGGTTCCAAAGGTTGTGTTCACATCGCTTACCACCCTGCACAGTTTAGCGCCTTCTTGGACGACATTATCAAAAAACAGGACTGAATCCACAACCTCAGCCCCTTTTTCGACCCTGACCCCAGGAAACAGGATGGAATTACGCACCGTTCCTTCAATAATACAACCGTTGTACGCCATCGAATTTCCAAGGCTGCCACAGGTACCTACTTTCAATGGCTGCCGACCTGCAATATTGCGATGAGCAAGGTTGGTTCTGACCCCCCATGTTTCCATGTCTATTTTGGGTTCAGGCCCAAGCAGGTCCATGGATGTCTGCCAGTATTCATCAACGGTTCTTGTATATCCCCAGTAGCCGTCAAATTTAAAACCATGCACATTATACTTCTGCTTCATCATCAGCGGAATGATGTCACGACCAAATTCATATGATTCGTTCTGCTGATTTTCTCTCAGTACGTCGTACAGCACTTCCGGCCTGAAGCAATACACTGTCAGGGAAGCCCAGTTGCTCTTTGGTTGAACAGGTTTCTCTTCGTAAGTAAGGATGCGGCCGCCTTCGCTGCTGTCATCAGCAATCTCAGCAACACCGAACCTGGATGCAGACGTCTGCGGCACCTGTATAAAGGCTGCAGTAAGATCTGCCTTTTGATCGTTATGATACTGAACCATCTGCCGATAATCCATCTGATAGATATGGTCCCCGGATAAAACGAGCAGGTTGGAGGGATCATGATACTTAATAAAATCGAGATTCTGGTACACAGCATCAGCTGATCCGCGATACCAATGGGGACTGTCATAATCTTGAAATGGAGGCAGAATGGAAATACCACGATTGCGGCCTATCATATCCCAGGCTTCCCCGGTGCCGATGTGATTAATCAGAGAATACGAACGGTACTGGCTGAGAATGGCTATCCGTTCTATACCTGAATGCAGTAAATTAGAAAGGGGAAAGTCGATTACCCGTGCAAAACCACCAAACGGCACTGCGGACTTTGGTCTATAATGGGTTAATACACCCAACTCTCCGACTCGGCTCCCAGCAAGAATCATTGCCAGGATTGAAGGTTTAGACATATACGCACCTCTTGCTGGGGATTACATTTCCGCTGTATCTGTCCTTCAGCAAACAGCTTAGAAACGAAAAGGACTTTTATGAGTGTACCTTATTGCATAACCAATGACTCCTGCAAGGAATAACTCTCATATCTGTAGAACATTCCTTGCAATTTTGTAAAATTCAAACCGGTTATCGGGGAGTATGGCCTTTTACTTTACGTGGCGGGTAATGATGCGAATAAGGCTATTGGTTGAGAACTCGTGATTTTCTCTTAGGGGGAGGTTCTTCAGAGGTACTTCTGCCCTTGCAGCCTCTTTGTGGCCGCCGGCAGGGCCATATTCACCAAATGTCTTCTGGGCCAGTTTACCTGCGTTTTTCCGATAACCGTCGCAACGAAAAATAACCACTAATTTTTCGCCGTATACTCCAGAAACAATAACCCAGTCAAACTTATCTACGTGATTAAAAAAATCAGCTATAATGACAAGTATATCAGGAGTTCCCACCTTACCCAGATGGACGTAGGCACGCTCTTTCCTACTTTTTACTTCGTTAAGGGCAATGCGAAAATATTTGAGCTCTGAGCGCCGCAGTTCGGTCAGCTCAAATTTTCGAACCAGATTCAGGTTTGCAATATTAAACAGGTAGCGAAACGATATACCGTCTCCGGCCTGCATGTTTTTCTTTTGGAAGTTCTGGGTATCGACCTTGATCCCGTAAAAGAGGGCAGTGGCAAGTGCTACCGAAGGTTTAATATTTGCGGCACGCAAATACTCCACCATCATAGAAGCCACAGCACCGTATTCCGGTCGTATATCAATAAATTTTGCATCCCACCCTTTTGTAACAGGATGATGATCGATAACCGCATCAAATTCTATCTTTTCAAAGCAGGGTTGATGGTTCGGCTGTGAATCCACCAGGATATATTTTGAATAATCTTTTACCGGCAGAGTGTGCATACGCTCAAGTGGTATTTTGAGCCGTTCCACCATGGTAATATTGTTAAGGCGACGGATTTCATTGGGATAGCCAATTGCCACACTTTGTACCCTATAACTGAGCAACCTTTTTACTGCCATGGCAGAAGCAATGGCATCCGGATCTGCACTGATAAGAATAAGAACTTCGTCATCGCGATCAAATATATCCCAAAATCCTTGAAGACGTGACGTAGCCGAATTTTTACTGGCACTCTGCGTGACACTATCTGCAATTTTTTCCAGTCGTTTAATCATAAAATTTACAATAATAAAAAAAAGCCACTACAGTTCACAAAATTGGAAACGCAGCGGCATTAACAACCAGCCTAAGAACGATTCATAAAAAATCACACTCTTTTTTGATGAAAATAACCGACATCGAGGGTCTTTTTTTGTTTTTGGCTGATCCATAGACAATCACCCGTTCCTTCCCGGTGTTGTATCGGGGAGCAGGGGAAGACAACTATACCACAGAGATTTCAAAAATAGCAAGTTTTGACTTAGGCCCGCAGACAAGACATCAACATACTGAAATTAAAGAATAAAGAAGCAAAGGTTTATTCAAAAAATAAAATAACCAAAAAAACCATACCTAGCATATGTCCTCATCTGGTTAGTCAGTACCAACAAGAAAAAGGTCTCTAGCCACAATCATCTTTTGCTTTTAGACCAGTCATGTTAAAAGTGATTCTTTGGCAAGATGGACATATCTTCATCATTACAATTGTCTGCCATACCAACTGAAAAAGCATATATGGTCAAACATGAGCGCTCAATGGACTCCTGTACCTTTTTCTCTATAATCGCCCTTTCCTTGATACAAAAACCGTGATTCTCCTTTACCGATACGTCTTCTATCAATTCCTTCGTAATATAAGCATGCTGATGGCAAGCTTTATTACCATTTATCTGCTGATCGATTTTTTTGAAAAAATAGACAACTTCCTGGAAAAAGGAAAATCCATGGCGCTTGTCTTTAAGTTCTTCCTACTCAATGTTCCTTTTATAGTCGAACAGATGGGCCCGGTCTGTATTCTGCTTGCCGGAGTTGTGACTCTGGGTATTCTCAATCATAGTAACGAACTGATTGCTCTCAAGGCCGGTGGCGTTCCCCTCAAAAAAATTACCGCCCCAATCCTGGTTTCCGGTGTATTGTTTACCTTGCTCTTCCTGGCCATGTCTCAGTTTATCCTGCCCAAAACCATCGCAGAGACCAATCGGATATGGAACAAGGAAGTCAAAGGGCGCGTTCCGCTCGGTATATATCGCAACGGACGTTATTATTATCGCGGCCAGGAGGGTTTTTATTCTTTTGCTCGTCCATCACCCAAGAGCAATAACTTTCTCTTTTTTTCTTTTACCTCATGGGATGATAAATATAAGTTGTCAACCCACATAGCCTCCAAAGAAGCATATTGGGCCGATGAAACCTGGACCCTCAAACATGGGCAGGTACAGCGGGCTGTGACGGAAACAGATTTTTCAACTGATCTTTTCACCTCTAAAGTCTTCCAGTTCAAGGAAAAGCCGGAAGACTTCTTTGTGCCGGAATATCAATCCCTGGAACTTTCCCTGCTGGATCTCTATAAGGCTACCCAGCGCCAAAAATCCGACGATGAAACAAACCTGGCCTGGGCTAATTTTTATGGCCGTATTTCCTACACCTTGCTTGGCCTGCCTCTCCTTTTTCTTGGCTTACCTCTGCTTTTAATTGTCTACAGGAAATGGGGGCGCGACCTTTCTCTTGCCGTGCCCACCAGTTGCGGCATGGCCTTCGGTTGCTGGGGCATATGGGGAACACTGCAGTCTCTTGCAAAAGCTGGTTATATGAATCCGTTATTTGCTGCTATTTCCATTCACCTGCTCATGGGCTTTTTTGGTTTTATTCTCCTGTTACGAGAGGATAGTTAACCCGAATTTCTCATGAGTTTTTTGATTTTCAACTTAAGCTTTTGATATTTACAGAAAATACGGTAGCGCTAAAAAAACAGACTGTTTTTTCGTCGATAATCAAAAAAACTCACCCTCCTGGTCAGCGGATTTTTCCGCAGACTCTTTGTTGCAGGCCACTTGCGGTAGCTTACTATCGGAGTCTACGCTTACCTGCTGCGTGTCCTGCGCCTCGATCTGCGAAAAACTTCACTGATGAGAAATCCGGGTTAAGAGCCATCCGCTCTCATTTCCTCTCAAATGGCCTCCAGACAAATGCACTCGATGAAGCAAGGGACAGTCTATACGGTTAAGCAAGAAAACCAACAGTATCGGGTCACGTGCCTTCTTGACGCTGCCGGGTTGGATAAAAAGATTGCCGGCCGGCCTGTTATTTTGATCAAACCAAATCTGGTTGAAGCACTCCCCCCTCCGATCACCACACCCGTGAGCCTGGTAAGAGCCATCATCCTTTATCTACGAAAACATTCTCAGGCAGAGATACTTATCGGAGAGGGGACGGCATCTGCTACCTATGACACACCCCATGCCTTTGAAGCCCTTGGCTACACTAAACTGGGCAAAGAGCTTGACGTTCCATTGATTGACCTTAACCATGAGCCCTGTATATCACTCAAATGCGCAAAGTACGTTCGATGGCCGGAAATGCACCTGCCCCAAATAGCTATGGAGAGTTTTCTGCTGTCTGTACCGATGCTCAAAGCACACTCCCTTGCCCTGGTAACCCTTACCATGAAAAATATGATGGGCCTTGCCCCACCGCAGCACTACCAGCAGGGTGGCGGCTGGAAAAAGTCCGCTTTTCATCTCGGCATTCAGGATGCGGTTGCAGATCTTAACAGATACCGAACCCCGGATTTTTCAGTACTCGACGCGACCCTGGGCATGGCCGAAGCCCATCTGTGGGGTCCAACCTGCCAACCACCTCCCCACATCCTGGCAGCTTCAGATGACCCGGTTGCCATTGATGCTTACGGGGCGCAACTCCTGCATAAAAACTGGCAAGAGATTGGCCATATCAAAAGCGTTCACCAGGAACTGGGCCAGGCCGCACCGCTGACTGTGCATGAAATCATGACGGTTAAATAAAAAATGCCGGGATTGCGCATCGCTGGCAACACCCGGCATTAAAAAATTATGACAAAAAGAATAATAATTATTTTTTCTTCTTTTTGTTTTTCTTCTTATCTTTTTTCTTTTCTATTTCAGAAACTGCAACCATCTTTTTTTTAGACGAACACCCTGACGCAAACAACGGGCATCGGCTGCAAGGTTTTCCTTTTTTACGATACTTTGCACAGCATTTCTTTTTTTCTAACTTTACCTTACCCATAAACTGTGCCTCCACAAATGGATTATGTCACGTTTGCAAAGTGTTGCAAAACAGTGCATAAACTTTATTTGTCGGTTTTGAGTATGTCAAGGAGTTCAACTTTAAAAATCAGCATAGAACCAGGTTCTATCACCGGAGGTGCACCACGGTCGCCATATGCAAGTTTTGCCGGGATATACAGTTCATAGGTTGAGCCAACAGCCATTAATTGCAATGCTTCTTGCCAACCTGGTATCACTTGGTCTACTTGAAATTCAGCAGGTTGTTTACGTTCATAGGAACTGTCGAACTCTGTTCCGTCAAGCAGTGTTCCCTGATAGTGTACTTTCACCATATCGGTAGCAGTTGGCTTAGCTCCTTCTCCGGATTTCAGCATTTTGTATTGCAACCCGCTCTCGGTCGCAACCACCCCTGCTTTGGCCTTATTTTCCTTTAAAAACGCCTCTTCAGCCTTTTGATTTTTCTCAATCATGGCCACTGTTTTCTTTATCTGCTTTTCCTGCTGCCGTTTAGCAAAGTCCTGTTGAATGACTGCCGATTCCTCTGCAGTAATAAGTGGTGTCTTCCCATTATATGCGTCAAACATGCCGCGACTGAGCATTTCCAGATCGAGTTTTTCATCAATTCCCTGAAAATATTGGCCCAGGTCCAAGCCCATGGCATAGCTTAATTTTTGTTGCTCGGTTTCAAGTACAACCGCCTTATCGGCTGCAAAGGAATTACCGGTCAAGACCAGTCCGGCCAGTAAAGCAGATACAATCACTTTCATGTAGTTCTCCTGTTCATAAAAAAATTGCCGGTTACCTCAGCAGCACCGACAATTGATTTCCCGGCTATGAAGAGGCTGCAAAAAACTGCAACCATCAATGGTGAGCCGGAGAGTTATTAGTCTCTCTTACGACGAGACTATTCAGCAGCACGTTCCTTTGCCAATTCCTCGGGGGACATGCTCCAGAACGGTTTGCCATTTTTAGTTAAACGTACCTTGAGGGAGAAATAATCACCTTTCTTGATTTTGGAAGCCATAAAAACATCTTCTCCGTTAATTTCAGCCCAGGCACCGCGAATTTTGACACGATCACCACGTTTCAAGCCAACGTTTTTCCCTAAAAATGCCTTGGGCCCGAGGTGTACAGTCACCTTATCACCGTCGCCATCTTTTAAAATAAGACCAATCCCAGGATCCATTCCTTCCATAGGGACAATTTCTATCATTTTTTTGATATCCCCCTTCAGCCGATCCAGTTCAGAGACATGGTACAAACTATTATATTGACCTTCTTCCTCCCAGCCTTTCAGGCCTTCGGCAGGTGCAGCACTTAAAAAAGTCGGTACTAAAAACATGGTGAGCGCTATAACCATAAACAAGACAGAAGAACGAATAGCCATTGTAGCCTCCTAGAGTTTTCGTTTATCAATCACCCGCTTGGATTTGCCCATGGATCGTTCAATGGTTTTCTCTTCAACCAGTTTCACATCCACGCCTATCCCGAGTTCTGCTGCAAGCCGCGCCTTGATATGGTCAACCATCTGACGCTGCTTTTTCATCTCGTCAAAAAATATATTTTCTGAAACCTCTACCAAAACACTGACTTTATCGGTGTGATTTTCACGTTCAACAATAATTTGATAATGGGGCTCAGTTCCTTTTATCTCAAACAGTACTTTTTCTATCTGGATTGGAAAAACATTGACTCCTTTTATAATAAGCATGTCATCGGAACGGCCAATAACACGCTCCATCCTTTTCATCGTTCGCCCGCAGGGGCACGGCTCTAAAAGAAATCGAGTCAGATCCCTGGTCCGATAACGGATCATGGGAAAGGCTTCCTTGGTCAACGTAGTGATCACCAACTCCCCTACTTCTCCGGGAGCGACCGGCTCTAAGGTAATAGGATCTACAACTTCAAGCAGAAAGTGATCTTCATTGATGTGAAGACCGTTGCACTCCTGGCATTCTCCAGCTACCCCCGGCCCCATGACTTCAGATAACCCATAGTTGTCTGTGGCGAGAATGCCTAATTTTTCATGCACTTCCTGACGCATGGCCTCAGACCACGGCTCTCCACCAAAAAGGCCGAAACGCAGCGACAACCCATTGGGATTCACCCCCATTTCCATCATCGTATCTGCGATAACCAGCGCATACGAAGGTGTGCATACCAAGGCGGTGGTTTTAAAATCCTGCATAATTTGGATTTGTCGTTTGGTGTTACCGGCAGAAATTGGAATCACCGATGCTCCAATGTGCTCGGCACCATAGTGAAGACCAAACCCACCGGTAAACAAACCATACCCAAAGGCAATCTGAATAACATCGTTTCGAGTTACCCCTGCCGCAGTCAGAACGCGGCCAACCAGGTTTGACCACGTCTTGATATCATTGCGACTATATCCAACCACAGTGGCGAGGCCGGTAGTTCCCGAAGAGGAATGTACCCTCACAACATCACGCAGGGGCACTGCAAACAGCCCGTAGGGGTAATTACTGCGCAAATCCTCTTTTTCAGTAAATGGCAGCTGTCTGATATCGTCTAGGGAACGAACAGCGTCATAGTTAAATTTGAGTTCCTCAAATTTTTTGCGATAAAACGGCACATGGGTTCCAACCCTGTACAAGGTCGACTGCAACCGCTCAAGTTGCAATTGCTCCAAATCCTCCCGTGCCATACATTCTCTTTCCGGTTCCCAATACATACGCTTATCAAACAAAGTTAGAATTAATGTAACTATTCAGCGAAGAACATACAACCTCGCCAAAGCCTCGATCCGTACCTGTTCCGCACTTAATAACGCAACCCCCTTGTTGCCGGCCAACTCGTTGGTCGGCACCCCATGTACCACCCGCTCATACTATGCTATTTTTTCTCTCCCAAGATAGGCCCGCTGCACATCTGAATTGGCAAGCAGATCATCAGCAGGCCCTTGCAGAATTACCTTTCCAACCTCAAGGACGTACCCCCTGTCGGCAATTCCCAACGCTGCTTTTGCATTCTGCTCTATCAGCAAAACAGTGTTGCCCGCATCTCGAAGCCGGGTAATAACGGCAAAGATATCTTTAACAATCAATGGTGCCAGCCCGGTTGAAGGTTCATCCATCATCACCAGGCGGGGACGGGACATGAGTGCTCTCCCCATGGCCAGCATCTGCTGCTCCCCTCCGGAAAGGGTTCCGGCGAGTTGCTCACTCCGCTCGCGAAGAACCGGAAACAGGTCATATTGACACTGCATCTCGCGCAGCACTGCACCCCGGCCCTCTTTTCGCTCCAGGACATAGCCGCCAAGGATGAGGTTTTCCTCCACGGTCATCGATGCAAAAACCTGACGCCCCTCCGGAACCAAGGCGCATCCGGCTGCCACTATCTTTTGCGCAGCCATCTTGTTACAACACTGGTCCTGAAACTCAATACTGCCTGCTGAAGCGCGGACCAAGCCGATGATGGTGTGCAGCAAGGTGGTCTTCCCGGCACCATTGGCCCCGATCATGGTTACAATTTCGCCACTGTCCACATGCAAAGAGATATTCTTCAGAACACGTAACTTACCATATCCCGCATCCAGGTTTCGAACTTTGAGCATGACTGCTGCTTACCCCACCACTGAAAATATTGTCATTTCCGATTTCTCAAGCCTTTGCAGCGGCCACATCCCACTGTGCCGAGACCGTCATTGTTCATCTTCGCCCAAATAAATGCTGATCACTTCTGGATTTTTTTGGATTTGTGCCGGTACATCTTCGGCAATTTTTTCGCCAAAACAGAGAACAACAATTTCATCAGAGATTTCCATCACCAGTGACATGTCATGTTCAACCAGCAGAACGGTGATCCCCATATCACGAATTTTGGTAATCAGGCGAGCGACCTCAGCTGTTTCATAGATATTCAGCCCGGCAGCAGGTTCATCAAGCAACAAGAGTTTTGGTTCACTTGCAAGGGCCCTGGCAAGTTCGACAGCCCGCTGCTGGCCAAAGGCAAGGCTGGTGGCTTCCACATCTGCGTACTCGGCAATCTCAAGAAGTTCCAACAGCTCCATGGAGCGTTTGTTAATCCACTGCTCCTCTTTTCTGGATCCTGGCAGGTGCAGCATGCCGCCGATAAAACCTGCTTTACTGCGTAAATGGCACCCGACCATCACACATTCAAGGGCAGTCATGCCATGAAAGAGTTTTATGTTCTGAAAAGTCCTGGACATGCCAAGCCCCGCAATCTGATGCGGTTTTTTGCCATGGATCGCTTTCCCTTGAAAATAAATAGCACCTGCGCTGGGGGGCAGATTACCGGCAATAAGGTTAAAAAGCGTTGTTTTACCGGCGCCGTTGGGACCGATCACCGCTTTTATGGCTCCTGGATCCACTCGGAAGCTCACATCATTGACAGCATGCAGTCCACCAAACGTTTTATGAATTGATTGCAGCTCAAGCATAGGTAGCTGCACCTGCTGGCTCACCGATACGTTCCATTATCTCTCCTAGCCTGGATTTCTCATCAGTTCAGGCAGCGCCAGGTTCAAAGTTTTTGGTAATGAATCATAGTCGCCTATATTCATTGCCAAAATACTGAAGAAAATGGTGCTGGATGGACTGACCTTTGGCCAACATTGTGAAAAACTTTCAACTTCATCTTAGTTTGTATAACATATAAAAATTGTTTGTAATTTGACAGGTTGACACAATGTTCATGAGAAATTCTGGCTAGATAGT
The DNA here is from genome assembly GCF_016918565.1 of Desulfogranum marinum. Classification (GTDB taxonomy): domain Bacteria; phylum Desulfobacterota; class Desulfobulbia; order Desulfobulbales; family Desulfobulbaceae; genus Desulfogranum; species Desulfogranum marinum. Next base: position 92,135 of record NZ_JAFFQD010000010.1, read on the forward strand.
CCCAACCTTATTCGGCAGTTTCCTTTTTCCTGGTAACGAAAAATTCCCTGACACTCAGTACACCATTGGGTGCAAATAACATCACACCGATAAGAATCACGCCAAAGACAGCATCATCCATGGAACCAAAAACGCCACGCAACGAGAGAAAGGTCAGGCTAACTCCCATGATCAGCATCCCCCAGAGATTGGTCATCCCACCCACTGCTACCAGGGCAACATACCGCACTGACTTCATCACAGATGCTTCAGAAGGACCGATCCCACTGTTATAATGGGTGATAAAAACACCGGCAAAAGCAGCAAATATAGCGCTGAGGACGAAAACGCCCACTTTAAATCCGGCAGTATTGACTCCCACCGCTTCTGCGGCCTCTTCTGAACTGTGCAGCGAACGTAAAGCTCTGCCCACCCTTGAATCAATAAGATTGAGCAGCAAAATCATGCCGATAATCAACACGCCCCACGCCACATAGTAATTCACCACCCGCAAACTGAAATCACCGCTTATCACAATGGGCGGTAACGATCCCAAAGCAGGCAGAATCGTAAAAGAGGGTACATCAGAAATACCATCCGCTTCTCCGAAATAAGGTGTCGCAAGCAGCAGGCGATAAATTATAGTGCCGAATCCAAGGGTTGCCATTGCCAGGTAATGCCCTTTAAGCTTAAGCACAGGCACCCCCAAAACAAGGGCAATAAGGCCCGCAGCTCCGACAGCAATCAGGCATGCCGCCCAGGGTGAAACAGTCAGCAACTGGTCGCCGTAAATATCTTGGGACATCGCCAAAAAACCGACCTGATCCAGCAATTTGACCAGTGGATTTTCGGCCACACCTAATAAGTTATGCGTGGTCAGTGCTGCGGAAAGGTAACCGCCAATAGCAAAAAAACCGGCATGACCAATGGATATTTGACCGGCATAGCCCATGAGGACACCAAGCCCGATCACCACCAGACCATAGTAGGCTGACATGGTTAACTGGGTTAAAAAATACTGGGTGCCGGTGACCAGAGTGAGCAATTGAACGGCAATCACAAAACCACAAAGGCTGAGAATTTTCAGACTGTTTTTCTTTTTCATCAAAAATCTTTCAACCTCGCTGCTTCGCCGGAACCAAATATCCCATGGGGTTTTACAAATAAAATAATGAGCAGCAACGTAATGGCGATGGCATCCTGAAAAGCCAGGGGAACGACTGAAACAGAAAACGCTTCAATTATACCGAGCAATAGACCAGCAGCAACGGCTGCCATAGAGTTACCAAGCCCCCCCAAAATTGCGACGGTGAACCCTTTAATCGCCAGGCCGGTCCCCGAATCGTACTGAGTATACGTAATGGGGGACATCACACACCCGGCAAGGGCACCCAACCCGGCACTGAGCATAAAAGAAAGGGTTACCATGTTGCGGGTACTGATACCGCAAAGGATTGCAGCGGTGCGGTTGGCGGAACAAGCCCGCATTTCACGGCCGGTTGGGGTAAATTTAAAAAACAAACTGAGCCCTGCAACCATAACTGAGCAGGTGGCGATCACCCACAGAACTTGTGGAGACAGGTGAACCGAGCCGACCGAAAAGGTAGTAATCTCGTTGCCGTAAAAATAGGGTAAACTTCTGATCGATTCGCCCCATATGTGGAGTGCTATTTCTCTGAGCAGGATGGAGATACCGATGGTAATGATAATCAGCCGTAATACGGATGGACTTTCCAGCCAACGAATGAAAAGAATCTCTATGACGGCGCCAATGAGCATGGTTATGCCAACTGCTAGGGCAATGGCTACCGGCAACGGGACTAACGGCAAAAGGGTGATGGCGATCATGCCGCCAAGCATGACAAATTCCCCTTGAGCGAAATTGATAATCCCGGTGGTATTGTAGATAATATTATAACCTATGGCCACGATGGCATAGATCGAGCCATAGGTTATTCCGGCAAACAGGTACTGAAAAAAGAGATCTAATGTCATAACCGTAAAGAATTAAGAGTGTACGTTATCAGCTACCTGTCGTGTCCTGATGAATAAAATTATAAAGCGCAGATCTGTGGGCCGGAGAGTAAAACAAACCCTCCTTGTTGCAATACTTCAATGGCTTTATCCATCTCATCAAAACGAAAAATAAGCACGGCATCTTCAGCACTTTTATTAACAAAGGCATACATGTACTCAACATTCAGCCCTGCCTCGTTGGCTGTTTTGAGCACACTGGCCAGTCCACCGGTCCGGTCCGGCACCTCAACGGCAATAACATTGGTTTTACCGACTGTAAAACCGCCTTCCTGCAGGGATTTTTTTGCAGCATCTACCTTGTCGACAATCAGCCGCAGGATACCAAAGTCTGCTGTATCTGCAACAGACAGCGCCCTGATGTTGATATCATTTTCCGCCAAAATCCGTGTGATTTCTGCAAGACGTCCTGATTTATTCTCAAGAAAAACTGCGATCTGCTCTACTCTCATTCTTTTCCCTCCGGAATTGATGCAATGGCGGCCTCCAGCTTTTAGAGACTGGAACGGCCAGGAAGCCACCCCATCTGTTACAGCTTCCTATTATCTATGACCCGCTGTGCTTTCCCCTCTGAACGTTTTATGGTTCGAGGTTCAACCAGTTTAACCTTACAGGTGACGCCAAGCATATCTTTTACTTCTGCCTGGATCTTCTTGCTCAGCCCTTCAAGAACTCTTATCTCATCAGAAAAGATATTTTCGCTTACTTCCACCAGGATAGACATTGTATCAAGGCTGCCCTCGCGATTCACCTCAATCTGATAATGAGGCTCAACCCCTTCAATGCCCACCAGTACGTGCTCAACCTGGGACGGGAAGACATTTACACCACGGATTATCAACATGTCGTCGGTCCTGCCCATGACTTTTTCCATGCGAACCAGGGTCCGACCGCATGCACATGGCTCTGCTATCAGGCGAGAAATATCCTTGGTGCGATAGCGGATCAACGGAAACGCTTCTTTGGTCAGGGTCGTAAAGACAAGTTCCCCCACTTCGCCATAGGGAAGCGGCTGCAGTGTTTCGGGATCAACTATTTCCGGCAGGAAATGATCTTCCAGAATGTGCATGCCCCGGTCTGTCTGCAGGCACTCCATGGCGACTCCAGGCCCGATAATCTCGGAAAGACCATAGATATCCACAGCCCTGATGCCAAGTTTACGCTCAACCTCTTCACGCATGCTTTCACTCCATGGCTCGGCACCGTGAATACCCACCCGAAGTTTCAGTTCTGAAGGCGACACACCCACATCTGCCATAGCATCGGCAAGGTTAAGTGCATAAGAGGGTGTCGAAAGCAATACCGTTGACCCAAAATCACGCATAATGGTGATCTGGCGCTTTGAGTTGCCTCCAGACACCGGGATTACGGTTGCACCAAGCGCCTCAATACCGTAATGGGCTCCAAGGCCCCCGGTGAACAATCCATACCCATAGGCATTATGCACCATATCACCAGGGGTGACCCCGGCCATTGCCAGCGCTCTGGACATGACCGACGCCCAGAGTTCAATATCAGCTTCGGTATAGCCGACCACAGTCGGCTGACCGGTGGTACCGGAAGAAGCATGTACCCGTATCACTTTCTCCAAAGGCACCGTAAACAGGCCAAAAGGATAATTGTCCCGCAGGTCGTCTTTGGTATTAAAAGGGAGTACGTGCAAGTCCTTCAGCGACTGGATATCGCCAGGTTTGACGCCGGCATCATCCATCTTGCTACGATATGGTGCCACGGTATCATACACACGTCGGACCTGTTTCTGCAGCCGTTTCAACTGGATGGACTCCAATCCCGGACGCGGTAATGTTTCTACTTCTTCAACCCACATCATTACTCAACCTCATTTCTTCCTTTGCGAGACAATTAAACTTTCAGCTTCCCAATCCGGATTTTTCGTTTGCACATCGTGTCAATGAAATCAATCGACACGATGTGCATAGGAAATCCAGGTTAGTTGATGAGCAAACTACACTACATTACTACATTATGCGTACACCGCAGCTCTACCTGCTTCAAATGCCTTTTTATTGACCTCTCTAAACTGCTCTTTCACCGTAGTATCGATCACCTTGAGAAACACCTCAGGGCCCACCGCCAGAAAGTTCGACATTGCGCCGACCATTGCTACATTGACCGTGCGCAGCTCTCCCACTTCTTCGGCAATGGCAAAGGCATCGATGGGGACAACATTAATCTGACGATCGGTGAGTTCTTTGAGTATATTTTCCGGATAGGTCATCTTGCCCAGGGCGACTGCCGGCGGCAGAATCTTCTGCGTATTGACCACCACAGCGCTGTCCTTATGCAGGTAGGGCAGATAACGGGCAGCCTCTAAGATTTCAAACGCAACCAGGATGTCGGCACTACCTGGATCAATGAGCGGCGAGTACACCCGCGCCCCATAGCGAAGATGGGCCTCGACGGATCCACCGCGCTGCGCCATACCATGAACCTCGCTCTTTTTAACGTCATAGCCTTCTGCCAGCTGTGCATAGGCGGTTAGCTCACTTGCCAGCAGAATCCCCTGACCACCAACACCGGAAAAGAGTATATTACCACTTTGCTTCATTAGTCTTCCTCCCTTCTGGTGATCGCATCAAACTTACACACGCACGCACATTGCCCACATCCATTACACTGCACTTCGGTTATCTCTGCATACCCTCGCTGTTTTTCCCGGTAGCCTTGTTCAACAGCCTCTTCCGGAGTCAGAGGATGCCAGCTTATAGCAGGACACCCCATCTGTACGCAGGCAGTACAACCGGTACAATTGTCAAGATTGGTATAGTACGTAGGTTTCTTTCGCTTGACCTCTTCCGGCAACAAGATACACGGAGCTCGGCTGATGACCACCGACGGCTCAGGAGAAGCAATTTCTTGTTTGAGCACCTTACGAGTGGCATCCACATCATGGGGATTGACCACCGTAATCCGTTTCACTCCCAGAGACGAGCAAAGTTGTTCAAAATCGATTGCGCTTGCAGGTTCGCCGGTGAGGCTCTTTCCTGAAGCAGGATTTTGCTGGTGACCGGTCATTGCAGTGATTCGATTGTCCAGGATAATGACCGTGGCATACGAATTGTTATAGACGGTATTTAACAACCCGGTAAGGCCTGAATGCATAAAGGTAGAATCACCGATAACAGCAACCAGTTTACCTTCCCCTTTTTCGCCGAGCGCCTTTGCCATACCATGGGCCATACTTATTGAGGCCCCCATGCAGACGCACGCATCCATCGCGGAAAGTGGTGGCAGAAAGCCCAGGGTGTAACAACCAATATCACCGGACACAAAGACATCTTTCATCTTTGACAACCCATAAAACAGACCCCGATGCGGGCACCCGGCACACATGTTGGGTGGTCGCATGGGCAGTTCCACCGGTTCAAAAACTTCAGGGGCGGATTCCGGCTCAACAGCCGTCTTGACAATAAAAGAATTCAACTCCCCTTGATTGGGGATTATATCTTCACCATGGCAGTCAATGCCCATGGACTTGATGTGCAACTCCAGAAACGGATCCAGTTCCTCGACGATAATCAGCTCTTCAACCGAGCCTGCAAAGGTCCGTATCATTTTTTCCGGCAACGGCCAAACCATACCAAGCTTAAGGACCGGTGCATCGGGAAAGGCTTCCTTCACGTAATTATAGGAAGTGCCGGCAGCAATAAATCCCCTCGGGCCTGTTCCTTTTTCAACTCTGTTTTCCGGCAGGCTTTCCGCCATCTCGCGGGCAGTGGCCATCCGCTTTTCCACCTCGCGTCGCCGAACTCTGGCATTCCCCGGCAACATCACCAATTTGGCAGGAACCTTTTCAATAGAAGGCTCAGGCACAGCAACCCGCTCTCCCTTTTCCACCACCCCTTTGACATGGGCAATCCTGGTGGTGATACGGAGCATAACCGGAGTATCCAGTTGCTCGCTCAGTTCAACTGCACGGCCGACCATAGCCTTGGCCTCGGCAGGGTCGGATGGTTCCAGCATCGGCAACTTGGCGGCAAAGGCATAGTTCCGATTATCCTGTTCGTTTTGCGAACTGTGCATTTCCGGATCATCAGCGGTGAGCACGACCAGGCCACCCCGAACACCGGTATACGCTGCAGTAAAGAGCGGATCGGCAGCCACGTTTACCCCGACATGCTTCATGGTGGCAAGGGCACGTGCACCGGCAAAAGAGGCACCGATCGCCACTTCCAGCCCAACCTTTTCATTGGGTGCCCATTCTGCATAAACGTCGTCGTAACGAGCAAAATTACCCATTATCTCTGTAGATGGCGTTCCCGGATACCCGGACGCAACTGTAATTCCAGCTTCCCACGCTCCTTGAGCTATCGCTTCATTCCCGGAAAGCCATTGTTTTGTTTCGTTATCAAAAACCACATTTCCTCCTTTCATGCCCTTAGAGAGCTGGTTAAACCGCCGGTTTATATAAGGGTTGAGGTTAAAACGCTGACACAGGTCTCTTGTTTGCCCTGCAAAGCCGCATTAAAGAGGATAGGTCTTTACCAGCTTGACCAATATCAATTTTCTCATTTAAAACGTATTCTTGCCCCGAACAAAGCCCTGCAACGCCACAAAGAAGCATCAATACCCTGAAATCAATCGGTTAGGCAAGAGCTTTTTCCGCCGTACCCAGCGACCGACACCTTGTTTTCAGTGTATACTGCAAACAGCCTCAGTTTTCAGTTGCAGCTACTGGTTGCTTGCTTTTAATGGTACAGTGCCAATCGCCGTGTTCCGGAGTCAGCTTGGTGGTCATAGCCACCACCTCATAGGCAAGCATCAGATTGATTATTTCCTCCCCTAGTCTGGATGCAGACACTCCCTGGGTTGCAGCCAGAGTAGAAACAAGCCATCCTGCAACATCCTGTAATTCATTTGCAAGCCGGGCAGGATAAACTATAAAAGTACCAAGACCTGCAGCTTCCACCTGGTTTTTTAATGCATCCCCAAGCGATGCTGCTACCGGGGCCCCAATCATTGTTAGAGCACCACCTTGATTCAACAAATCGACCAAGACAGACTTGCCATTGGCTGCATACAACATGGTTGGTGTGAGTACCATGGCCAACTGGGTCGCTTCCCCCGGGAGAACAGACCAGTAATAGACCGTCTGCCCGTTTGCCTCCACTGTTTTTTCCTCTGCAAAACCGGTCTGGTTAATTTTTTCCCGTATGGTATTAAAAACAGCTGTTGCCTGTGTACTATCCCGCACTTCTACAAAGGCAACCACCTTGGGTAGCGGGAAAAAACCGCTGTTGACTATTTGATTGACCACAAAACCATATTGTGGGCCAATGGCCTGTAAAAGTTGTGCAAACGACAATCCTAATTCCTGCTGAATAACAGTTTCGAACTGATCAAGTTCCTGTTCATCACCAGCAGCAAATGAGTGCAGCATCACCTCCGCTGAAAGCGAAGAAGACCAATCGTAGATAAGCGTATTTTCGTTGAGTAAGTTCAGAGAGGTGTTCGCTTCTACCTGCTGTTCAAGAGCAGCTTGCAATGCCGGATGCAGCTTTCCCGGCTCAAATCCCGCCCTGCTATCACTGTGAAGATCTTGCCCCAGCTGGTAGGTTAATGAGGAAAAATAGGTTATGCCTTCCAGGTACTTGGCTATACTACTGATTTCGTCTTCTTCTGCTCTTGCCAGCAGGCTCATGAGTGCATCACTATTGACGAACATCCTGCTGTAAACAGTCTCAGCTTCAATACTTTGCCAATACTGTTTTGCCGCCAGGAAAGACGCTGCATTTTCCAGTGTTACCTCAGATTCTGCAGCTGTCAGACAGGCGAGTATGGTTTGCGGAGCATACGAAAGCAGGACCGTCCCCTTTGCCGCGACCCCGTAAATAATTTCACCATCACTTACCTCTATCTTGGTCAGGGTGAGATTGTCGATTACTTCCGTGGTGACGGTGTCGCTCATAATGAGTTTTGCAAATGAGTCCAGTGCGCCGGACACGGCTGTTGTTGCAAAAACAACCATAGATCGTTCAATTTCACGTTGAGGCTCGCCTTTTAAGCGAGCAAGATCCGGGGAAAGTACAGCCAGGGCCGTGTCATCTCCAAAAACAGAAAGAAAGGCAGGGTTGTTCATCAACGCCACCATATCATCATACGTCTTGTCATAGGTTGCAACAGCCTGCCCGTCCACCTGCAGTTCGTTCAGGATACCGCCCATGGTTTCCTTTGCAAGAAGATGCCCAAGGGGGGAATCCGCAAACGTATCGCTGATTTTATTCAAATGGGTAAGACTCACTGTGGCCAATGTGTCCTGTGGCAAAAAAGCTGCGTAAGACCCGGCATCTTCTTTTTTAGAAACATTTAACACATAAAATCCGGCGGCTGCCACTACCGCGACCACCACCAGGATTATCCCAATTCGTTTATTCATTACATTTTCCCCATGGAATTTTTCATTGCTTATCTTTGGGTTACAGTTCTTTTTCAATAGCCTCTATGGCTGCCTGGGCTTCTTCCCATTTAAGATAGGCCCGCTCCAGGTAACGTTCGACCTGGGTATACTCTTTACTGACTTCTGCCCAGGCTTCTTTTTGTGCATAGAGTTCCGGGTCTGCCATCAACTCCTCCAGTTCACCTTTGCGGGTCTCATGTTTTTCAATTTCTTTTTCAGCATCCTGATTTTTCTTTTTCCAAGGACCAATTTTTTTATTGAGCTGCTCCCGCTCTTTTGCCCTTTGCCTGCGGTGTTCTTTCTTGTCTATCCGCTTTGCCTCATCTTCTGCGATCACCTGCTGGGCGTTCTGCTTACCGGCGGTTCCTGGATTATCGGCAAGGGCCTCTTGTTCTTTCTGTCGCTGAGCCAGATACTCATCAACATTGCCCTCGTAGATAGTTGCTTTACCGTCTCGTATCTCCAGTACTTTATTAACAAATGAATTGACAAAAAATCGATTATGGGAGACCACCACAATGGTCCCCTCATACTGGGCCATTGCCTCCTGCAGCACTTCCTGAGAGCTGATATCCAAATGGTTGGTCGGCTCATCAAGCAGCATCAGGTTAGCAGGACGAACCAGCATCTTTGCCAGCGCCACCCGTGATTTTTCGCCACCGGAAAGTACCTGCACTTTTTTCTCGACTTCATCGCCGGTGAAGAGAAAGGTCCCTAACAGTGATCGAACCTGGGTGACAGTCATGTCCACCGCCGCATGGTAAACAGTATCGAGAATACTTATTTCACCGGAAAGTTCCTGGGCCTGGTGCTGACCGAAATAGGTCAAAACCACATTATGTCCCTGCTTGATGGTGCCTTCAGCAGGCTCCACTTCGGCAAGCATTTTTAAAAGGGTTGTTTTTCCTGCCCCATTGACACCGACTACAGCCAGCTTATCGCCCCGCTGCAGAGAAAGAGAAACATTCGAAAGGACCTGTTTCCCGGCAAAGGCCTTGCTCACTCCTTCCACTGTCAATACATCTCGCCCGGAAGGGGCTGCAGGAGGGAAAGAAAAAGCAACGGACCGGTCGGTCTCTGAGAGCTCAATCCGCTCTATTTTTTCCAGCTGCTTGACCCTGCTCTGTACTTGCTTAGCCTTGGTGGACTTAGAGCGAAAACGAGTGATAAAACGCTCGGTCTGTTTAATCATGGCCTGCTGGTTATTATACGCAGCCCGCTCAAGCTCCAGGCGTTGTTCTTTTTCCACCAGATAATGGGAATAATTGCCGCGGTAAACGGTGAGCTTCCCCAGGCTTAACTCCCAGGTGGTGGATGTTAACCGATCTAGAAAAATCCGGTCATGGGAAATAATGACCAATGCCCCCTGGTATTGCTGCAGAAAATTTTCCAGCCACGTCAGGGAGTCCAGGTCCAGGTGATTAGTGGGTTCATCTAAAAGCAACAGGGATGGTTTTCTCAACAACAGTTTGGCCAACAGCAACCGCATAATCCAGCCACCGGAAAAACTGGCGGCCGGTTTTTCAAAATCCTCATTTTTAAACCCCAACCCACCCAAAATCCGTTCAATCTGGGGACGGATACGAAACACGTCGCACCCTTCAAGTGCATGCTGCAGTTCACCCTGGCGGGTCAACAGAGGTTCGAGAGCGTCACTCCCTTGCTCTAACAGGGAAAGTTCTTCACTGATTTGATCAAGCTCTTCCTGCTGGGCAAGGACATCATCAAAGGCAGACTCTGCCTCCTCAAAAAGGGTTCGCGAACCAAGGTCAAGGGTCACTTCTTGCGGTAAATATGCCACCGAAAACCATGAAGCACGCGACACAGTTCCAGGATCGGTCTCCTGTTCGCCGCACATAATTTTTAACAGAGTCGATTTACCGGTACCGTTTACACCTGCCAGTCCTATACGATCACCAGTATGCACCTGGACCGCTACATCGCGAAAAATATGCTTACTTCCATACTGGAGGTTTAAGTCATTGACACTGAGCATCGTTATCTCGTCTTTCTCTTTAGTTATTTCTCAGGGTAACCTGGTAGCGGGCCTGACTGTCATCGGTTCGCAATGCAAAACAGTCCAACAAACCCAGTTCCGACAGCCGGTACATATTGGCAGACCGTATCCCTTTAAAAATAGACATATCTTTACTATTGATGATGAGTGTAGGACATGATTCTTTCTGCCCTTGCAAGAGCATCCTTGTCTGTTTAAGCATTAACCGGCTCAAAACCATCTCTCCAAAAGAGGGATGATAGGGACCAGCCAGCAGAGAACGCTCTAAAGAATCTCCCGGCTGCAGACCCATGCGTATAACCCGGATGCCCTCACGATCAAAGTTTTTTTTCATATATGCTGCCTGCAAAACAGCCTTACCAAGTGAGAGCGGGGTGTATATACCTTTTTGCCAAGCCTTTTCCAGGCCACTTCCCTTCACCACCAACACGGGATAAATACGAACAAAATCAGGCTGCAACTGGATCGTTTGCGCAACTGTCCGTCGCAGCGAACGAAACGTTTGACCCGGCAAGCCAAGCATTAACTGCATCCCTACCTGAAACGCCCCCCGTTGCAACAAGTCCACGGCCCTATACACATCTTGTGTGCTATGGCCGCGCCCTGAATACCTAAGGACAGTATCATCAAGTGACTGCACTCCAAGCTCGACAATATCTACCTTGAACATGTTCAACAGGTCGAGCTTGTCCTGATCGATATAATCAGGACGGGTAGAAAGCCGTATCTGCTGCACCCTGCCCTGATCCATAAAAGGTGTAACCGCTCCGAGTAATTCCTGCTGGCGCAGTGGTTCAAGACCGGTAAAGCTCCCGCCGTAAAAAGCGACCTGGACGGGATGCGCCTGTTTTGCCAAATACCGATCCAGCCAGGTTTCTATAGTTTCCGTTATCTCTGCGGGTGTTACCCGTTTGGCACTTCTACCGCTGATAGAATTTTGATTACAAAAAATGCAGCTATGGGGGCACCCTTCATGGGGTATGAAAATCGGGATAATAGAAGCCATATGCGCTTAGAAATAAAAGGGATGCTCTCTTGGAGAAATCTACTTGTCGTCTAACGTCAGCGAATAACAAACGCCCTCGCCTGAGCCTGATCTGTAACAGTTCAGCAGTGCTCCGGATGCGTGCAGGCAGGCTGGGTAACTAGCGTAAAGCTAAGTTGTCCAGCCTGATCGTGCGCAGAGGTAAGCGCAGACTCCGTGGGGTGCTGCTGAACGGTTACCTAATCGTCTTCTTTATCCTGCTGCAACTGCTCCAGTGCAACCCGGGCAGCCTGCTGTTCAGCTTCTTTTTTGCTTGAAGCCTTTCCAAGCCCAAGCTCATTCCCCTGAAAACAGGCGGCAATGGAGAACTGGCGTGCATGGGCAGGGCCTTCTTCGTTTTTCAGCACATACTCCGGCCCTTCATTATACTGTTCCTGGAGAAATTCCTGAAGAGAGCTCTTGGCATCGGCAGTAATAAGATGGTCACCGCGTTTAGCAATGTGCGGCTCAAAAAAACGCCGTACAAAGTCCAGGGCAGCATCATAGCCACCGTCAAGAAAAAGTGCTCCAACCACGGCCTCGTAGGCACAGGAAAGGATGGATGGTTTTTCTCTTCCTTTGGAGGCATTTTCCCCACGCCCCAGCAAAAGGTATTTTCCCAGTTCAATCCCTCTTGCCATGTGGGCAAGTCCGCCTTCATTGACCAGTGCGGAACGGATCCTGGTCAATTTCCCTTCCCGTAAATCCGGGAAGCTGGTGTACAGGATATAGCCCACCGTTAAATCAAGCACAGCATCGCCTAAAAATTCAAGGGTTTCGTTATGCCGCTTATCATCCAGTCGTTCAAATGCATAGGAGCTGTGCACGAGAGAGAGCTGCAGGAGCTGCAGGTCACGGAATTGATAGCCAATCCGTTCCTGCAGCTCCTGCAGTTCCTCTTCGTGGTCCTGCACCAATGCCCAAAGTGTTGTTCCCATAAATGCAATTTCCTCTTGTCAAAATTTTTATCTGTGGTATAAGATGTCGCACTTTCTAACGGCGACGTAGCCAAGCGGTAAGGCAGTGGTCTGCAAAACCATTATTCAGCGGTTCAAATCCGCTCGTCGCCTCCAGACATTCAAAAGGGTCACAGTATTTGCTGTGACCCTTTTTTTTCTCCCAAATACAATGATACTATGTATAGATTGCATTCTATTCTCGACTTTGCTTCTATAACAATAAAAAATGTTTTTTTATATAGTAATTTAGAAAGTCCTGTTCCTTTTAATTTTACCTGACCAGTTAAACAAACATAAATATCACTCTTGAACATTTCCTCGATACCCGCCCCCCAGAAAAACGGATTAACATCAACACAGGTCAAACTGGCACACCATCAAAATAACAAAACCCTAATCCATTGAAACTCATCAACAAACTCCCCATTTTCTACAGCGAGATGTGAGCCAATTATTGGACCAATCTCTACTATGGACGTGCACAAAAAAAGACCAGAACAGCATCACCAACTTCCCCAAATTTACTGAAATTTCAACCAATGTTCTATTACCCCCTTTTACCTGACAATAGGCGGATTCTAAATCAGCTCTCGAAACTCGGCAAAGTTCATACAAACAGGAAGGTAAAATCGTTGGGCCTGTCTATTCATTCTCATTAGCAGTGGAAATCTCTATCCGCACTGAACGATGCTGTCGTAGGAACTTACAGCGCCCCTAACAAACTTCCATAAATGACTATTGAACATAACCTGGAAACATCAAAAATTTAAAACGCTGTATTTAGCATCAAAAGATATGAACATTATTGAATTTTCAAAAGTGCCTAAATGCTCAATTCCTGTTGTCATGTTTGGTCATTGTTAAGTTCAAAATTATCAGACACATTCAAACGGGATCCCAGTTCAATATTCTGAGCCGATTCCTTTTCTGGGTAAATTTGACAGTTTAAGCAAGAGTAACTTGTATAAACTAGGACACCACTTTACTGGTGCAGGGCCACTTGTGGAGTATTTTTGTTTGAAAGAAATCCTTGGTCTATTGGAACTTTTCATTCAACATAACGAACAGTTTTTCCGGAAAATGGAATTTAAGCTATAGTTGGAGATTGATTGACAGTGACGTTATTCGCGGTAACCATTGCAAATTCAATGCTTTTTCAACTTTAAAGATAGTGGCCCTATTTATGCATATCTGTCAGGAAATATTTAAGAAAAATTTTAACCCTTATGGAGGATTATGTGAAAAATGTATTAATAATACCATTGGTAATATTCGGATTGGTAGTCGTGGTCAATGCAACCCCAATTTTAAATGAAACGGCACCAAACACATATACTGACACTTTCCCTAATGGCTCCTCGTATGGATGGTATACAAATAGCGGTAATTACTTGGGGACATTTCAAGGAAACGATACTCTCAATTTTTTAGACCAAGTGGAGGTAAACCTTCAATCCGTCGGCATCACCACAGATCTCACTCAGGCTACTGTGAGCTACACCACTACAAATGAAACCGATGGTAATATCCTAGGTACATATACAGGACCTGATGGCGGTGATGTCCCCGAAGCTCTTCAGTCTAGGACTGGTACGTGGACAGCTCTCCCCGCCCCTACAACTACGATTGAAATTTATTCTGTAAAGGCAGGGAATTATTATTCGTTATATCAGTTAGTTCCTGGCCCTCAAGCGACCGGATCTTGGAGCACATATGATATGTGGCAATGGGGGCAAGATAATAATATAAATGGAATAGGGGGAAATGGAGGATTAGAAATTTCACATTTTTCCGGTTTTAATCCTAATAATAATGCTGTACCCGAACCAACCACCATGCTTCTTTTTGGTACCGGCCTCATCGGCCTGACAGGTATTATTCGGAAAAAACGGAAATAATTTCCGGAAAACCGAATTGCTTAACAAAAAAAGCGGAACTTTTGGGTTCCGCTTTTTTTATAACTTATCCTTTCCCCCTACTCACAACAACCCATATTCCTGCTCAATGTTATGCACAGCCCCCTGCCGCCCGAGCATACTCGAATACAACCTAAAATTATTCACCTCAAAAGGCTCCGTACAAAATAAGCCATACTCTTCCAGATAACGAGCCACCTTGCTTACCGGCGTGTTTTTCAAGCGAGCAATAGTGATATGCGGAGCAAATTTTCTTTTCTCCAACTTTACCCCTGCTCGGGTCAAACAGGTATATATTTTCTGATGCAGCAGGTGGAGTTGTTCATTCTTCTCCACTCCCACCCAAACCACTCTCGGTTTTCCCCGGGGAGGGAAAAAACCCATCCCATCCAAACGCATGGAAAAAGGTTCTGTGATGACGTGTGAAAGTTCCTCCCGGATATCGTGAAAGGCAGCCCCCTCCACCTCGCCGATAAAACAAAGTGTCAGGTGCAGTTGCTCGGGTGTTATCCAGCGTGCAGAGGGCAAACCGCTACAAAGCGATTCTATCCTGGCCGTGATCGATTCCGGCAAATCCAAGGCAACAAACAACCTTTTTTTCATCAGCTTATCCGGAAAATGCCCTTTGGTAACGAGTAACTTTCAGTTGATAATTTAGCACCAGTCCATGCCAATATCACAGGCAGGAGCTGAATGGGTCAACCCACCAACAGAAATTACGTCCACGCCGGTTTCAGCGATTGCCCGAACGGTATCCAAGCTAACGCCACCGGAGGCTTCGATAACAGCCCTGCCGTCAATCAACTTGACCGCCTCCTCCATGGTCTTAGTATCCATATTGTCCAACATAATCACCCCGACACGACAGGCGAGACACTCTTCCACTTGTGCCATGGTATCGGTTTCCACCTCGATATTTATGGTATGTGGGACTTGGCGTCGTACCCGCTTAACCGCATCGGTAATCGAGCCACAGGCGGCAATATGGTTATCCTTGATCATAACTCCGTCGCTGAGACTAAAACGATGATTACTCCCCCCTCCGACCCGGACCGCATACTTTTCAAGCATCCGCAGCCCTGGAGTTGTTTTTCGGGTATCCACGATCTTCACATCCAACCCATCGATAGCGGCAACAAAGGCTGCTGTCAGGGTCGCTATGCCGCATAGCCGCTGCACCAGATTCAACGCAACCCGCTCACCTCGCAGCAGCGCCCGGGTCGGGCCTATTAGTTCCAACAGGATATCGCCTTTATCGGCGTGTTTGCCGTCCTGAAGAACACGACCATAGGTGGTTTTAGGGTTCAGCTTGGAAAAAATCGGCCAAGCCACCTTTGCCATACCGGCAGCAACCAGTGGCTCACGGGCTGTAAAATAGGCGTGCGATTGGTCTTTATCGGTAAAAATCGCATCGGTGGTGATATCACCGTGTTCTAAGTCCTCATGGATAAACCTATCCAGCAGAGGGTCCAATAAGTAAGCATCCATATCAGCGTAGTTTCTGTAAACGTTGGCTTGATTCCTGGTTTTTCTCCAAACGGGCCACCAGTTCAGCTTCGATCCCCTTTTCCTTGGCAACGATTTCCGGCGGCGCATTATTGAGAAACTTCTCGTTGTTGAGCTTACCGGTTACCCGTTTGAGCTCCTTTTCCAGTTTTCCCTGTTCCCTGTTCAGTTTTTCCAGCTCTGCATCCACGTCAATAAGTCCACTCAGCGAAATAACCAACTCCACATCCTGCACCATGGCGTGACCGGCATCATCAGGAACCTTCCCCTGGGCTACGACGGTAAGGCTTTTGGCTCGAACCATTGCCTCAATACCAGCGGCAAATTCCTCTATCACCGACCTTTTGTTCTCATCCGCACAGATAACCGTTGCCTCAACCTTGGCAGTCGGATGCAGTTCCGCCTCAGTACGTATGGTTCGTAAACCGGAGATAACATCCATCAGCAGCCCCATGTCCTGCTCGGCAGCAGCATCCTCCCACGCCTGATTCACAGCTGGGAAAGGCTGGGTCATGATGGTGGTGCGCTCACCCGGCAACTGGCTCCATATCTCCTCTGTAACAAAAGGCGATACAGGGTGCATGAGCTTTAAAATGTTTTCCAGGACACTCAACAATACCCCTTTAGCATTCTTCCGCTGCTGAGGATCCTCACCGTACAGGTCTGCCTTGATCCACTCCAGATACCAGTCACAGAATTCATGCCAGATAAACTGATAAATGGTAGAGGCAACTTCATTAAAACGAAATCCATCCAGGGCATCACGTACCTGGACAATGGTGGCATTGGTCCTGCTCAGTATCCAGCGATGCGCCAGGTCAAGCTCTTGCGGCCGCTGTGTTACTTCGGTAATGGCAGGATCTTCGTCCTTAATATGCATCTGCGCAAAACGGGCAGCATTCCAGAGCTTATTGATGAAGCGCCGATAGCCATCCACCCGCTCTTCATCCATCCGGATTTCCCTGCCTTGTGCTGCAAAGGCGGTCAAGGTAAAACGAAAAGCATCTGTCCCATACTGGCCGATTGTCACCAGGGGGTCGATGACGTTTCCGGTAGATTTGGACATCTTTTTACCGTCTTTATCCCGCACCAACGCATGGAGATAGACATCATGAAAAGGTACCTCATCCATAAAATGGAGCCCCATCATCATCATCCGCGCTACCCAGAAGAAAAGGATATCAAAACTGGTAATCAGCACAGAGGTAGGATAAAAAGTTGCCAACTCTTTGGTCTGTTCCGGCCAGCCGAGAGTGGAGAAAGGCCACAGCGCTGAACTGAACCAGGTGTCCAGCACATCGGTTTCCTGCTTGAGCTTGCTGCTGCCGCACTTGGTACAGGTTGTGGGGTCTTCCACCTCCACCATCACCTCGCCGCAATCCTCACAGGTCCATGCCGGTATCCGGTGTCCCCACCATATCTGTCTGGAAATACACCAGTCACGGATGTTATCCATCCACGAATAAAACGTCTTGTTCCAGGTGGGAGGATGGATCTTCATCCGTCCCTCCTGCACTGCACCAACTGCCTTGTCGGCCAATGGACGTACAGAGACAAACCACTGCTTAGACGTGGTGGGCTCGACCACGGTGTTGCAGCGGTAACATTTGCCCACTGCGTGCTGATAGTCTTCTATTTTTACGAGATAGCCCTGGGCCTCCAAATCAGCAACGATACGCTTGCGACAATCAAAACGATCAAGCCCGGCATAGGCACCGGCTGCTTCGTTCATGACCCCTTTATCATCCATCACCTTGAGGCGATCAAGATTATGGCGCAACCCAATTTCATAGTCATCACGATCATGGGACGGGGTTACCTTGAGGGCACCGGTCCCAAACTCGCGCTGTACATGGTGGTCGAGCACCACAGGAAGAATTCGGTCTGTCAGCGGCAAGGCAATGCCAATCTTCTCAAGTCCCTGATAGCGCTCGTCTTCCGGATGAACGGCTACGGCCGTATCGCCGAGCATGGTCTCCGGGCGAGTGGTTGCTACCACTACATGTCCGGAGCCGTCAGCATAGGGGTAGCGAACATGATAGAGCTTGCCGTCGGTGGGATCATGCTCCACTTCATCATCCGCCAGAGCAGTGTGGCACCGAGGGCACCAGTTGACAATATAATCCCCTTTGTAGATAAGGCCTTCCTTGTATAAACGGACAAACACCTCTCTCACCGCACTAGAAAGGCCCTCATCCATGGTAAAACGTTCGCGGTCCCAGTCACAGGAGGCTCCCATCCGTTTCAACTGGTTGATGATGGTACCGCCTTTTTCTTCCCGCCACTGCCAAACCCGCTCGATAAATTTTTCCCGGCCAAGGGCATGACGGGTTGTTTCTTCAGCTGCCAGCTGGCGTTCAACAACATTTTGGGTCGCAATCCCGGCATGATCGGTTCCAGGCACCCAAAGCGTATTATCCCCTTTCATCCGGTGATAGCGAACAAGAATATCCTGCAGGGTGTTATTCAGCGCATGACCGATATGCAGAACACCGGTCACATTAGGAGGGGGGATGACGATGGAGAAAGCATCCTTGCCTTCCTCCATTGCTGCGGAAAAACTTTTTTCCTGCAACCAGCGGCTGTACCAGCGCTGTTCTACCTCATCAAACTCATAGCCCTTTGGCAGGTCGTACTTTTCGTTTTCTTGTGTTGTTGATTTTTCCATCGTTTTCTCATACCGGCTCGTGACCGGAGTATAATATGCAAATAAAAAAGTAATTCGAAAATAAAAATTAAAAAGGAGTCTCAGCCCAAGTGAAGTAGGCGCCTGAAGAAGCCTCACGGCTCTTTCAAAATCATATTCAATGCAATGAGCGCACTGATTAAAGAAGACTCCATGGTTTGGGCATAAAAATCTGCGAATACAGACCAAGAGCATAACGATCGGTCATACCTGCGATGAAATCACATACCTTTCGATGCCGCTTGGTCTCTTCATCCTTGGTAAATATCGGCTGTCGCAATTGGCAACAGGCTCCGGCTCCATGCACAGGAAACTCATGTTGCAGAAAGTATCCATACAGGTCCCGAATAATACGCTGCGCCTTTTCAAACTCATCATGAACCCGCCAGTTCCGATACACATTCTCATAGAGAAAGTTACGCAGTTCATTGATGGTTTCCGTCATGCCATCGCTTAAATGAAGGTGCCCATCGTCGGCATCAATGGTGGTTTTCACCAAATCACCCACCATTGCCTTTATTCGCTGAGAAGAGCGTTCTCCCAGCACTTTTCGTAGGGCCACCGGAAGATCACTGTTTTTGACCATGTCCGCCCGCATGGCATCATCCAGGTCATGGTTGACATAGGCCATAATATCACCAACCCGCACCAGCTGCCCCTCCAGAGTAGCTGCCAAGGCTCCGGTATTCTCCGGCAATATGTCCCCGTACCCCTTGGAGTGCTTAAGAATACCATTGCGAACTTCCCAGGTAAGATTTAACCCCTGGCCGTCATTTTCTAAAAAATCGACAATACGCAGGCTTTGTTGAAAATGTTTAAATCCTTTCGGGTGCAGTTGATTAAGACTGTATTCGCCGGCATGACCAAACGGAGTATGCCCCAGGTCATGTCCCAGAGCAATAGCTTCCGCCAGATATTCATTAAGCCGCAGACAGGTAGCCATGGTCCGTGCGATCTGCGACACCTCCAGCACGTGGGTAAGTCGGGTGCGATAATGATCGCCGGCAGGGGCCAGAAAGACCTGGGTTTTATGTTTCAACCGGCGAAATGTCTTGCAATGAATAATACGATCACGATCACGCTGAAAAGCGGTGCGCAGCTCACATGGCTGATGCTTCTGCCGCGAAGAAAAACGACCTCGGGACTGGGTGCTCAGGCAGGCACGAGGGGAGAGAATACGCTTCTCCAACTCTTCCTGCTGCTGCCGGATTGTAAGATTCATGGTATACTCGGGAACCGACTCCTCAGCTTAAATTTTCGTTTTCCCCGCCTCAGGAGTTGCCCACAAATAACGTGAACATCTCGCATTGCATCTTCAGCTCATAGTTGACTGTTCTTCAATCACAAAGCCCCTAACGTAGCACAACTACACCTGCGGCTTCATTCAATAAGTTCACCCAAACCTACCCTAAAGAGGAGTGCGATATTGCCCAACGTAATTACGGGCACCTCCTTAAAAAGATCATTTACGGCTGCCACAGCAGATAGGCTTTGATAAAACGATCAAGCTTTCCATCCAACACAGCATCCACATTCCCCTCTTCGCAATTGGTTCGATGGTCCTTTATCAACCTGTATGGCTGCAGGACATACGAGCGGATCTGAGACCCCCAGGCTATTTCTTTTTTATCTCCCTGGAGATTTTCATGATGCTTGGCCTGCTCTTCCCGCTCCTTTTCCATAAGGCGGGCCATCAGCATTTTCATGGCCATGTCTTTGTTGCGGTGTTGAGAACGCTCATTCTGACACTGCACAACAATACCACTTTCCAGATGGGTAATCCTGATGGCAGAATCTGTTTTATTGACATGCTGTCCACCGGCACCACTGGCCCGATAGGTATCGATACGAATGTCCTTGTCCTGAATATTCACTTCCACATCATCATCCAGCTCGGGCAAAACCATGACCGAAGCAAACGAGGTATGCCTTCTCCCGCTGGCATCAAAGGGCGAAATCCGCACCAAACGATGAATCCCTATTTCTGAGCGCAGGTAGCCATAGGCATATTTCCCTTGGACAAGAATGGTAACACTTTTGGTGCCTGCTTCATCACCAGGAAGCAGATCGAGAATATCGGTTTTAAAGCCTTTATCTTCTGCCCAGCGAAGATACATGCGCAACAATATGCCGACCCAGTCCTGGGCCTCAGTACCGCCGGCGCCGGCATGGATAGTGATAATACCGTTGCCGCCGTCGTACTCGCCGCCGAACATGCACTCCAGTTCAACCAGGTCAATCCGCTCTTGTAATAAAGCCAGAGTGGAAACTACTTCCTCGTAGGTCTCACCATCCCCCTCTTCTACGGCCATATCCAGCAACATTTCCGTTTCTTCGAGATCGTTGTAGCTCTTTTCCCAGGAGTTGATAACCTCCTGCAGCTGGCCGAGCTGTCGCTGCACCTTCTTGGCGGTTGCCTGATCATTCCAAAAATTGGGCGTAAGGGTCTGCCGCTCCAGCAGTTCGACCTGTTCTTTCTTGTTATCTAAGTCAAAGATGCTCCTTCAGCGCAAGCATTTTACCCTTGAGTTGATTGAGCAATTGTCTGGAATCTGCAGATTCACTGATTTCCGCCATGGTATACCTCTTTAGAAAAAAAAATTACTTCTAACCCGAATTTTTCATGAACATTGTGTCAACTTGTTCAGTTATATACCGTTTCCGGATGTTAAACAAAGTCACATAGCGTTTCAAAACCCTCACAATGTTCATGAAAAATCCCGGCTCACGGAACAAGCGCCGTATACTATACAGTTAGCTCATAAGTCTCAAGTGGGGAAAGCAAGATTTCCAGCCTCTTATGAAAAAAAAACTCCCAGCCCACACAAATACGGCCCCCAAACATTACGCACCCCGTCTTCGAAACAGAAAAATAGCAACGACGCCGCAAAGACAACAGGCACCGAAGAGGTAACCATTTCGGGTAAAAATCGTTTCTTCTTCCCATAAAGGAACCTGGCGGGCAAGTGCTGTCGGCACAAACAGTTCCGTGCTCTTGATTATATTACCAACAGGATCAACAAATCCGCTGATACCGGTATTGGCAGCCCGTACCAATGAACGTTTGTTCTCAACCGCTCGAAAAACCGACATAGCCATGGATTGATAGGGCGCACTTGATCTTCCATACCAGGCATCGTTGGTCAAATTCGCCAACAGATTGGCCCCTGCACCAGTGCTTGCTCTGGCAATTTCGGGAAAAATTGATTCAAAACAAACCAGTACACCCATTCGTATTTTTCCCATAACAAGAGGCGCACTGGATTGCCCAGCAGTAAAATCACCGACACTGACCACCAGTGGGGACAGAAACGGCATATATTTTTTCAGGGGAACATATTCACCAAACGGCACAAGGTGCTGTTTTTGGTACTGCCCAGCCAGTCGGCCTCCAGCATCAATCAACACTGCGGCATTGAAATAATCAACATCCCGGCGTCCGTCCGGGTGGGTACCCGTGATAGTATAGGCAGGCGTACCGGTTAACAGCCAGATATTGTTGGCGATGACGAATTGAGCAATCCTGGACGCCAAAGGATCACTTTGCAGATAAAAAGGCAACGCGGTTTCCGGCCAGACAACAAGCTCTGTGTCCCGCTGATCAAGAACCTCCTCAGCGAGTCGAACATAGGTGGCCACTGTCTGCTCTTTTTTTTCGGGAGTCCATTTTTCAGCTTGGTTGACATTGCCCTGCACCACAGCAATTTTTGAGTGCAGTCCACGCGAGACAGCCCTACTCACGACATCGTAGCGGAGAAAGGAATAGCCAAAAATAAAAACGAGAAAGCCGCAGGCCAGCAGCAGCAGCCGCCTCTCCATTCGGATATTCCACCGTACATTCGAGCGCTGCCGGTCGATAATGGCGACAAGTAAACTGTTGCTGAGCAATAGAGCAAAGCTTACGGCATGGTGCCCACCCAGATCTGCGGCTTGAATCAGGCGGGGTTGTGAGTAGAGCCCATAGCCTATGTCCATCCAGGGAAATCCACTGAACAAAAAACTGCGCAGATAATCAAGAGCCACCCAAAGCACCGGTGCAAGCCATACCAGGGTTGAAATAGAGCGCTCCCTGTGCCAGGAACGACCGGCAAAGATACTGAGTAACAAGCAGAATAAGCCCCAGAAAAAGCTCATGTACAGGGCAAGCAGGACGAGTGCCGCGAATGAAAGATAGAGGGGCAAGCCACCGTAACGGCCGACCACGATGACAATCCAATACAGCAGGAAGAGGTGATACAAAAAACCAGCAGCAAAACCAAGCAGACAGCTTTTTTTAGGTGGCAGAAAGAGACAGACGTGCAGCAAAGGAGCCAAGGCTACGAAAAGCAGTGGCCAGAAACCGACCCGACCCGGCATTGCAAGGCCGAGCAACAGCGGCGTCAGGAACCCGTAGACAAGGAAGACACGTTGTGGAAGCTTAGTCATCCTGCTCTACAATCTCTTTTTGGGTAACCCTGATGGTTTTAACCCGTCGCTTATCAGCACTCAGCACTTTAAGATGCAATGATTCATACACTATCAGGGTCCCCACTTCAGGTACTCTGCCGAGCTGATGAATGACAAACCCACCCACAGACTCATACGGTCCTTCCGGCAGGGTAATGGAAAAGTGGGACTCGACTTCCTCTATATCGATCTTGGCATCGACAATTATGGTTTGCTCATCGACAATCCGGAGTTCACTCTCTTCCTGGTCATGCTCGTCATCTATTTCACCAACGATTTCTTCAATAACATCTTCTAAAGTAATGAGCCCACGCACGCCGCCAAACTCATCAACAACCAATGCCATGTGATTTTTTTTTGTTTGAAAGTCGCGAAGCAGCTCAGTTATGGGTTTAGACTCCTGGACAAACAGAGGAGGATTCAAATAATCTTTGATCGCAAAGTCGATACCCACGTTACCGGCGCATATCCTAAGCAGATCCTTGGCATGGAGAATCCCGATCACATGGTCATGGGTTTCTTTGTATACAGGGATGCGAGTGTATCCCTCTTCATTGATCATGGCCACCAGCTCTTCCACAGTAGCATTTTCCTCCGCACACACTATCTCAGCAGAAGGAGTCATGATCTCTGAAGCCAGAGTCCCCCGAAAATCGAAAATAGAACTGATTAACCGCTCTTCCTGGCGGGTTATCAAGCCCTGCTCTTCGCCTTCTTCAAGTAATTCCTGAATTTCGTTTTCGAGTTCTTCAGTGGTATCCGGCCCACCACGAAAACGTATAAAAGATTTCAACCACGCTAGAAAACCCCGCTCGGTCGACGGAGGTTCGGATTTTGAATCAGATGCTGTGTCCATTATTACTGGGAATATCTGTACCTATATTTGATTAAACTAATAGTAACCCATCACGGAGTTGCTAACTATACGATATCAAATTCCTTGACAAGGTAAGCCATCAAAGTTGCTCCAAATTTTCATGGTAGCAAATGACAGCAGGTAAGCGTAGACTCCGAACGAGTGCCTTCGATGGCTTGCAATCAATATGAATACTCATGAAAGTAGGCCGGTTGCGGGCAAAGTCAAGCCATTTCGGCAGACAAAAATACATTTATAAACACTCTTTTCCCCGATAAGGCTGAGTTACCAATGTGTGTAACCTAAATCCTGCACGTCGAATGTTAGAAAAAATAAATTCTACTCTAAAAAACAACATATTGAGCAAAAAATTGATTTGAAGTTCTATTCACGGTTTGAGTGAACCTATTTTTTTCTCACCTTCAACGCCCTTCGGGATCGGCAATTTGACCAAATCTGCTACGTTACCGAAGGCTTGAAGTATTTTTATACGTCTGCGCCTCCGGTGCCTCACATCTTCGGCAGGTAGCGTAGACTCCGAAATTTCCAATTGCAGGATTTAGGTGTAAAAAAAACATCACCAGGGGAAAAGACAATCAATCAGCTCAAGCACTCCTTACAACCACTCTCCCAATCTACTCCACATAGAAAACAAATAAAATAATTTCGAAACATTACCAATAAAAAACATTTCTTCCTAAAAACAGATGATCTTACCCGCTGCGGACTAGGCTTTCTTATTTATTTCTACCAGTTATATAAAAAAAACACTCGAGAAGAATGCATACTCGCAATTTCTGCTTAGAATGTAAGAAACGGGCAAAGGCAGTTCCACCCTGTAAATTCAAAAAGCAGGGATGTGTTGCAGTTTACAGGCAATCACTTTCAGGAGGTGCAGTATGGGGATTCAGGCACTCATTATTCTTGTATTTGTTCTTGTTTTGCTCCTTTCCGCATTTCGTTTTTCCTTAAAGTCCTCTTCCATCGTCTTTTTAGGCGCCCTTTTGGGGTGGACAATGCTCTTTTCACCGCCCACATGGCTGTTTGTCCTGCTGCTTGCCGGTACCCTGAGCCTCCTGGTGGTCCTCAACCATCCTCCTTTCAGGCAACGTTTTTTGACTAAGCCACTCTTTGCACAAGCACAGGCAGTCATGCCCAAGGTCAGTCAAACCGAACAGGAAGCCTTGGATGCCGGCAAGGTCTGGTGGGACGCAGAAATATGGAGCGGGGCACCGGACTGGCAAAAAATTCTTGCTTATCCTCAAGCGTCGTTAACTCCTGAAGAACGTACATTTATCGATGGGCCTGTGGAAACGTTCTGCCGGATGATCGATGATTGGCAAATTACCCACACCCTGCTCGATCTTCCGCCGGAAGCCTGGCAGTATCTCAAAGAGAACAAATTCTTTGGCCTTGTTATTGCCAAAGAATACGGAGGGCTTGGGTTCTCAGCCACTGCCCACTCTGCCGTCATCGCCAAAATTGCCAGTCGCAGTATTCCGGCAGCAGTCACCGTTATGGTGCCTAATTCCATAGGGCCTGCAGAACTACTGTTCCATTACGGTACCCAGGAGCAGAAGGATTATTTTCTGCCAAGACTAGCCACAGGCGAAGAAATACCCTGTTTTGGCCTCACCGGCCCCACAGCAGGCAGCGATGCCAGCGCAACCCCTGATCATGGGATTATCTGCAAGGGCGAATACCAAGGGGACGAGACCATAGGTATTCGTTTAAACTGGCACAAACGCTACATCACCCTGGGGCCCATTGCCACCATCATCGGGCTTGCTTTTAAACTCTATGACCCAGATCAACTCCTTGGAGACAGGGAAGATCTTGGAATCACCTTTGCTCTTATCCCCCGCGATACGCCCGGGATATGGGTGGGGAACCGTCACTTTCCATTGAACTGTCCGTTCCAGAACGGCCCTAACAAAGGCAAAGATGTCTTCATTCCCCTGGATATGGTCATTGGTGGCAGAGAAGGTATCGGCAATGGGTGGAGCATGCTCATGGAAGCGCTGGCTGCGGGAAGAGGCGTTTCACTGCCGGCACTCTCCACCGGTGGGGCAAAGATGGCCAGTCGTGCCATTGGTGCCTATGCTGCCGCGAGGAAACAATTCAACCTGCCCATCCATCGTTTTGAAGGGGTCGAAGAAGCCCTGACCCGAATCGGTGGCAACACCTATATCATGGACAGTGCCCGTGCAATAACGGTGCACGGGATTGATAACGGGGAACGTCCTGCTGTTGTCACTGCCATTGCAAAATATCACCTGACAGAGCTCATGCGCTCCGTAATCAACGATGCCATGGATGTTCAGGGTGGAGCAGGAATCTGCCTTGGCCCTAAGAATCTTCTCGGCAGAATCTATCAATCGGCACCAATAGGCATCACTGTAGAAGGTGCCAATATACTTACCCGTACCTTTATCATTTTCAACCAGAGTCTTCTGCGCTGCCACCCCTTTATCCAGCAAGAGATAAAAGCCATTAAAACCGGCAGCCTCAACCATTTTGACCAGGCCCTCTTCGGCCATCTCGGCTTCCTGCTCAGTAATTTCAGCCGCACCTTGTTCATGGGCTTTGGCGGCAACGCACTGCTTCCCAAACAAGGTGACAAGGTTACAGGAAAATATATCTCACAGGTAACAAGACTATCCTCAGCCTTTGCCCTTGTGGGTGATGTATCCATGCTGGTTCTTGGTGCTGATTTAAAACGCAAAGAAAAGCTGACCGGAAGACTGAGTGACGTAATCAGCAACCTGTTTTTGACCATGGCTGTTATCAAGCATTACCACGACTCAGGGACACCGGTGCAGGACAAGCCGCTGGTTGAATGGGGTTGCCAAAAATGCCTGCATGCTGCCCAGGAAGGTTTGCTGTCCTTGTTTGCCAACTTCCCCGTAAAAGCGATTGGCCATTTCCTTCGCTGGACGGTCTTCCCTCTGGGACGAAGCTACCCCCAGCCTGACGACCGACTCGGACGGCAGGTAGCGGCCATCCTTATCAGCGATACCCCGGCAAGAGATCGACTGACTGAAGGTATTTTCCTGCCAGACAACGAGGAAGAACCGCTGACGCTGCTCGATGCCTATTTGACAACTTCCGCCCAAGCTCAATCAGGAGAAGCAGCCCTGCAGGATGCGGTGAAAACCAACAAGCTCACGGCAACAGGTGCTGAGGAGCGCATTAACGAGGCAGCGCAGAAAAACATTCTCTCGCCAAGCCAGGCTGAGCTCCTGCTGACCCTGGAACAATACCGTCATAAAATCATAGCGGTTGACGACTTCCCAACATTGTAAATGGAGGCATGCATATGAGTCACCACCCCCCCGTGTATGTAGTGGACGGAAGCCGTACCCCCTTTCTCAAGGCAACCGGCAAGCCGGGACCTTTTACCTCTGCCGACCTGCTGGTAGCAACAGGAAAACAACTCCTCGCCCGGCAACCATTTTCGCCGGACCTTCTGAGCGAAGTTATCATCGGCAGTGTGCTTCCCAGTCCGGATGAAGTCAACATTGCCAGGGTAGCCTCACAGCGACTAGGCTGCGGCCACAAGGTACCGGCATGGACTGTACAGAGAAATTGCGGTTCAGGTATGCAGGCACTGGAGACGGCAGTAGACAGAATCAGGGATGGTCATTCAAATTTTATTCTTGCCGGCGGGGTAGATGCCATGAGCCATGCCCCTGTGCTGTTCAACGATGAAATGATCGGCTGGTTGGCAGACCTGAATAAGGCAAGGGGACCACTGGCTAAACTCCGTCAGCTTTCACAGCTTCGGCCCCGCCACCTGCGCCCTGTTTTCGGCATATTAAGAGGCCTTACCGACCCGGTGGTTAACCTCAACATGGGACAGACCGTTGAAAACCTGGCAGATATGTTTCATGTGCAGCGTGAAGAGATGGATCAGTATGCCCTGCGCAGCCATCAACGTCTGGCAGCAGCATACGACCAGAAAAAGATGACCGAAGTGACACCAATCTATGACCGTAATGGACACGCTTATACAGAGGACAACGGGCTGCGACGAGACTCCACCATAGAAAAACTGTCACGGTTGCGACCGGTTTTTGATCCCCGATTCGGCAGAATCACAGCCGGCAACGGGGCCCAGATAACCGACGGTGCGGCATTGCTCCTGCTGGCAAATGAAGAAATAGTCAATCAATATCAACTACCGGTGCTTGGTACCATTGTTGACACGCACTGGGCAGGTCTTCCGCCGGAGCATATGGGACTCGGACCGGTACACTCCACAATCCCCCTGCTGGCAAAAAACCAACTCCAACTCTCTGATATTGATTACTGGGAAATCAATGAAGCCTTCGCGGCCCAGGTCATTGCCTGCCTGCGGGCATTTGCTGATCCGGTGTACTGCAAGCAGCACTTTGATTTGAAAACTCCGCTTGGCAGCATCCCGGAAGAGAGAATCAATATCGATGGAGGTGCCATAAGTCTTGGCCACCCTGTGGGATGCAGCGGAGCCCGCATCGTTCTCCATCTGCTCAATACCCTGCAGCAAAAAAAGGCGCAAACCGGCTTGGCAACCCTCTGTATCGGAGGGGGGCAAGGGGGAGCAATGCTATTGAAAAGAGGCTAACCCGAATTTCTCATCAGTTCAGGCGGCGTCAGGTTCAAAGTTTTTGGCAATGAATAGGTAAGCGTAGACTCCGATAGTAGCCTATATTCATTGCCAAAATACTGAAGAAAATGATGCTGGATGGACTGAACTTTGGTGAACATTGTAAAAAAATACCAAATCTATTTGAATTAACATAACTCAAGTTTCGGGGTTGGCTAGGGCAACCAAAGCCCCTCACTTTTTTAATAAAAACGCATAATTAACGAGAAAAGCCTTTTACTCTCTGATATATTGTTTTTGCCAAAAAATAATATAAAAACAGGG
>NZ_JAFFQD010000110.1 GCF_016918565.1 Desulfogranum marinum
TGAGTATTCCAGAGCAATCCGGCCACTGATTCCAGGGGATTCCGGCCGGTGATTCCATTTCATTCCGGCCACCCATTCCAATTGATTCCGGCCAGGGATTCCATTCGATTCCGGCCATCGTTTTCGGAGGGTAGCGACGCATAGAAACAGATGGTAGAGGAAATCTTTTTGAATGACTATTTCAAGGAGAATTTCATGCCCAAAAAGAGATTATCTATGCGAAAGATACGAGAGATATTGCGTCTCAAATACGGTTGTAATTGTAGCAATCGTGAAATCAGCCGAAGTTGCGGTATAGGCAGGGCAACAGTCAGTGATTATTTAAACCGTGCAAAAGCAGCAGGGTTAACCTGGCCCCTTCCTGATGAATTGAGTGATACCGCTCTAGAAAATCAGCTTTTCCCTTCATCAGCACCTCGCACGACACAGTCCCGCTTCATTCCCGACTTTCACGAAGTCCACAAAGAACTGCAATCACGTAAACACGTGACCCTGAATCTGTTGTGGCAGGAATACAAGGAACAGCATCCCGATGGCTACCAATATAGCTGGTTTTGCCATAGCTACCGCGATTGGGCAGCTCGTTTGGATGTCGTCATGCGCCATGAACATCGGGCAGGCGAAAAACTGTTCGTTGACTATGCTGGCCAAACCGTTGATTTAATCAACCATGAAACCGGTGCAATCCACAAAGCCCAAATCTTTGTCAGTGTTATGGGTGCCAGCAATTATACCTATGCAGAAGCCACGTTAAGCCAAAAAACTGAAGACTGGATAGGTTCCCATGTCCGTGCATTTTCTTTCATGGGCGGTGTTCCGGTGGCCGTTATTCCTGATAATTTAAAAAGCGGCGTCAGCAAGACTTGTCGTTACGAACCGGACATCAATCCAACGTACAACGACCTTGCCAGACACTATCAGACCGTCATTATACCTGCCAGGGCAAGAAAGCCTAAGGATAAGGCCAAAGCAGAAGCCGGCGTTTTACTGGTAGAGCGCTGGATACTTGCAGTATTACGTAAACATACCTTTTTCAGCCTTGCCGACTTAAACCGAGAGATCCGAAAGCTGGTCCACGTGCTCAACAGTCGCCCTTTCAAAAAACTTCCAGGCAGCAGACAAAGTTGGTTTGAAGAAATTGATAAACCTGCCCTGAAACCCCTTCCTGCACTACCTTACGAGCTTGCGTATTGGAAGAAAGCCACTGTTCACCTTGACTATCATGTAGAGGTTGAGGGGTATTACTATTCAGTGCCCTACACCCTGGTAAAGAAGAAGCTGGATATCCGCTATACTGGGAGCACAGTGGAATGCTTTTACAGCAACAAACGGGTTGCAAGCCACCTCCGTCATATCCCTCATGGTCGTCACTCAACTATCAAGGAGCATATGCCGCTTCGTCATCAGAAATACCTTGAATGGACCCCTGATCGGTTTAAAAGATGGGCAGCTAAAATTGGGCCGGAAACAGCTATGCTGACTGAACTCCTCCTACTCAAAAGGACACACCCGCAGCAGGCATACCGGACACTGCTTGGCATCCTCAGGCTTGGGAAGTCCTATGGAGATGCACGCCTTGAGGCCGCTTGCGGTCGTGCTCTTTATATCAACGCACTCTCTTATAAAAGCGTAGAATCAATCCTTAAGAATGGGTTGGATCAAAAGCCGCTGCCAGAGGCGGACACCGATAAAAAACCGATTCACCATCAAAATATTCGCGGCGCCGTTTACTTCAACTCTACAAGCCATTAAAGGAGGGCATTATGCTGCTTCACCCAACCCTTGAAAAATTGACCGTCATGCGCTTCTCAGGAATGGCAGAAGCTCTAGAAAGACAAATGCAGATGGACGGCCTTGATGATATGGCTTTTGAAGAGCGCCTTGGCCTGTTATTGGATCACGAACAGGCCGTACGCGAAACAAGGCGAATGAAGACCCGATTACGCAAGGCCAAGCTGCGCCAAAATGGTTCTATTGAGGATGTCGATTTCCGTCACCCAAGAGGCCTGGACAAGTCACTTGTGCTCCGCCTTGCTGACTGCCAATGGATCAAGGATCACAACAATTTAATCATCACCGGCCCCACAGGGGTAGGCAAGTCATTTCTAGCCTGTGCCTTTGCTGAGAAGGCTTGCCGGGAAGGATTCAGCGCACTCTACCTGCGAATGACAAAACTCTTTGAAGACATGAGCCTCGCTAAAGGGGATGGCCGTTATCTGAAAATGCTAACAGCCTTTGCAAAAACGGATGTACTCGTACTCGACGACTATGGCCTGATTCCGTTGAATCAAGAACAGAGGCATGATTTTCTCGAGATCCTTGAGGACCGACACAACCTGAAATCGACGCTTGTGACCAGTCAATTGCCAATAGAGCATTGGCATGAACAGATTGGTGACCCGACTCTGGCTGACGCCATTTTAGATCGTTTGGTACACAGCGCTCATAAGATAAAACTTACAGGAGATTCTATGAGAAAAAAGAGAGCAAACTTGACATAAATATGAAGGACAAAGTAATGAAAAAATAACAGCGTCGCTTCGCTCCGACCACCTGGCCAGTTTCACTGGAATAGGTGGCCGGAATCACGTGGACTGACTGGCCGGTTTCGACTGGAATGGGTGGCCGGATTCAGTGGAATACGCA
>NZ_JAFFQD010000111.1 GCF_016918565.1 Desulfogranum marinum
ATAGAATAGGGTTATCAATAGTTGCATTCCATTGCCCTCCAGTCTACCTCGGAGTGTGTTGCAATTATTGATAATCCTGAAGAACTGAACTGCGGAGTGGATTAGAACCGGAAGGGTGGAGCTATGGGGATTGTATGGGATTTTGGATCCCTGATACTTGCTCTGGAGTCACCTTTGAAAAACGGATATTTTGGCATTTACAGTTAAAATTGACTTTTTTCTCACAGATTTCTCTACTGCACATATCATCTCGATTTTCCAGATTCATTTGATTGTCCTTTTCTCCAAGTCAGGACACACTTATCCTGTTTGAGCCGTTGTCGGGTTATCTATAACTACACGATACTGGAGTAAATCAGTTTTGTTCAGGAGGTATCGTCATAATCTGAGCTGACAATCGGCTCTAGATACACCAACTTCCCTTTACCGCATTGCGGGCAGCAGCAGATGTCAATACCGGTTAAACGAAGCATCATCTCCTGAATGTTCTCTTCTTGCTTTTCTGTGTGTATAGTTGTTCCACCTATCAATGAACGAATCAGCTCAATGCAGGTTTTTTTGTTGGCGTGAGCCAGGAATCCATAATAACGGATCTTGGTAAAACCGTTTGGGAGCACATGTAAGAGAAAACGGCGAATAAATTCATCAGCGCTGAGCGTAAGTTTTTTCTCTTTGTTGTCGTCACTGCGATCCCGATACTTGAATCGTACCTGGTCGTTATCGATGGCAATAATCCGATTGTTAGTGATCGCTACTCGGTGCGTGTAACGGCCAAGATACTCAAGCACCTGCTCTGGTCCACCGAAGGGCTGTTTGGCATAAGTAATCCACTGCTTGTCCCATAACCCTTTGAGCAACTCTTGAAATTGCTTCTCGTCCCTATACTCGGTAAGCCTGCCATTGAGGGATAACTGTTTTTTACGATACATCTTTTCCAGTTTACCCAGATATCTCTTCTGAAACTCCTTGGCCAGGGACTGCACCTTGAATAGATATTTTGTTCTGGCGCTGACCCACTTTTTACGGTCAAAAGAGAGGGCTCCCGCCGGGATAATGCAGTGTAAATGATAGTGATCCAAGAGTTTCTGATTCCATGTGTGGAGCACGGAGATAAAACCAAGTTGGCCTTCAAGGCGCCACTGTGGATCGCGGGCAAATACCTGCAGGGTTTCTTTAACGGCAGTAAACAGTAAAGCCAGTAAGATGCGTTTATTGCCCATGATAAGGGGATTGAGATCGTGTGGTAACGTAAAGACATTGTGAAAATAGGAACAGGGCAGCAACTCTGACTTTCTGTCATTGAGCCATTTCTCCTTGACCATTGTCTGGCATTTGGGACAGTGTCTGTCCCGGCAAGAGTTGTATGCGTTTTGCGTATGACCGCAGTGGTCACACGCTTCGATATGTCCGCCGAGTGCTGCTGTGCGGCATATTTCAATACGCTTCATCACCTTGTACTGCTGAGCGGTGATTATGTTCTTCTTTCGGTACCGGTTTCCATATTGTGCCAAGATATCGGCGAGTTCGGGTGATCTACTATTGTCTTTCATCTTCGCCCTCCTGTTGCTCGTCCATCAGATCAAGTGGACTTTTGAGCTGGACATAGCGGGCCGGAACCAGATGCAGATAGATCGTGGTTGTTTCTATGGTATTGTGGCCAAGCAGTTGGCTGATGGTATAGAGATCGTAGCCCTTATAGAGGAGATGGGTGGCGAAGCTGTGGCGGAGGGTATGGAGGCTGCACTCTTTGGTTAAACCGATTTTTTTTTAGCATCATACAGAATCTGAGATACGGACACACTCGTGAGATGAGTTCCGGGCTTCTGCCCTGGGAACAGCCAGTACTTCGGGGAATACTCAACCCAATAGGCCCGCAGTTCGTGAAGTAGATGTTTAGACAGTACCGTATATCGGTCTTTACGCCCCTTACCCTGTTCAACCCGGATCACCATCCTGGATGGATCGCTCTCGATATGTTCTGGCTTGAGGCGGATTGCTTCCCCGACTCTGAGCCCGGCACTGTAGATGGTCTTGAGCAGCACTCTATGCTTGAGGTTATCGATGCAGTTAAGAAGCCTGCCGACTTCTTCCATGGACAGTACTGCTGGTAGTTTCCTTCCCTGTGGTCGCGGTGGTAAACCAAAACGATCATCGACTTCCCTCCCACAGATATGGCGGTAGAAATAGGTGATACCGGCGAGATAGGCCTTGCATGATGAATGGGCCAGTTTCTTCTCAAGCAGTAGATGACGAAAGTATTCCCGGACTTGATCGTTACTCAGATATTCCGGTGAGGTATTGTAGTGATTAGCCAGGCATCTGACTCCGCTGATGTAACCTTTCTGCGTTTGCTTACTGAGTTGGTAAAGCTCCATGTGGTCGATGAATTTCTGCTTAATTGGATTAGGCATGATCTACCTCCCTGATAAAATGAATATGAATGGTACTTCTTATTCCAATTTATCAAAAAGGCAGCGGGAGAAAAAACGATTAACAGAGAAGTGCCGGGTAAGCTGAGGTATTGGTAGTACTACTGGTGCGGGGTTTTGGTTTTTCTGCGGAGCATAGCGGAGCGGTTCAGTTCTT
>NZ_JAFFQD010000112.1 GCF_016918565.1 Desulfogranum marinum
TGAAAAAATAACAGCGTCGCTTCGCTCCGACCACCTGGCCAGTTTCACTGGAATAGGTGGCCGGAATCACGTGGACTGACTGGCCGGTTTCGACTGGAATGGGTGGCCGGATTCAGTGGAATACGCAATCTGCAATGTATTCGCCAAGGAACGATTGAAGGTCAAGTAGCTTGCCTAGGTCAGGTGTGGTAAGAAAGCATTCTTGCCCCTGACAATCCCTACTCGTTTCAATCTCCGTCATTATCTTGGTTATGATCGCTACTCCACCGCTAGCCTTGTGGATGTTCACGATATCTGTTGGGGTAAGGTCTCCGTTTTCTTTCGCCATGGTATTGCTCTCCTTCATTGAATAGCTAATTTGTGAATTAATGTTAGTGGTAAGAAGGTTAAACTGCTATCTCCACAGCCGCCCTTAATGCGTGGTCAAACAGGTGGCTATATCTCTTGGTCATCTTTATATCTGAGTGTCCTAGCAATTCTTGCAGGACGTGCATTTGAACCTTACCGGAACTGGCTACGATGCTAGCATATGTGTGGCGCAAGTCGTGGAAGCGTATATCAATATTAGCTGCCTTCCTTATCCTTCTCCAGATAACGTAGAACCCCGAATAGTAACGGCCAGTGCTTGTGGGAAAAACAAGCCCTTCCTTTTGGTTGCTGTTTAAGGCAAGGGCTTGATTTAATACTTCGAGCGCCTTTGCTGATACTGGTAGCGTTTGAGTCTTGCCCGATTTGGTAGTAGTTCCATGGTAAGTAACGATGCCCTGTTCAAGGTCAACACGATCCCATGTGAGCCTGAGTATCTCCCCTCTTCTTCGACCTGTTAACATTGCGTATTGTACAACCAAAGCTGCCCGCTGATTCTGCCATGTTTCCAGTGTTTGCCTTAACCTTTGTTGGCCTTCTTCACACAAGGGGTTTGATACTTGATTATCAAACTTAGGCATCTTCAACCTGTTGCAAGGATTGTTGCCCTTATAAAGCCCTCGATCTATGCCGAAATTATATATTCGCCTAACAAGAGCTAGAACATGCTTAACAGTTTGTGGAGAAAGCCCTATTGATTGTAGATGTGATTTAAGCTTCTCCAGGTCTATAAGCTTAATCTTAGAAACCCTCTTTTTGCCGAGGTAAGGCTCGACGTGATTAGCGTACCTGGATTTGTCATCCTTCCAAGATGAGCAGTTCAGCTTAGACCATTCAATAAAAGAGTCGTTAAGGTCGTTCAATGTACAATCAGCTGACCTTCTCTTTGACTTGTCCCTTGCAAGTTCCCTTGCCTCAGTCATGAATTCAATTTCAATAGCTTTGGCTTCAAGAAGAGAATGCACGACCTTGGTTCTCCACTTGTTGCCGGGAAATTTAACCCTGACCTTATAGACACGATCTTTACTAGGCGGTGATGCAGCTAGACATTTAGGACACTTCTTGTGGGTCAATTTGTAATCGGCCCGGCATGATTTACAACGAACAGATATTGCCATGTTGTTCCCTCCAACTTTAATGGGGTAAACTCTTGGGTAAACAAATACCCGTTAAATACGAGTTGACCCTGCAGGGAAACAGAGCGGTTAACAAACAAGGGGCGGAGTAAATGCCACTTTGTTACTCAACGAACCACAGGCGCTAACCGTTGATATTACAAGAGAAAAACTTGTCTTTCATTTTTAAATGAAGCGTGTTATAAAGGCACACATCATCTTTGGGCGGGTAGCTCAGCTGGATAGAGTGTCGGCCTCCGAAGCCGAAGGCCGTGGGTTCGAATCCCACCTCGCCCACCAGTCATTTCAAGCACTTAGTCGATTTTGACTAGGTGCTTTTTTGGTTTCAACCTTTTCGTGTAAGCATAATGTAAGCAGGTTTAATCAATACAGATCAATCTTTTTTAGTACATAAATTCCGCTAGCCTTCTATAAATAGAGCATTTAACTGGGCTTGCCAGGAAATAGGCAACGTTTTGTGGGGATCGTTGTTTATCTGCTGGAAGAAAAGTGTGTGGAGGTTGGGCGGTAAATAAAAGTAGCATCTAAAGTGAGATATCTTCCTCTTTAAACTGGACCCACAGTAATAACAATCCTCACCACCAATTATTCCCGCTCAGGGTAATAACTTTACGGGATATCCCGTATCGGGTTCTCCACTCATTGGAGTGAGAACAATTGCTCGGTTTTATGGAACGTAGCTGAGCGCAGTTTTACTTTGTCCTATATGGTTCAGGACCGAGCCCTTTGAAAAGTCTCGACGCCTACTGTGCGGCACGGCATAGAAATTTTTGGCAGAAATGTACAGGAATTAAGTTTAACTTGCGGACTTTCTTAAATGGTTAACATTGCCAATGCTAGCCTCTAAATCCTTAAATATGCTTATCTGCAAACCTCTTTTATGTAATGTTATCCGGAAGTAAGATGGTAAAAACATTTGCAATGGAAAACACAATCTATTTAGCTAGTGTCTGTCCGCGAGAAGCTATTTATTTGATTTAGTAAGAGAAAATCGCCTTTTAAGGGATGCTCTTTTTACGATTCCTGGTAAAGTTTTTTTAGTAAGTCGCTAAAATTACTTGATTAACTATTTC
>NZ_JAFFQD010000113.1 GCF_016918565.1 Desulfogranum marinum
TCGATATCCCATCATCAAAACACATATAAACTTTAATTTGACGAAGGAGACAGCATCTGCGATAATAAATATAGAAGATTTACTGGAGTTGGTTCGATGGATTAAGGCGAACAATGAAAGAAAAACTTCGTGTGACCGCAACGGTTTGGGGAAATCTCCCAGAAAGCAACCGTCAACAATTGATGGTGATTCTAGGGGAGATGGCCTACAATGCCGTAAAATCCGCTCACATAGGGAGGAGAAAGATTGATGAATACGACACAAGTAACGTCTCCTCCCCTGCCCATCTCCCATCCTGGGAAAATAGAGCCACATCACCATGACCGAATTGCCATTGTTTATATTCGCCAATCTACATTGCAGCAGGTAGAACGGCATAGTGAATCTACTAAATTGCAATATGCACTCGTTGGAAAAGCTTGTGACATGGGATGGCCCAAAGAACAAGTCTTGGTAATTGATGATGACCTTGGAATCTCAGGTTCTAACGCAGAGGGGCGTCCTGGATTTCAACGCCTGGTTGCAGAAGTAAGCCTTGACCATGTAGGAATTATTTTAGGGATTGAGATGTCCCGCTTGGCACGTTCATGTCGGGATTGGCATCAATTACTGGAGGTTTGTTCCCTCTTTCGTACTTTAATTGCAGATACTGATGGAGTATACGATCCGGGCAATTACAATGATCGCCTATTACTTGGCCTTAAGGGAACCTTATCTGAAGCCGAATTGTATGTCATCAAACAACGTATGCTGGCTGGCAAAAAAGCGAAAGCAAAACGGGGCGAACTGGGGATGCAATTGGCAATGGGGTATGTCAAACATCCTTCGGGGGAAATAATAAAAGAGCCTGATGAACAAGCTCAATCAACGACCACCTTGATCTTTACTTTGTTCGAGCGGTATCGTACGATTAATGGTGTACTCAAGTATCTTGTGAAACATAATATGCAGTTGCCGCACCGTATTCGTGGAGGATTGCAAAAGGGTGAGTTGGAATGGCGTCGTCCTAATCGGGTTACTTTGGGGAATATGCTGCACAATCCTATCTATGCCGGTGCGTATGTATATGGCCGCCGTCCCACTGATCCTAGGAAAAAGAAGCCTGGCCGTCCATCTACAGGACGGGTGTCAGTTAACCAGGAAGAGTGGGAAGTTTTGATTAAAGATAAACTTCCTGCATATATTTCTTGGGAAGAATATGAACGTAATCAACGACAATTACTGATGAATTCATCTCAGGGGATCGGCACCCCTAAGCACGGGCCGTCACTTCTTTCAGGTCTTGTGATTTGTGGCCGTTGTGGGTTGAGAATGGCAACTTGCTACTCCAGTCAGGGGAAAAAGTTGCGCTATTCCTGTAATCGGATGGCTGTCGATTATGGAGAGAAATCTTGCCAATCATTGTTAGGGACCCCCTTGGATCAACTTATCCAGGAAGAAATTATGGCTGCCATGCAACCATCAGCCCTGGAACTCAGTTTACAAGCAGCGGCAAATATTCAACAAGAAAGAGAGCAACAACAGAGCCACTGGCAACAACAACTTGAACGTGCACATTATGAATCTGAAAGGGCTTACCGACAATTCAATGCGGTGGAGCCAGAAAACCGTCTGGTTGCACGAACACTTGAAAAAAAGTGGGAAGAGGCTTTATCATCAGAAACCAAATTAAATCAGGATTACGAAGAACACCTCAAAAAACAGCCTCCTGTATTGACAAAAAATGAACGACTGGAAATACAGTCCCTCGCATCAGACATTCCATACCTGTGGAAAGCAGACAGTACTACCGGAGAACAGCGCCAACAAATTGTACGTTTGTTGATAGAACGAGTTATCGTTACGATTCAAGGTGATACGGAAAAAGTTCATGTCAGTATACACTGGAAAGGAGGGTATCAGAGCGAGGCTAATTTTAATAGGCCTGTGGGGAAACTTGAGCAGTTAAGCTATTACAAAGAGCTTCTAGAACGAGTAGCTGACTTGTATAAAAAAGGGAATTCGCTTGCAAAAATTGCCAATCTTTTAAATCAAGAAGAGTGGCGGTCACCAAAACAACGGTGTCCTTTTAACGCTGGAATGGTGCGAACAATATTGCTCAAGAAAGGGTTGGTTAGCACAAAAAAGAAACGATCCAACGATGCGTTGCGTAAACCAAATGAATTAACAATCAGAGAACTTTCAGAGACTACTCAAATTCCTGAACCAACGTTATACGTATGGATGCGCAACGGAAAACTTACAGCCAGAAAGGATACAACAGTTTCACATAACGGCATATGGCTGATTAAAGCTGATAAGGAAGAAATCAAGCGATTGCTTGAATATAGGGAACGGCCAAGGCAGTGGATTTATCGTTCCCGGGTGAAAAAAGTAGATTAAAGAAGAATGCTTGAAACTTATGGAGGCAGTATGGTTGGAAAATATC
>NZ_JAFFQD010000114.1 GCF_016918565.1 Desulfogranum marinum
CCGAAAACGATGGCCGGAATCGAATGGAATCCCTGGCCGGAATCAATTGGAATGGGTGGCCGGAATGAAATGGAATCACCGGCCGGAATCCCCTGGAATCAGTGGCCGGATTGCTCTGGAATACTCAGCTATTAATTTACTCTGCTATATGGCGCATCACCTCACAGGAGATTTCATTCCATCGGTCCATGATGAGTTTACTTGGGCTGCTTTTGAAGAATTGCGAGGTTATGATTTTGCGCCGGCGGATGTTCCTGTAGTTGAAAAAATCATCGAGGATTATTGTTCATCTACTCTAGGAGGGAACTGATGGAACCCCAGAGACCAGCTTTTTGGTGGGTTAATCAAAATCAGACATTCGAACATGAGCGCCAGGGTGGCTACATGTGGTCACCGAAGACGAAAAGTAATGGTGGCAGAAATCAATTTTACGACAACATGGTCTTGGTTTCACCTGGGGATATCGTTTTTTCTTTTGCACATCAAGAAATTCCCTGTTTGGGCGTTGTCACCTCAAAAGGTTACGAAGCTTTAAAACCGCAGGAATTTGGCACTGCTGGAATAAATTGGGAGAAGATTGGCTGGAAAGTCGATGTGACCTATTTCGACCTGAAAAATGTTATCCGTCCCAAAAATCATATTGAAGACCTTCGCCCGACTCTTCCCCCCAAATACTCTCCTCTACAATCCAATGGTGGTGGCCTTCAAGGGGTTTATCTGGCATCTGTCCCAGAAGAAATGGCCAAAGTCCTTTTCGAGAAAATTGGCATAGAGGCGACTGAAATAATACAAGCTTCCGCTTTTTCACCTGATGAAGGCCAAGAAGACAAAGTTGAGAAATTAATTCTTCAAAATAAAACTATTTCTGAAACAGAAAAAGAGGCCGTCATCAAAGCCCGCCGCGGCCAAGGTCTATTCCGCCAAAATCTGGAGGCAATTGAAAGTCGATGTAGAGTTACAGGAATAACAAACCCAAACCATCTGATTGCTGGCCATATAAAACCGTGGGCGAAATGCGAAAATAACGCCGAGCGTCTTGATGGAGAAAATGGTCTTCTGCTTGCGCCACATATCGACCATCTCTTTGACAAAGGTTACATCAGCTTCAATGATAACGGTGATCTTGTTATTTCACCCTTTGCTGATTTACAAGCTCTTGCTCAAATGGGATTGCAGGTTGAACAAACAACGAATGTTGGCGACTTTACTGAAAAACAGAAACTCTATTTGGATTATCACCGGATTGCGGTGTTTAAGAAATAGGTAACAACCTCTTGGACAAAAACGTCAACGGAAGAATCCGTGCTATCAGTCTTTGAATAGGCAGAATGTCTATGTATTGAACGGTCGTTGCAATGGGCAAGATAAAGTGGAAAAATGTTAACTACTGTACGTAAATCTGCCCCCTATTTTTAATAGGAAAAGGTTACTTGGAACAGTATGGGTAGAACTATATATAGATCAACATGGTGGTGACGTGTCCGTTAAAAGCCAAGCAGAGAGCAAGCCGATAAAGTAAAAATCTCTATGGATCGATCCTAATTAAGTTGCAATATGTTGATTATAGAAAAAGCAACTCAGGGACATTACACAAACGAGGTGAGCCAAGCAAAGACCTGACCTTGTTCACGTGTTACACATTTGCATAAAAGCTTAGTAATAATAGAATATTACCGAGGTATAGTGACGAACTCCACGAATGATATCTTGTCAATACCACTGAATGTCGGACGCAGAATTGTTGAAGATGAGGCAGTAATTGCCAAACCTCTTCTTGGCACTTCAGTTTTCTTGCAATTCTGTAAGGAACGAAATGTGAACGTGAGCGCTGAACGGTTACTTTGTTTTGAGCGATTAGGTTTATTTAGTCCTGTATTTCGAGTTCGTTCGCCGGAACAAGAGCTAGATCCTTTCAGGGTGCCAATACAAAAAGGTAACAACTGGTTCGAGTTGGGTTATGCTTGGGATACTACTACCATACCTGAAAACCCTAAAGTTCCGGATCTCAATGATGATTCATATGAGGCGTATTACTCCATTTTTCAAATTTTCTACCTCAATATACTCTTAAAAACTTTTACTCTTCAACTTTCTTTGGAGTCTTATTTGGAAGGGAAGGCCTCGTCCCCCACGGACGTGGAGATACAATTTGCTAATTGGATCGAGTATGCTGAGGAACGTAAAAAGTCTTTGGTTAATACTCAACTTTCGGGGTTGCCTCATTTTGCTGTTTTACCGTTTAAAACAGCGGTGCACGCCTGGTGTGAATTCAGCATATCAACAGCCGTCCCCATGATTACATCGATCATTGATGAAATTATTTGCTCCGAGAATTCTCCTGTAGATCGTATTGCATCCATGACCAGGGCCAACAGGCGCTTCATCGATTCCAGCAGGCTGA
>NZ_JAFFQD010000115.1 GCF_016918565.1 Desulfogranum marinum
AGGAATTTTCAAATGACAAGCTGAAAAGGATAGCAAAAGTTTGCTTGCCCTATGAACCGATTGTGTTCGCTGATGCGACTGGCTGCGGCCGCCTTTGAAAAAATTGCTATTTATGGACAGACACTAGCTGACATCGAGGCCATACCTCAGCTAATGGTCAAGCATTCTATATTAATTTCATCACCTGAGGTAGAAACTATCTTATAAAGGTATTAGCTCGATATTCAGCTGTGGTTCTTCTGGTGTTCCTTGATGTAGTTAGTTGCCTTGCTTCTGATTACGAAGAAGAACATCTCTACGAAGTCCTAAAGAACGCTAGACAGAGAGACTCCCCAAGCCTATCAAGTAAGGTGTTAACTGTAATCCCTGGTGGATTCGTTGTGGCAGTAGTAGAGACTGATGTCGGTAAAGGGCAAAGAGAAAAGTGGCTGAAGATCCAAGAGGCTCCTGGTGAGTACCCTACAGGCTATATTCTAAGTCTTTATTAGCTGACTACACTCTCTCATACACCTTAAAAGAACATGAGAATAAGTTCCATAGGGTCAAACACTTCACTCCAGCATCTTCGAGCTATGTCTATCCTCAGTCTCACTCAAGGATATACGCAAGGGAAGGTGAGTTCCTGCCACACTTCCCACGTA
The DNA here is from genome assembly GCF_016918565.1 of Desulfogranum marinum. GTDB lineage: Bacteria > Desulfobacterota > Desulfobulbia > Desulfobulbales > Desulfobulbaceae > Desulfogranum > Desulfogranum marinum. Next base: position 642 of record NZ_JAFFQD010000115.1, read on the forward strand.
TCTCAGATATGACCTTAAATGGAGTACAGATAACCCCTGGAGGCTTTGATTCCAATAGTCCCTACTATTACCTGAGATCATCCACAGGAGGTGCTCACTGTTGCTTTGGAATAACGTATGTCTCCAAAGATCCTCTGTACAAGGAGGAGCTATCTATTGACCTTAGGTACAGCGATGTACTACCTGAGATGTATGACTCAACTGGAGAATGGAGGGTTATGGTTAACGATTGGAGCTATGCTTACTGGCTCTATAGCTTTGCGTTATCTCCAGCTCCACAGGTTATCCTGAAAGTTGAGAATGGTAGCTTAGTTCCTTCTCTGAGTGACATGAGGAACCCCAAGCCTTCACATGATCAACTTATGGAGTTAGCTCAAGGCTTAAAGTTGCCAATAAATCGAGATGGATCTGGGCTCATATCGAAGCTAACCTCTACTCTTCTAGATCTCTATTACTCTGGTAACTCTGAGTCTGCTTTGGAGCTTCTGAACATGGTATGGACTGAGGGGCAGGTGATAACCGTGGTTGGCGAGGAGTTAGACAGAGAGAGGTACTTGAGCAGACTGACCGTGAGGATCAAAGGATCACCTTACTTCCAAGACTGGACGACACTGTAAACTATACGAAGAAGACTATATGGATAACGATTCAACAAGTATCACCACAAAGCCTATGATGACCGAATGCTGCCAGTGCTCAAGTATGATATCAGTGAGAGCAACAATATGTCCGAGCTGTGATAGTATTCAAACGAAGCCCTGTTCGATCTGTAACAACTTAATACCTATTGATTCTACCGCTTGCCCTGAGTGTGGTGATCCTGATCCGTTTGCTCCAAAGGAAGCAGTTGAGCTGAATCATGGGAATGATAATACTAACGGTCAGGGTGATATTGCAACGCTAGAGAGAGAGTCTTTTCAGAGCAATAAGCTTGAAACTATATTGATGTCAGGAATTCTGTTGTTCTTTTTTATAGTATTAATAACTATCTTTAGTGCTACATCAAAAGAAGTCGATCCACCCATAACTAAAGCAACTGAGTTACCAACATTTTGGTTCGTTAACAAAGAAACAAAGCCTCTCGACGAGGATTTACCAGAAGCTAAACCTAACTCATTGTTCCAAAAAAACTTTAATCTCCCTAAAGACTGCTACCTACTTAAAAAGTATATAGATCACTACGGTATCAGCGCAATGTCTGGCCCAGAAACCAACAAGCTTAAATCAGTTGCCAACTACTGCAATCAAGAAAAATATGATGTAATAATATCAAAAGAAACAATTAATCAATACGATAGAAATGATTAGACAGGAGATTCGATGACAGTAAAGGACAAGAGTGATAAACCAGCAGAAAGCACAAACAATCTCATGTTAACAAAGTGTATAGAATGCTCAAGTGCCATTTCTGTGAGGGCTGCAGTATGCCCTAAGTGTGGTGCTGCTAAAGGGGTCGAATGCTTTGTGTGCAATAGCTTGATTTCTCCTGAGTCTAACAGTTGTCCAGTATGTGGAGATCCAGACCCTTTTGAAAGATTAGACAAGATAAGCAAACCCTTCAGCAACTCTATCGACCCTCCAGCTACTCAAGACGACAATTGATGTGGTAGGAATTTATGGACACTTTCTTAAGAGTGAAATAACAATTCTTGAGGAGGTAATTCATGACCAAACGAAAAAGACGTAACTACACAAATGAATTCAAAGAAGAAGCTGTGAAGCTTGT
>NZ_JAFFQD010000116.1 GCF_016918565.1 Desulfogranum marinum
ACAGTTTGTATACGTAACAACCCTGTTTTTTCTTGTTGATTTAGATGTTTACCTGCAGCTAACTTTTCCCATTATATTCTTTTAAGTCAAGATTTATCTCCGAATTGAGCGGAGTCAGGGACCGCTTGTGAGAATGGGCCCCCAAGTCGCTCGTCGGAGCAAGTGGTCTCTGGTGGAGCGGTTTAACACCTCATATTCCATGAGGTCAGCGATCCCTTTACTTCCATGAGCCTGGTCATAGCCTGGTAGTAATCCATACGGGCCTTCTGATTTGACAGGCGGGCATAGCGCATCGTCGTCTTGATTTTACTATGACCAAGCAGGTACTGAATCGTAACAATGTCGGCACCAGCGTTGAGCAGATCAGTGGCCATCGTATGTCGAAGCTGATGGCAACTTACATGAACACCGCTTTTTGCTGAGTAATATTCGGCCCTCTTCTGGATGCCTCTTACCGATAATGGCTTTCCTTTGTAGAGACCTTTTTCAACCAGAAAGATGCGTGGCTCGTCCGTCTCAGGCCGCAGCCGTAAATACGCAGCTAACGCATCTGCTGCATCGTCATAAAGAAAAACCAACCGGTCCCTAGCTCCTTTACCACACCGTACCATGATCTGATTGCGGCGATGATCAATAACGCCGAGGGTCAGATTGGCCACTTCCTCAACTCTCAGTCCGCAGCGCAGCATCAATAAAAAAATGGCCAAGTCTCGCTGTTTGCTGATCACACCAAAGAACGCAGCGACCTCGCTGTCCTGAAGGAATCTTGGCAGCGGTTTGGGCAGACGTAACGATAAGCCGCTGATTACCGGATTCTCAATCTCCCGTTGCTCCTCCTCCATGAGATAACGGTAGAAGCTGCGGATAGCAATTAGGTGACCGTTAATCGTCTGAGGACCGAGCCTTCTATCAAGCAGGATATCGATAAAATCCTTAATGTGGATCGACTCTGCCGATTCAACCGCAACCGGCAGCCAGCCAAGAAAGTGCTGCAGTCTATTCAGATAGTTTTTTCTTGTGTGGCTTGAGTAGTTTCTTCTCTTCAAATACCTCCTGTAATGCAGTACTGACTCGGTAAGGTTCATCAGATTCTCCTCCCCGTTGGATAACAGCCATGGCCCGGTAATAGTCTTCTTCTCTTCGCTTATCGGAGAGCCGTGCATAGCGCAGAGTCATCTCGATATCCTGATGGCCGAGGATCTGTTGCAGGACCTCGACACGCATGCCGGCGTTGATCATCTCGGTGGCAAAAGTGTGCCTGAGGCTGTGAGGGCTGTACCCCTTATCTAAGAGGTCGGCCCGCTCAAGCGTTTTTCTCATCGCATTCCATGCGGAAGCATAGGTCAGTGGTTTGTCTGACCTGCCGTAAAACAGATAGCGTCGGGTTTTGTCGCGGGTTCGCAGCCACTGCTTGAGCGCCTGTTCGGCGTCACTACTGTAATAAACTTCTCGTCCTTCATAGTTCTTGGCACCAACGTAGAGTAAAATCTTCTGATCGTGCAGGACGATATCATCGACCTTCACCTCCAGCAGTTCTCCTATTCGCATGCCGGTTCGCAGCAGGAGCATAATCAGGGCTCGATCTCTTACGCTTGCAATTGCATCGAGAATACGGTCGATATCTTCTTTGGGAATTGCCTTGGGGAGGGTGTCCGGTTCCTGTATACGAATCTTAGGCTTCATGGTTTCAGGGGTCACTATCTCTTGCTCTACCAGGTAGTTGATGAAGGCATAGACCACCCGCAAGTGAGAGATTATTGAAACGGTCTTGAGCCCCCTATCTTGTTCTCCTTCTACAAAAGCACCGATGTCACCCCTCGTCAATGCCAATATCGAACTGTTTTCTTTGTTGAGAAAATGCATGAAAGCCAGAATGACACCGCCTGCATGATCAATGGTACGATGCGAAAGGTTCTTTATATATTTGCCGTGCAAGTATGCTGTGACTAATTGGTTGCCCGGCAGGTTACTTGCGGTTATGCGCGTAGTCCAGCGGTCCAATATCTTGCGTTTATAGGGGACAGGCGCAGATGCGGGGTCCGGATAACTGGAGCGAGAGGGGGCGGTTGGATGGTAATCAGGAGTTAGTACGTCTTGGCGTATACCTGTTGTTTCGGTCATCGTGTCCTCCTTTTTCTTTGTTGAAAAAACAGGATGTTAATGACCGCATTATAACATTTTATGCGGTTTTTACTTTGTTACGTATAAACAG
>NZ_JAFFQD010000117.1 GCF_016918565.1 Desulfogranum marinum
CTGTTTATACGTAACAAAGTGAAAACCGCATAAAGTGTTATAATGCGGTCATTAACATCCTGTTTTTTCAACAAAGAAAAAGGAGGACTCGATGACCGAAACAACAGGTATACGCCAAGACGTACTAACTCCTGATTACCATCCAACCGCCCCCTCTCGCTCCATTTTTCCGGAACCCGCATCCGAGACCGTCCCTTATAAACGCAAGATATTGGACCGCTGGACTACACGCATAACCGCAAGTGGCCTGCCAGGCAACCAATTAGTCACAGCATACTTGCACGGCAAATATATCAAGAACCTTTCGCATCGTACCATTGACCATGCAGGCGGCGTCATTCTGGCTTTCATGCATTTCCTCAACAAAGAAAGTAGTTCTATATTGGCATTGACGAGGGGTGACATCGGTGCTTTTGTAGAAGGAGAGCAAGATAGGGGGCTAAAGACCGTATCAATAATTTCCCATTTGAGGGTGGTCTACGCCTTCATCAACTACCTCGTAGATCAGGAGATCGTACCCCCAGAAATCATGAACCCTAAAATTCGCATGCAGGAACCAGACGCACTCCCCAAGGCAATTCCCAAAGAAGATATCAATCGTATTCTTGATGCAATTGCAAGTGTAAGAGATCGAGCTCTGATCATGCTCCTACTGCGAACCGGTATGCGAATCGGAGAGCTGCTGGAGGTAAAGGTAGCTGATATCCTCCTCCATGATCAGAAGATTCTTTTGTACGTAGGATCGAAGAACTATGAAGGAAGAGAAGTCTATTACAGTGCTGATGCCGAACAGGCGCTGAAGCAGTGGCTGCGGACCCGCGACAAAACCCGGCGCTATCTGTTTTACGGCAGGTCGGACAAACCGCTGACCTATGCTTCCGCATGGAATGCGATGAGAAAGACGCTTAAGCGAGCAGACCTATTAGATAAGGGGTACAGCCCTCACAGCCTCAGACACACCTTCGCCACAGACATGATTAATGCCGGTATGCACGTCGAAGTCCTGCAGCAAATCCTGGGTCATCAGGATATCGAGATGACTCTGCGCTATGCACGACTCTCAGATCAGCGAAAAGAAGAAGACTATTACCGAGCCATGGCAGTTATCCAACGGAGAGGAGAATCTGATGAACCTTACCGAGTCAGTACTGCATTACAAAAGGTATTTGAAGAGAAGAAACTACTCCAACCACACAAGAAAAAACTATCTGAATAGACTGCAGCACTTTCTTGGCTGGCTACCGGTTACGGTTGAATTGGCAGAGTCGATCCATATCAAGCAGTTCATCGACATCCTGCTGGACAGAAGGCTCGGTCCTCAGACGATTAACGGTCACCTGATTGCCATTCGCAGCTTCTACCGTTATCTCCAGGAAGAGGAACAACGGGAAATTGACAACCCGGTCATCAGTGGTTTATCCCTGCGTCTGCCCAAACCGCTTCCAAGATTCCTTCAGGACAGCGAGGTCGCTGCGTTTTTCGGTGTGATCAGCAAACAGCGTGATTTGGCCATATTCTTGTTAATGCTGCGCTGCGGCCTGAGAGTTGAGGAGGTGGCCAATCTGACCATCGGGGTTATTGACCACCGTCGCAACCAGATCATGGTGCGGTGTGGTAAAGGTGCCATGGATCGACTTGTTTACCTTTATGACGATGCGGCAGAAGCGTTAGCTGCGTATTTACAGCTGCGGCCTGAGACGGAAGAGCCTCGGATCTTTCTGGTTGAAAAAGGCCTCTACAAAGGTAAACCATTATCGGTGAGAGGCATTCAAAAGAGAGCTGAGCACTACTCAGTAAAAAGCGGTGTTCATGTTAGTTGCCATCAGCTTCGGCATACGATGGCCACAGATTTGCTCAACGCCGGTGCCGACATTGTTACGATTCAGTATCTGCTTGGTCATAGTAAAATTAAGACGACTATGCGCTATGCCCGCCTATCAAACCAGAAGGCTCGTATGGACTATTACCAGGCTATGACGAGAATCATGGAAGTAAAAGGATCGCTGACCTCATGGAATATGAGGTGTTAAACCGCTCCACCAGAGACCACCTGCTCCGACGAGCGATTTGAGGGCCCATTCTCACAAGCGGCCTCTGACTCCGCTCAGTTCGGAGATAAATCTTGACTTACAAGGATATAATGAGAAAAATTAGCTGTAGGTAACCATCTAAATCAACAGGAAAAAACAGGGTTGTTACGTATACAAACTGT
>NZ_JAFFQD010000118.1 GCF_016918565.1 Desulfogranum marinum
TGAAAAAATAACAGCGTCGCTTCGCTCCGACCACCTGGCCAGTTTCACTGGAATAGGTGGCCGGAATCACGTGGACTGACTGGCCGGTTTCGACTGGAATGGGTGGCCGGATTCAGTGGAATACGCATCTTAACTGTTTCTAGATGTGGACAGGTCGGCCAAGGATGATCAGTCCCATGCATTACATGATAACAATATTTCCCTAACAGATCCTCCGCAGGCTTTCCTAAAAATGACGCCAAGGATTTATTAACCCTGACAAGTTTCATGTTTTTATCATGAACTGAAACAAAGTCGGGAATAGTGTCAAAGGTTTTGCTCCATTGTCTTGAGATAAATTCCAACTCTTCATTGATTTTCTTTCGTTCAGCAATTTCTAGCTGTAACTTTTTATTAACTTCTTTATAGCGTTGTGTTCGAGAAGCTACCGTCTCCTCTAAATGTTCCATGTGGCAACGAAGTTCCTCAACCAGTTTATTTTCTTTTGTTACATCACGGATGAGCATTAAAAAGGACAGGCTATTATCCGGCGACATATCGATAAACTTAAAAACAATTTCTCTGCCGTAAAGGAGAACTGTGCGTGTATTTTCAAGAGGTGTTCGCTCTACGAGAAACTGATCAAATGATTGTTTCACAAAGAAAAAAGAGTCACTCTCAAAGTGGTTGAGCATGTCCGTCCCTAATAATTCATCCGGCTCCATCCTAACTATCTGAGCGAAAAATTTATTGCACCTCACTATTATGCCAGACGGTGATAATTCAAGGAAACCAGTGTCTATGTTATCCAGCGTTGTTTCAAAATTTCTTTTAAGATCGAGTAGTTCTCTTGTTACAGTCCGGCTAAAAATATGCTCATAGCCAAGTGTTCTGCGGGGTAAAGAATCAACCTTGCCTTTTTTGACATGGTCAAGAACTAAATCTATAGATTTATCCATCTCCGCAATAGGGCCTTTGGCTATACACGCATTTGCTCCAAATGAAAGAAAATCAATGTTTTCTTCAACAGCTATGGCAGAAAGAATTACCAAAGTTGGTTGTGATAATTTTAAATTTCTACGAATTATTCTGCACAGGTTTTCACCATCGATGTTGGGCATAATAAGGTCAACAAACATGACTTCAGGATTGTAGTCTTCCAACACCTCTAGAGCAGAAAGACCATCTTGAGCCGTTTTGACCTCGTAATCTTTTTTTTCCAACAGATGGGTCAGTATCTTGAGAAAGACTTCGTTATTATCAACGACCAGAATTTTTTTCATCAAATCACTCTCCAAAATTCTCGCAAAGCGAGAGCCACCGACCCCATAAAAAAACGCCCACCTTTATCACCAAAGATGGGCGTCTCAAAAAAGAGAGATAATCAACCTCTTATATCGTCAATTATGACCAAACTATTGGTAACCCGGCTACCGTATTTCTTTAGGCCCGTGGCTTTGCGTCCTCAAGTTTCCTTGAGTTTGCCTTTTAACTTGTCAGTTCTTTATAGCTGTATGTTACAACTTATCGGCTACTTAAGTCAAGATCAGCCTATAGGATTGCGATGGTATAAATTTACTGTAAAATGGTTTAATCAATACGGAGGGTTAACGCTTTAAAGCGTTGAGACAGGGATGTTAAATCGTCCCTTTTTAAAGCAAGGCTATGCCATGGAACTAAAAAAGATGATCAAATTAATCCTATGCAACAGGGTAGTGAAAAGTGAAATACAGGTACAGGTTGACCTTATCTGTACTAATCTTCACTGACTTTTTGCTCCCTAAAGGGCTATGGTAAATTTGAGAATTGAGAGAGCTGTTCGGCCAACATATTTTCAGTAAGTCATGACTAATAGGAGAAATGTTGAGTGCGGCCGGGCAAGGTCGTGTAGTCAAGCGGGTGCGAATCCCGTTCCGGAAGGTTGGCCAACCACCGGGTAGCGAGTCCTTGGAGGCTTTATGGTAACATAAAGTTTTAAGCGTAGGATAGCGAGCAGATAGGCCGTAAGCCGAAAGGTTGAAGGGATTGAGCCCCGTAATTTTCCTAGTCGGAAGGACGAC
>NZ_JAFFQD010000119.1 GCF_016918565.1 Desulfogranum marinum
ACCTGAAAGTCGTTTAAAGCGTACACTACTTGGCACCTATCCCCAGGTACTCCAAGAACAGTTTGTCTCTAGCCACTGATTCTGTTGACCATCGATAGTCTGCCATAGCCGTCTGAACCCTGGTGGTTTCAATGCAGTCGAACCAGTCCAGGATCTGGGCGAGAGAGCGCTGCGCAAGCCAGTTCTCCAGTTTCTTTTCAAGCTTGATAAGTGCTTTGGTTTTTTCTGGGTCTTTTTTGCTGAGTCTGGCTTGTACTTCTTTTATTTTTTTCGTCAGGAAACAATGATAGCCCAATGAGATGAATTGTGCGAATTGCCTTCCGCGCAGATTGTCCGGGAACCATGTGCGTGGACGCGCACCATCCAGCCTTCCCTTTTGCACAGCAAAGAGTTCTTCGATTTTCTCTCGCATTCGGTAGTTCTCCAGTGCGGTAAATGTATCCATAGCCTGATTGCTGACGAGGGCAAAATAGCCGAAGTACTTCTTTGCTTCGACAATGGCTTCGTCATTGAAACCTACCTTCAGTCGTCCTCCCCTTCCTTTCCTGGAATAGGTCAGGTACTTGTCGATTTTCTTTTGCGCTGAATCAGTGAACTCGGTTTGTCCCTCTTCTACTTGCGCCTTCAACTCAAACAGATCCTTTCTGAAGGCAAGTTCTTTCTTGGCTTCGTTGTCGGGAGAATAAAAAACATGCACATACAGGCGCTTTGAGATCGTTTCCTTTTCACCGGCGACTTTGCCGTTACGTGACCGCCTGCGTACACGGCTGAATTGGTGCATCCTTCGTGACGTTGCTCCGCAGATGGTCGGATCAAACGGACAGGTGCTGGACATGCCGGCAATTTTTGCACGAAGTTCATCGACCGTTTCACGAACCCAGGAAATATTTGGATCTACCAGGGTTAGGAATTTCACGTTACGCAAGGCGAACTCCATCATGTTCTTCTGACTGTAGTAGCCGTTATCAGTGACGATCAGAGGCTTTTCCAGATTGAGGCACTTGAGTTGTGTCAGGGTATTTTCGATGGATATGACATCTGGAATATTCCCGGGTTGTTTGGAGAAGGCCATTGGTTCGCGGCCTTTAACGGAATATAAGGTCAGAAGCTTGATCGTGTTGAGTCCGTCGCCGTCCTTATTGAATCCTCGCCGTGCCTCCGACTGGTTTTCGGAGTAGGTTGAGATGGTGGTTGAGTCAAACGCCAGTACAGGAGACTCTCCCAGGCGGGTGGCCCTGGCTGAAAAATATTGCTGAACACCATCTTCATTGCGACCAACATCCTTGAACAGCTTACCATATACGTCTTCAGTAATCGCTTCCTGGTATGGAAGGGGGTGCATTACCTGCCAACTTTCAAGGCGAGGCAGTGTGTTGCCGCCGGAACCAATCCAGTAGCGTGCGATAGAAAGCATCTTCTCCGCATCACCTTCACTGAATGAAGTACGTACGTCATTATCAATACCGGAAGTCCTCCCAACCCAGTCCAGGATGTCTGTAAGGCCGGTATGCTGACGTGTTGCATTGACAACCTTTCCTTCACCTTTGAGCTTTTTCGGACGAGTAGGCACAATTTCTTGTGTGCCCGCCTTGATTTTTCCTTTGAGCTTTTGGCTGACCGTATAGGTCTTCTTGGTCTTTTCGTTATAGGCAGTAACCCGCTCATAAACGTAAATGTCACCATTCGGACGTTTTTCGCGCCGTTCACCGACGTGAGTTTTTCCCGTTATTGGCTTAGCCATACATAATCCCCCCTTTAAGATGGTCGTATAATTATAATACGTACACGTTTAAAGACAAGAAAAAAAGCACGGTAATTCAATAAAACCGTGCTTATAAAGTAGGGTCTTACGATTAGGATGTTCGCTTTAGACGATTTTCAGG
>NZ_JAFFQD010000011.1 GCF_016918565.1 Desulfogranum marinum
TGAAAAAATAACAGCGTCGCTTCGCTCCGACCACCTGGCCAGTTTCACTGGAATAGGTGGCCGGAATCACGTGGACTGACTGGCCGGTTTCGACTGGAATGGGTGGCCGGATTCAGTGGAATACGCAGCTATCCCTTCTCCATACTCTGTGCCTGCTGTTTAACAACGTTGAAAATTAACTTACATAGGTAAGCCTTCACCTCGGCAAAATGATAATTTTGTAATTTTTTTCAGTTTTTTATGGCCGTGGCTAGTGATATCTATCTTTGTGGAATATTTTTTTGCTTCTCCCTATCTCGAGACAGCCTAAGTCGCAACGAGTATCGCCAGTAACGATTTATCTTCAACACGATCCAGATTTCCCTATGCAAGCGCATATTGACGGAAACAGTACCAGAGCTACTCCTTATTTAAATCAGCAGCCAACCCTCAAGGCCTTATATTAAATAACTCTCTACCTCTTACCACTACATTTATGCCCCAGCAATTATCAAAAATACCCACGAGGATATATGTAAAAATACGGAACTACAAAGTAGTGTACTACAATGAGACGCATAGGCACCTGTATTCTTGCTCCATTTAGGGAGAGGAAAAGAACAGGGGGGCGTCAGATGCACTCAAGGTTGAGCTTATCTCTTATATCGACTCAATGAATCGAAAAAACAGGCCATTTACTTCCTACTGGTTATTGCTGAAAGTGTTACAAATGTTATCAATAATTACTTCACCCACCGGGTTAAGCATTGACCTGTTGTTACATTTACACCAATGGTTGAAATGTCCACAGCGCACACACCCTTCAATATTTCTCTACAAATTAATCAAATCACTACATAAATGAAGAAAACATCACTCCCCTAGTGGTTCGCCATTATCGCATTTTCGTTTTTTCCTCCAGTCAAGCGCCATTGCCTGGACGTGCAAGGTTATCGGGGTATCCGATGGTGACACGATCAAAGTACAGAGAGGTAGTGAGAAGGTCAAAATGCGCCTCTATAGCGTTAATGCTCCCGAAAGCAAACCACCACAGCCATTAATGCTTGACCATGCTACCCTGTGGAATGGTGTCTTTTTGTTCATCCACCGTTGGTGTAACAACCATTGATACCTTGTGGAATGGTTGACTGGTAGCAGATCCACCGATACAGATGAACGCAGACTTGCGCCTATCTCTTATACACCATTGCATCATTGCAGTTGCCCCCAAAGATGGGGCCATTTACTGGGCGCATATCTGCGTTTAGTGCACTGCCACCCGGGCAAAGGAATCAATAACGGATATGATATCCACGTACTCAGCCAATCCAAAACTGGATCCACTATCACCTGATACCCTGCCACCATTCCACAATAAACTATCTTGACGAACCCTTGCTGATAATGTAAACCTGAAGATCCTAAAACAAGCATGGTGCAATAGACCGGCACCTAAAACCAGGTCTATTTTTGTTTCAAATACAATTTGCATCGAGTGTCGGGTAGCCGTGAGGCCCCGGAAGCCATGCTTGGCTTTAGGATCACTCGATGCATTTTTTTATTTGGAGGAAGTAATATGTCAAGTTCATCAGGAATGGCACGCAAGATTCAAAAACAATTTGATTCTGTAGACTTTTACGAGATGCATGGGGAAATAAGTTCAAAGGTCTCGATACTGCAACACCTAATGATTCACGGCCGGGATAGTGAAGTAAATGCAGAAGTGCTTTTTGATTTAAGTTACTTGGTAGCTGATATCAACCAGAGCCTGGATAAGATGGCCACAGTATGCGAATATACTCAAGACTATTTTTATTGGCTAAATGAAGAGCGTAACCATACACCCTAACCTGTAATATACCCACACCTTCCCCGGGCAACGATGTTGTTGCCTGGGGATATCCTGACAGCCACACCATTACCCTGCATAGCCAAGAAAATAATCATAGTGGACTTTTCCACCGTTGGTGTGAAAGTAATAATGTTTTGCACCATTCTAGCACTGGCCTTGGCTGTGACTTCGGCTGTTTAACCGGGGTAGCTTCGCTGTGGGATTTTTCCACAATGCTTTCCTGTTCTTCCTCTTGGTTTTTTGGTTCGGGTTGGGTTGGGTTATTTGTTCCATTGGAACAAATACGTTTTTTCTCTCCAGAGATATCAAGCGACCTTTGTCTCAAGGCTTCTCCACTCACCACATCACCAGGAGCCGCCCCTTCATTAACCCTCTGCGCCAATGCTTTTGTAACCGTTGCTGTCCCGGCTCCGCAATTGTTTTCCTCCAAGCATTTGGGGCCCAGGGAAATTTTTTCCACGGCCTCATACACTGATAACCAAGGAAAATTTTCCTTGGTTAAATATACCGACGCTAAAGGTGAATCTCGACCTGAAATCCTCCTAAATAAATCACAAACTCTTTGTGTGGCTATTAGTGTAAGAATAAGTACATGGTGGTTTGCCTCTTGTAGCTAAGCCCAAACTGGGACCCAGTAAATCAAATCCAAAGGCTGACAGCGTAGCCGGTCCTTATCATGTCATGGTAACGTGAATAGCCAGACCGTTAACCAGGCCTGATGTAAGCATTACAACTGCAAGCGCATAAGAAATCTATATCCAGAGAGGTGAAGCGTGAAAGAAATTACTCTTTTCGACTTCGAACAACAGAAAATAAGGACAATCACTATCGACAACGACCCATGGTTCGTGGCGAAAGATATCGCAGTCGCCCTAGGGTACACAAACCCAAGCAAAGCAGTGCGTGACCATTGCCAAAAACCGCAACCGGTAGGGCTGAACGATTCGTCCACTCTTGACTCGCAAACCATAATTATCAACGAACCAGACCTCTACCAATTAATCTCTCGCTCTAAACTTCCAACGGCTCAAAAATTCGAAGCATGGATTTTTAAAGAAGTCCTTCCTGCAATCCGTGAAGCAGGTGGTGCGTACATGACTGCTGAAAAAGCAGAGGAGCTTATCCTTAACCCCGACCTTGTTATCGGTTTAGCTCAACGGATCAAACAGCTCCAGACTGACAATACAGCAAAACAGAAACAAATAGAAGCAAGCACCAAGTCCATAAGGGTTAGGGAGTACGTTAAGGTGATATCGAGTCAGAGTGGCGTAGCTATAGGTGAACACGTGAAACCAGAGCTTAAGAGGCCAACCATGGAAGAGGTACTACTAAAAGAAATGCAAAAGCTGCAGGGGATCAATGAGGCGATCCTGCAGGAGTTGAGAAATCTTACATCGATATTAACCACACCAGTGCGACGGATCAGTGTTGACGAAAAAGCACAACGGACAATTAACCAAATCAAGCACAGGTTTCAACCATGAGATGAGACAGGGAAGATATTACCCTCTTTGTGGTTCGCCCTTATCGCTCTTTCGTTTTTCTGCAGTCTCCTGCCATTGCCTTGACAGGAAGGGCTGTCGGCTATTGCTGAGGGTGTAGGCCTTGATGCAAAAACAGGATGCCCCGTAACGGTATTACCCTGTCTGAGGGTAATCGGTGGGGAGGATGTTCCCGCGGGAGCGATGCAGAAGAATCCCTAACGGTCTTTGCTCCCCAAAATGGGTGAGCAAGCTATAAGGGGAGGATAATCCTCTTTAAAACCTACTTCGACTTATCACCCCATCTCCATTCACCCTTCTCACTTTTTTTGCAGATAAAAATGAATATCCGGGGCTGGATGATTGAATAAGGGATGTATAACGCCAGGGAGAGTGATAAACAGAAGGTAAGCAATGAAAACCGTCCACCCTTGCCATGTGGTTGGTAATCCCACCTCAACACCGTACTTCTTGGCCGGAAACCAGACGTCTTTCTCTTGGTTGCTCAACATATCAAGACAAGCTTCAAAAAAAGTCTAGTTCGATACAAATTGATAATTCTTGACTATCCACATGTAACCGGCATGTAACCAAATAAAAAAGCACCTAACCCCAAAAGGGCTAAGTGCTTGATATAACTGGTGCCGGGACCAGGATTTGAACCAGGGACACACGGATTTTCAGTCCGTTGCTCTACCGACTGAGCTATCCCGGCACCGCAATGTTGAGGCCACTTATTTATCAGAAATAGCAGGCCCCTGTCAACTGTTTTTTTGATCTATTGTTCATCTTCGGTAAACAATTCTCCGAGGTCAACATCGAAGTTATCGAGAGCAGTACCTGTTTTCAGGGACTTAGTTGAAGTTTTACTGATCTTGGCCGTATCAATTTTATCCAGGTCCAGTTCATCTAAAAGCAGATCCTCCAACCCGAACGCTTCTTTTTCTTGGCCTATCCCGGTATCTGGTTCTACCTTATCGACAGCCAGCTCCTCCAAGCCTTCCAGAGCAGCAGGCGCAGGCTCGAGATCGGACTGCGTAACAGAAGTTTCTCCACTGGGCGGTCCTAGATCCGAGATATCCAAATCACCGAAATCGATAGTTGGCGCTGCCATCTCTTCCGGTTTATCCTGTTCTTTCTCCCCTAAAGAAAATTCTTCCAGAGGTGCAGCCTCCTCTAGATCATCCAAATCCAAGATTATTTCATCATTCTCATCGATTTCAGGTTCATTGCTATCAAGGACAATATCGTCAAGATTAAGTACCAACTCTTCGTCATCCTGTGACGTATCACTCCCCGCCGCTACAGTATCATCAACTGCTTCCATGGGAGGAAAATCGAAGTCATCGTTGTATTCATCCGCTTGATCGATCACCTCCGTCTCAGGCACATCTGGTTCTACAGGGGCCTCAAAACGTAAAAAGCTAGGAACAGCCGTATCGAACACGGTGCCATTGAGCCCACTTTCAGCCTGATTGACCGACTTATGACATTTCTTACATGTTTCCAAGTGATCAAAAGAAATATAGCCGCATTTTGAACAACGCATAATCTTGCCTTTTTATTAAGAAAACAACACGGCCCCACATATACATGGAGCTCGCTTTCATTCCACTTGTGCATTATCGCACAAGAAATAAGTTAAAATCAAGCGACGATGACATTTTCTTTCTTTTTTATTGCTTCACAAGGCAAATTTACAATTGCACCTTGCATCCCCTCCTCTGTAGCCTATAATTATTCCAATATTGGCAACACTACGTTATTTATATATTTTCAATATGCAAACACCTACGACGCCACCCAAGTGGAAAAACATGTCGCCATCTACCATCCTTGCAGTGGATGACAACCCCTCCACACTGCACATGCTGGCTTCTATTCTTAAAAGTGAACAGTACCATGTGCTCACAGCCACTGACGGTATCGAGGCCATGGAGGCTTTGCAACAACACGGCCAGAATATAGATACCATCCTCCTCGATCGTATGATGCCGAATATGGATGGCATGGAGGTCACCAAACAGGTATTGAAAAGTCCAACCCTGAAATATATTCCTATTATCATGCAAACAGCAGCTGATAAGCCGGAAGAGATCATTGAAGGCATCAAGGCGGGCGTTTTTTATTATTTGACCAAACCCATAGAACGGAACATGCTGTTGTCCATCATTGCTTCTGCAATAAAAGAAACACGACAACGCAAGGTACTTGAAGCGGAAATGCGCCGCCACAAAATAAGCTTCGGCCTGGTGGACGTCCTTAGAGGTCGCTGCCGTACTCTTGATGAAGCGGAAAGCATGTCTTCCTTTCTTGCTAACTGCTTTCCCGATGCTGAACGTGCTCTTACCGGTATTTCAGAACTCCTCTTCAATGCTGTTGAACATGGCAATCTTGGCATCAGTTATGAAGAAAAAACAGATCTTATAAATAAAAACATCTGGAGAGAGGAGGTTGAACGCCGCCTTGACCTACCGGAATATGCTGAAAAAACAATAACGGTGTTTTTTGAAAAACGGGAAACCACCTATTATTTGCAAGTTACTGATCAAGGTAAGGGATTTAACTGGAAAGACTTTATGGGATTTGACGCCTCACGTGCTTCGCACAACCATGGGCGTGGCATTGCGATGGCCAAAATTATCGCCTTTGACCGGCTCACATATAATGATGAGGGCAATCAGGTTACTGCGGTTATGAAAAAATAGGCTCCGACTTTTGATAATTGCTGAAGCTAGCCCATTCCACGTACAGGAAACTCACAACCTGAATTGCCTTTAGGTTTCTCAACTACACATCTGATACCTACACTTACCCTTACATCATGAAAAGAGAGAAAGAATGTAGCACAAAGACCTTTATCGACATCAGCTGTTGAAATAGATCTACCGAGGGCGGTAGATATACCAGAATCAAAACCTGTTGCAAAGCTACAAGCGAACTTTGCGACGAACAGTCTATAGAAGCACAACATATTGACTTTATTTAATAAAAATATGCATCAATTGAAGCAATTGAAAAATCGACCACCAAAGAAGAAAAAACATCACAAATAGCACGACAAACCAACCTGATCAAGCTGATGTCAGATGCAGGAATCCAGTGACAACCTGTACAAATTACAATAATATAGTACGATTATCCTAAAGGTTGGTTATTCTATGCGAGCTGCTTGTAAAATAACCACAATAAGTTATGCACTGATACGATCAATATCTCTCTCAACTCAATGATGAAATTCCGAACGTGTGCATTTTTGCCATTTTTTTCGTCATTATACTGCCCATATCTTCCAGGGCAGATACAAGCTTTTCAGCTACAGATATTTCCCTTTTCATGCAGCCAGCCAAAGGGTTCGCCAACTACCACCTTTTCCAAGCCTCTCAAAGAGAGGCACCCAATCGGTTGGCAGCTCTGTACCGGCAATTTGCCTGGGAGCTTGGCACACCGTTTCCAATACCAGAATTGAGCTTTTTTTTAATCAAAAGTAACACTTACCCCTGTTCCCTATAGATTGCCATGTACTATTCCCGACCCAAACCATTTTTAAAAAAACTCGGATTCCTCGCCCTTTTTGCAAGCATTATAGTCCTGGTGCAAATTTGCATTATCCTTACCCAGGGTGACCCACTTTGCTTAAATCAAGGATGCGAAATCGTAGAGCAATTGAACAAGGTTCCGCCGCTGTTTTTTAATCTCGCCGGTTTTGTATTTTTCCTGATTATTTACTGGGGAGTACGGATGACTAACAGGGGGTCCTCCTCTGCACGTGCGCTGGTACTTGTGCTGCTCACCGCAGGAATGGGTGCAGAGGCCGTACTTGTAGGTTTCCAATACCTTATAGCCTGCACATTTTGCTCTTATTGCCTCTTCATCTGCGCCTGTATCTTCCTGCTGAATATACTTGCCGGATGGCGACAAGCTTTACGCGGTCTGGTTGTCTTTTGCGCTGTGGCTGCCGCTTTTTTCAGCCTCGACTTCCGTGCACCAGCAGAGCAAAATCTTTCTTACCAGGATGGTATTATAGCAACACGGCAAGGAACCCAGGCCGAACCTCAACTCCATCTTTTCTTTTCCTCAACCTGCAGCCACTGCGAAAATATTATCCAGCTGCTTGCTCCCCAAGAAAATCTGACAGTGGCCCTGCATCCCATAGATGCGGTTGAGGCCATCGACATGCCGGGGATCAAACAATCAGCGACCTATTCCACTGCTGCCAATCGAAATTTTCTGGCATCACTTGGCATCAATGAAGTACCGGTTTTGCTGCTGCAAGAAAATGAGCAATATTCCGTTTATCAGGGTGAGCGTATAATTCAACAACAAATCAATAAACTGACCATGCCCCAGGGAAAGGAAGAGAGCAAGGAAGAGCAAAATCTATCACAAACCAGTTCCCAAGATGCAGGACTGAATATGAGCAGTGACGGTTGCTCGGTGGAAGAAAATTGTGAAGACGGGACAGATCTTATTCCGTCATTATCTGTCCCGTGAAGAAACAGCAGGAAATGATTACACGGCCTGCAGCGCTTGGTCTAGATCCCAAAAAATGTCTTCGATATCCTCCAGGCCAATGCTGAGTCGAACCATATCAGGCTGTACACCTGCCTGGATTAACTCTTCAGCCTCAAGCTGGGAATGGGTTGTGCTTGCAGGATGAATGGCAAGACTTTTTGCATCCCCCACATTGGCAACGTGGCTAAACAAACAAAGATTATCAATAAATTTCTGGCCTGCTTCCGCACCGCCTTTAATGCCAAAGGTCAGGATAGCCCCAGCTCCTTGGGGTAGATACTTTTGCACCCGCTCATGGCTTGGATGAGAGGTGAGCCCGGGGTACGAAACCCAGGCAACCTTTTCATGCTGCTCGAGATATTTTGCAGTCTTGAGAGTATTAGCCACATGTTTTTCCATGCGCAAACTCAACGTCTCTACCCCCTGGGTAGTCAACCAGCTGTTAAAAGGTGCCTGGGACGCACCAATATCTCGCAATATCTGTACTCTGGCTTTTAATATAAAAGCTGCTGACCCCAAATCGGAATAGACAAGCCCATGATATGACGGGTCTGGTTCAGTGAAATTAGCAAACCTACCGCTGGTCCAATCAAAATTACCGCCATCAACCAGCATTCCCCCGATGCTTGTCCCATGTCCGTTTAAAAACTTGGTGGTACTGTGCGTTACAATATTTGCTCCCCACTCTAATGGTCGGCACAAGTAGGGTGTTGCCAGCGTGTTATCGATCGCAAGTGGAACATTGGCAGCAGCAGCGATTTTCGCTACCTCTACAAACGGAAACACGGTCAAACCTGGATTTCCCAGCGTTTCGCCATATATTAATTTAGTATTGGGCTGGATAGCTTTGGCAAATGCATCGGGATCTTCAGGATCTGCAAAGCTGACTTCTATTCCCAGACGAGGCAGAGTGTAATGCAACTGGTTGTAAGTACCGCCGTAAAGACTACTGCTGCTGACAATATGATCACCACTGCTACAGAGAGTCAAAAACAACATGGTCTGCGCTCCATGCCCACTGCTTGCCGCCAACGCGCCGACGCCTCCCTCAAGATCAGCGAGACGCTGCTCCAGCACGTCAGTGGTAGGGTTCATGATCCGTGTATATATGTTGCCGAACTCCTTAAGCGCAAAAAGATTTGCAGCGTGTTGGGTATTTTTAAAGGTATAAGAGGTCGTCTGGTAAAGAGGGACGGCTCTGCTTCCGGTCGCCTCATCGGCCACCTGTCCTGCATGAAGCTGACGGGTATTAAACCCAAACTGTCGTGAGGTATTTTTCATACATTTCTCCGCTATGAAATAGAAATTTCCTAGATGCTGATAAAAACAATACGTTTCTCTCAACACCTGTCAAGTGTAATGGAGAGCACCTTCACTCCAGACGTTCTCCCTGGAGAAATCGGCACAATGTGAGACAAAATGTTTTTGGAAAATTCGCTCCGCAACCGACTTTTACTCAATCTTTTGTCGATACCACAAAGTATATTTCACTTCAGCAACATGAAATAATTAACGGGAGTGCATCTTTTTTCATTAAGCGCGCCCCTAAAAATGAAAAATTTGCTACAATCCCAACTTCAATCTAAAAATACAATCAAGGAGCCCCATCATGAAACACCCCCCTTTTTTGAGGACTGTCCTTATCGCTCTCTTCTGCACACTAATTATGGTACCGTGGCCGGCCATGGCAAAAAAAATTAAGGTTGCCGGTATCTACACCCAACCTATCCAGCAAAAATGGGATGCCTGTCTGCACAAGGCACTGACCAAGATCGCCGAGGGTGGTACTATTGAATATGTTTATTCTGAAAAAGTAGCCAACACCGATTACATCAGGGTTCTGCGAGAATATTCAGAATCCGGGGTAGATCTCATCATTGGCGAGGCTTTTGGTATTTCCAGGGATGTTCGGAAAGTTGCGGACGATTATCCCAAGATTGCCTACCTCATGGGAGACTCCTTTGGTCCCTACGGAAGCAACATGGCCGTCTTTGACAACTATATTCACGAACCTTGCTACCTGATGGGTATGATTGCCGGCAAGATGACGAAAACCAACAAAATCGGTATGGTAGGCGGCTATCCCATCGGTGAGGTTAACCGGCTGTTCAACGCTTTTATGGAAGGTGCCAAAGCAGTAAATCCGGCAGCACAATTCAAAGTCTCTTTCATCGGCGCCTGGTACGATCCCCCCAAGGCTAAAGAATTTGCCTATGCGCAGATAGAATCCGGAGTAGATATCCTCTACGCAGAACGCGCCGGTGTGGTTGATGCAGCACGTGAAAAGAACATTATCGCTTTTGGCAATGTCAACGACATGAACAAAGAGGAAAACGGAACCGATGTGGTCGTTACCTCTGCTCTTTGGAATATGGAACCGGCTATTGCCCATGCCATTGAGAGGGTAAAAGCGGGTACTTTTACTGCTGAAGATTATCGAGAATGGACCATGATGGCCAAAGGCGGCGCCTCTCTTGCTCCTTTCTATGAGTTTGAATCGAAAATTGATGCAGACGTTCTGAAAGAGGTTGAGCAAAATGCAGCCGCGATAAAAACAGGGCAACTGACTATTACCATCAATGACAAAGAACCGAAGTCAACCTTCTGATTCTACCGTTTCAGGCCATGGCGTTTTTTTACTCCATGGCCTGAACCCGATTACGCCCTATGAGTTCAGTAGCCTCTCCTGTCCTACAGCTTCACAACATCACCAAAACCTTTGGTTCTCTTGTTGCCAATGACAACATCTCCCTCACCCTGAGACAAGGTGAGATGCTCGCCTTGCTTGGTGAAAATGGTGCAGGCAAGACGACTTTGATGAATATCCTTTTTGGCCATTATGTAGCCACACAAGGCCATATTGAAATATACGGCAAACCGCTTGTCAAAGGATCACCCAAAGCAGCACTGGCAACAGGAATAGGAATGGTGCATCAGCACTTCACCCTTGCTGAAAACATGACTGTTCTCGAAAATATCATACTCGGCACAGAACCTATTTTTCGTTTGCGGCATCATCTCAGTACGGCCAGAGCAAAGCTGCTCAAGCTCTCCATGCAGTTTGCCCTCCACGTGGACTGGAATACGCTTGTTAAAGACCTTTCCATCGGCCAACGCCAAAGAGTGGAAATCCTGAAGGCACTCTATCGTGATGTAAAAATTTTAATTTTAGATGAACCGACAGCTGTCCTTACCCCACAGGAAAGCGACAAACTTTTCACAACCCTTCGCCTGCTCACCGGCAAAGGGCTGTCAGTTATTTTTATAACCCACAAACTCAAAGAGGCGCTCTCCGGTAGCGATCGGTGCGTAGTGCTGCGCCATGGCCGTGTAGTCTATGAAACGGCCACCAAAGGCATAAAGGCGAGCACACTCGCCAAGGCAATGGTTGGCGGCGCCTTGCCGGAAATTAAGAAAAAAAAATCTACAACCTCTTCGCAACAACTGCTTTCATGCAGCAACATTTCAATTTTCGGCAGCCAGCACCAACCTCTTCTGGACGGAATAAATCTGCATCTTTTCAAAGGCGAAATCCTAGGGATTGCCGGCGTTTCCGGCAACGGACAGATGCAGCTGGCCGATATGCTAAGCGGTATGCAGGCTCCAGACAGCGGAGAGATACAACTGGAAGGTGAGCGTATCACTCACCATACGCCCCGAGAAATGATGTCAGCAGGAATCGGTCGAATCCCGGAAGATCGCACCTCCACCGGCATCATAGGCGACATGCCGGTACGGGAAAATATTGCCTTGGAACATTATCAGGAGCCGGGCTTGTCACGCTTTGGTCTGCTTAAGTTCGGAAGTATTGAAGCATACGCAAAGGATCTGATAAAAAAGTTTGATATCCGCTGTCCCTCAACTGAAACACCGGTACGAAACCTTTCCGGAGGAAACATTCAAAAGCTCATTCTTGCCAGAGTTCTTTCTCGAAAGCCCATTGTCCTTGTTGCCAGCCAGCCTACATGGGGATTGGATGTCGGTGCAACAGCCTTTGTCCACGAACAACTTCTCCAAGCAAAGCTGGAAGGATCCGGCATCCTGCTCATTTCTGAAGATCTAGATGAATTGTTGCAGCTTTCAGACCGTATTCAGGTTCTGTACAAAGGAAAAATATCAGCACCGGTATCACCGGACCAAGTGAATGCAGCTACTCTTGGCCTTGCCATGAGCGGCCATTTGGAAGAATTTTCTCAACAAATAGGCCAACCAGCGCCCTAAAAAAAGATATGCGACTCGAACAACGCGAAAACATTTCCCCTTACCTGCGCATTGCAGCTCCGCTGCTGGCGGTACTGGTCGCCTTGGGCTTCTGCAGTGTGCTCATTCTATGGTCAGGCCACTCACCGCTGACTGCTTTTTTGTTTCTGCTCAAAGGTAGCCTTGGATCTAAATTTGCGATAACCGAAACCCTCACCCGTGCTACTCCGCTCATTTTCACAGGGCTTGCCGCAGCGGTTGCTTTTCGGGCACAGCTCTGGAACATAGGGGCCGAAGGCCAGCTTTATGCCGGCGCCTGCATGGCAACCCTGCTCGGCACAGGTATGCTCCCCCTACCGGGCTGGTTCATGATCCCCTTCCTCTTTCTGGCCGGTGCAATAGCAGGTGGGCTTTTACTCCTTGGTCCCACTCTGCTCAAAACTTGGTTTTCAGTGGATGAAGTGGTAACAACCTTGCTGCTTAATTTCATTACCCTGCTCTTTGTAAATTGGCTGGTATTCGGCCCATGGAAAGACCCCATGGCCATGGGTTGGCCCCAGGCTGCTCCGGTGATAGACAGTGCGGTTTTACCTATTCTGTTGCCCAAAACAAGGTTGCACGTAGGCTTTATCATTGCCCTTGCAAGCGCAATGATCACATGGGTGACACTCCGTTTTTCTCGCCTCGGGTTTGAAATCAGAGCTGTGGGACATAACAAGCATGCCAGCCGTTTTGCAGGTATTCCGGTCCGGAAGACCATCCTCTTTACCGCTTTTTTTTCAGGTGGTCTGGCTGGATTTGCGGGGGTCTCAGAGGTATGCGGTCTTAAAGGCTACCTGACGCTTGACCTTTCCCCCGGGTTTGGCTACTCAGGTATTGTGGTGGCCATGCTGGCTGCGCTACATCCCCTGGGAGTCGTCCTTGCTGCACTGTTTATTGCCGCAATATCCATCGGCGCAGACTCAATGAGTCGCAGCCTTAACATCTCCAACTATATTGCCGATGTAGCCACTGCAGTTTCTCTGTTAAGCGTGCTGGCAGCAATGCTGTTGGCCCGTTTTCGATTGCGTTGGAGGTAGAGATGGATATCCTGCTTTTTTTTATGGAAACCGGTTTTTGGATTGCGACCATCAGGATGGCAACGCCCCTTATATTCGGCACCCTGGGTGAATTAATCTGTGAGCGTGCCGGAGTACTCAATCTCGGCATCGAAGGCATCATGGCTGCCGGTTGCATGGCGGGATGGACATGGGTGTATTTTGGCGGAGATTTATGGGGCGGCGTTTTGTTTGCCGCCTTTATCGGTGCCCTGTTCGGCTTACTCCATTCGCTCTTTACCGTCCACCTCGGCCTTTCTCAGCACGTCACAGGACTGGGAATCACCATGCTGGCAGCGGCACTTTCTTCCTTTGTCTTTAAGATGCTTTTGCCCAAGGCAACCACGCCACCCAAAATCATCCCTTTTGCCAACCTTGATCTTCCCTGGCTGGCTGATATCCCTTTCCTTGGTCCGATCCTGACCCACCAATCGCCACTCACCTTGCTGGCCTTTTTCTTGGTTGTCCTTGTCTCCTACCTGCTATATAAAACACCGGTTGGCCTCTCATTACGAATGTGCGGGGAAAATCCCCTTGCTGTAGAAGCACAAGGATTGTCCGTATACACCATCAGAACAGGAGCCGTGGTTGTTGGAAGCAGCTTCATGGCAGTCGGCGGAGCCTTTCTCACCCTATCCGCCTTTGATGCGTTTTACATAGGCATGGTAAACGGCCGCGGCTGGATCTGCATCGCTCTGGTGGTATTTTCTTCGTGGAAACCTTGGAAAGCACTGCTTGGTACCATGCTGTTCGCAGCTTTCGATGCCATGCAGATGCGGGTTCAACAACAGTCGGCCA
The DNA here is from genome assembly GCF_016918565.1 of Desulfogranum marinum. Taxonomy (GTDB): domain Bacteria; phylum Desulfobacterota; class Desulfobulbia; order Desulfobulbales; family Desulfobulbaceae; genus Desulfogranum; species Desulfogranum marinum. The sequence continues at coordinate 13,923 of NZ_JAFFQD010000011.1, forward strand.
TGGTCATCCCCTACCAATTTTACCTGATGCTACCCTATATTTTTTCTATACTTGCCATGGTTATAATGTCGAGGCGGGCTGCCTACCCAAAAGCCCTGCTGATTCCATTTAGAAAAGGCGAACGTTAGCCCGGATTTCTCATGAACTTTTTGTTTTTAAACTCAATTAATTGATATTATTGTTTAAAGAGTAATTGTACAATTAACAGTCTGTTTTTCGTTTTCATTCAAAAAGTTCCCCCTTCGGGTTAGAGGTACATACACATGATCGACCTGCTCATCACCAATGCGGTTGTGGCAAACTTCTCCGAACCAGTTGACATTGCCGTTAACGAGGGCTTTATTCTTGATATCGGTCCATCACTGTCCCACCAGGCTTCGCAGCACATAAACGCAGGCGGCCAATTGGTAAGCCCACCGTTTGTTGACAGCCACTTCCACATGGATGCCACCCTTTCCATGGGCCTGCCAAGGATGAATGAGAGCGGCACCCTGCTGGAAGGGATACAGGTGTGGGGTGAGCTCAAACCTTCTCTAACACCAGAGGCAATCAAAGCCAGGGCCAAACAACTGCTCTCCTGGTCCATAGCACAGGGTACGCTTGCTATCCGTACCCATGTGGACGTCACCGACCCCACCCTTATGGCAGCACAGGTGCTACTGGAACTGCGCAAAGAAATGCGTCCCTGGGTTGACCTACAACTTGTTGCCTTTCCTCAGGACGGTATACTCCGCACTTCCCAGGGCAAAGCATTACTCCTGAAAGCTCTGGATCTTGGCGTTGATGTTGTTGGTGGCATCCCCCACTTTGAGCGCACCATGGCACAGGGCAGAGAATCCGTTCGCTGGCTCTGCGAGGTCGCTGCTGAAAAGGGGCTTATGGTGGACATGCATTGTGACGAGAGTGATGATCCTCTCTCCAGACATGTTGAAAGTCTCGCATTTGAAACCCATCGACTTGGACTTGGAGGAAGAGTTACCGGCTCACACCTGACCAGCATGCACTCCATGGACAACTACTATGTCAGCAAACTCCTCCCTTTAATGGCAGAATCCGGGATGCATGTGGTTTGCAATCCATTGGTCAACATTCACCTCCAGGGGAGACACGATACGTATCCCAAACGCAGAGGACTGACCAGAGTACCTGAATTGCTTCAGGCCGGAGTGAACGTGGCCTTTGGTCACGACGATATTATGGACCCCTGGTACCCCATGGGCAGCCACGACATGCTTGATGTCGCCCATATGGGGGCCCACTGTCTACAAATGATGGGCACCTCCCAACTTACAACTCTTTTTGAAATGGTCACAACCAGAGCAGCCAACATTTTGCACCTTAACAACTACGGAATAGCACCTGGTTGCAAGGCTGATTTTGTTATTCTCCAGGCACAGAGTATCTTGGATGCCATTCGACTACGGCCGGCACGTTTATTTGTTATCCGCAACGGAAAAATTATTGCCCAGACGACTCCAAAAGAAACCACGGTCTTTGACGAAGACAAATTGCAAACAGTTGACTTTCAGCTCCATCGTAATTGATACCATAGGTGCTTACATACTTGACTCAAGCGCCCTCTTAGGGCACATGCATAATATTGATGGGTATAGTGTAATTACATTCTTCAATCGACTGCGGTAAAAAGATCATCTTCCACGCCCAGGTACATGGTGAGCACGGCCGATAGACCAGCACTTACGAATTATCAGCAAAGGACACCCTGCAAACTTCATGCGTTCAGATAGCAAGATAGGCTTTCTCTCTTTTCGTAGTGTACCGCTGAAGATATGTGCTTCCATCCTTCTAATCGAAGGTATTTTCCTCTTCTTTCTCGGATTTTATTTTATAGAATCGTACACTCTTGAGATTGATAAAATCACTCAAAACAAACTTGCCCAACCAGGGATCCTGATGTCCCAGCAGGCGTTGCACTTCCTGAAAGCGACCAACCAGAAGCTGATAGGACAACTCATTCAAGAAGAAGTTATAGAGTGCCTGGTGATCAACCCTGACGGCACAATCCTTTTTTCTGCAGATGCCGATAAAAAAGGAAAACCTTACCGAAATTATTTACATGAAAAAGAAATGGCTCTTCCCTTTCAGGCTTTTCAACAGTTTAACACCGTCAGCTACCGCGACGTGAATGACAATGCCTTTGTTTCCAGCCTGGCACCCCTGACAGTAGATGACCTTTTTTTCGGTAACCTTTTCATTCGTATCTCAGCGAAACATATTGAACAAAAAAAACAAAATATTCTTTACCTCTTCCTCATAGGCAGCATAACAACCCTTCTCTTGACTGTGATTGCTGAGGCAATATTTATTTATCACCTTATTGTTCCACGAATGGAGTCCAGCTTTGCGAGTCTGTCCCGTATCGAACGGGATCAACTTTTTGTGCATCAAGAGATTCCCCCCGGCCCTCCTGACCAAATAGGCCTCTTTATCCGCCGGATCAATTCCATTTTGTCTAATATCACCAGTAATAATAAAGCACTTAAAAAACTTTTCATTGCCGGTGAGCAAATCGCAAACACTGTTGACAAAAAAATGCTCTACGCCATGTCCACAGCCATTGTTTGCCGATTTTTTAATGTACAGCAAGGGGAACTAGACCAGCTAATCGAGGGTGAAATTGAAAGTTTTTATCACCAGTACCCAGACATAGGCACCCTTACCTGCAGTGATGATAAACGCGCACTTTTCCTGTCGCTTCCTAATCCCCATAAAAAAAATGAATTTTTATGGGCAAAATTCTTCCGTAAAGACGGGGGCGTAATCGAAGAAACGAGCAACCCTGTCTACCTGGATCACCTTTCCCGCCTTTTCAAAAATGCAATCCGTCGCATCAGCGCCTTTGAGGAGATCGCCCAGGCTGAGGAACGTTATCGTGAACTTTTCAGTTCTGCAGTGGAAGGTATCTTCAGGACCACCGAAGCAGGACGATTTGAAGTCATCAATCCTGCATTAGCTGCCATGAGCGGCTATGATTCACCAGAAGAAATGATGCAAAGCATTACCGATATAGGCAGCCAATTTTATGCTAAGCACGGTGATAGAGAAGCTATTTTTGAAACCCTTCTCAGGGAGAAAAAAATTGTTGATCGCGAAATCATGTTTCGCCGTAAAGATGGCTCCGTTTTTCCGGCTGCGGTATCTCTCCATTATGTCAAAAATACTCAAGGAGGAATTATTGCCTACGAAGGACGTATTGTTAATATTGAGGAGAGAAAACTGCGGGAGCAGGAAGAACAAAACCGTAAGGCCGCCGAAGCTGTGAGCAGGGTCCAGTTAAACATGGTCAGCAAACTGGAAAAAAATGAGCAGCAGCTTCAGCAATCTCTGAAAGAAAAAGAAATTTTGCTGCGTGAAATCTATCATCGTACAAAAAACAATATGCTGGTCATTATCTCCATGCTTAAACTGCAGCTTGGTGAAATATCGGACCCAACCACTCTTTCCATATTCCAGGAAACAGAAAACCGGATCAGAGCCATGGCCATGGTCCATGAAAACCTGTACCGCTCAGATAGCCTGGTTGATATTGACCTGGGCGGCTATCTCACGGAACTTATTTCAGCGTTGGTCAAATCCATGGTGATAAAACAGCACATAACCATCGAAGCAGAAACCGAACCGGTCCCCATTTCCATTGACCATGCTGTGCCGCTTGGCCTTGCTGTCAATGAAATCGTTACCAATTCCCTCAAACACGGTTTTCCCGACAACCGATCAGGCTCCATCATTCTCCACCTTTGCCAGTCAGCAGAGAATGTGATACAGTTACGCGTAAAGGATACGGGTATAGGCATTTCGGCATCCTTTGATTTTGAAAAAAACAGCTCCTTTGGCCTGCAAATTACAAAAAATCTCATTCGCAAACAACTACATGGGACGATCACCATGCGCCAAGACAACGGCACGGAAACCGAGATTCGTTTCACAGAGCCGGAGCGGATTCAACGCATACTCATATCATGAAAAAAAAAATTCTTATTGTCGAAGATGAGATACTCATAGGGATGATGCTGACCGAAAACATTAAGGATTTCGGCTTTATCCCCTGCGAAGTTGCTACCAGTGCAGAGGAGGCCCTGGAAGCGGTAAAAACTGAATTACCGGATGCCATTTTAATGGATATAAGTCTTTCCGGAAACATGGACGGCATCGAGACGGCAAAACGCATCAAACAAAAAAAGGACATCCCAATCCTGTTTTTCACCGGCTACCAGGATACCCAGTTACTCGAACGTGCTGCCGCAACCAATCCTTTTGCCATTTTAGATAAACTCGGTCCACCAGAAGCCATAAAAGAAGCCCTGGATGAAATTTTCTCCTGATCGTCTCTCCTGTTCTCTTTTTCGTTTTCATCTCTTCTGTCACATTACTCTGCCCCACCGTCCTACGATCACATTAAATTTCACCAGCAGGTAATTGCCACCGGCAATCGACCAGCCCGAATTCGGGCTTGACCGATAAAAGCCCTTGACGCTTACAATCCGTCACGAGCGCTGCCGTTCATCGAAGATTTTTCTTTTTGATGGTAACCTCACATATATTCGGCCGAAAAAAAATCGCATTTAAAGCTGGCCCATTCACTGCATAAAAATCCCCATATGCAATATTATGTGCTATTTTGCAACACTAGTGTTGCAAAAAGTGTTGTTTGCCACATTGTGCGCAACACATATGCAACCAATGTCCATAACCCACCCGGTACCTTATGCACAACATTACGCAACGCATTCAACTTCTCGAGCAACGCTGCAGATTGCTTCGCTCAATTTGTGAATTCAAAGTTGGGCACGCGTCCGATCAAGAGGAGCCGTTTATCCTCAAACAGCGTGGTACCCGCTTACTCAACGATCAGGAATACTGTTTTATATGGGCTGCCAAAAGAGGCAACGGTACCAATCCGGTCGAACCACTCTTTGCTGCCGGCTCGACATCTCTTTCATCCGAAAAAAGCCTTGCCCTTGTCAGCCGATTTTTAGAGGATAACCCTGAAGATAACCCCGTCGTGCAGGCACTGGAAAAAGGCGAGCCAATCCGGGCAAATAAAATCACCCCTCATACCGGACAGCAACCGCTTGACACCATCATAAAAGCAACCGGTACCCAGAGCTACATATCGTGGCCCCTTATTTCCAACAACCACGAGTATGGTGTTCTTACCATTCATTCCACAAACCCAGATGGTTTTACAGGCTCTGAACTGGACTTTATAGCCAATGTCATGGCTGACATTTCGCTGGCTCTCTACGTTGACGAAACAGCAAAACGACTGCGCAAAGAAAGGGATTTTAACGCTGAAATCGTCGACACAGTTCAAGCCCTTCTCATTTCGCTGTCGCCCTGTGGCAATATTCTATCATTTAACCAGAAAGCACAGGAAGTTACTGGATTCAGCGAGCACGAAGTTAAAGGGAAATACTGGGTAGACGTGCTTATCTCGCCAGAGCTTCGGATTAAAAGCCAAAAAGAGTTCTCAGGGTTACTTCAACAAAATGGCTCAGATATTAATTTTCAGACAGAACTCGAGACACGTAATGGTGAAAGATGCACAATAAGCTGGCACGGCTCCTTTCAACCCAACATAGAGCAAGGCACAGTTGGCCTTGTCCTTTTCGGCATTGATGTCACCAGTGAAATGGCAGCTGAAAGAGAGCGAGAAAACGCCCTTGCCCAATGGAACAATATTTTTAGTGCGATGCAGGACCCAGCCCTTGTCGTGTCCGAAGACGGCGTTATACTTGATATAAACCCTGCCACCGAATTTGCGGCCAAAAGAAAAAGAAAAGACATTGTTGGCAAGGGGGTATGCGAGATCCTCCATGGCGGGAGATCTCCGGGCGCCATCTGCCCACTGGAAGCTATCCTCCTTGACAAAAAAAACAGGGTTTTTGAAACCGAACTCAGGGGCCTCCAGGGCAATTACATGATGACTATCAGCCCCTTAAAAGAATTTGCAGGTAAAACCGGGGTCGCCTTGCTTTTGGCAAGGGATCTCACTGAGGAACAGTTAATGAAAGCCGAGGCCTTACGTTCAGCGCAACTCGCTTCAGTAGGGGAACTTGCAGCCGGTGTCGCTCATGAGATCAACAATCCCATTAACGGAATCATAAACTATGCCCAAATCCTCAAAGATTCATCCCTTCAAGAGGAAGAAGCAAAGCGCTTTCTGGACCGCATTATTAAAGAAGGAAAACGTATTGCCGGTATTACTAAAAACCTGCTTGATTTCTCACGCAAAAGAGAGGAAGAGCCTGAACCGGTTAACGTCATAAACTTGATTAAACACTGCATTGAACTTGTGCAGCACCAATTCACCATAGACGGCATCACCATTGAACAGCAGCACCCCAACGACCTGCCAAATATTATCTGCAATCCTCAACAGATACAGCAGGTATTTCTGAATATTTTCAGCAATGCACGCTACGCACTCAACCAACGCCAAGCTAAAGGCGACCAAAAAGCCAAATTGCTGCAGATCCATACCCATGCCACCCGTATCGACGGAAAAAACTATGTTGAGCTTGCCATAACCGATAATGGAACCGGGATTGAACACGAAATTATCGATCGGGTAATGGATCCGTTTTTCTCCACTAAAACCAGTGGCGAAGGAACGGGCCTAGGCCTTAGCATTAGTCATAGTTTAGTTCAAGACAACCATGGCCTTTTTCGTATCCACAGCGAACTCGGCAATTACACCACGTTATTAATTGACCTGCCAACCATTGACCAAAGGGGCCAAAGCCATGTCGGATAATCAAAAATTATTTCTTAAAATAAGTGTCCTGTTCTCCGCTGCTGCCTTTGTCCTTTTTTTAATGGATATACGCCTGCTCAATGCTGACAATTCAAGCCAACTCCTCCCGTTTCCTCTCTTTTCCATCATGGTGATGACGCTGTTATGTATCACCGTCATCTTTGCTACCAAAAAAACCACAGACACTCTCTACGAAAAAATAAGGGATTACCAGAACCAGCTTAATGATGTCAGCGAAGGCCTGAAATCTACTACCCAGGATCTCGAGGAACGGGTAGAAAAACGAACCTTCGAGATATCAGTTGCAAACGCTTCACTTAACAGAGAAATTGCCGAGCGTATCCAGGCAGAGACCGAAACAAAAAAAATAAAAAGGCAGATGGAGCTTATTTTAGAATCGGCCGGCGAAGGTATTTTCGGCCTCGATAACCAGGGGAATGTTACCTTTGTCAACAAGGCAGCTTCGATTATGTTAGACTGGTCACCCGAAGAGCTGATCGGCAAATCCCACCATGATCTGGTACACCACAGCTACAAAGACGGGCAGAGCTATCCTGTTGAAGAATGTCCTATTCACAAAGCTTACAGGGACGGAAAGGTTCACTTCGGTTCAGACGAACTTTTCTGGACAAAAGAGGGAAAAGCCTTCCCTGTTGAATACACGAGTACACCGATCGTAGAAAACAAACTCATCACCGGAGCAGTTGTAGTCTTCAGAGACCTGACAACCTTTCGTTAATTCCAGTTACAGGCATCCAAGGAGAACACTCAATGCTTGAGAAGCAAACACAACAGCAGACAGCCATTCTGGTGGTCGATGACGAAGAAAGCCTGCGCGACACTTTTCAATTTTTCCTACGAAACCAAGGGTATGCACCTGTTGTTACCGCCCAGTCATACGATGAAGCAATCAGTGAACTAGACAAATACAATTTTGATCTTATTATCAGCGACATAGTGCTTGGCAGTCATTCCGGAATCGACTTTTTACGTTCCATCAGAGAGAAAAATATTGATTGCCCGGTTGTTATGATTACAGGGTACCCCAACGTAGAAACAGCTGCCGAGGCTGTTCGACTCGGAGCCTTTGACTATATCCCCAAACCGGTCGAAAAGGACACGCTCCTTAAAATTGCTCGCCTGGCCCTTAAACAACAACAACTTGAGCAGGAAAAAAAAGCGGTAGAGCAGGAAAAAGAAAGGTACCGAGTCTTTCTCGAAACTGTTTTTAAAAGTGTGACTGACTGCATTATTACAGTTGATGCAAATCTTCGGATTATGGACATGAATCCGGCAGCACGACTCCTTTTTAACGAGCTGCATACAGGCCCGGTTGACAATTCAACCATTGCCGCCCTGTGTGCAAAAAAAGAATACGAACCGTTCAAAAATGACTTGCTCAAGGTCTTGAAAAGCGGTGTGGAAATTACCCAGCACCGGCAAGAGTGTCACACCACAAGCAACCAGGTGAAAGTACTGAGTGTGTGTACAGCACCCCTGCAGGGAGCTGCCGGAAGCCCAGACGGAATAGTGGTTGTTATTCGGGACATGTCCAATCCGGAGTCGATAGCGAGCGCAAGAAGGAGCTCCTTCCACCGCTTTATTGGCGAAAGCGATGTAATGCAGGCTGCATACACAATGATTGAGAATGTGGGAAGGGTTGACCTTACCGCCCTTATTACCGGCGAATCAGGGACAGGAAAAGAACTTGCAGCAGAAGCACTCCATCAAGAAAGCCATCGCAAAAACAGGCCTCTTATTAAAGTTGACTGCACTGCAATTCCCGAGAATCTGCTCGAAAGCGAACTTTTTGGCCATCGAAAAGGGTCTTTTACCGGAGCTGATCGTGACCGGATGGGCAGAATCCTTCAGGCTGACGGCGGCACACTGTTTCTCGACGAAATCGGCGACATCTCACACATGATGCAACTTCGACTGCTCCGTTTTCTCCAGGAAAGCACATTTTATCCTGTCGGCCAAGACACCCCCATAACAGTAGACGTACGGGTCATTACCGCTACTAACGTGGATCTTAAGGAAAAAGTGAATAAAGGCGAGTTTCGGGAGGACCTCTATTTCAGGCTGCGCGTGATAGATGTCATGCTCCCTGCCCTCAGGGAACGAGGGAACGACATTACCCTGCTGGCTAATTATTTTATCGAAAAAATTGCTCCCAAAATTTCTAAATCCATCAACGGCATTTCCGACCAGGCTCTGGAAAAACTATATAATTACCCCTGGCCAGGCAACGTACGAGAACTCAAAAATGTAATTGAAAGAGCATGTGTTCTCTGTGAAGGGCCATCTATCTCGACCACTGAGTTACCTCCGGAAATTGTTGATTACTCAGACCAGGCAACTATAGCTCATGAACCTACACTGCCTGAGCAGGAACCTGCGCCGCAAAATATTCAACCGGCTTTTCCAGACTCAGACCTCTCAGCAGCAGATCGAATCATGCTTGCTTTAAAGAAAACCGGCGGCAACAAGGCTAAAGCAGCACGGCTGCTCCAGATTGATCGCACCACGTTGTATCGCAAAATCAAAGAATTCAACCTGGACCTTTCCCGACTGGACATGTAGAGATGCCACACATGTGCTGCAACATAAGTGTTGTAAAAACAACACTTATGTTGCAGCAGTGCATACTCTCTCCTCTTCATTCCGCATCACCGCTCTCACTCTCTTAAGCTTCTTCAACACAAAACCACATCAGGTATAAAGACCTAATTTCAGCAAGATAAAAAGACAACTAAACTACAGTGCAGTGGAAGCTGCCGCCTTGCCAGCTAAAAAAAATATTCAATGTTTTAATATAGTTAACAAAAAAAACCACAGTTTTCCACGCTGTGGCATTGCCTGTGCAACAGTTGTCCAAGTTCTAACGTTCAGCCATACGACCGCCATTCTACTTCAAGCATAAAAATGTTTCGCGGTCAGGCATCAAAACTACCGTGTGAAGAAAATAACCATCGATCCCTGTTCCTTGTATATATACAAACAGGGAGGGTATGAAGGCAGACAATCTTGATGAAAAACCAAATACAGCTTGGCCTCCTCATCTTTACCATCGCATGCGTTATTCTTCTTGGATACAACGTCTACCTTCGCGAAATAACGCCTCCAGAGCAAACCTACACTGAATTTATTACCTCCCTGCAGCAAGGCGAAATCATCAACGTTCATCTGCGTGGTTCTCAAGTAACCGGAGAGTATGCTTCAGGAAAAAAATTCAGTTCCTACGCACCGGACGTCGCCTCACTCCTGCCTCAACTTCTCGAAAAAAATATTCATATATCCGCTGAGCCTGAAGCAGAAAAAGGAATTGTCACTTTTTTCAAGTTCCTTCTTCCCATGAGTATGCTTTACGGTGCCTGGCTTGTATTTAAAAGGAAATCCTCGGGCAGCTCTTCTGCATTTAATCTTGGCCGGCATTCCCGTTTTACTCCAGTAAAAAGCGATCGAGTCACTTTTCGCGATGTTGCCGGGATTTCCGAGGCCAAAGTGGAACTTCTTGAAATAGTCGAATTCCTCAAACAACCCGAAAAATATAGCCGACTAGGCGCCAAAATCCCTAAGGGGGTTTTACTTCAAGGCGCTCCGGGTACAGGAAAGACCTTGCTTGCCAAAGCAATTGCCGGAGAAGCATCGGTATCTTTTTTCTCTTTAGGAGGATCTGATTTTGTTGAAATGTTTGTCGGTGTTGGCGCATCAAGGGTACGTGACCTTTTCGCCGAGGCAAAAAGAAGTGCTCCTTGCATCATATTCATCGATGAAATAGACGCCATCGGCGGTAAAAGATCCGGCAATACAGCCACCGGAGCCAATGACGAACGCGAACAGACCCTCAATGCACTCCTGGTTGAGATGGACGGATTCAGCTCGGACAAAGCTGTCATTGTTGTTGCAGCAACCAATCGACCAGACATCCTCGACCCTGCCTTAATGAGGCCGGGAAGATTTGATAGGCAGATCACCATTGCTCTGCCCGATGTAAAAGGGCGAACCAAAATTCTTGGTGTACACGCACAACAAATTGCCATGGACAAGAGCATTGACCTGGCCGCCATTGCTCGTTCAGTTCCAGGGTTTAGTGGGGCGGAAATTGCCAATCTGGTCAATGAGGCTGCACTCATGGCCGGAAGAAAAAACAAAAAGAAGGTTGAATTAATTGATTTTGAAGAAGCAAAAGACAAAATCATTATGGGCCTTGAACAAAAAAGTATTGTTGTCTCTGAACAAAACCGTCGTGTTACTGCTTACCACGAAGCCGGTCATGCGATTGTCGGCATGATGCTTGAGGAAACCGACCCCCTTCACAAAATTACCATCATTCCTCGCGGAAGAGCCATGGGGCTCACTCAACATCTCCCCCTTGACGATCAACACACCTACTCACGAGAATATCTGGTTAACCGAATAAAAACCCTTCTCGGTGGCAGAGTCGCAGAAACGCTTGTTTTCAATCGGCTGACAACCGGCGCGAGTAACGATATTACCATGGCAACCGAAATTGCCACCCGGCTGGTTTGCGAATGGGGCATGAGCTCCTCCATTGGCCCAATCTCATATCGTATGGAAAACGAAAGTTTTCTCAGCCATGCCGGCAGCAGTAAACCTTACAGCGAAGTGACTGCCGAAAAAATTGATAATGAAATAACTTCCGTTATTTCTGAGTGCTACGAAGAAGCAGAAAAAATTCTCCGCAAGCACAATAAATTTCTCCATAAATTTGCAGAAGCTCTTCTCATCAATGAAACCATGGATGCGGAAGAGGTGGATATTGTCTTTCGCAGTTACGTAAGAGAGAGGAAGGTTGAACTAGAGCTGTCAGGAAAGAGGAGTTAATCGTCAACTTCTTGATTGTATATTTATCAAAAAAAGCAGGAGGAACCACAATGCGCAGTACACTCATGGCAACACTATCCATCATGATAATGATGGCTATTGGTGCCCTGTACCCCAACCAATCATTTGCCTTAGACGCCGAAGATGCTCCAGAGGTTGTAGAACTGGATGCGCTCTCAGACCTCTACGAGCCTGTCACCTTTGATCATGCGATGCACGTAGATGCAGCGGAATGTGTTGAATGCCATCATCATACAACCGGTCAGCAGCCTGTAGATCCCAACTGCCTGCGCTGCCATGCCACGTCTGAAGAAACAGACAGCATATCCTGCGGTGAATGCCACAGCGCTGAAAGGTTTTCTCCTCAAGACCTTAAGGAAAGAAGCAATCCCGATCTTTACCACATAGACAAACCTGGGTTAAAGGGTGCCTATCACCTCAACTGCGTTGGCTGTCATGAAGAAGTAGATGGACCAACAGGATGCCAGGACTGCCATGCCATGACGGAAAAAGGCAAAAAACAGTTTCAGGTATCAATTGTCCCGCCTAAGGCAGGCTCAAAAAAAGACGCACATGAATAATGAGCAGGCGATGTCCTGAAAATACAACCAGTGGTAATGAACAATGAAAAAGTTACTTAATCGCAGAACCTTTCTCAAAGGAAGTCTGGCTGGATCTGCAGCTGCCGTATCCGTAGGTCGCTCCCAAAAGGCTATGGCCAAGGATTTTGAAGGTTATCCCGAATCCATGGGTGTCCTGGTCGACCTGTCACGATGTGTCGGCTGCAGAAGCTGCGAGGCTGCATGTAATGAAGAACAAAATCTTCCCGCACCTGAGAAACCCTTCAACGACTTTTCGGTCTTTGACGAAATGCACCACGGCCAAAAACGGCGAACCGATGAAACGCGGTATACAGTGGTCAACAGATACGATGTCCCGGAAATAGACCATCCCCTGTTTCGGAAAATTCAATGTAACCATTGTCAGGAGCCTGCTTGCCTGACTTCTTGTTTTGTTAATGCGTATACCAAAACACCTGAAGGAGCTGTAATTTATGACGCATCAGTATGCGTAGGCTGCAGAACCTGCATGGTGGCCTGTCCATTTTACATTCCTGCCTTCAGGTATTCCAGCGCTTTTAACCCCCGTATCATGAAATGTATCTTTTGTTACGATACACGCCTCAAAAACGGTCAGCCTCCTGCATGTGTAGAGGCCTGTCCTCAGGAAGCCCTTACATTCGGCCACCGTAAAGAACTCATCCGAATCGGCCACCAACGTATCCGCGAAAACAAGGATCAGTATGTTGACCATATTTACGGTGAACACGAGGCAGGAGGAACGGCATGGATGTATCTCTCTCCAGTTGATTTTGAAAAAGTAGGCTTTGACACTTCAGTTCCCAAGGAACCTATCCTTAATTTTGTAAAGGATTTCCTTGCTATTGTACCCATGGTGTTAACAATTTGGCCCGCCCTGTTTGCAGGAATACATCTCCTGGCAACACGGAAAGATGGCATTAAAAAACAGCAGCAGACAGAGGGGGAGACAGAAAAATGAAAAAAATGGCCCAAACATCCCAAGAGATACCTATTGTGGACCATAACCGCAATGATGGTACCTTATGGTTAATTAAAGAAAAAATTCTCCTGGGATTAAGCCCTGAAGAATATAAAACAATGCTGAAAAGAAACCCGGTTAACTGGTTTCTGTTTGTCCTGCTCGGGGTCGGCATTCCATTAATTATAATCCGTTACCTTTTTGGACTGGATACCGTCACCCATAGCTCAAATGATTATCCTTGGGGCCTTTTCCTTGGTTTCGGCCTGTTTGGCATGGTCCCTCTTTCCGCTTCCGGTTTTTTACTGGGCACCACCGTTGAAATATTTGGCCGTAAGGACTTTGTACCCATCGAAAGACTTGCGTTGCTCAACGGCCTGCTTGGCTATTTTTTTGCTGTTGTCTATCTGGAAGTTGACCTTGGCATGCCCTGGCGCTTGCCCTATCCAATGTTTGTCTCTCTGGGGCCCGCAGCCGTCCTCTTTTTAGTTGCGTGGCATGTTGCTACTTATCTCTCGGTACAGATAGCGGAAATCCTGCCCGCCTATTTCGAATGGATAGGCTGGCTCAAAGGAAAACGATTTATCAAGTCCATTACTATAGGGTTGACCATTGCCGGTATTATTCTCTCCACCTTGCATCAGGGTGCGCTAGGAGCCTTGTTCACCTATGCGCCGACGAAAGTTCACCCCCTGTGGCTCTCAACTAACTTTATCTGGATACATTTCTTCTGTTCAGCAATTTTTGCAGGCCTCTCAATGGTTATAGTTGTCAGCACGCTGTGTAAACGATTCATGACCTGGAGATGTGACGAACGATTCCTCAACAATATAGATGACTTGACGGTAAAACTTGGCAAGGGGTGCTCTTATGCCATCATCACCTATCTGGTGATCAAGGTGGTTGGAATCGCCCATGACAATGAATGGGCCTACCTTTTGACCGGTTGGGGCAATTACTTTATGCTGGAAATAGCTGTTGGCGTCATTTTGCCGTTTTTCCTGTTTACCATCGGCGTCAAAAACTATTTGCCTAACCTGGTTCGCCTGGCAGCCTTTATAAGCGTACTTGGGATTATTTGGAACCGTCTCAATACCGCTCTTATCGGCTTTAACTGGCAATTATACCAGGAAGTACCTCGCTGGCAAGAAGTGTGGGTAACATGTACGATCTTTGCTATATACTTCATGGTCTATCGCTTTATCCTGTACCGGCTTCCAATTCTGTATGAATGGAAGGGCGACAAATAATGTACGAATCATCGAAGTAAATACTAGAGCCCGGAACAGACAATCACTGTTCCGGGCTTATTCTTTTGGATATCTTGAGTCTTTTTTTAATCAAAACCTAGACATTTTTTGACTACAGGCATATGAATTATGCTCAAGTCTACGCATAGGTGCCGCTGTACGTAAAAACGCTGAACAAAGATCGAAAAAAAGCTTTCAAGATTGCCTTTAACTCAAACTACGCGGAAGCGCTGGAAACACTTCAAGCATGTTTTATTCTTTTTTTTCCTCATTACCGATAAAAAGGATTTTCCCTATTCTCACCGGCTGCATCCTTATACTTCTGCTGGGAGTACTTGTTCTGGGTTCCCGTCAATATATACTCTATAGTCAATGCACCAATGCCGTAGCTACCAGTGATAAATTATTGTTCGAATTCACCGCACTCCAGAAATATTTAAGCGAATCACTGGTTGGCGGCACTAATCAAGTCAATGTTTCGAGAGTTAGCGAGAAATTTGAACAACTTAATGCCATGACCGGCGAGTTGAAAACAAATACCCTGGTTGCCGATTCCCTTAAAAATGGTCTCGCTTCCAGAGAAGATTATGTCGCTCTTGTTGCCGACTTACAAATGATGCAGGATAACCCTGCCGTACTAAGAGAAAAAAAGATTTCCCTCATTCAGCAACTCAATACCATCAACAACCGGCTGCAAAGCTTTCGCATATCGCTTAGTGATTATACCCAGGCTATTCTCCAGGGACTGCACAATATCATTATCGGTATTCTTGGTCTCTTTTTCGTTCTCAGCTGCACCTTACTTTACACCCTGAGCCGTTATATCGGCCCTTCGCTGGTCCGTCTCGTCAATGTTTCCTTTAACCAAGACCAGCAGGAATCATTACACAAAGAAAAAGCCAAATACACCCTGGATGACCTTACTTGCAAAGTTTCCAATGTTATGACCACCCAGGAACGTTTATCAAACGTCGTCCTTTCTCTCAAGCCGTTGGCGGTTTCCATTGGTGCCCAAGTAACAACGACCCAGTTACAGCAAAAAATATGTGATGCATTGATCACCAACCCTGATTTCACCTTTGTCTGGATAGGTGTTCATGACGAAAAAAATATCCTGCTCCCCCTATGCTGCAGTGAGAGTAGTGTCTCCCGAAAAGTATGCCTCCAAGCGCTTAAAGAAAGCCTTGTACATTGCGAGAAAGATGGTCATATCTTTCAGCCGGTCTGGCAGAGTTTACAAAAAGAACACCTTGTTGAGCAGCAGTTTAACATTTCCTCTTTCCCTGTTGAACTTGGGGACTTTGACGATCAATACCACCAAGTCGGTACCAGCATATCCTTTCCATTACTGAACAATGGTACCCCCAAAATTGTCATCGCCATTTATAGTCCTTTAACGGATACCTTTCCGCCTGAGTATCTTGAGTTCCTGTCCACCATGCTCAATCACACTTTTTCTTTTGCCAATCGACAACAGGAATTACTGACACAGCCGGAAGCCATAACGGCCCCACAACACTTTCAACGTTACTGCTATACCGCTTCCGGAGCTGTCTGCAACGAGTTCGCCAGCAGCATTACCAACCTTATAAATGGAACAATCAACTATACGCAGCAATTAATCGACCTCTCAGAACAGGTCAAGACTCGACCAGAAGCTATAAAAATTCTCGACAACATGCTGGTGGAGGAGAAAAAAATAGCCAGACTTGCGGCAAACATGCTGCTCGCAGGAGGTAAATATCAAAGCACAGGAACAGGCACTACGCTCAATACATTTATAAAGGGAATTTCAGCAGTTTTTACAAAACCTCTACAGAGCGAGTCCATTGAATTACTTATCGATTGTCCAAACGACTGTACCATTAAAACACCGATTAATACCCTTTGGCTGATAACACTTACCATTCTCCAACTCGGAAGAACGTCTCTGCTACAGGATGCCTCCGCGAACAAGAAATCGATCTCAATCGCCTGTTCCCAAGATCCAGAGAAGCAACAACTCTCTATCCAGTACACTAACTCCGCCAAATCATGGGATATCGCAACCCTTCAAAATCACCCAATTTGGCCATCTCTTGACTACTGCACACAATTAATGCAACAAAACCATGGTGACCTTACTCTTCACGGTAAAAAAGAACTTCTTCCCCATACCTTGAGTTTATCCCTTCCTTACTGACAGTTACAGGACAGACAGCTTACAGCAGCAGCTGTTGCCACACTTTATTGCAACACTGTTGCTGCGCGACCTGTAGTGTACCTCATAAATGTTGTAGGCGCGCCCCCTACCATCCTCAGCCTAAAAGAGAAATTTAATTCAAATTTCCAGCATGTTACAGGTTAACAGCCCTTTTTTCTCTCTTTTTTCTATTTTGGCACCTCAGATGCAAAATCATAGGTAAAGAAAACGATTAGCATCTAACAGCCCATAAAGATAGAGGAACAAGCCATGACAACTCAAGTGCTCAAAAAACATGAAACCAAAGTAAACGTTACTCAGGAAACCTCAAAATTTTCACTCATCGCAGTGATGACGATGGCAAGCTTGGTTGGAATCTGGGCACTTGCCTGTCTTGTTGGTGGATTGATAAGCAGCGGTACCGGTAATCTGATCAGGGGTTACATCACAGCAATTTTTGGATAATACATCGATTTTGACCCAACAATCTATCTTGATTCAACAATAGTTCACAGGAGAAACGAAAAATGGCTACAACAAAAAAAATGACAGCCGGTATCATGCTTGCTTCCAGTGCTTTACTCATGCTTTGGGTCGCAGCAGCTTTTATAGGAGCCTTGAATCAGGTTAATTGGCAAGTCAGTGAGCTTATGCGGCAATACATGCTGGCAACAGGCATGATGAAACCGTTACACACTCTGGTCGATTATTACACCCATATCAAAGGCATTGAATACCTGATCTGTGTATCCTTTTTCGTTGCCTTTCCGGTATTCGTCAAATACATCAACAAAGAAAAAAGACCTGTTCCTGTTATGAAGTAAAAGCAGCACCTTCCCTTGCAAATACCCGGCTTCGGCCGGGTATTTTTGTTTTACCCCCTCCACTTTTTCCATTTTTCAACCCATCACTTTCATACCACTCTCTGATATTTGGCTCGACTCCCCCTGATGTCTTATCAGGTCTGGTAGTGCCTGGTTCAAAGTTTCTGGTAGCAAAACAGATAAGCGTAGAGCACGACAGTAGCGGCACGCCTGTTGTAAAATTCCTGACTCCTCTCGAATCTGAACGAGTTTTCTACGCTTTCAAGACACTCTACATGTACCCAGCCTGCTTGGAGGAAAGATGCACTGTAACACCATCCTCCGAAGTGGACGACTCTAGGGCAATTACAGTTCGGAATAGATTGACGGTTTGTAGATCTTCGCTAACTACAAGTTACAAAAGAATTTAACCTTTCCACCAAAAACATTTTCCCTCATCTTTACTGACAGTTACAGGACAAGAAAGGTTTCCACCCCTTCACTACATTTGTGCGGCACGCTCTATAGAGCAACACTTTATTGCAACATAGTTGTTGTCCAAACTGTAGCATGCAACACTAGCGCAGCATAGACTCACCCCTTTCGCCCAAGCCCATCCACAAAAATTATTCTTATATTTTCAGCATATTACACGAATATTTACTTTTACCCGGCCGTCTATTTCATTTTGGCATCACAGATGCAAAGTCAAGGGTAAAGAAAACAAAAAACCAGATAAGAGCCCATAAACATAGAGGAAAAAGCCATGACAACTCAAGTTCTCAGAAAACATGAAACCAAAGTAAACATTACTCAGGAAACCTCAAAATTCTCACTGATCACTGTGATGACCATGGCAAGCTTGGTTGGAATCTGGGCACTTGCCTGTCTTGTTGGCGGATTGGCAAGCAGTGGTACCGGTAATCTGATCAAAGGTTACATCACAGCAATCTTTGGATAACACATCGATTTTGACTCAACAATCTATCTTGATTCAACAATAGTTCACAGGAGAAACGAAAAATGGCTACAACAAGTAAAACAAGAAAAATGACCACAGGTATAATGCTTGCTTCCAGCGCTTTACTTATGCTTTGGGTCTCAGCAGCCTTTATAGGAGCCTTGAATCAAGTTAACTGGCAAGTTGGCGAGCTTATGCGGCAATACATGCTGGCAACAGGCACGATGAAACCTTTACATACTCTGGTCGATTATTATACCCATATCAAAGGCATTGAATACCTGATCTGTGTATCCTTTTTCGTTGCCTTCCCGGTATTCGTCAAATACATCAACAAAGAAAAAAGACCTGTTCCTGTTCAGTTATGAAGTAAAAGGAACACCTTCTCTTATAAATACCCGGCTTCGGCCGGGTATTTATGTTTTATGCACTCCGCTTTTCTATTTTTCACCCCATCACTTTCATGCCACTCTCTGACATTTTGCCCGCCTCCCCCTGATGTCTCATCAGGTCAGGTGGTGCCGGGTTCCAATTTTTTGGTAGTGAATCACAGCAGACTACCGGATTCTTCGATTACCATTTACTGCAGAAATACTAAATGCCGAAAAAGATGGTGACGCATGTACTAACCTTCGGTGAACATTTTGTTAAATATTGTATCTCATGATC
Source organism: Desulfogranum marinum (assembly GCF_016918565.1). Classification (GTDB taxonomy): domain Bacteria; phylum Desulfobacterota; class Desulfobulbia; order Desulfobulbales; family Desulfobulbaceae; genus Desulfogranum; species Desulfogranum marinum. The sequence continues at coordinate 32,974 of NZ_JAFFQD010000011.1, forward strand.
TATAACTGTATGAGCCTGAAATTAATTCCCCCCTCAAAAAAACACTATTCTAAACCTAAATTCAGGTTCATACGTTTAAGTTTGACACAAGAAAGTTGCCAACTTGCCTATCGATCGGTAACTGTAACCAAACAAGTGGTTTTTCTCCACGACAGCGCATAGCATTTCCTTTAAAAAAATATTTCTCCTCTCTTTTCTGACAAATAGAGGACAACAAGAGGCAGCGTGGGCTTTCGCCACACTTGTGCAACACATACTAAAATACCACACATTGCTGCAACACAGCTGTCGTTCAAACTGTAGCATGCAACACTATCGAAGCATACTGCTCACCCCTTCACTTAAAACCACAAGAGAAAATTATTGCAATATTTTCAACATATTGAACAGAAACTTGCCTTTTTACTAGTGCGTTTCTAACATTGGCACCACATATGCAAAATAAAAAGTAAAGAAAACAAGAAAGGCCATATAATAGCCCATAAACATTGAGGAAAAAATCATGACAACGCAAGTTCTGAAAAACCATGAAACCAAGGTAAACGTTACTCAAGAAACCTCAAAATTCTCACTGATCACTGTGATGACCATGGCAGGCTTGGTTGGAATCTGGGCACTTGCCTGTCTTGTTGGCGGATTGGCAAGCAGTGGAACCGGTAACCTGATCAGGGGTTACATAACTGCAATCTTTGGATAATACATCGACCTTGACTCAACAATCTATCTTGACTCAACAATAGTTCACAGGAGAAACGAAAAATGGCAACAACAGCTAAAACAAGAAAATTAACCACAGGTATAATACTTGCTTCCAGCGCTTTACTTATGCTTTGGGTCTCTGCAGCCTTTATAGGAGCCTTGAATCAAGTTAACTGGCAGGTCAGCGAGCTAATGCGGCAATACATGCTGGCAACAGGCATGATGAAGCCATTGCACACTCTGGTTGATTATTACACCCATATCAAAGGCATTGAATACCTGATCTGTGTATCCTTTTTTGTCGCCTTCCCGGTATTTGTTAAATACATCAACAAAGAAAAAAGACCGATACCTGTTATGAAATAACAGCGAGCAATCCTCATACAAACGCCCGGCAAAAGCCGGGCGTTTGCATTTACGCATTCCCAGTTTTTACATATTTCTGCAGGTCCACAGAATCAATCTGTTCAGGCAGGAGATACTTATCTGCATATTCCTTATAAGCGCCACTGGCAAGAAACAGTTTGAACAAATTCGAATCAATATGTTTTTCCTGTTCCATGGTGCTCATTATCTGTATTACTTCACTTAATTTTTTTGCTTTTTTATATGGCCGATCCGATGCTGTAAGCGCCTCAAAAATATCTGCGATAGCCATCATTTTTGCAGGAACAGACAATTGGCTCGAGTCCAACTGACGAGGGTAACCTGTGCCATCCATCTTTTCATGGTGTCCACCAGCTATATCGGGGACATCCTGCAGGTGTTTTGGATAAGGAAGTTTTTTCAACATGATAATGGTCTGCACGATATGATCATTAATCTTGTAGCGTTCCTCGTTGGTCAGCGTTCCTCGTTTCACCGAAAGGTTATAGAGTTCACCTCTATTATAAAGGTACTTCGGAGTTTTCACCACAAAACCACAATCATCCTCCTTGCATATTTTCTGGTTTTTGGTTCGCTCAACAATATGCTCTTCCTTGTCTGCAAGCAGGTATTCAGTTACCGGTAAAAGTGAAGCTCTGGTCCGTTCCTTACGCTGTAGTTCTTCCCAGCTGATACCAATTCGGTCATCTATGGTGCGCTGCCACTTACGGCCTGCTATTTTCTGCAACCGCTCTTTATCCTCGTTTGCAAAAAATTCACCGCCGAGATTGCATCCGGCAACAAAAGCAAATTCTTTATCAAGAACCTGCCACTGCTCCTCTAAATTCTGATAAAGAAGCTCCTTATTCCCCCCAGCGTGAACTTGCTCCCAATACTCTATATGAGCATCCCTTTTCAACACTTCAAATCGCATCCGTATTTCATGAATTCTATCGTAAATGGTTTCAAGTTTTGTTGCCTTATCGACAACATACTCAGGCGTGGTTACCTTGCCGCAATCATGAAGCCAGGTGGCTATATGCAATGCCTCCCACTGTTCGGCGTCCATAGTGAAATCGGCAAAAGTACCAACGCTGCATTCACAGGCTTTTTGTGCCAGCAGTTTGGTCAACACCGGCACCCTCTGACAATGCCCCCCTGTATAGGGAGACTTGGCATCAATAGCACCGGCAAGAAGCACAATAAATGAATCGAGTAGTTGCTTTTGCATTTTCAACATCTTGCGGCTCTCCAATGTCACTGCTGCAAATCCTGAAATTGCTTCAGCAAAGGCTACTTGATCTTTTTCAATAGAAACGTTCTGCTCGTCTGTCCTTCCGTAACAGATACACAACACGCCTACGCCTTCTTTTTGCCTGTTGCGAAGAGGAAGCATGAATACATCCATTGACGGAGCTGAAATATTCGAAAAAACCGGCGCAAATTCTCCGCTTTCATCAGCATCCACAGTTCGGATTTCCAAATTGCCTGTGCGCAGCACTTTTGCCATGGCTGATTGCTTGGAGAGAGAAATACCTTTTACCCCTTCACACTCCTGACAACTCCCTTGTCGATCATAAATCGTTCCTGGCACCAATTGATTACCGGCTTCATTGACAAGATAAGTGACAGCAGCATCCGCCTTACATATATGAAGGCTTTCACTGGTAATAATTGCCAACAGAGCGTCAAAATCTTGTTCGCTGGCCAAAGAGTTGATCAGCAGAGTAAACTGGCTGATAGTTGTCTGCATCAAACTCATTACTTTGGAAAGCTCATCAACCTCTATCACAGTGGAACCTTCGGCATCCTGCAGAGAAAAATCAAAATTACTGATTCTTTTCGCTCGGACGGCAAGCCTACGTAGTGGAGTTGCAATCAATCTTGCCATTACCAGCGAAATCGGACCGGTGATAATAATAAGAACCAGAATGATCAAGGCTCCTCTCATTTGAATACGTATCGCCTCGGCCATTAACTCTTTTTCAGGGGAGAGCATAGCCAGATAATACCCGGAACTCTCGAGTAGGTTATCCAGCTCGCGGATTCCTCCCAACCAACGTTCACCCTGAAAAGCAAAGTCCACAACCTGGTCGTCAAAATTAACTGTCTGCTTGGCATAGGACAACACATCGCTCTGTAGTTCTTCTACCCTGGGCAACGCATGCTCTTTGTCATTGGATTTTTTTTGCAGCATTTGAGAATCTTGGTAGGCAACCACAAAACCGTCTTCTGATAAAATCACGATCTCCGAATGTTCTGTCATTTTGTGGCCGGCCAAGGTTTCAGAAAGCTGAATCAGGGTCACATCCCCGGCTACGACAGCGCCTGAGGGTAGGGATTTATAAGAGATTGTAAATCCGACCTGATCTATAAAATGAAACAAATAAGGATCTGTACTGTGCACCTTTTTATCATCACGAGCAATGGTATACCAGGGACGAACGCGTGGATCATAGGCGGTTTTCTCCAAACCGGTTCGCTGCAGTTCCTGCAATGATTGATTGTACCAGAACCGTTGTTGATATCTGACACCGTCAGTTGCTGTATGTACATTATCTACCACCAGTGCGGCCATGTCAGGTGCATGAAAACGGGTACGCATATATTCAAAGTTCAAAGGACGAACAATAAAATAGTCTCCATTGGGGTATCCAACCTCAAGCCCTGATAGATGTGGTGCTTCCTGCAGCGTTGCTTGTAACATAGGCAGATAAAGTAAGCGTTCATCAAGGGTTTCAGCCTCAACTAAATCGGTGTTGCTGATGATGAGAACTGCAGTTGCAACAGGCTTATATGTTCCAATGTAATCCAGGCTTAACTCCTTATTCACCTGATTGAATACCTCTTGAGAAGCGTCGAGTAACAGCTCTGCTGTTTCTTTATAGTTGTACCACCCCAGGATGGAGCCAAAGATGATGATCAGCGTGGTGAAAAATGCAGCAATAACAATATGCAGTGGTAAATGGATGTGCGTTTTTTTTGATTTCATGGAGTTGTTCACCTGAAAATGGATAAACTCATAAAATATCATACCAGGGGTGGTTGCAGACTTTCTTGTCTTACAGTAGCATAAATGTACAGTAACCATTCAGCGAATATCGAAAAACTGTCAATCTCCCCCGAGCTGTAATTTTTCAGCAGTGCTCCAAATGGCCACAGGTTGACCCAATAGCTGATAAACTCCGACTTCGACCCATCGATATGCTGGTCGGGCAGAGAGTGGAGAGTTGAAGTGCTGCTGAATAGCAACAATGTATGAAATAAGACTAATGCTAACTATCCTCTTTATTTTAAAGCGAAAAACCGGAAAATATTTTCCGATTTTATGTGAAAAAATGACGAAAACGTCTTTAAGACCTCCCAAGAACACCCTGTCTCTCTCCCACAGAGTGGATTGTGGCACAAAACAGACACATGCTATAAAACCAGTACAATTATTGCATAATTTCCCCATACAATAATCCCGTTTAAATTCACCAAGGGCAAAATATGGCTCCTAAAGTAAAACCACCTGAGATTGGCCCATTTGTATTCCCCGCTATTCTAGCATTTTTTGGACTATGGTGCCTCTATGACGGCTGGTTGTCGACTGACCCAAACATGCAGGAACATCTCTTGTTCAACAGAATTGCAGGTGGGATCCTGCTCCCTTGGGCTGTGATTGATTTTATCCGTACCCGTAAACGGGAAAAACTTTATGCTGAAAAAGAAAAAAAAAAGGTACGTAACAGCGCTGATGATGCTCCCGAAGACACACCTGATCAACAATGATTGAAAACCGCAGTCTACTGCTTCCGTACGCAGCACCCTATTTTGCGTATGTGATCATTGCTTCACTGCTCGGCGATGTTGTTTCCGATGAGATAAATTATATTCTTCGTATTATAGCTGCAACAGGCCTGCTTATCTGGGGCTGGCGCTGGTACATCCCGCTTGGCGGAAGCAAGTCCTTTTTATCATCAATGCTGCAAGGAGGAGTTTTCGGCATAGTAGGTTGCGCCGCGTGGATTCTCCTCCTTCTTCCTTTTACTGAAGCTGCAGAAGCAACCCCCTGGTCAGCCGGCGGTTTTGCCTTACGTGTAGTCTCTGCGGGCTTGCTTGTTCCTGTGTTTGAAGAGCTTATGATTCGTGGTTTTGCGTTTCGTCTGGCCCTTCAGTGGGACCAATGCCGCAGGGAGAAAATTGATGATCCCCTCTACACAGCTCTCCACGAACGTTCCATCAACGACCTTAAACCTGGAGAGTGGTCATGGATGGCGGTTATCATCTCCACCCTGGTCTTCATGATCGGACACGGGATACCTGAGTGGCCGGCAGCGATCGCTTATGGCTTGTTAATGTCTTTTTTACTGATCAAACAAAAAGACTTGATTGCCTGCATTGTTGCCCATGGAACTACCAACCTTTCCCTTGCAGCATATATTGCTCTTACCGGCAGCTGGCAACTCTGGTAACGTGCCCCCCCTGCGCCTCACTCACATCCTCCTTTGCGTTTCCCCTTGTTCTTCATCCGACGGGATCTGCTGTAAAATAATCGCGCAAATAGTGTCACTTGCACAAATGACGAAAAAAAGCTAAGAATATCAATTAACAAGATGACAAAATTGCCATTATAGGTCAACAGCCAGCTGTGGTGCCCTGCAAGTAAAAAAACGATACCTGTATGTTCCGCCCCAGCACCACAGGCGATTCCTTCATTATCGCAGTGTTAATTGCAGACATGCCATGGAGTGGTTCTATGACAAACAGATACATACGTTTTATCCCTAACTTGCTTTCATCGCTCCGGCTTGCCCTTGCTGCTTTTTTCCTTTTTTTTCCGGCAGCATATTGGTTTTGGCTGATCCTCATAGGCGGAGGTAGCGATATCCTTGATGGGTGGCTTGCCAGACGCTGGCAAGTGCAGAGCTGGCTGGGTGGAATTATGGACGCCGTTGCCGACAAGCTGTTCGTCCTCATTGCCCTGCTCACCCTCGCCGGTAGTGGCAGGTTTTCCTTCTGGTGGGTGCCTCTGCTTGTGATGCGCGATATCCTAGTCGCGTTTACAGCGCTGTATGCCGCCTGTATCAGATCGTGGAAATCTTTTCAAAAAATGGAAGCACGATGGTCTGGAAAAACGGCAACAGCCGCTCAGTTTACAGTACTGCTCACCCTGTCACTTACAACCGAGGGTATGGCACCAATACTTTGGGCTGCCACCCTGCTCAGTTTTGTGGCAGCTTGTGACTACGGCCGCCTCTTTATTCTTGAGCTTCAACAAAGAGCAGCTGAAAAAAAGCGGCCCTAAGACAATAACAAACAAGCTGCCCAACCTGAATTTCTGATGAAAAATCAGGGTTAAAAATTGTACACGCCTCTCTTTTCATGCCTGGATGTAGCTTCCCTGCAAGTTCACCAACACATTTGTCGGTTTCCTACATAGCAGAATTCAACCACCGGAACTTCCCAGGTTTCGCCCTTGCACCTCGCCTTAAATGCAGGATCAGCGATCTCCTCTCTATAACGCTTAACAACAGCAACCACTCTCACCTCCTGAACCTGGTGCAAACGCTCACACCACTTATCTCGCGCAGATTGAGCGAGACGAGCAACAGGTATATTGTCTTTATCCAGCAGCTCTATCTGCATATCCTGTAAAACCGGTTGCAACCGTGCCCCCACTTCCAACTTCTCCACAGCCCTTCTGGACGGGTGATTTTCCTGTTTCACTCCGGCAAAATCGATAAAGACATCTTTCATCCCCAGCACCACATATCGTTTCTCAGTAGACTTGTCCCGCAAAGTCGGAAACAATTTTCTCCGCAATAAAAAATGTCCCTCCAGCACCGCAACATGGGGATTGAAAACACCTTGCACTGCAAAGAGATGGAGCGTAAAACGTGCCCTGGACATGCCGACATAATATAGCCTGCGCTCTTCCTCCATTTCCTCTCCCTGCTTTTGCTGCCAGTTTTCGCCAAGCATAAACACATGATCGAACTCCAACCCTTTTACCGAGTGAACTGTCGATAAGAATATGCCGTTGCCAAGGTTTCTGGAACGTCTCTGATCAGCAAAGCACTCATACAGATACTCTTCTATGTCTGCAACGGGCTGTTCATTATCACTAGTTTCATTAATCCACTCATTGATCAGCTCCCTTAGGTTTTGATGCCAGAGATTATCGTCCGCAGTTGTCTCCGGCAGCAAGCAAAGCAGGGCACTCCCCTTTAACGATTGGAGACGACGACATCGTAAAAAATCCAGCATCTCTGCATGCTCGCGAATCCTGGTCAGTGTTGGAAAGCCTTCAGTTCGTCCCCAATACAGATTAATATCCAGGTTTTCTGCTTCAAAAATGGAACGAACACCATCCAGCTCTTTCCACTCACGCGCCAGAATTGCACAGCCGGCCAAATCAAAATCACTTTCAACACTTTGCAGACGTTTGATCTCCTCCAGCAAACCATACCCCTGCGCTCTTTGATCGGCGACCTCCAAAACTTGCACTTTTCCCATACCAACAGGGTCATTTACGCCTACATTACCGCCTGGAGGCAGACTTGCTCTTGCCTGATTAACCTTGATTGGGTGCTCGGTTTTCATCCGGTCATCATTCCGCTCAATCAGACAATTGGAAGCAGCAATGATATTGGCAGTGGATCGGTAATTTTCAACAAGATAATGGATCTCCGCCGTATAATCCTTGCGGAATCTCCGGATAAATCCCACATTCGCGCCTCGAAAACGATAAATATTCTGGTCATCGTCGCCGACAGCCATAATGGTCATTTGCCGGTCATGCTCCTTGGCCATCTTCCCGGTCAGTAGCGACACAAGCTCATATTGCTCCTCATCAATATCCTGGTATTCATCCACCAGAATGTGACTGAACTTGCCGACAAGAGTATCCCACGGCGATCCGTCTACAAAGCCCAGCACATCGGTTTCGTCTCGAAGCAGCTGGATCGCCTCCCGAATCATCTCAGAAAAACCAGCACCATCATCACCGTTTTCTTTTGCTGCCACAGCAGGAGACCTGCCGGTTAAACGAAGCGCCAGACCATGGAAGGTAAGGGTTGTAACCCTGGCCATTTCATTACCAACCAAATCACGCAATCTCCTACGCAAACTCATGACTGCACTGCGGTTAAAACAGAGCACCAAAACGGCCTGAGGTTGTACTCGTTTCACCCGCAACAAAAAGGCAACCCGGTGCACAACCACTCTGGTTTTCCCTGCTCCCGGCCCGGCCAAAACCAGCATATTCCTTTCAGTAGGCGCGGACACAATGGCTGCCTGTTGCTTATTCTGTAAATCATCTACTATGCGCTGATACGACTGCTCACTGGTTGCCCGCTCAAGCAACTTCTTCCTGCCAGGAAAATACCGATTAACAAACTCTTCTTTTTCATCGTTAAAATAAGAAGCAACCAATCGCATGGCGGTACTGATTTTATCTATTGCCTGCCGTGCATATTCATTCATCACATGCACCTGAAAATTACGCTCCGTGTAATGTGTCTCCAGGGGGGCAAAATCAGCAACTGAATACCGCTTGCCTTTTGCCTCGGCATATAACCGCAAAGTCATTGCCTGGCTGAAGACGGCAAGGCCCTTTTGCAGGTCCAGAACGCCCAGTTCATTCATAAACAACACCGCTCGTTCTGCTGCTGCCAGTGGATTTTTAAGCGAAGGCCGCAGTAACAGATCATTTTTCAATCTATCTATAATCTGCTCTAAACTAAACTCGACCAATAGGCTGGCATTTGCTTTTTCCGAGGGGTTTATTGTTGCAAGAATCTGTTCCAGTGAAGCATGTGCAGCCTGCTGCCGAAGTTTCACCGTTGCCTTGAGCGATTGCCAGTCCCTGTTTAAAAGCACATTAAAACGTAGCCCGCCGGTAGGGTTGACTTTAACGCTCCCTTTATCGCAAGCCAGCCCTTTTCCATCCCGGCATAGACCATGAAGAATTCGCTGCAGCACCTCTGGATTACTGTACTCATACCCCTTGTCCAACAGCTGTTGATTTACTTGACGCAGATCTAACACCAGGGCAACACCCGGTTCCACATCGGGCGCCTGTTCTTCCAGGACATTCAAAAAATCCTGCTCAAGCTTGCACACCCGGTGCAAATGAACATTGGCGCTGTTGGAAACCTTGTACCGCACATACGCGCTGAGCATCGTTTCTTTTGAGAGCAGTTCGTGTTCTTCCATTGCCTGAAGGGTTTTGATAACACGCTGCGTCTCGGTCTCATCTTTGCTGTCGCGTTGGTCGGCTGCAAAAGGAGACAATCTTGCCAGCTCGTCGGCACTAAACCCATCTGTTCGCTGGTCCTCCATCAGCGCACCTACAATAGCCAGCCACCGTTCCTGCTGCCTGGCAGATAAATCCAGCTGAGCAATTTTCTCTCTAGCCTCATGCAGGTTACGAACACGGGGTTTCCCCTGGAATACCTTGGTATTATTTTCATTGCGCTCAAGAAATCCAGCACGCTCCAGCCATGCGACCCCTGTACGCACCCGGGTGTCGGGATCTGGAACTTCGTCCGGGTCTATATCCACAACCTCCTGCCGCAACAGCTCTCCAGCAGTAAGAACAACCTCCACCCCACCCTTAGCAGCAGCACGAATCCCACGCAACATCTGGCATATTTCGCGCCGGGTCAGCCTCGACATGCTCCCCAATTGAAACTGCTTTTCAATATCCTGTTCATCAAAAACCAGTATACATTCGGCCTCCAGGCGGTCGCGGCCCGCCCGGCCTGCCTCTTGCAAATAATTCTCCAACGAGCCTGGAATATCGGCGTGAATAACCAGACGAACATCGTCCTTGTCTATCCCCATGCCAAAGGCATTGGTCGCGCAGATTATCGGAAGTTCTCCTTCAATAAAGCTCTCCTGGAGTCGCTTTTTCAGTGAATTATCCAATCCAGCGTGAAATGCCTCAACTGTAAAGCCATTGTTTTGCAGAAATTCCGCCAGTTTTTCCGTATTTTTCCTGGTGGCACAATAAATGACCACACTCCCGCTGCCGGTGTAACGGGTCTGCAACAGCTCCAAAACAACCTGCTGCTTGCCATACGTATCAACCGGATACACTTCATACTGCAGGTTTGTTCGTTCATGCCCGCCTGCAAACTGATTCATCCGCAGACCCAGCTCACGCTGGACAGTGTCGATGATTTCCGATTTTACATCTTGTTTGGCAGTTGCCGTAAAGCATTGCACTGGAGGAATCCGGGTTTTTCCCTTGACGGCAAACTCCCTGATAAAACGAATCGCATAAAAATAGTCCGGTCTGAAATCGTGCCCCCACTTTGAAAGACAATGGGCCTCATCAAAAACCCACGCTCCGATCTCCCGCTGCTTAATAGTCTCGATAAGCGAACGGTTGCGCAGCTGTTCAGGAGAAACGTAAAGGATGCCGGCATCACCAAGACGGATCAAATCCAGCACTTCACCACGTTCAACCATGGTCAGCATGCCGTAGAGTGCCACTGCTATCTTGGTTCCTGTCTGCTTGCTGAAATTATCGACCTGATCCTTCATCAAGGCCTGCAATGGAGAAATAACAATGGTCAGCATGTTGCGCCGTTGATAGCGCATAATGCCCGGTAATAAATAGCATAACGATTTACCACCACCAGTGGGTAAAACGGCAAAAAGAGAACTGTTTGCAGCCCCTGCTTTTACCACCTCTTCCTGGAGACTTTTGCCTTCATTGGTTGCCGGCAAGGGACGAAAGGATGCAAATCCGAAATAATTTTTAAGGAAATGATGAGGATTGTGATGGGTTGCACAGTACGTGCAAGAGGGTTGCCCACAATTATTTTCCCTCAACCTGTGCAGTATTGGCGAAATTTGCGAAAAATGGTGCCGTACCCAGGGTGGCAACACAGAATTCCCTCCCGCAACAGACAACCAGGCCGTGACATAGGCGAGTACCGGCAGGGAAATTGCTTTTTCATAAAGCTGATCCAGCAGCTGCGCAACGGCAGTAGCACAAGCTAGCTTGCCTGCAAACCAAGCAAACGACTCATACAAGTCATCGCCGGTAAGCAGAGGGATACCCATCGCAGACAGGGCATTTGCAGTTCCGGCAAGTTTTTCATCATCATGCAGAAAACTCCGATAAAACAATGGTGTTTCCGCCCCTCTTGCCAGCTGGTGCTGGAAAGCTTCCCACTGTTCGGTAAAAACCAAACCTGCCAGTTTTGCATCCTGTACCGGATCGTTGATACTATCCCGTACAATTTTATAGTCTTTTACCAATCGATGATATGGATTTGCCGGATAAGCAAGGGGGGACAGATAGAGAGTATCGACTGCAGGCTTGTCTAAAACTGTAAGTGTTGGACACACCTGTCTAAGCTGGAGGATATCATGTTCAATGATATTATGGCCGAGGATATATTCCGCATTTTCACCAAAGGCATTGAAGGCTGCCAACGTCTTTGCGTCCACTGCTTTGCCTGGCTGAGACTGGAAGGTGGCCTCTCCCAAAACAGCACCAATGGAATAAATAACGTTCTTTTCATTTATCTCAATGTCAAAAAGAAGTCCCCTTTGCAGAAACTCCCTGCTCGCATCATCCATCAGTCACCGGCACGCCTCATACCCCTTCCCCTTCCACATTTCAGCCCTGTCCCACGAAACAAAGTACAGCATAACCTACCATCAACATTGATAAATCACCAAAAGAAACACACCATATATGCACAAAGCACCATACCATAGGCCAATTACCCTGCCAGTTGCCGCATCCGTTGCTCGAGAACGGTTTTCAAGGTTGGCTCTCCATGGTCTTTGTATGCATATTTGACGCGCAAGGTTGGCTTGTTGATGGTAAACAGATGCGGCAAATCAATGGGAGTGGCAAAAAGAACAAGGTCACACGGTGTCTGGTTAATGGTTGCCGCCAGCTCTTTCATTTGCTTGCCGCCATATCCCATGGCTGGAAGCACCCTTTGCAGGTGTGGATACTGTTCATAGGTTGTGCAGATACTGCCAACTGCATACTGTCTGGGGTTGACCAATTCTCGAGCCTGAAAACGTTCTGCAGCCAACACCCCCGCCCCAAACTCCATTCCGCCATGGGTCAAGGTGGGGCCGTCTTCCACAACCAGTACCCGCTTCCCCTGGATAAGTTCCGGCGTTTCAATCTTCAGGGCTGACTCGGCCAGTACAATATCTGCCAGGGGAGCGAATTTTTCTATAGTAGCCCTCACCTTACCGACTTGATCACCAGGAGCACTGTCCACCTTGTTTATAACGGCGATATCCGCCATGAGCATATTTGTTTCGCCGGGATAATACAGACGCTCATGACCTGGTCGATGAGGATCAAAAAGAGTGATATGCACGTCAGGATAGAAAAAGGGCGTATCATTATTTCCACCATCCCACACCACCACGTCCGCCTCTGTTTCGGCAGCGGCAAGAATTTTTTTATAGTCCACCCCTGCATACACAATAAGCCCCTGATCCACCAGCGGCTCATACTCTTCCCGCTCTTCAATGGTGCATTTATGGGTCTCAAAATCTTCATAGGACGCAAACCGCTGTACAACCTGTCTGGTCAAATCCCCGTACGGCATAGGGTGACGGACAGCGACCACTTTTTTCCCCATATCCTGCAAAATGGAGCAGACATGGCGTGTAGTTTGCGACTTGCCGCAACCGGTTCGAACAGCACAGATTGCAACCACGGATTTGCGCGAACGGAGCATGGTATAGGTCGCACCGATTAAGGTAAAGTCCGCACCCGCAGCCATCACAGAGGAAGCGATATGCATGATATCGGTATGGGCTATATCGCTGTATGAAAATGCCACCAGATCTACAGCGTGCTTACGGATCAGTCGGCACAGTTCCTTTTCATGATAAATGGGAATTCCCTGGGGATAGAGATCACCAGCCAACAAGGAAGGGTACACACGTCCTGCAATATCCGGGATCTGGGTTGCGGTTAAGGCAATGACCTTGTAGCGGGGATTGTCCTTAAAATAGACATTGAAATTATGAAAATCGCGACCAGCCGCTCCCATGATGATGACTTTTTCAATCATTTTCGTCACGCTCCTCTGCTATGGCGTTACCTCTTCCTCGCCTTGAGTATCTTACCCGTTCGAATGGCGATGATCCAATGCTGTAAAAGTACAACCATGATAAACTCGTAAAAAATCCATCAATAACTATAGTATAATAGCTCAATAGCTATAGACCATCCTGGATACATGTTTTTTCACCTAATCCATTACAAAATACATTAATAAACAAATGGTTTGCTATACAGCGAGTTAGCGAAAAAAACGAACGATGACAACTGGGAAGAGATCAAGCACAGTGAAAAGCACCATGGAGATAACTATCTCTTTTCACGAAATGCTGCGTCCTCTACTCGCCACATCTTTTCGACACCAAAATACCATTATCCACACTCTCGGCAGGCGAACGTCCATCAAGGATGCAATAGAGTCCTTTGATATTCCCCATACAGAAATCGGCTCCATCCTGGTCAACAGGAATGCAGTGGACTTTTCTTACTTACTCTGCCCTGGTGACCGTATACAGGTCTCGCCACTTGCTATTCCCGTGGACCCGTGCGGCGAGTCGCTTCTCAGGCCTACTCCACTTCCGCATCTGCGTTTTCTGGTTGATGTTAATGTGGCAAAACTACGAACCTATCTTCGCATGATCGGCATGGACACGCTGTACGAAGCAGACCTCACAGACAGCGAACTTGCCCGGCTAGCTGCGCAGAAGCAGTGTATAGTGCTCAGCAGAGATCGCGGCCTGCTGCGGCGTAAGATTATAGAGCACGGTCACCTGATCCGCTCCCAGAATCCGACCGAGCAACTGGCGGAAGTGCTCAGCTATTACGGTCTACAGAACAAAATCAACCCTTTCAGCCGCTGTATTCATTGCAACAACCTGCTGCAGCCGGTTGCCAAACAAGAAATCATGAACGATCTGGAACCATTAACCAAAAAATACTATGAGGATTTTTCCCACTGCAGTACCTGCAAAAAAATTTACTGGCCAGGATCCCACAGGGAGGGTATGGAACAGACCTTGAAACAAGCTTTGCAGATGCACATGGAATGGATGGGAGCGTACAGCTCTCGCAAAGAATAAATACGACCAAACACATTATGGAATCACTATGAAAAAAACGTTTAAATTAAGCCACCCAAAGCTCAAACTCCCAAGGCTTGTTGAAGCGATCAAGTATGAAATAAAAAAATATATACGAAGAGAACGGAGAAAAAAGCTGCCCGCAGGTGTCGATTTTTGGGATTTTGACTGCCGGTTCGGGGTTGATGAGGCAACAAGTGAAGTTATTCATCTATCCACCATTAATAGGCATATCTCAGAGGCTGAAGCAAAACAGCTCGATTCTTTTTATTTAGAAATTCTGGTCAAACCTGGCTACCGAACCAAAAAGCCCAAAGGAATGCTGGATATAGAGGACGAAGATTGAGTAATTATGGGTAAAAAACAACGATGCTGTCACGTCTTTAAACGTCAAGTTTTCTAAAATAGTAATAGTATTTCAAAACCTGGCAGCACGCTTTTGATGCTGGCCAGGTTCCCACAAACAAACATGAAACAGAGAGAGATCCAGATAGATACGCACTGAGTTTATCGCGAGTTCAACTTCGAAGTGCGTAGATGAACTGCAACGTTGCTCGTTCTGATGTTACAAGGCCTTTATTGTCCAGAACCTCTTCCCTTTCACATATTATTCAAAATGGTTGAGAACCCTTCCAAAGCCATTGTCACGTAAGCGATTCCCCAACGATTCGGTCTTTATCCAATTCACTCATAATATAGGCCTTAGCCAGCTTGGCTTCCGATAACATCAAAAAGCTCATCTAGGGCAACGGGGTGGAGGAAAAGGGTTCCCCCCTGATACAGCATGTCGGTCAGTATTTCATTATCACACTGAAGGTTGTAAATTTCCAACAATACTTGTTGCCATTCGCGTCCCTGATAAATTTTCCCCTCGGTATTTTGCGAACCAAGCAGGCTATCTGAAAATCGTCTCTTTCCAGAGAGACAAGGCCAATGGCAACAAGAGCCGGTCTCGACAGTTCCCAGACTTCATTCTTCCGCCAAAGCCGCCAGAGCCTAATCCGAACAGTACGAGAAGGTGTAGCAGTTAGAATTGAAAGCGGCTGTAAACACTCCCGAGGTTAGCGACATGAAGAGGCAAAAGTTGTCCCATACTAACTGTGCAGAACCAAAAATCATTTCTGCCTTTAAAGCGGCAAGATATCTGCATAACAAAAGCTATAAAAACAGAACACTAATTGGGACAAGATAGCCGATGAAGGCAGCGACTGAAAGGTAAATGGCCGTAAGGTGGGAAGCCTCACTGAAATCTTCGGAGAATACCTCTTTATAGATTGTTATGCCTGCATCTATTCAATTACAAATGAGTAAGCGGAAATACCAAAGCGGTAACTGGCGTTACGCTACTGAAACAGTTACCCATTAAATAATAAATGCACCGTATGGAGACAGTCAGGGGCTAATTGCTATGACGGATGACATGCCTTTTGCTTCGATATGTTAAACACACTTACCCCAAATAGAGTTAGAGAATGAAAACAATCATACTATATGTATTAATAACGGCTACTTACGCATTATACTTATCGCAAACTGACCTGAAACAAAAAGCCGGAAAGATAATGGTTGAGAAAGAAAATAGCTCAGATAAATTTATCCTGCCTGGTATTTGCCTGATCAGTCTTCTCTGGCCGTACCTGTTACTCAGGCGAGGATGGCGTAAGGCGAGCCAAAAAATAAGCGTATGGCAAAGGGTGAGGCACCACTAATTATATTTTTTCTGATTACGTACAAAACTCAGCCAATTATCTACCGAAACAGACAGGGGAATGATTTTATTTCTCTTTTAAACCCGGGAGACAGATCGAAGACTTCGATCTGTCTCCCGAGTCCTCAAAAAAAAAAGCTGAGTTTCATGGGTAATCAGAATATTTTTTATAACGTCACTTGTACCTGTATTGTGGTTTACATAAGAATAATAATGCCTGCAGCGCTTATGATCCGAGGGTATTTTTTGAATGCTTACGGATGTTCATGAATGGAAAAATTCTTTATAATATCAATTATTTGTTAGCTGAAAAAATAGCATCTCTTATGGTTACGATCAACCATCAGACACTTAGTGCTACGCCAGAAAGGTGGCAGACGCAAGCCTTCTCTTCCCAATCAGCTGTTGCCGGTTAGCCACAGTTTCACAATATAAGCCAACAGCGAGAGCCACGGAACACCACCAGTGACTCTCGCTTTTCTTTCATCCACCTCAGAGACACCCAGCTTCACCCATATTCACAGAGTTCTTCTGCAATTACTTTCATATTAAAATTCCAGCTAATAATTCTTACGACCTATTGCCCCCCTTCCGGCGCTCTTTCATGTCAGCTTTTTGACCATCGATATGTATTTCAAACAATCTCACACAAAATGACATGGAATAACTCCAGGCAAGACTAAATGGTGCCATCGCCGACTTGATACGAATGAAGAGGGGCGAGTCTGCTACCAGCTCGTGAATATTAAGCACATGAATTGCTCCTGCTTGATACGTGACAATCCTTTTGAAGTCCAAAATATCAATTGAGAATAATGCACTCCTAAACATGAAATTCAGATCCACTCTCATATGGAAGGGACAACTTTCAGCCGGCATAATCAGAGGGTTGCCCTCTAACCGTAATTTCTCATCAATTCAGGCGGTGCCAGGTTCAAAACGTGTTTGTCCGAAGAGGTAAGCGACCAGCGCAATACCCCCTGGAGTGCCTGGGAGTTACCTTGAAACGAAGAGTCCTTACCGTAACAGTTGAGCTGTGATTATCGCATGTTCAGCAATAGCTGTTTTGCCTTCATTAATTGAGATAACAGCATCAGCTTCTGCCATGGAACGAAGCCTGCTTTTTTTCAGGAGTGGGATAAAAAGCGGGGGCTCGCCGTCGGCTTTTGCCTGTAACCGACCAAAGATAAATTGCACCCAATCCGGATAATTTGTCCGCAGTTCTTCACTACAACAGACACGACAGCATGATAACGGCGGCTCGGAGCATCCGCCAAGCTGCATAATACCGGGAAGTGCGACTTGAAGAAACCCCATAAGATTTGAAGGTGGACCGCCGGGAAGTATGAACACAGGCTTGCCGGAGAGCATCGCTAACCCGGTGGCTTTGCCGGGTCCAATCCGCAAACGATGAAAAACGATATCTCCACCCATGTGGGAGAGAACCTTTGCGACAAGGTCATGATCTCCGGTCCAGGCACCACCGCTGGTTATCATTGCGTCACAGGTGGTGTGCATTTGAGTAAAGCACTTTTCAATTGCCTCAGGGGTGTCTTGTACAATTTCTAAATGCACATCCAAACCGTACTTACGGCACCATCCTGCAAGTGTGGTAATATTGCTGGCATACAGTTTCCCCCTGTCAAGTGGTTGACCGGGGGCAACAACTTCATCACCGGTGGCGATGAGAGCGACCTTTGGACGCCTGACCACCGATAAACGGCTGTGACCGGCAGCCGCAGCAAGCCCAAGGATGCCGGGAGTAATATAACTGCCCTTTGCACCAATGACTTCCCCCTGTTTGACATCCGTTCCACGAAAAAGAATATTTCTGCCGGGTTCAGCGGTATTCATGACCGTAAGCTTCTCCCCTGCCTGGTGGGTGAACTCTTCAGCGACAACGCTGTCAGCTCCCTCCGGAATTTCTGCCCCGGTTAATATTCTAATAGCGGTACCAGGAGTTATGGACAACGATTCCGTGCCACCGGCATAAAGGGTGCCCGCGAGTTGCAGGGTGACTGGGTTATTTTCGGAGGCTGTTTCGATATCCTTGGAAAGAACTGCGTACCCGTCTTTTAATGACCCATCAACTGAAGGGGAGTCTACCAATGCGAAAATATCATGGGCAAGGATTCGGCCGGCTGCTCCGAGCAGAGGAAGTTTTTCTGCTGGCAATGGTATAATACTGGTTTTACATAGCTGCTTGGCTTCCTTGAATCCAAGCAACTCTGATTTGTTTGTTGCTCTTTCCGGCTGTAACATTATTGATCCAATTGCCTTCAGGCTGTTGGGATTCTTAACTGAATATGATTGATTTTCCCATTTTTATCGGTCGGAGAAGAAGAAACGAGTATTCTCCGTTATTCGACCAACCAGCTATTGATCGGCAGGTCGATCTGTAACCCACGCATTGTCCTTGGCTGGAGATGGCTGAGGGCGAATTCTTCTCCAAATAATTTATACCAGGGATTGCGACTAGAGTGGCAAACAATTAAAAAAAATTATGGCAACTTCATTTTGTTTACTTGTATCGTGGCCTGCCCCGAATGGCCTTATGTGGTTAGTTAAGGTTTTTAAAATACGTTTAAGCAAGTTACTTTTCAAAGAGAGGCTAGGAGTGTGTCGGAGAATTGCTATTTTGGTTCAGTTCAAGGCATTGGCGGGAAAATAAGCAGAGCCATATAGTTAATATTGCGAGCATTATTTTTTCGCCAATAACACAGAAATGGGGCAAAAGAGCTTTCTCCGGCAGGCTCCCAGCCCCCGCCTGTTGTATTGCTGAAGTTACCAATAGGCCGTGACCAAATCACAACCAAACAAATAATATACCAATGGATGAATATCGAAATCACGCCAGTTTATATGACCTGTTGGTAGGGCCTTTTTTGCATTCGACGCACAGGGATATAGTAGACATTGTAAAAGTACACGGTTGCTCATCACTTCTTGATATCTGCTGCGGAACAGGACTTCTTGTCGGCAAAGCTGTGGCAGCGGGCCTAAAGCCGATTGGTACAGACTTGTCACCCGCTATGCTGGATATTGCCCGAAGCAACCATCCTGAAATTAATTTTTTAGAAAATGATGCATCTGATCTGCCTATGGAGGAGGGCTCATTTGATGCAGTTACTGTCAGTTTTGCCTTGCACGAAAAACCTCGTAATGTGGCTTTTGCTATTATTCGAGAAGCTCTCAGGCTGGTCCGAAAAGGTGGGCTTGTTATTGTTGCTGATTATCATCTTCCAGTTGACCACAGCTCATTTTTTACAGGTTTGGCGGTTCAATGTGTGGAGCGTATTGCAGGTAAACAGCATTATGCCTATTTTAAGGAGTATATGAAGCCAGGCGGAACGGAAGCATTTCTGGCTGAAGCCGGTTTGGACGCAACCTGTCGGACAACGCATATGAATGGGTGGTCCGGTATATTTGTCCACGTGAAGGACGCTTGATTTGGAAAAGTTCTTTATGCCGGATAAATTAATAAATAGCCAAAGCAGCTTAACCTTGTCCCATATTGTTCTAAAGTTTTGAACTGTTACCCATCTTCCCGCAATTGCAGCCACATCTTGCCTTTATTGGCTAGGCGATAACGTTGGGTAGGGCGGCACGACGTATGAGAATCTTTTTCAAACGGAGAAAAAAACCTTACATCAACTAGAACCTAACGAATAGCTCACTAACGAGCGTTATACCCTTTTTGGCAGGAGATTAAAGATGAGCTTAACCAAATGTCCAGAATGTGAGCAGGAAATTTCAAACCTGGCAATCATGTGCGTAAAATGCGGCCACCCGATGAATCACAGCACCAATCAACAAGACCAGGGAAATGCTGCCTGGACTGCAGTGACAAAGTCCCGAACCCCTATCAATGTATTTTCACTGGCAATGATGACTTGTGCTGCAATCTTAGGAGTAAGCTCTACCCAGATTGATAATGTAAATGCACTTACCGCATTTACCTATATACTGCATATCTTTTTGGCTGTATCAGGGATGTTCTTTGCCACAATTCTATTTTGCAGAAAAGGCATGTATCACCCGCAAGATTTAGCACAGGCAAAACAAGCCGGGGTCGACGACCTTGGTCACGATAAACCGATATGGGCGGCCACACTCATCCTTATGATGGTCGTTGCTTATGGTATCTATCAGCTGCTTACGTGATCTGTGAGTTAAATCCAACCCTTGGCAATTTCTACCCAAAAGAGTATTGATGATTCCCCGCCCGGCAGGAGAGCAAACAAAGACGACAAGATAAAAATGCTCACTTGCCGTTTCCTGTTATGCTAATGGAGGGGGGGGGAGGGAGTCGAACCCTTGCCCCATCCAGTATTCCAGCGTTTGAGAGAAAGGTGGCAAACATGTGGCAAACGACCTATAAGGGAGTATCGGTATTTAATACTGACAATCGAGCTTTACACTTAACTTGTTTTTTTCCAATAAATTTGACGAGAAGAGTCAAGCAAATACCTGACCCCAGTTCTTTCCTCAATTCACCAAATATAATAGAAGGTATTATTCACTAGCTGATTACTCATAAAATTACATAGAGCTATGACAACAGATCAGGAAATAACTGAATTAAAAAGCCAGATAGAAGCACTTGAGCAACAGCTAAAGCAGGTTAACGATTATAGCAAATCCTTAGAAGAGCAGATTGAAGCGCATAAAGAGATTACAAATAAGGCAATAAGGGAAATTGACCAGTTTCCTGAAAACTTAGCCTATCTAGCTTCACTAGCTGTACAGTTAGAAGAGATTACTCAGCCTAATTATGGTGAATTTTATGCACTACACCAAGATGTACAGCTTATAATCACAAAGTTAGAAGAATCTGTTACTGAAGCACTTAATGAGCTTGTTGAGCTACAAAGAGGAAGGTGTAGTGTAAAGTAATTAGTACGAACAGTATAAACACTACTTGCAAATAACTATTATCAATAATTATATTGACTACCAAAGTTATGTTGTGAGTTGACCTAATGTGTTGAAATAATAGCAATTTCTGCACAAGCACCTGTTGCCATCTTATTCTCTTTAATTTCAAGCAGTTCCGCCATTTTCGAGAGTGGTTCTCCTTTTCCATGCAACATAATAAGTTGGCCTTTTTTCACCTGTCCATCAATGTTCTCAGGTTTTACGAAAAAGGTTGCTGTCCCCTTTTCCACTCAGCCACAGGCCGAGAAGAGCCAAGCAAAGACCTGACCCTAAGTTCTCTATTGTTCCGGCTTGTTTCCCAAACCTGTTCTTTCAAAACAGGTTCAGCTCCTCTTCGACTTTCTTGGCCACCGTGCCTTTGCACGTTCCAGAAAAGGAGGTTCAACGTGCCTAGGTGCGTCGGCGACGATATTCTCGAATCCGGCCATAAAACCCTTTTTGCGAAAGTGCTTTTTGCGCACATCGGCAACCACCGTTTGCCAGTCGGCATCAAGACCGGCTTTTAAATAACATTTCTTGGCATACTCGATATGGCCGAGCGCGGCGTCATAATATTTGCTCTTTCCGGCATTGACGATCCGCATGCAGAGTGCACGGTATATTCTGGCTGATATTTCAGGATGAGCGCGTTCCAGTTTCCGCGCCAGCGGCTCAGTACTGTAGTGGCTGAGATCTTCCAATTCGTCACCTGTGGTCCGGTTCAGAAGCGATACAAGGCGCTCGTACTCTTTATGCTTAAGCCAGAGTTCAATCTGAGAGGACAAATCGCCTTTTTCCGATGCAGCCATGGCCTTTTGATGCCAATCCGTTTTCTCTTTGGGCGACACATAGCGCATCAATTCCTTATAAGTGAACGTGGAGGGATGCGCCTCAAACTCGGACCAGGCGGATTGAAGAGCGTCTTCCACCTGCCCGATCTTAGCCAGCAGCACCCGTTTCAGCTCACTCAATTCGTGTTCTTGATAAGATGTTCGGCTGTCCGCCCGTGCGATCTTTACCCCCCTTTCGACCCAGACAAGCGCATCTTCAGGACGCCTCCGGCTTTTGTAAATTTTTGCGAGAGTCAAACAGTCCTTGGCTTCAAGCCCGATCTCATCACAGAGCGCGATATAAGCGTCAACATTACGCTGGGCTGCCAGCAGCGTCTTCAGTACGCCGCCCCACCGTCGGCTTTTGTAATCGGAAAAACGCTTTTCCTCGTCATCCTGGATTGGAGCCGGTTCGAGCTTGGCCCGAATCTGCCGGATGAAGGCCTCCAGCCCCTTTTTGTCGAGCACTTTGCCAACCTCACGATCAAGGTCATGACAAAATCCGTAGGGGTCGTCCTCCATCCAGGAAAGCAAAGATATTGCAGTCTCGTCCGCATCAAAATTTGCACCCTGACGTGCTTTGGTCCAACCTTGAAACAGCTCCTCAACCAGCATGCCGAAATTACCGCTCGAGTCGTCGATCTCATCGGCTTTTTCATGGCAAGCGGCAATAAAGAGCTCGTATAGCCGTGCTGCCCGTTCCGGCTCTTCCCTGATGATTTTACTGATATCATCGGCAACACCCTCTACATCCTCCACAAACGACCAGGCTGCATTATAGGAAATGAAACGGCCGGGAGACAGCGCTGCTTCGATTGCCGTTTCCATCGGATCGATCTGTTTTCGCTTGGTGGGGCTCATGGTATTCCTTTACTTGTCACTCGAATTCTCGATCTTTCCAGGCTGTTTTTGCCTGCACCTCACCTATAAGAAACCGTATGCCTTGGTTGTCGGACGGGTTCAGCCAGAACATCTGTTGAAATAGTTGCTCCGCCTCGTCAAAGCGCTCAAGTCGCCAGAGACACAATCCATAGCCGTGCATACAACGCAGAAACGGGCGGTTGTCGATAAGTCCCCATGACAGCACGCCGGTAAAGTCGCCACCCAAAGACAACTCGCCGATGCGCAGGCCGACCTCGTAATGCCGGATAGCATCTTGCGGCCGGCGATCAAAGAGAAAATTGCCCAGATGCGAATGGGCATCGAGGCAACGCAGGTCCGCCAGGCACAGCTCCATCAGAATCTTAATCGCCTCTGCCTGCTCGCCGGCATCATTAAGATCGTTGGAGCGGGTGATGGGATCACTGAAAGGGTCATCAGGGTCCTCGCCGGGCAGCACCTGCTCCATTTCGAACATGGGCCGGGGGCCGTGAGCAATGATCGGCTTGGCCCAATCCTCGATGGGTTCACCTTCTTCCCCCCAATACTCTTCCTTGGGGTCCCACATGCCCATCTCTTCAAGCCCCAGTGGTACAAAATCGAGAGCCTCCACGTCAATCCGGATCGATTGAATTTCCCCGGAGAGATAAGGATGCCCCCCGTAACGCCACTGCTTTCGGGGTGTTACCAAGACGATTACTCCAGGCACCACCTCCCAAAGAGGGTTCGCTCGAAGGGTAATGATCCGGTCGCTTCCCAGCAAACGGCAGCGGGCGGCACGCTCCTTGACCGATAGAGCGACCAATTCAACTGGGTTGCTCAGGTCGATGTCATCGTCTGCTGCTTTGTGCTGCTGCAAACGTCGGGAGGAATTCTTGGCATCAGCGGGGTACGGATCGAGCCCGAGCAACCTGCGATATGCTGCGATGTAGCGGGCCCCCTCCGCTTTCTG
The DNA here is from genome assembly GCF_016918565.1 of Desulfogranum marinum. Lineage (GTDB taxonomy): Bacteria > Desulfobacterota > Desulfobulbia > Desulfobulbales > Desulfobulbaceae > Desulfogranum > Desulfogranum marinum. Next base: position 56,450 of record NZ_JAFFQD010000011.1, read on the forward strand.
CGGTAAAACGACCTCAGGGAGCGCCACCACATATTCGGCCCCGTCCTCTCGGCTGCACTTTGCCGTCAAACCGCGCCGCTTGTTACCGTCATAGTCTATTGCAACCACCGAAACCGGTTCCCCGATGACGAAGCCGTCGGTCGGCAGGGCAACGTTATCCTCAAAGGCCTGCCCAAAGGCCCAGAGCTGTTCATCATCGCCGTATGCATCGACGGTGATTTCCTCAATGAGTCTGCCCAAACCATCAATTTCCTTCCCCTCTTTCGGGCTTCGCGCACTCATCTTTTATATATCCTCCCAAATACCGGCCTTTACCAGGCGTTGAATCAATGCTTTGCGTCGCGTGTGCCCAGCCATGAATTGTTCCAATTCGTTTTGGAATTGCTTTTTGGTCGCAAACAGGTCATAGGCTTCGGCAAGGTCGACGAGTTTGCGGCAAGCCTCATCATACCCCCGTCCCGATCCGCGCTCGACGGGCTCTTTAACCGACACCCAGGCCTTAGGAAAATCATTTGAAAGATTCTCCAGATGCGCCTTACGTTGCTCACGCCGCTCAATCTCCCGTTGCTTTCGGTCCCGTTTTTGTTTTTCCAGCCGGATTAAACATGCCTTTTCGGCCTTCTGCCGCAATTCACCCACTGTACGTCGGGGTGCGCTGCTATCGCTATCCTGGAAGCCGCGTCGCCATGATGCAAACCGGTTCCTGACAGAGCGTTCGGCCTGCTGCCCCTTGCCCTCCAGCAATTGTTTCAGGAGCGAATTGACTTCTTCTCTTGGCAGGGCATCGATCCACTTTTCCGTTTCCCGTCGTAAAACTTCCGTCTCTTGCGTAGCCGGGCTGCCCATACCTGCACCGGCCAGAAGATCCGGGTCCACCTCCAAAAACTCGGCCAGTGCCAGCTGAGCTGCTGTCAGGTCTCCCAATCCACTCACGAGCAGCGGCTCCGTCTCTTCATCATCCACCATCTCACCGCCTATGACCGCAAGCCAACCGATATACAGGCTGCGCAAATCCCCACGCAGCAGTTCATCCCGCACAGGGGCCAAACGTGCCATCCAGTTACGGCCGTCCTCCATGCCAAAGTGGTCGTAGTTTTCAGATTCTTCCAGGCTCCAGGTGATGATCCAATGGGTATTTGTGGCGCTGATATCCAACAGGTAAGGTACGGTCACTGCTTTAGCCGTCTCTTTGGACAATGCCTCGATGGGCAGGCGCACCATGAATATAGCCGTCATCCAGTTGGCGACATAGACATGGGCATCGAAATAGTATTGCATCAGCTTGTTGGGGTCACCCTTGAAATCGCCCCAATTGTACTCATTGGTGAAGCTGACCGGCGTGATAACGGCCCGCGTTGAAAGCGCCCGCAGTTCAGCCATCTCATCCGCTGTTAACGGCCGGTCGATGGAGAGAAACTCGTAGTACTGGTATTCGCTCATGATTCCAATTCCCGAAACTGTTCACAACTAACGAGGGCTTAACACCCGCAACCCAATATTGCCAACGCAAACATATCGCTTCTTTTATCTAATGGAAAATATCTACAAATTTCAAAAGATACCAATAAATAATTCCGTCCCACTCTCCAAGTTCCCACTGGCAAACCATGGAAAGGGCAATGGAGAGGGCTCTACCAATACACTTGTTAAATATTTCTTCACAGAGACGCAGCAGGTATGCCCCCTGCATACCCGGGAGTTGCGACTGCAGGACATATCAGTGGCAGCAGAAAGCAGAGTATGGTAACAGATCATAATACGTAAGTATTATATACTTTTTCAATTTCTCTCCAAAACCAGGGTCACATGTGCGGAAGACTGGAGACTTACCTGATATCCTTTACTGGACTTCGAGTCGATAAAAACAGAAAATCCTGGTCCCCCCTTACCCATCACTGTTCCCCCTATAAACCAGTCCTCCTCCTTTCTATTCTCGATCACATTGCATCGGGCCAGATCACAACGAATTTCATCACCCCTTCTTTTGAACTGACAGAAACTTTCCTTGGGTATATTGCAATACTGCCATACACAGTCCGACAGGCCAGTATGGCCTACCCCTTCTACCATCTTGAAAGCTCCCTTTTTTGGGAACTAGTGCCGCAAAAGGGAATAAAGCACCGTAAAGGGCTTGCCATACGCTCGATGAAAAAACTGCGGCAACTTTATCTGGGTGCAAAAATTCCCGAGGATCTGTTCATGCTCATGCAGATGAGCCAGACAAGGGAACAGTTTCGGTCGGTCCTTATTGAAAAGTACTTTGCTCGGGAGATACAAGAAAAAATCCGGGAACAATCCTTCCTCAACTGCGCTTCCGCCCAATACTCACAAAGTTTGCTCAATACGGCTGAACCTTCATCAATTTTCTTTCCTGAAATGATTAAGCCGAAAAACAAAGAAAAAATCAGAGGACAAGGCTTTCGCAAAGCGATTGTCCGCCTCTATACGCATCGTTGTGCATTGTGCGGCATTAAAATGCTCACCGCAGAAGGGCACACTGCAATAGACGCTGCCCATATTAGACCATGGAGCGAAAGCCATGACGACCACCCTACCAATGGGATGGCCCTGTGTAAACTCTGCCACTGGTCATTTGATGAGGGGCTGATGTCTGTTGACCGTCAATACCGCGTCCTGATTTCGCCATCGGTAAAACAAGACCCAAATCTTCCCGGCCACATGCTGACCTTGTCAGAACGACCGATCTTTAAACCACAGGAAAGTAAGTTTTGGCCTGATCTGGACAATTTCAAATGGCATCGCCGGGAACGGTTTCGCTAACCCGCTGCAACACATGCCCGAGCCAGATGTCCTCCGGACGCAACCGGGAAACCTATCTGGAAGAATCGACAATCCTCAACCCGCAAGACCGGTAAACCTCTCCTACTTCTTCCTTACCCCACAGAGTGAACTGCCTGCCATCGGGCAAGGAGTAACTGCCGGTCCCTTGCTTCATAGTTATGAGCATATAACCGCCAGGTTGCAAAGCCGTGGTAAGAGATACAAGAACCGCATGCATGGCCGATCGGGGCTGATGAACCAGCGTCCCCACCAAAACCAGAGCATCAAATACCAAGCTGCTGAAATCGAAATCACAGAAATCGCCCTCTATAACCGGACACCCTGCATGCTTTCGAGCCAGGTTCGCCAGACCGGCAGACTGCTCAAACCTGGTAACCTTAAATCCCCTTTCTGCAAGCCAAAGCAGATCTCGGCCTGAACCACAGCCTATATCAAGAATTGTGGATTGGGAAGTGAGGAAGCGAGCTAAAGGAGTGAGAAAGGAAGCGGGATCAATAGCAACCGTAGAGGCAAAGTATTACTGATGATTGTATTCGTAAAAGTGTTTAATGCAGTCAGAACGAGTATGCATTTATCGTTGGGTACTACATAACGCACATGACAATAACGACGAAGAAAAAAACCGAACTCATTGATCGAGGTTGGATTTTCAACCTTTCCAAGATTGCCTTGGAATATGTTTTGGTGGAGGCGGAGGGAGTTGAACCCTTGCCCCCAACCAGTATTTCTGCGTTTAAGAAAAGGGTGGCAAACGATCACCTTGCTGCCGACATGAAAACTCGACCAAGCACTTACTCTAAAATCCACTCACGTGTAAGATCCGTCAGTTAGATATACCCCCCAACACTCAACAGCAGCTAGAATTAAACGAAAGGCCCGAAAAACGGCCTAATCAAATTATCCCTTAATTTCGACACCACTGTTGCTGGAAAAAGGGGGCAACAGTTCTCATGATTTTGTCAGACTTTTGTCGTCCAATCGGTGTAGTGGGAAATGGGAGAAAATTGGCCACCATTCAAGTGGATTGAAAAAACTTAAGGCTATACCGTCTTCGTCGATTCTTGTGACCGTCCCTGCTATCTTGATGATTAATTCACTATTTTTGCCGAGTAGTACTATTTCTACATTGATTTTCTCATCAATAGAAAAAACGGGCTCACAAGACAGGTACATTGCATCGATACTTATATCTCTGACTATCCCATGAATCGTTCCGCGTTTCCCTGATTTAATCAATGCGTTAGCTGAGTAATGAACTCTTATCCTATTTCGACTTTGTTCACTCATAAAAGAGACTCCTTTGGCTTACCTATAATACTTGCAATATTGCAAACTGGGTATACAGTACTTGCCTCTTCTCAGAACACTTCATGGGTACTCTGACCATTGAGGCTTTTCCTTGATTGATTATTACTTTTTTTTTAACCCTTTTACAAATGGCCTGTCGCTTGTTTGCACCAAGGCTTCAAAGCCTAGAATAATAATTGTGGCTAGGCATATTTTGCAATTATTTATTGCATCTCACCTTGAATTGCCTCTCCTCTTTACCATATAATTGACGAACAATAACACTTAACAAAAGGATGAATATGGAAACTTTTCGACGGCCTATAGTAGTTACAACGACCTTTGGTAAAACCTACTACGGCGACATTGACGTCCCCACAGAATCCATACGAACCACAGACTTGCTTAATAGCAATTCAATCTTTTGGAATGATCCCAATGAAAAGTGTTTTGATAACGCGATATTAATTCATGATGCCAAGCTCGCCTTGGAAGAGAAAGCAATTTACAAGAAATTCAACAAAATCCAGCTAAAATCCTCAGAAATTATATTTTTTTTCGACAATTACGAAACAATCGGGGATAAACAAGAAAAAGCACGTGCTGTAGTAATGCGTAATAAGGCACAAGAAAAAATGAAACCTGTGACAATTATCACACCGCTCATAGCAAATTCGTTTTATGATATTAAAGGTAAATTCTACGGCTTATTTAAGAAAAAATCCCAAGACAAATTTATCCCGCTCTTTGATGCATCCGTCACTGAAATCAAAAAAGTGGATAATAAATGGTCCCAGAAAAGAGTGCACCTGGCACACACCTTTCTCGGGATAAGTACACAATATATTGAAGCGTTGTCGTTTGAAGACTAAATAAGCCTGATACCCACAGCCCTATCTTAGCCTTTCGCTTTCGACGCGTAACAAACCGGAATAAAAACATAAAATGCAGAGAAGACTAGAAAAAAGCCAAAAAAAAATTAACTCTGGTCAGCTTCTTTATTGATAAATGTTCAAGGCGATAGGATTCGCCCCCTTGAATTCCACCGCTTGAGGTGGCAAACGACCTATATGAGGGTAACGGTATTTGCTACTACCAATCTAACTTAAGATTTACCATGGTTCGTCCCTTATTATATAATTAGTCAAGAAGCTTTTCCTGGCAGCGTTTACACAGTACTTTTTCATCTTCCATGGTGTTATGGCACTGAATACACCTTTTCTTTTTAGCTGGAGGTGGCGGCCTTTTGAACATCTTCTTAATTTCAGCAAATAGCATATCTCGCACTTAAGTTGAGCTCTACGAAAAACTGTTTCAAACTGCACCGGAACATTTAAGTAGCTTACCTGAAGGTACCATAAAGCAAGGTATGTACCTAAGCAGAAAAAAAAGTATAAGATGCTGATTAGCCACTAATAAATCGCAGCTCCGCCATAAAAAAAGACAATTTTCAATAAAAAGTACGTAACCACGCAAACGAAAACGTAATTCATAGTAATCTAGCAAACATTCTTCCATGAATCTCATCAACGGGACTTTTGAAAGATATTTTCAGGTTTCAGGGAATGAATTTCAGGGGGAGGTACGAAAAAAGCCACCTACCGAAGAGGTAAGTGGCTAATACCACTAAAAAGCACGGTCGGGACGGTAGAATACTAACCTACGGCCTCCTGCTCTAGAGGCAGGATCGCTGCGTTTTTAGCCCACTATAGTGCAGGTTTCGCAAGGTGCCCTTTGCAGAATCTACCCTAAAAGTACATAGAGCTGAGTAAAACCGCCACCAGGCTTGCCACCAAACCTTCATTGTTTATCTTGTTCTGCCCCGTTATTCTAAAAGAGTCAAGTAAAGACCTGCCTTCTCCCAAGTTCATTTGTCCCCGATAGATTCTTGCCCCTCTTTTTTACGCTTTTATATATACAAAAGCTATTATATCTCTAAATATTTATGATAAAATTAGTTTAGATACCATTATTGATGGCAGTGCTACGATTAACTTCCTGAGGTGTTGATTATTGAAAATGGGGACAGGTCTATTATTGTCGGCCACCACAAGTATGGTCACAATTGACGACCGATAGATCTTACAAGAACACACAAGACAACAAAAAACCCGAACTCATTGATTGAGCTCGGGTTTTAGACCTTTCCAAGAATATCTTGAAATATATCTTGGTGGAGGAAACGGAGCCTTACCCCAATTCGTTCTCCAAACCAAATAATATCTTATATCTATTTTATTCAAAACGTTACCATACATCAAACCCCTTTAAACTGTCGGACCCCGAGAGAAATTTAATTCTCTACATTTTCCCGAAACAGAGAACGGACGAGGGTTCGATTCCCGTTTGAATACCCGACGGTGTGTTTTACAACTCATGTCTTAACCACCATTACCGTGGCAATCAGCCATGCGGTATAGCCCACATAAACCAGCAGAAGGGCTGCTCCTTCAAGTCGATTGATGCGTCCCTGACGTCCCCTGAATCCATAGCCGATCAGGAAAAGTGAAATGGTCAATGCTCCCATAACAACCATGTCCCGGGAGAGCGTTTCAGGCTCCACTGCGAAAGGATGAATCGATCCAGCAATCCCAACGACGGCCAGCGTGTTGAACAGGTTTGATCCGAGCACATTTCCCAGAGCGATATCATGCTCACTTTTGCGGGCAGCAATGACCGACGAAGCCAGCTCCGGCAAGGAGGTCCCCACCGCTATAATCGTCAAACCGATGATCATGTCGCTGACACCGAATATCTGTGCGATTTCAACAGCTCCCCATACGAGGATTCGGGAGCTGGCAATGAGCAACAATAGCCCGGCCACGAGCCAGAAAACTGCCCGTTTAAGCGGCATTGCTTTTTCAGCGGTTTCCGTTTCAATCTCATTTGCCAGTGAGTCATCCTTTCGTTTCAGCCCTTGATATATAGTCCATGCCATCAGGCAGCCGAATACCAGCAGCAGAACAAACGCATCGAGCCGTGACAAATCAAGGTCTGCTATCAGAGCGACACTGAGGGCGTTCAGCAGCGTCAATATCGGCAGTTCCTTGCGCAATACAGTCGAATGTACCATGATGGGACTGATCAAGGCCGTCACGCCCAGTATCAGGGCGATATTGGCGATGTTTGAGCCGTATGCGTTACCAAGCGCAATACCCGGGCTACCTTCAAAAGCAGCCAAGGCCGAAACCACCATTTCGGGAGCGGACGTCCCGAATCCAACGATTACCATGCCGATTAAAAGTGGCGGCATGCCGAAATATCTTGCAGTGGAAGCTGAACCTTCCACAAAACGGTCCGCGCTCCAAACCAGAAGTGCCAGACCGACAATCAAAGCCAAAACTGCTAATCCCATCATCCAAATCCCTTATCCAGAAAAGTTAATCCTCATTGTTTTTATCATTCTTATGTTCCAACTGTTTCATTAAACGGTCGAAGTCACTTTCAAACAGCCGGTCCTGAATAATGCGGTATTTTTCAAATTCGCTTTCAGCATGGGCCTTGGCGATTTCCGCCGTTACTTTTCCAGCGTCCTGAAGGATTTCCCGGTCGGTGGCTTCGATGAATTCGTTCAAGCGGGTCTCCCAATCCTGCATGATCAATGGGATCTTGCGCAAGGCCATGTCCTCGGCCACATCCAGGTAGGCGTTCACCAGCCGGGTCAATTGCGCCATTTCATTTTCGGTCAGGTAATTTTTAGCTATGCTGACATCAAACTTCTGAATTTTCCACTTCGGGGCATCCTTCCAAGGTCGTCAGCCCCATATTCTGTTTTTGGTGGTCAGCCCTGTCGACAATCAACTCAGCAGCCGTCAGTCCATGAATGGCCCAGTGCAGCTTATTCTGGACGGTTGCAAAAAACCTTTTGGTGGCCTGCGCTGTGACATCATAGTCGATGGACGTGGCGTAAATATCGGTAATCTTCTGGTAGAACTTGCGCTCGAAAAGGCGAATTTCCCGGATATGTTCCAGTTGCTCTTCAAAATATTGTTCCGTCAGGATAGAGCCACCGCTTTTTATGCGTTCATCATCCATCACATAGGCTTTGATGGTGTATTCCTTTATGATGGTGGTGGCCCATTTGCGGAACTGGACGGCATGCTCTGAGTTGACCTTGTAACCAACCGCAATAATGGCCGAGAGATTATAGTGTTTTGTATTGTCGTTTTTACCATCAGCGGCAGTTATCCGAAAATTTCGGATAACTGAATCTTCCTGCAACTCACTGTCACTGAATATCTTTTTCAAATGATAGTTGATGGTACGTACGTCCACGTCATAGAGCGTTGCCATCATTTTCTGGGTCAGCCAAATGTTTTCATCGGCATATACCGCCTCAACGCTGCCTTTGCCGGTGGCTGCTACAAATGTCAGATACTCAGCCGCCGATGAGCGGACAATCGATGTCTCTTTTTCCCGACTTTTGAATTTGCTTACTTTTATCTTTCTTCATTCAACCTCCCCAGTTTTGACGAAAATTAGGAGAGAAGCGGGACCTCCTGATCTGCAACTACGACAAAGAGCCACATCTTCAATCCCTATTTCTCTCTCACCCATTTCTTTTCATATTTGCCAGTTAACGGAAACCCAATATTTGAATAGTGGATTCTTCCTCTTTCATCTGCCCAACAATAAATAGGTTCCTCTTTATATTTCTGTGCAACATCTTCAGGAATATTGGCAATCAGTTCATAATCAGATTTTTCACCGCGATCTATTGGCATTATGCTTTTAGCTTGTTCAACAGCTTGCTGGAAATATTCAAGCACTGGCACCGGGCTTGTTTTGAAAAAATCTACAGAGATACCTACCCCAATGAGGGCACAAAACATAATTATTACTAATGATAAAGTAAAAGGTGTTTTAGTTACCAACACGGTTTTCGCAGGAGCCCCGCCAATCGGGCCATTTGGCCTAAATATTTGCTTGTTGGTTCGCGTTGACTCAATAGTAGTCTTAACGCTCGGTGGAATTATCTGCCCTTTCATTATTAATTTCTCTGTCTCGAGGTAATTTTTGTGACTGTTCGAAAATTCCATCCCTCTAGCTCAGTACAAAGATGGCTATATTTATCACTACAATATTTTCTTGGTATTCTGGTATGGAAGGAACCTTTTCTACTCCCTCCGTGTTCTCTCAAGTTTTTTTCCAATAATTTTGCTTTGTACTTTTTCAGGTAAGCGTATGCTGTCCCAGTTCCGTCATGTATTTTAAAGCATGTAAATTTTTGTCGTAGTGCATCATTGTAATAATATTTTCCTATTGATATTCTTCCTTCAAAGGGCACCGACCAAGCTATGTATCTGTTATAATTTTCTTTTACATTGGCAATTGTGGCCTTTTTCGCGATTGCATTTTGATTCGCGAAACCAATTAAAAAACAAATAGTTAGTATCTTCTTAAACATCTTTTATCAATATCCCCTTACCCATTTCTTTTTATACTTCCCCGATAATGGAAAACTTACGTTTGAAAAATGTACTACTCCGTTACTGTCCTCCCAGCAGTACATCAAATCACCTTTAGGTAAATACTTTCGTGCAAATTCAAATTCAGACTGTAAGCTATCTTGATTTTTTCTTACTCCATAGGAAGCAGGTAGTCGTCATGTTGGCTTAGCCCTTGGTGTTTGCGGCACGTTTTTTTGTTTATAATAATCTGGGTTGAAGTAAAGCATCGCCCTTTTACTCATCGGATCTCGCTCCAGCACATACACAGGATCACTATTCAAATAATCCTTTATTGATAGCCTCCACTCTTGCAACTCATCTATAACTGGCTGCTTTTTTATCAATTTAAAATAGGCGTAAATTGAGCCATCGATTACAAGGAAACAAACTGCAAGGCATATAAAGAAGGGCCATATAGGATTTTTGTTATTTCTGTAACTGCGTCTTCTGTCTGCTGAATTACTTTGCCTAGTATTGAAGGGTCGTGTGTCTATATTTCTAAATTTTGGTATTTAGTGTCTCCATACGAAAACACCTGACTCTTTTTTTGTTCTTCTTCTCATCTCACTAGCCAAATCCCAATTATTTAGTAAACACACAAGTCCCATTATAGGCCTGAAAATAAATAAAAAAAAAGGGCAAACTTCCTAATATTACTAGGTAGTTTGCCCTTACGCTTAGCAAATGCTACAGCGTGGATGGCGGTAATTACTCCTTTATTGATTAAACACTGTCACGCCAATGGATTCACGTTACCTCGTGACCTAGCCATACGACTTTTCCGATAAAAAAAAATTCTTGTACAATTATTTCATATGGCGGGTATTTCATGACATTTTCACTGATTGCTATCAATCTGTTACCCTGTCTCAAAAATGGGAACAGATCTATTATTGAGAACAAATCAAGGCAGGTACGATGCACAGCACCAACAAGGCTTTTGATCGGTATTTACAGGTTCAAACAGATGACGCTTTGTCTATCTATGCAGCGTCTAGAGGAAGGAAACAAAAAAAAGATAGAAAATCTATAACATACAGATAGTAATATAATATTACTACTGATCCAACCTACTCTCTCTTTCCATTGTAATCTCATGCTTCTTCATGGATCCTACTGTTGCCGAGTCAGTAAGATAAGAAAACACATACACCACTGCCGCTAAAACAAATACTGCAAAAACGCACTTCAGGAACAACCAAGTCATTCTCCATGCAAAAAGGACTAGAGCAATAATGAGTATGACTGCAACCCATTGGTTAGCCATTAAAAAGCTATGGACATATGAATATATATAATCAAAATTCATGCTTTTACCCCGTTGAAATCAAGCCATTTCAAGTCGCAAACAAAAACGGCAAGCTGAAAACCTCCAGCTTGCCGTAATCGTTACTAATAAATGGTGGAGACGCCGGGAGTTGAACCCGGGTCCGGAAACTCTCCCCTTACGTATCTACATGCTTAGTTTCGGGATTTAATCTCGTATCCTGCGCTCCCCCGAAACAGGGATAACCGGATACCAGCCTGAAAAGTTCTCGCCAACCGTGTCTCAGACGTACGCGGTTGACCAGCCTACAGAGTCGACGCTCCTAATCCAGTCCCGTAGACAAAGACTGGTGGAGCGGCACAGCAGACTAAGCTGCCAGTGCGTAGTTATAATCGTCTGCGATTATATTTAAAATCCGTCAATTTTACGAGCTGACAGCAACTCGACATGCAACAATAAGCTTCAATATCCCCGTCGAATCCGTTTCGTCCCCATATATAGAATTTGTGTTAATATAATTAGAGCAATTGTTTAGTCGCCACGTCGCATATCGCGATCTATATCGCGTTTTGACTGTTTTTCTTTGAGCGACGCTCGTTTATCATAGAGTTTTTTACCTCGGGCCAGTCCCAATTCAACTTTGGCTTTCCCATTCCCTATAAAATATATCTTAAGTGGGATAAGCGCAATCCCCTTTTCGTGCAATTTTCCAATTAATTTGCGCAGCTCCCTTTTGTGGAGCAGCAATTTTCTAACCCGGAGAGGGTCCTGTACCATATCGGTGGCAAATGAGTAAGGTGAAATATGCACATTGTACAAAAAGAGTTCCCCATTCTTCATCTGGGCATACCCATCACGCAGGTTTCCCTTACCTGCCCGTAACGATTTCACTTCCGGGCCTTTGAGCACAATGCCCGCCTCAAAGGTTTGATCGATATGATAATCGTGAAACGCTTTTTTATTTTTACAGACTACGTTAATTCCCATGCCCTTATTGTGCCCACCTCATAGTTAACAAAAAACAACCTGTCTCTTACACATCTCTGGTTACACGTAACGCTTCTTCGATGGTTGTCAATCCGCTTTGCACCTTGCGCCAGGCATCTTCCCGCAGGGTAGACATACCCTCGCGTATGGCGATCCGGCGTAAATCGTCTGCTGTTGATCTGGAAGAAACCAACGCCTTCAGCTGTTCCGACATGGGGAAAATTTCAAAAATACCAATACGCCCATAATAGCCTGTCCCCCGACAATGACGACACCCTTTTCCCCGCTGCAGCTCAAACGCTCTCTTTTCCCCCACAGGAAAACCCATTTTTTGCAGTTCCGCCGCCTCAACCTCGTAGGCTTCGGTACAGTTGGGACAAATACGCCGCACCAACCGCTGCGCTAACGCGCCGAGCATGGTAGAACCAATCAAAAAAGGTTCCAGGCCCAAATCTTCCAAACGGATAATAGTGGAGACTGCATCATTGGTGTGCAGAGTGGAAAATACCAGGTGGCCGGTTAAAGCCGCCTGCACCGCATATGTGGCCGTGTCCAAATCACGTATCTCTCCGATCATGATAATATCGGGATCCTGCCGCAGGATATTACGCAAAATATTGGAAAAAGTAACATCAATTTGTGCCTGCACCGCAATCTGGTTGAATTCCTCGTGGACCATCTCCACCGGATCTTCAATGGTGACAATATTTATGTCCGGGCCGGCAATCTGCTTAAGGGTGGAATAAAGCGTAGTGGACTTACCGCTGCCGGTGGGCCCAGTCACCAGCACAATCCCGTGGGGAGACGACATAAAATTATTGTACACGACCCGGTCACGCCGAGAAAATCCCAATCCGTCCAGATTTTGAAAAATAACATCTGCATCCAGGATCCGCATAACGGTTTTTTCGCCAAAGGCAACCGGCACCGTGGACACCCGAACCTCTGCCTCGCCCTCTTTCTCCCTACGCCCGATTTTAATACGGCCGTCTTGAGGCCTGCGCTTTTCGGCGATATCCATCCTTGCCAGGGACTTAATCCGTGAGGTAATGGCAGAATGCACGGCTTTGGGTAATTTATAGATAGTATGCAGTACCCCGTCTATCCGAAAGCGAATCATACAGATATCCCGTTTAGGCTCTATATGGATATCACTAGCCCGTTGCTCCAGTGCATAGCTGAAGAGATGATTAACAGCAGCTTTTATATGCTGATCGGTCGAGGCCAGCTCCTTGCTGGAACTGAGACGCACGTATTGTTCCAGATTGCCGATATCAACCGTGGTGTCTGTTCCGGTTCCGCTAAATTGAGTTTCCGCAGCCGTTATAGAACGCTGAAAACCGAAAAATTCAGCCAGTATTTTTTTGATGTCGGTGCGGGTGGAGAGAAAGGCCCTGATTTTCACCTGGTTTGCCCGTTCGATATCGGCAAGTGGTCCGCGATTATCGGGGTTGTAGGTTACAACCTCCAGGATACCGTTGCGTAGGCCAAAGGGCAGAATTAGATGATTGACAGCAAAGGATCTGGAAATGGTTTTGGTTACAATTTCCATATCCAATTCCAGGGGGTCGAGCTTTTTAAAAGGGATTTTCAGCTTACGGCCAACCGCACGCATGATCACCTCTTCGCTGAGCAAATCCCCTTTAGACCCGGGAATTTCCAAATTCAGCGACGCGACCACAGCAACCAGGTCAGGATATCCTTTTTCAATCTTATACGGGTCTTCCTTACGCCTCCCTCCTGCCAGACGAAGCAGTTTCTGCCGCTGCTTTCCCTTTTCTAAAATGACAAACTGGCGCTTATCGGCGCTTAACAGCCCATCTTCGACAAGAAGATCCAGTAATTTATCACTATTTAAAAAGCTCATACTTTGTCCTAAAGGGAAATGCAGGATAGACTACCAACACACAGCCTGCGCAGGCCGATCTTGGAAAAACATCAGAAACCAGCTCAAGCTACAACAGCACCTTGATCAGGATAAACCCACCTATTAATAATACAAGAAAAACGATGGTGAGAATATTAAAATATCGATTGATAAAATATTGAACAGGAGCCCCAAACTTGTAAATGAGACCGGCAACAAGAAAAAACCGGGCTGACCTTGCCAGAATGGACATAAACATGAAGGTCGGAAAGTTAATCTTAAATGCACCGGCAGTGATGGTAAACAACTTGTACGGTAGCGGGGTAAACCCGGCAGCTCCCACGGCCCACGCATCGTATTGGCGGTAAAGATCCTGCACTGTGGCGTATTTGTCCTGGAGTCCGTACATGTCAAGAATAGGCCGGCCAAGGGTTTCCATAAATCCCATCCCCAGGCCGTAGCCAATAGCGCCACCGATAACAGAACCAACAGCACAAATTGCTGCAAATTTAAAAGATTTCTGCGGAGCACCGACACAAAGTGCTATTAAAAAAATATCAGGGGGAATCGGAAAAAACGAAGATTCGGCCACAGCAATGAAAAAAAGAGCCCACACACCGGCAGGTGTCTGGATCCACTGCATGCACCGGTTATAAATCCTCTGCAGAAGGGATAATTTATGATCGCCCATTGAACCCCTGCCAGCCATGAGCACCAATTAAATCGACAAAACGTACATGCTCAATCAGCTGCACTGTAATTTCCCCTTCCTCTTTGGTCAGCAGTTGGAGTTCCTGCACGTCATGATCGCCTACCGGAATCACTAATCGGCCATAATCTGCCAGTTGATCTATTAAGGGTTGCGGTACGACCGGCCCACCGGCAGTAACGACAATCGCATCAAAAGGCGCCTGATCGGCCCAGCCTACAGTACCGTCATCAATACGGGAAACGATATTATGATAACGCAGTTTATCAAAAACTTTTCGGGCTCTGCCCAGCAAGCTATCAATGCGCTCCACCGTATACACTCGCTCACAGAGTCTGGAAAGTATAGCCGCCTGATAGCCCGATCCGGTACCGATCTCCAACACCCGTTCCCCGCCCTTAAGCTGGAGAGCCTCGGTCATCAGTGCCACAATATACGGCTGGGAGATAGTCTGTCCACTGCCTATGGGTAAAGGAAAATCACCGTACGCACTTGCTTGCATGGCATCTTCGACAAACAGATGCCGGGGAACCGTGCCTATGGCATCCAGTACCCGTTGATCCCGGATTCCCCGAGATACCAACTGCTCTTCCACCATGCGTAGACGATAAATATCAAATGTAGAGGGAGAATTCACTTGACTTCTTCCCAAGTAAAATCATCCACCCAATCCTGATCAGCCTCGCTGAAGGTCCGAAATTCACAACGGGTTACCACGTCATTTTTCAAAGTTATCACTATCATTTCATATCCGTCTCCATCCACCCAGGAACTTACTATCGGCGTATGCCCCATAAAACCGGGAAGGTCTTCATAGTATACGTACTCAACCTCGACCGGTGAGACTCTGCGTTGTCCGTTAGGCTCTCCAAGATAGAGCTGCACATCATTTAATGTTGTTACTCCGGGCTTGATCAGTGATGCATCTGATGCAAGATGCCGTACCTCCTTGGAGTGGCACCCGCACAGCAACAACAATACAGCCACAATCATAAAAAAATGTCGCACAAGTACCTCCTTGTCTACTCCTGTAACCAGAGCAACCATTCAAGACCTTAAAAAAACGACCTTTGTCATTTCAGCGCATTAATAATAAGAAAAAAAGAAAAGGTTGTGTTCATATATCGTGAACACAACCTTTTTTCAAGCCAAGAGTAGGATCACACCACAAGGTGCCGTCATCACAGCCGAGCAGATGCGGCCCAGCACCCGGGTAATCACTGTCTGTTCATGCGGTTAAGACTCTTCACCGGCTGCCCGCTCCAGAATACGATAATTGCGGCTGACCATTTCCATGGGATCGATAACCAGTCCTGCCTGAATCAGGGCATTGTCATACACCTGGTCGACAATGATGCCTGCAAAATCGGGATCTGCATCCTTGAGAGAGGCCAACTTCTTAATCAATGAACTGGAACCATTGATCTCCATATCCTTTTTGGAGTGCATCGCTCCCAAGCCGCCCTCCTGCCCGGAAGCTTGCATGATCCGCTCCATGGAGGAGGTCATGAATCCGTCCACATTCACAATCATGGCAGGGCTATCAACCAGTCTGGTTGAACTTTTAACATCCTGCACACGATCACCAAGACGTTCTTTTATCCACTTGCACAGCGCCTCCACCTGATCCGCGGGCAAAGCCTCACCCTGCTCCTTGTCTTCGGTAGAGCTGGTATCTTCGGTTGATTCGGGCAAACGGATATCAGCTGTATCTGCTGAGACCAGTTTTTTACCGTCATATTCCCCCAGATGATTAAGGACAAAATCATCAATTGGCTCAAGGGTGTAAAAAATTTCAATACCGCGTTTCTTGAACATCTCCACGTAAGGTCCATTTTCCACAGCAGCCCTGCTCGGACCATTGATAAAATAGATCTTATCCTGACCATCTTTCATTCTGGCGATATAATCATCCAGGGAGACCATCTCACCGGCTTCGCTTCCAGAGGATTCGAAGCGGAGCAGCTTGCCCAGATCATCGCGGAACTCAAAATCAGAGGTTACGCCTTCCTTGATAAAAATGCCGAAGGTCTTCCAGAACTGCTGATAGCCCTCTGCATCCTTTTTGGCCTGCTCATTAAGGAACTTGATAAAACGCTTTGTCAGTACCTTGCGTAACTTATACACCAACGCATTATCCTGCAGCGACTGGCGGGAGATATTGAGCGGCAGATCTTCCGAGTCGACCACACCCTTGAGAAAACGTAGCCATTCCGGCAGGATATTTTCACTGTGCTGATCAATCAGAACTTTCTGACAATAGAGGTTAACCCCCGGCTGCATCCGGCCCATACCCGCAACTTCGAAGTTATCCTTAGGCACATACACCAACGCATTAATTGCCAACGGTGCATCCGCTGAGAAATGAAGCCTGTACATCGGTTCATCGGCGGCGTTACCAATAAATTTATAAAATTCAGTATATTCCTCTTCAGTGATCTCGCTTTTAGAGCGGGACCAGATTGCCTGGACCGTATTCACGGTCGTACCTTCCACCTTGACCGGAAAGGGAACAAACGTAGAGTACTGCTTAATAATATGCTCAACCGTAAACTTGGTGGCATAGGTCTCGGCATCTTCCTTCAGGTCGATGATAATTTTGGTGCCTCGATGAAGCCCTTCACAGGGGCTGACGGTATAGGTTCCTCCACCATCCGAGATCCATTCGTGTCCTTCGCTGCCGTCCCATGAACGGGTTTGCACCGTCACTTTTTTGGCAGCCATGAATACCGAGTAAAAGCCGACACCAAACTGACCGATGAGGCTGACATCTTTTTTCACGGCCTCGGCAAGCTCTTCAAAAAAACGGCTGGAACCGGAATGGGCAATAGTCCCCAGGTTGGTTTCCAACTCCTCTTTGGTCATACCAATGCCGGTATCAGTGATGGTTAAGGTCTTCTTTTTATCATCACAGTCAATGTTGATCTCAAGCGGTACGTGGGCATCAAACTCAGCCTGCTCGACCAAACTTTGGTGTCGATATTTTTCCAGAGCATCAGCCGCATTGGAAACCAACTCTCTCACAAAAATATCTCGTTCCGTGTACAGAGAGTTAATGACAATATCCAGAACCTTCCTGGTCTCTGCTTGAAACTGTTTGGTTTCGACCTGTGCTTCAGTCATGATACAAATCCTCTTTTTCTACTTTTTAGTGTTATTTATGAGAACGGGGCCTACCATTCATGCCGGCGCATGATTGCAATCCAGTTGCATCCCCCACGGCGACCCTCTATCCCGAATTTATCCGGGCTATGACAGCTCTTCCATCATATGAACCATACGCGATATACAACGGCCTATACCCATTGAATAACGCGCTTTTTCACCAGAAACCCCAAGCAAGATGGGCCTTTCTTTTATCCGGCGAACATGGTAAGCACGATTAGCTGCCTGTCAAGACTCGGCACACCATGCTCCCTTTTGTAAATTTTATTTTTGTTACCACACTATGGACAATCAATTCTACGACGTCTGCATCATCGGTACCGGCATATCAGGGCTTTCCACGGCTGCCTTCCTCCTCGATCAGCAACCGGATCTACGCATTTTAATGCTGGAAAAAACAGAGCAAAGCGGTGGAGCCATCAGCAGTTATCACCAGGATGGATTCCTGGCCGAATGGGGTCCCCACGGATTTCTTGATAACTGTGAGGCCAGCAGAGAGCTTATTCGCTTCGCATCCCTTGAAGGTGAATTGGAAACAACACCACTTGCCGAGTTTGTCCGCTATGTCTGCCTGGACGGCAGACTCCAATGCATTCCCCAAACGCCGCTGCGCATCCTCAGGCAACCATTGATCTCTGTTCCGGCAAAGTTACGCGTACTCGCAGATCTCTGGAAAAAGCCCATGCCGGCCTCCCCTTCTGTGGCCCAGTGGGTTGAATACAGGTTTGGAAAAGCTCTGCTCCCTTTTGCAGATGCCGTTTTTACCGGTACCTATGCCGGTGACATCAACAAACTAAAAATTGATGCAGTAATGCCCGGTGTCAGAGCCCTTGAGCAACAACACGGTTCTGTTATTCGTGGCGTCATCAAAAAAATGTTTGCCAAACGCAAAGGGGACCATAAACGTAAAGGCATGCCTGCAATGACCAGTTTCAAGGGAGGAATGGGCAGGCTCCCGCAACGCCTTAGCGAGAAAATCGGCGACAAAGCCACTATACTCTATAACACCGAGGCAACCGCACTGACCAAAACAGATGACCAATGGCAGGTAGCCACAGGTGCTACGACCTACCACTGTGCCGATCTGGTTGTTGCACTTCCTGTGAATGCAGGTCTTCCTCTGCTGAGACAGGCACAGCCCATGCATCCACCGCTTGCAAGTATCCCGGAGGCCCGTATTATTTCTGTAATCCTCGGCTTCACAGAAGAAGCGCAGATCCCCTTTGGTTTTGGCTACCTGGCACCTGAAAGAGAAGAACGATTCTCCCTTGGCACCCTGTTTTCTTCCCATATGTTTCCCGGTCGCGCTCCTCAAGGGCATCAAATAATAGAAGTGCTGGTGGGCGGACGTCGACATGCAAAACGGCTCCAGCTTACAGACAATGAGCTGATCAATCACGTGTACCAGGATATTCGTCAAATTATGGACCTGCCCAAGGCCCCATGTTTCAGCAAAGTTTTACGCTCCCCTTATGGTATTCCTCAACTGGAGAGCGGATATACTGATCTTCTTGCCTGGCGGGAAAGGGTAATGCAGGGCGAACCCAATCTGCATATTTGCGGATTCGGCTGGAAGGGTATCGGTATAAATGACATGACCCAAGAAGGCCGGAAAATGGCGCAAAGGATTATAACCAGACAGGAACAGGGAGATAGTGCAGAGGTGAAGGGAGTTTACTTCTAAAAAAAAGAGCAGGCAGCTCCCGCCACCTGCTCTTTGTGCAAAAAAATCGATGTAAAAAATGCTCAGTGCTCCAACTTTGAGCAGAGCATATCCACTTGCTCCTTGGTGGCTTGTTGGCGAGCCATGTCACGGGTGATAACCTTGACTGCATACAAAACCGTTGAATGGTCACGGTTGTACATCCCACCGATGTCAGCCAGTGAGTCTTTGGTAAATTTACGGGTCAAATACATTGCGATCTGACGCGGGTAAGTGATGGCTCTTTTTCTGGACCGAGATCGCAAATCGTCGGTACTGACCTTAAACTGCTCACTGACCAGATCTCGAATACCGGCAGCAGACATTTCTTCAGTTTGGCAAACAAATCCTGACATAATTTCTTTGAGCATATCCATATCAGGAGCTTGACGACGAAGGCTCGACTTGGCCTTGATCCCGAGAATGGTGCTTTCCACCCGCCGTATGTCTCCTTTCAGTTTTCTGGCCAGGTAATCGACAAGTTCTTCGTCCAATTGCAGATTGCTGCCGTGCAGCTTATGTTGAATGATACGAGTTCTGGTGTCATAGTCAGGGCACACAATATCGGTCACCAGACCGGAAGTCATCCGACTGCGGAAGTCTTCGTCCAAGCCCTTGAGTTTGTTAGGCGCAACTGCAGATGTCAAAATTACCCGACGGCCTGATTTAATCAGGTAATCAAGAATCGTATTCAGCTCTTCCTGGGTCTTATTTTTACCGACAAGCGTATGAACGTCTTCGACCAACAGGAGATCGCAACTGTTAATATACTTCTTGGAAAACTGCTCCATGGAGTTGGAACGGAGGTTCTTTACCATATCTGCAGTAAACTGTTGGGCAGTGAGATATTGCATCCGGGTTGCAGGTGCGGAGTTGAGCACCTCATGGACCACGGCCTGAGTCAAATGACTTTTACCAAGTCCGGTGGTGCTGTTCATGAACAGACAGTTGCCATATGTTCTATCACCAGTGGCAAGTGCAGAACAGGCAGACTGTGCCAACACATTTGATTCCCCGACCATAAATTGATCAAAGGTAAATGCCGGATGCAGAGAACGATATCTGGACTGGTTCACGGAAACGCCGGGAAGACGCAACTGTTCTCTGGAAGTACTTGTACGTGAAACCACTGGTGCCTCAGCTGCCAGCACTTTTATTTCAGGCGTCATGCCCATCTTACCGGCAGCACCTTTCATGAGATCAATATAGCGGTCTTCAACCCATGCACAAAAATAGCGATCCGGCCCAACCAGTTCAATACTCTGTTCGCTTTGCTCTCGGCATTCTAACGGTTTAATCCACAAACCGAATTCGCTTTCCGGCAAAGAAGAGAGTAACGATGATTTGATCGCATTCCATATCATAAGGTCTTTTCCTTAAAACTACTTGATATTATTAGTAAATATGTACAGGAAGGTACTACGTGGACATCTGTTTTTTGCTATGACCATTGATGTACCTAAAATCCCTTTTCCGGTCAAAATCGATATGGACTGATTTCAAGGTACAAATCAAGAGTATATTAACAAATTCCAGGATAATGAAAGATTCAGTGTATAGAGCGAGCTCAGGACGCATCTCCCCAACCTACCGTTTCTTTCCTCAGCATCTTCATAAAGACACCAACAAACAACTACTTAAAAACTAACCGAACAAGTTACTAACAAGTTACTAACAACTGCATAACTCTACAATGCTCCACACAGCTCTCCTTAACTAAAATATGCTCAATTTTCAGCTTACGAAACACCCCTATGGTTTAATTGCCCTCTATTGCGTAGTTTCCACGTCTGTTTCGACTCAAAAAAAATGTCATTTTTTTATGACACTTTTACCCACAACGCCCATCAAGGCGTGGCACGATTGCTTACCATCTTTTTCCATTATGTCAATGAGTTAAGGAATAAAAAAAACAAGAAAGATAGGGATCGAAAGCGCCGACAGAGGATCCATCTGTTTAAAAAAACGCTATAACTGCAAGCTCCTCGCGACAGTGAAAACTTCTATCCGTTTGGGTTTTTCGCGGCGCAAAACACGAGAACATTCGTTTATGGTACTGCCAGTGGTAAAAACATCATCCACAAGGAGTATTTTTTTCCCTGTCAACAAACCCGATCTCGACAGCTGAAAACACCCTTTAAGATTTTGTCGCCGCTGTTGACCACTCAGTGAGGATTGCGGACTGGTGGCTTTGGTCCGTACTAACAAGCTTGCATGTGTTAATGTTCTCCACTGGGGAAAACAATGACGAGCAAGCACCAGAGCCTGGTTGAACCCCCGTTCCCGTAATCGCCCTATATGCAGCGGCACCGGAATAATGATATCAGGCACAGCAAAATGTGCTAACATACCTGATTGTTCGGCTATTTTTTTCAAGGTAGGTACTGCTGAGGTGGCATTGGAGAATTTAAGTGCCAATAGGAGGTTGCTTACAGGGGACTGATAAAACAAGGCAGAGCGAGCGTAATCAAAAAGATAATGATTGCGAAGGCATGATCCACAGAGATGATCTTCACCACCCGGAAAAGGCATACCGCAGGTGATGCAAAGGGGGGAGGAAATAAATCGAAGGTTGTCGCGACAGGAAGGACAGATAAGCGGAGGCCTGGATGTGTCCAGCCGTTGTTCACAGCAAAGGCACTGCGGAGGAAACAGGAGGTCGTGCAAGGCCTTAATATATGTATGCACCATCCATACTCCCCATTTAAATCTGGTATACCAATCGAAGAAAAAGCACCTGTTTATAACAACCCGCCAAGCTGCCTGGGCACTCTTTCTATCATTGTAGCCAAGGGAGACGGTGACATAACCTTGCAGATTTTATCTGTCCATGTATATTTCGACTTTGCAGAAAAGGATGAATAGACCGGCTTTCTGTTGCTATCTTTCCTTGTTACATGGAATCAATATAAAGATCACAGGCACAACCAACTACATCCACCTTAACTATCACAATCACGATGTCTCCCTTTCAATATGTCCGTGCAGCAGTTACACTGATCCTTGCCCCTCCCCTGACCATTATCATTTCGACGCTTGCCTGGCTCGATCTCACCTGGTTTCGTAAAGACAAAGACAAAGCTCTTTTTTACCCCCGTCTCTGGGGCAGAATACTTTGTAAGCTTGTTGGCGCAGAGGTAGAAGTTGAAGGCCTGGAAAATATACAGCCTGACCAGACCTACATATTTGTCGGCAATCATGCCAGCCAATTCGACATCTTTAGTTTTCAAGGCTATTTCCCTTATACATTCAGATGGATCGCCAAAAAAGAACTTTTTAATATTCCTATTTTCGGCCAAACCATGAAAAAGGTGGGCTACATCGCTATTGACCGTTCCAAAGGGCGACAAGCAATGAAAAGTCTGGACAAGGCTGCCGAGCAGATTGCCGCGGGCAATTCGGTGTTAATTTTCCCCGAAGGGACTCGCAGTTCCGATGGTAAGCTTCAGGAATTTAAGACAGGCGCTATTCTCCTGGCCATAAAGTCCGGGGTCCAGGTAGTTCCCATCGGCTTTAATGGCTCTTATTCGATACTCCCCAAGAAAAAGCTATTGGCTGACAACGGTAAAATTACCATTCGTATAGGTACCCCCATGCCAACCAACCATTACAAATCAAGGGACAAACAAGCCCTTGCTTTGTCACTCCATAATGCTGTCCAGAAATTGTTGGACAACAAGCACAAGGTCGATGAGGCACCTACAACACCTGTCGAACAATAAATTTCGCCTTCGTTCCGGAAAGGTGGCGAAAGAAGCCAACAGCATAGTAAGATTATAATTCTTTGCAAAAATAAAGGAACGTGTCATAATGCCAGCGTTATTCTTGGTAGTAGAATTTCAACACAACGTAGATTGTCTCCTGCCACATACAATCAGTTAACATAACTTCCCTGACAAAGCTTTCTTTCACAGGAATCGTTCAATGCAGTCGTCTATTCGAATTACACCCTCATTTCTGTATAGCTTTTCTACGCTCTTAGCAATTGTCTTGCTCTATTGTATACCATCGGCCCTGGCAATAGAGCAAAACACTGCATTTATTCCCTTAAAAATCAATGCTCCCAACCCGGAAACCTTACTTGTTCCAGTTGATAGGGCCTTAGAAAAGAGCGTAGCTGAAAAAAATTATACATCCATTTCCAGAAACAAGGCGACGTCTCTTGTAGATTATAAAGGGACCTGGCCTCCGCCTGCAAAGATCATCAACCAAATCTCTGAAAAAACGGGTTATGACTATGTGGCCATAGGCAGTCTCACCCAACTGGGAGACAAGTACAGCCTCGATTTCTCCGTATTTGATGCCTTGCAACCGAGCTCGCCTTACTCCTATTTTCGTGAAACAGATTCCCTTGAAGATTTATCCCGCGTTATCAGTGAAGTCGTTGCCGAGGCTGTCAGTTTCGCCAACCGCAGCTTCACCGTCGCTTCCATTGCCCCAGCCGGCAATAAACGTATCGACGCAGGGGCTATCCTTCGCAAAATTACAACCAAACCAGGGGACATCTATGACCCTACAAGCCTTAGAGAGGATTTAAAAACCGTCTTTTCCATGGGCTATTTTGACAATGTGGAAATAGAGGCAACTGATACCGACAACGGAAAAAAAATTCTTTTTAGAGTCCAGGAAAAGCCACTCATCGGTAGTGTGGTCATTACCGGCACAGATAACATCAAAGAAGAAAATGTCCGTGATGCTGCTAACATTGCAACCAACACCATTCTTAATCCAACCAAGGTCAATGATGCTGTTACCAGGGTAAAAGAGCTCTACAAGTCAAAAGGCTATTACAATACTGAGGTAGAGGCAACTATCAGCTATCCCTCTAAAGATAACGCAGAAGTACGTTTAGTTATCCAGGAAGGAGACAAAATAAGCGTCGAAGAGATTACCTTTCAAGGTAACACCACCTTTGAAGACAGCGACCTGCTCGATATTATCCAGACCGGCACCTACAGCTGGTGGCTCTCCTGGCTGACCGATGCCGGTGTGTTAAAGATGGATATCCTCAAGCAAGATGCGGCTCGGCTTGGCGCTTTTTATCAAAACCATGGTTTTATCGAATCCAAAGTCGGCACCCCTGTGGTCGATCAAAAAGATGATGGCCTGTACATCACCTTTCCAATTGAAGAAGGCCCCCGTTACAGGGTCGGTATTGTTGACGTGGAAGGCGACCTTATTAAAGATAAAGAGCTGCTGATTAGTAAGCTGCAAATCCGCCAGGAACCGTTTCTCAACCGTCAGATACTGCGCGAAGATACCACCCGCCTCACCGATGTGTATGCTGAGAATGGTTACGCTTTTGCGGAAGTCACTCCCAGAGTAAACAAAACCGACGTGGGCAAGCGTGTCGATATCATGCTCCACATAGAAAAAGGCTCACTGGTGTATTTTAACCGGGTGGAAATCCAAGGCAATACCCGCACCAGGGACAATGTCATCCGCAGGGATCTTCAGGTTAAAGAAGGTGGCCTGTTTGACTCTAAAGCCATTCGCACCTCAACCCTTAAATTACAGCGCCTGGGTTATTTTGAGGAGGTTACCGTTACTCCTAAACCGACGCTCAACGAAGATAAAATGGACGTGGTGGTCGATATCAAGGAAAAAGCCACCGGGCAGTTTAGTATTGGTGCAGGGTATTCCTCCTCTGAAAATGTGATGTTCATGGGGGAAATCAGCGAAGACAATTTCCTGGGAACAGGGAACCGGTTATCGCTGACAGGCTATCTCAGCAGCAAATCGGCCAAATATAAACTTGCCTTTACCAATCCCAGACTGTTTGACTCCAATGTTTCCGGTGGAGTTGATCTCTATAACTGGGAAACAGAATATGATGATTACACCAAAGAGTCCACAGGTGCGGGGGTACGCATCGGTCATCCGCTCATCGAAAAGTGGTATGCCTACTATGGCTACACCATTGAAAATACCGACCTGAGTGACATCGACGACGACGCCTCCGAGGTAATCAAACGCTCTGCCGAGATCAACCTGAACAGTTCCGTCCGTTTGTCTCTGGTGCGTGACACCAGAAACCGTACCTTCTCTCCCAGCACTGGTTCACGCAACTCGGCAAGTATTAAATATGCAGGCGGCCCTCTTGGCGGAGATGCCCAGTATACGAAGATAGAAGGTGCTTCCTCCTGGTGGTTCCCCATGATCTGGGATACGGTTTTCCATGTCAAAGGTGCTGCCGGCCAGGCTTTTGCCAATGAGGACGACAAACTCCCAGTGTACGAACATTTTTACCTGGGTGGTATGAACTCTATCCGTGGTTTTGAGTCCTATTCGATCAGTCCGCTTGATGAAGAGACCGGTGAAAAAATCGGTGGTGACAAGATGTGGTATGGAACCGTATCCGTTATTTTCCCACTGCTCAAAGATATGGGTATGCAGGGCGAAGTTTTCACCGACTTTGGTAATGTATACGGAGTCGATGAAAGCTGGGACTTCAATGAGTTCAAAAAAACCGCTGGTGTCGGTATCCTCTGGCTTTCTCCTTTAGGCCCGCTCAGACTGGCATGGGGATTCAACCTGGACAGGCAGGAAGACGAAGACAGTTCCAACTGGGACTTCAGCATGGGCGGTACGTTTTAAGCGTTCCTTACCCTCAATTTAAAAGAGTACATTCATGCAGTCGCTCCTTAAACGGCTGTGCGAAGGCAGTTCACAACCACCTGACATAACGGGCCTGAACAGCGCTTCCACTGCATTATTTTTAAGCCGCACCCTGGAAGCGCTTGGGACTTCGCTTTGCTGTATTATTCCCTCTGACGAACAACTTGAAACCTTTGCCCAGGATATAGCACTTTTTACCAGTGCAAAGGTACTGGTTTACCCCAGTTTCGAAATCCCCCCATATACCCCCCTGTCTCCCGATCCGGCTACGGTTGGGGCGAGGCTCTCCGCTCTGTACTTACTCCAGGAGCTTACAGAACCTTGCATTATCCTCACTTCCGCAGAAGCAATCCTGAGAAAGATCCTGCCTAAAAGTGCTTTTAACGATCACTGCGAGTTGCTCATTCAAGGTGAAGAGATTGACCGTGATGCGCTTATCCAGACGTTGATCCGTGCAGGATACCAAACCTGTGAACTCGTGCAGCAGCAGGGTGACCTGGCAATTCGGGGCGGTATTGTTGATATTTTTCCACCAGCCCATGATCCTGATAATGGCACAGGTCCCCTTCGGTTGGATTTTTTCGGAGATACCCTGGAAACCATACGTATTTTCGACCCTGTCAGTCAACGATCCTTTGACCAGCTGGAAGAAGCGGTCCTGCTGCCGGCTTCAGATATGCTTTTTCCTCAAAAGCAAGGAAAAGGGCTATGGGAGGAGGCACTGACAAAAAGTGCCGACCAATATCAGTGGCGCTCTGACTCTCACATCCAGATCAGGGACTATTTCAGCCAGGAATACCGTTTTCCAGGAATCGAGTTTATGCTGCCGCTACTCTATGGCGGCACGGATAAGCTTCATTGTTTTTTTGACTATCTTCCCCAAGAATGCGCACTCTTTGTCTATGATCCCTTTGGGGTGCGGCAGTCTTTGGATATCGTCCGCGAACGGATAGACGCTAATTACAATGAGGCCTTGGCCGGGGATGTAGCAGCACTCCCCCCAAATGAACTGTTTTTAACCAAAGAGGAAACAGATACCCTCTACCAGGCGCGGCTTAAGGCACGGTTTGTCCAACTTCCCGATCCGGATAATCCCGAACCTCCCTTGAGTGTTAATGCCGGTGATCATAGTCTGCTCCGCCAGGAAATTGAACTCCAGCGTAAAAAACGTGGTCTGCTTGCCCCTCTGACAGACCGAATCATACCCTGGCAGGAAAAAGGTGCCACCACCTTGCTTGCCTGTAAATCAGAGCGTCAGGCAAGGCACTTTTCCGAACTGTTTGAAAACTACCACCTACGGTCCCGCCTGATAACAGCCCCGATCAATCTGAGTACACCTCATCCCACAGATGAAATTCTGCTCGTGGATCACCCCTTGTCCAAAGGGTTTGACCTTGCTGACGAAAAACATCACATTCTCTCGGCTACGGAACTTTTTGGTGACAAAAGGCTCCAAAAGGGGCGACGCAAGCACAAGGGAGGACAAGCAGACAGCCAACCTCTCCCACTTGATCAGCTCAGCGATGGTGATGCAGTTGTCCACAGGGAGCACGGTGTTGGTATTTTCAGGGGGTTGGTTAATATGCAAATCTCAGGAAATCGAGGCGATTTCCTGCTCATCGACTACCGCAACGATGATAAACTGTATGTCCCGGTTGACAAGCTACACTGGGTAAGTAAATACCAGGGGCTGACAGATCAACAACCCAAACTCGACAGCCTGGGCAGTCAGCGCTGGCAAGCGACCAAGCAAAAGGTAACAGATGCGGTATGGAAGGTTGCCCAAGAGTTGCTCGAGATCTATGCTCAAAGAGCGATCCGCAAAGGACATCAATTCAGTCCTCCAGGTGAGCTTTACCGCGAACTCGAAGAATCCTTTCCCTTTGAAGAGACACCGGGCCAGGCAAAAGCTATAGACGATACCCTTGCAGATCTTACCAGCGAACAGCCCATGGACAGACTTGTCTGCGGCGATGTAGGCTACGGCAAGACCGAGGTTGCGGCAAGGGCCGCTTTTAAAGCCATAGAGGATGGATTTCAGGTCGCTATTCTTGTCCCGACAACCGTACTTGCAGAGCAGCACGCTGCCACCTTTCGTGATCGTTTCACCTCTTTTCCGGTTGAAATACGCTGTTTGAACCGCTTCCGTACCACCAAACAGCAAAAAGAAATCAGCGCTGGTGTGGCTGCCGGTTCAATTGATCTTGTGGTCGGCACGCACAGGTTGCTCTCCAAAGATATTCAATTCAATCGCCTGGGGCTGCTGATCATAGATGAAGAACATCGGTTCGGTGTCAGCCATAAAGAAAAAATCAAACGTCTCAAGGCTTCGGTTGACGTTCTGACTCTGACCGCAACGCCCATCCCAAGGACTCTGCAAATGTCGCTACTCGGCATCCGAGACCTCTCTGTTATTTCTACTCCCCCCCAGCAACGAAGGGCAGTCAAAACCTTTCTCGCCCGTCATGACCAGCTGGTTATCAGAGAAGCGGTAATGAAAGAGATGCAGCGTGGTGGTCAGCTCTTTTTTGTACACAACCGGGTCCGAACAATCCATAGGGTTGCAGAAACCATAGCTGATCTGGTTCCTCAGGCGCGGATCGGAATTGCTCATGGGCAGATGTCAGGTCAGCAGCTCGAAAACGTGATGGTACAGTTCATCAATCATAAAGTCGATATTTTGGTGTGCACCACAATCATTGAGTCCGGCCTTGACATCCCAAACGCGAATACGATCATCATCAACCGGGCAGACCATCTCGGGCTTGCTGATATCTATCAGCTCCGCGGTCGCGTCGGCCGCTCTTCGCGACAGGCTTACGCCTACTTGTTTGTCCCCTCCCTGGACAGCTTAACCAGTGATGCCAAAAAACGACTCCGTGCCCTGATGGACAACTCAGAATTAGGCAGTGGATTTAAACTAGCCATGAATGATCTGCAGATCCGCGGCGGAGGCAATCTGCTAGGCGTTTCTCAGTCCGGCCATATTGCTGCGGTCGGCTACGACCTCTATCTCGAACTCCTCCAGGCAACGGTTGCAGACCTGAAAAAGCAGGCTCTCGCTCGTGAGAACGGTCAGTCGACCGTTATTGATATTGACCCAGAAGTCAAACTTCAATTAACCGCCTTTCTCCCTGACGACTACATCACAGACACGCCCCAGCGTTATCAGGCGTATCGGCGCATCTCTGCCATGGGCAATGCAACATATGAGGAACTGCAGGATCTCTGTGAAGAACTCACCGACCGCTACGGGCCCTTGCCGGAAGAAGCACAAAACTTGATAAAAATCATAGAACTCAAACAGAGACTGCGCCCGCTTTATATCAACAAGCTGGAACAATCGCCAACAACCCTTGTCTTTCACTTCGTGGAAAACAGCC
The DNA here is from genome assembly GCF_016918565.1 of Desulfogranum marinum. Lineage (GTDB taxonomy): Bacteria > Desulfobacterota > Desulfobulbia > Desulfobulbales > Desulfobulbaceae > Desulfogranum > Desulfogranum marinum. Next base: position 85,687 of record NZ_JAFFQD010000011.1, read on the forward strand.
CTCTTGATCCGCAACGGCTCATTGTTCTGATCCAAAACCACAAAGGTAAATCCAAAAACACTCCGCGGTTGACACCTGATCATCGATTGCTGGTACCTTTTGTCGGAGACAAAAGCCTTCATCAACAAATTAACACGGTGCTCAACACCCTTGAGGATAATTAACAATTATGCAAAATTACTGTGACAAAACAATACACGAGTTTTCATGGGACGCCATTGATACTATCTTGCTGGATATGGACGGCACGCTGCTGGACAAACATTTTGATGACTATTTTTGGGAGCAATACCTACCCGAGCACTATAGCCTTGCCTATGATATTTCGGTGGAGGCAGCTAAAAAAGAATTGCTTGCCAGGTATGCTGCAGTTGAGGATACCCTCAACTGGGCTGACACCAGTTTCTGGTCCCGTGAACTGGGACTGGATATCCCGGAGCTTAAGTTGCGTATCAACCATCTCATCGGCGTGCATCCTTATGTGATAGAATTCCTTGAACACTGCATCAAGATGCGCAAAAAGCTCTATCTTGTGACCAACGCTCATTCGAGCACACTCTCCATAAAACTTGAAAAAACAGCTCTTGACCCGTGGTTTGACCAAATTATCTGTGCCGAAGAAATCGGCTTAGCCAAAGAAGAGCCGCTCTTCTGGAATAAGCTGGAAAAACTTCTTAACTATGATAAGCAACGGACGCTGCTCATTGACGATACGGAAAAAGTTCTGTCTTCAGCACAGCAATACGGCATGGGCCATTTACTTTTTGTAGCCAGACCCAGCAGTAGGCAGCGAGTGCAGTATTCATGCAGTTTCCCCTCCATTGAATACTTCAAAGAGCTTCTGCCCCGTTAAAATATGCTGCTCGCCCCTACCTACGCTTCAAAAAAATGACATAAAAAAAAACCCTGTCCTCTGCAAAGCAGAAGACAGGGTTTAATGTTCCTACAAACAGCTATGTAGTTTAAGCGCGTCTGATTTGGCGAATATAATCTTTAGCCAACGACGGGTGGTCTGAAATAATCTGTCCTTTTTCATCACCCATTTCCTTGACAAGGTGATTCATCACCTGAGCATAGGTCATGTCCTTTTTCAATGTTTCCTCAACCAGTGACTGAATCCTTTCCTGGTCTGCAACATCTTCAAAATAACTAAACAAGCGGTGCATATCCTGCTCGCTTCCATCACCACTGGCGGCTGCTTCTTCTTCGGTGCTCTGTGCAGTAGCGGCAATACCTTCCTGAATCTCTGTTTGCAATCTCTCCACCAAATCCACAATGGGTTTGATGTCATCCTTACTGGCAATATCCTTTGCCTCAATAGTCTTAACCCGACCTGGTAAATCACCAAGCAGCTTTTCCGAAGAAATATCCTGCAATTTACCGTGAGCGGCCTCAACTTTTGTCTCTAATCCGGTGAGGACTTCACTGAGTTTTTGCAAGGCATCCCCAGACGCATTGACCTCGCCGGCAACCTGATCCAGCTTGTCAGTGGAGGCAAAAGCATCCATCTTTGACTCAAGAGCATGGATTTTATTGGTTAACTCGTTGAGCTTACTTTCAAGCATACTGTGAATTTCATCAACCTTGGTGGTATCATTTAGCAAAGCCTTTTCCACTTTTGGAGATGCTGATTCCTGCTGCGCCGATGCCTTCACATTGGCGACAACAGCCAGGCCATCTGCAAGCCAAGAGCCTAAGGTCAACTTTAAACTCGCATACATACCAGCAGCACTTTCCTTGTTGACCATGGCAACGGCACCAAGAAAAATACCGATAAGTACAGCCAGGCACAATGACAACCCGATAATCATGCCAAAAGCCCATTTGATCAGATTAATGGCACCAATAAAAATCATTGCAATACTACTCCACACACTCCCCTCTGCAGAGGTGCTGGTAAAGTATACAAGCAGGGTAAAGATAAGCAGTACAACCCCGGCTTTAAGCAGTGGGCCGCGCATGATGTTTTGTTTCATTAATTACTCCTCCGTTTCAGAATGTCAGTCTTGACTGTGAGCATACAGTCTCTCCAGACAAAACAATGGCATTAAATTTACAAAATGTCTGTGCGTTTTTTAGTGTATTTAGCCGTGAACAGCAAGGGAAATATGTGAAATTTCTCTAAACATACTCATCAGTATTTCTTATAAACCAAGAACCTAAATTACGATCCCCCTTCCCCCTGTCTTCTTGCACAATCCAGCCAAATTTCATCCAACTTTTGCTCGCACTCGACAGCACCTTGAGTATTTGCGGATCGTACCCCTTCCCGTTGTTATTCATTATTTCTAGCAGCACCTCAGTTAGAGTATGATACAAATCATATCACGATCTAATTCGGTGAGCCATTATGTTTTACCCAGCACTGCATCGGAAAAGGTCAGGTTGAAAATACTATGCAGTGATAAGCATGGCAGATGTTATCAACAAAAGCACGACTTACGCCCCCCATGACAAGTTATAATCACTGTTTCTCGTCGATGGCCAAAGACGCCTTCATAGGCTTACAAAAAATGACCATGCAGGCCACCTCTCCATGAATATAGATTTTATCCATCCAAGCAGATATGTCTCTAAAAACCACAGTCTTTCCCCCCATATCAAACAAAGAGACGGAGCGTCAAGAGAACGATTTAACAGTTGAACTCTCACCCGTAATCTGTCATGCTCACGGATGGTTGTGTTTGTGATAATCACCCTCGCCATAGCGAAAATTGTATTAAAAACAAGCGCCGCAGTTCCACTGAAGTAAATCTGCAAAAAACTTAAGGAGGATGTATGAAAAAAGTCATTACCCTTATGGCAGCAATTGCCATCGTTATTGGTGCCAATGCAACTGCAATGGCCAAGAAACTGACCGTTGCCTGCGACACCAACTTCCCCCCGTTTGAATTCAAGGATCCTAAAACCGGTAAACATACCGGATTCGACGTTGAACTCTGGGATGCGATTGCCAAGCACATCGGTGTGGAATACGAACTCCAACCAATGGATTTCAACGGTATCATCCCAGGTCTCCAATCCGGGCAACTCGACGTTGGTATCGCAGGCATCACCATCAAACCCGAACGAGCAAAAGTCGTTGACTTTTCAGATGGTTATTACAATGCAGGCCTGATTATCCTGGTGAACAAAGATAACCAGCAGATACATGATATTACGGGACTGGATGGTAAGGTCGTCTCCACTAAACTTGGAACCACCTCTGTGGACTTTGTCAAAGCCAATGCCAAAGCAAAAGAAGTTAAGCTTTTCCCAAACAACGATGCCATGTTTATGGAATTAATGAGCGGTGGTGCGGATGCAGTAATTTTTGACTCGCCGGTTGTAAGTGATTTCGTACGCAAAGCCGGCCATGGGAAGGTGAAAATTGTCGGCCCTATCTATCAAGGACAGTCCTATGGCATTGGATTTCCCAAGGGTAGCGAATTAGTTGCCAAGGTCAACAAAGCTTTGGAAGCATTACGTGCCAGTGGTGCCTACAAAGAACTGTATGTGAAATGGTTTGGAACAGAGCCTAAATAATACACTTCTCAACCTATAACGTAATACCACAAAACCGGCCGTTACCGCATAGCCTCCACCTGCTATGTGTACCTAACGGCCTTTTTCGTTCCTCTGCCAGAAACCCTGTTTATTAAAATTCATCTTCCGGACATTTATGGCTTTTCAATTTGAACCTACTGTTGTTATTGAAACCATTCCCATGCTCATGCGTGGGCTCAAACTTACCTTACAGATAACTGTTGGCGGCATCTTCTTCGGCTTTCTTCTTGGTTCGGGAGCAGGTCTGTTAAAAATCTCGCGCAACTTTTTTATCCGCAAGATTGCAGGTATCTACATAGAATCCATTCGTGGAACGCCTATGCTCGTTCAGGCTATGTTTCTTTATTATGGCGTTCCCATGGCCGTTGGCATCCGTATTCCACCAATAACGGCAGGGATCATCATTATTGCCGTTAATTCAGGAGCCTATATTGCGGAAATTGTTCGCGGGGCAGTGCAATCCATCAATCCTGGCCAGATGGAGGCGGGTCGCTCCATCGGCCTTACCCACACGCAGACCATGCTGCACATCATCTGGCCCCAGGCATTAAAAAGAATGATTCCGCCCTTGGGCAACCAGTTTATTATCAGCCTCAAGGACACTTCTTTGTTGATGGTTATCGGAGTAGGAGAACTGATGCGAACCGGCCAGGAAATAACAGCAGTGAATTTTCGTGCTTTTGAAGTGTACATGGCCGTCGCGCTAGTCTATCTGGTATTGACCATCTCGATTTCCAGGGCCATGTTATATGTTGAAAAACGGCTCAGCACCAATAAGGGATAAAACATGATACAGATCGAGAATCTTCATAAGAGTTTTGGCTCTCTGGAAGTTATCAAAGGAGTGGATCTCCATGTAAAAACAGGCGAGGTAGTGTGCATCATCGGGCCTTCAGGTTCCGGCAAATCAACAGTGCTACGATGCATAAACCGCCTTGAAAAACCGACTTCCGGTCGAATTATCGTCGACGGACACGATATCATGGCCAAAGCCACTAACATTAATACGGTGCGGGCTGAGGCAGGGATGGTTTTTCAACAGTTTAACCTTTTCCCACACATGACTGTGCTGGAAAATGTTACTCTGGGCCCTATCAAAGTCCGCTCCATGGCTAAAAAAGAGTCACAAACCTTTGGCCTTTCTCTGCTGGATAAAGTTGGGCTTATTGAAAAGGCAGATGCTTTCCCGGAACAGTTATCCGGTGGTCAAAAACAACGAGTGGCTATTGCCCGCTCCCTTGCCCTGCAGCCAAAAGTCATTCTCTTTGACGAGCCGACATCAGCACTTGACCCGGAACTTGTCGGTGAAGTGTTGGAGGTCATGAAGCAACTGGCCCATGAGGGCATGACCATGGTGGTGGTAACCCATGAAATGGGTTTTGCTCGAGAGGTGGCAGACCGGGTTATTTTTATTGACCAAGGGAAAATCCAGGAACAGGGTCCGCCTGACCAGTTCTTTACCAACCCAAAGAATGAACGTCTCAAAGAATTTCTCGGCATGGTTATTTCCCATATTTAACCTTGAACCGGATAAACACCTTCCCCTTAAATGTTATCTGCAGATATACAACACGTATAAAGGCCAGTAAAAATGCAACGTATTGTCTATGTTAATGGTACTTTTTCACCGGAAAATGATGCCAAAATCTCCATCTTTGATCGTGGTTTCCTCTTTGCCGATGGTGTATACGAAGTAACCGGGGTGCTGCAGGGAAAAATGATAGACAACAACCAGCACCTGAAAAGACTGCATAGATCGCTCTCTGCGCTTAGCATTCCAGCACCGATTGACGATTCAAAAATTATTGAGGTGCAGCAAGAACTCATCAGGCGTAACTGTCTTGAAGAAGGGATTGTCTACCTCCAGATTACACGAGGTGCCGCAGACCGAGATTTTGCCTTTCCAGAACAGGTTGTACCAAGCCTGGTGGCCTTCACGCAGATAAAATCACTACTGAACGCCCCTGCGACTGAAAAAGGTATCCGCATCATCACTACCCCTGATATTCGCTGGGGACGACCTGATATTAAAACCGTTGGTCTACTGGCATCCAGCATGGCTAAAATGGAAGCCATCCATGCGGGAAAGGATGATGCATGGCTTGTTGACCCAAACGGCCTCATAACAGAAGCTACAGCCAGCAATGCCTATATAATAACAAATGACAATAAACTGATCACCCGCCACCTCAGCAAAGCGATTCTCTCCGGCATTACCAGACGATCCATACTTGCCCTGGCTCGGGAAAACGATATCATTTTTGAAGAACGGCCCTTTAGTGTTGACGAGGCACAGCATGCCAAAGAGGCTTTTATGACAGGATCTGCAGCATTTGTTGTCCCCATTGTTGAAATCAACAACCATCCCATTAGTACAGGAACGCCTGGAAAACTTACCCGGAAGCTACACCGACTCTACACCCAAATGGCATTGGCACAAACAGCCACCAAATAAACATTTCTCCCAATCTCTTACAAAGACAACTCTTTTTTTCTAAAAGTTGATCAGTTCCTTGCCTCCGGCAAGGAACTAATGCATAATTAATCTAAGAAGGGATACCTCTTTTTCCAATAAGCAAAAATGCCACATCGGCAACTTCACCTCTTTGGGCTATATGCATTTTCTAAATAACATCTCTATTCGAAGTCGGCTTTTCTGGGCCTATGGACTCATCTTTGTCCTCATTTTCTTAGTGAGTTTTTCCCTCCTTTATCACCAATTTAAAACCAGCATCACCGATAATATTGAACAAGAACTCCATAAAACCAATAAAATTATACGTGACATGGTGGAAACAACCACCAGCGTGTCCATAAAAAACCATCTCCGGGCCATCGCCGAAAGTAACCTTGCAGTTATAGAGAGTATATACGACAAATACCTCCAGGGAATGCTTTCTGAGCTAGAGGCCAGGCAGTGGGCCATGAACATCTTATACAATCAGAGTGTCGGCAAAACCGGATACGTTTTTTGTATTGATAGTAGGGGAATAGCGCAGGTACACCCAAGAGTAGGCGTGCAAGGGAAAGATTTTTCCCATCGGAAATTCATTCAGCAGCAGATTCAACGTAAAAATGGTTATCTCGAATATTTCTGGAAAAACCCTGACGAACCACAGGAACGGCCAAAAGCTCTCTATATGGCCTACTTCGAACCTTGGGACTGGATAATCTCTGTCACTTCCTACAAAAACGAATTTTTCGACCTCATCAATATCGACGATTTTCGCGATAAAATTCTCGAAGTTTCTTTTGGCAAAAGTGGTTACCCGTTTGTGATCAATACCAAGGGGGATATCATTGTCCACCCAGAAATAAGCGGCAACCATTATGACGTTGTTGACAACAATGGGCAGCCGTTTATCAAAAATATGATCAATACCCGCACAGGAAGTTTATACTATTCCTGGAAAAACCCTTCTGATCAAATTGCCCGTAAAAAAATTGTTGCCTATAATTTTCTGCCCTCCTTTAACTGGATCGTCGCATCCTCGGTTTATGCCGAGGAGGTACTGCAGCCTCTTGCCCATATCAAAAAGCTTTTTGCCCTTATCCTGTTGACGACCCTGTGCATCACCGCCATTATCACATTACTTGTCAGTTCCACCATTCTTAAACCGCTGGTCCAATTCATCCATCGCCTTGAACAAGGTAAAGAAGACTGGACGGTGAGAATGGACAGCGGGCGGCAAGACGAAATAGGTCGCCTGGCAACCAGCTTCAATTTGTTCATGGACAGACTGAAGGCTGCAAACAAGCAGCTTCAGGAGGAAATCATCTATCGTCAGGAAAAAGAGAAACAGCTCTTTTTATATGAAGAAGTTTTCAATAACATTGTAGAAGGTATCTGCATTATTGACAATCAAGGCATCATCCAGGTCACCAACCCTGCATTTGAGATAATAAGCGGTTATCCTGTTGCAGAGACTCAGGGAAAACAACTACGCGACTATAAAACCGATCAATATAACGAAAATTTTTACGATATAATGTGGGAAAGTCTTGCCCTGGAGGGGACATGGTCCGGTGAGATATGGAACGAGCGTCAAAATGGTGACATATTTCCAGAGTTGCTGACCGTCAATAATATCCACAATGAAACAACCGGCACCATCTATTACGTGGTTGTATCCCACGACATCTCGGAACTTAAAGAAAAAGAAAAACAGATTACTCACCTTGCCTATCACGACGCCCTCACCGATCTTCCCAACCGCGTCTTGCTTGCAGACAGGCTAAACCAGGCGATTGCTACGGCCGCAAGAAAAAATCAGCGTATCCTCTTGCTGTTCATTGACCTGGACAACTTTAAAAAAGTTAATGACACCGTTGGTCACGCCGTTGGCGACATTTTACTCAAACAGGCCGGCCAACGGTTGCTGAGCTCGGTGCGGACAGGTGACACCGTTGCCAGGCTGGGCGGTGACGAATTTATCATCATGATCCCAGACATTACAAACCAACAAGAAATTGATCATGTACTCCGACGGGTGCAAACTGCTTTTGCCAAACCTTTTAACCTGGCGGAACACCATTTTCATATTACGTGCAGCATCGGGCTGACAATCTACCCCGACGATGGCGCAACTCCGGACGACCTGTTGAAAAATGCCGACCTGGCTATGTATCAAGCCAAACATCATGGCAAGAACATGTACCACCTTTTTGATCCGGAAATAGAAAAACAGCTCCACCGAAAGGTGCAACTGGAACATGAACTGCGTGAGGCAGTAAATAATGATGAGTTTCAGGTTTACTTTCAGCCACGCATCGACAGTCGCACGAATACAACTGTCTGCTTTGAGGCTCTGACCAGATGGATTAAGCCAAACGGTACGGTTGTTCCGCCCAATATGTTTATCCCTTTGGCGGAAGAATCCGGGTTGATCATCACTCTCGGCAGGCAGATTCTTTACAAAGCCATTGAAGGCATACAGGAAATGAGTAAGGCAACAGGATGCAGTCTGCGATTATCGGTCAATGTTTCGGCCAAACAATTTGCTGATCCAGGTTTCCAGGAAATGGTAGAAACAGCACTCAAGCAGACCGGGTATTCTCCTGCAGTTTTGGAGTTGGAAATTACGGAATCACTGCTCATGGAGTCAGATGACACAAATCGTAAACTACTCAATTGGTTTGAACAGCAGAAAATCATGCTGGCAATCGATGACTTTGGAACCGGCTACTCTTCCATGGCCTATTTAAAAAAACTACCAATCTCCGTGCTGAAGATAGACAAATCCTTTATAGACGACATCCTTACCGACAGAGAGAACTTCACCATTGTTGAAACCATTATCCTCATGGCAAAGAAATTAAAATTAGGCCTAGTCGCTGAGGGAGTTGAACATAGCCAACAATTACAGTGCCTGCAGAATCTGGGGTGCTTTGAAATTCAGGGGTATTTTTTCTCACCGCCCATGCCGTTGCCCGATTGCATCAGGTTTCTGAGAACCCATAATAAGCAGAGAAACAAAAACGGATGAGTATTAATCCCGTTGTGGGAGCAAAAGTTGCTCCTGACCACTATCCATCGGCTGTCGGAGATGGAGTTTTTTCCCTCTCGCGCAGCCTTTACGATAAACATCATGGTTGATATGCATCTTTTTGGTTTTGGTTGTCCGCAACCGTGGGAAGCGCTGAGCCACAAAAACATCCAGCATCCCCTCTGTTTTCAACAAAGCCTTTTCTGTGGAGGCGTCTCCAGACTCGGACTGTGTTGCAGAAACTTTTTTTTCACTGGCTAATTTTTCCTTAAATCCAGCCAGAAGCCCGAGGCTATAGCTCTTTTTCGCTATCCTGCGGTCGCCTAGAATCTTTCCCTGATGAGATTTCCAAAGTGTATGCAACCGCTCTTCAAGAAAATAATAGCAATGCTCGGCGATGGCCACATTTTCCCTAGTACCCATCAGTTCTATGGTCTTATGGATTTTATTCCGATACGGATCATACTGGCTGGCATGAATCACACGCACACCGAAGTAGCCATCCAAAATGGAAGAGATCACCTTCAAATGCACAGCTATTCTCTGTTTTTTGGTGTCAATGGTTGTGTGTGCAAGATCATTGCTTTGCACAAGATGGGCCATAGACAGGTTATGCTGCCGAAGTAAATTGCCTGCTTTTTGCAAGGCCAAAGCTGCTTCATGCTCGTTTCCAGACTGGCCCAGGGCAAATAATTTTTTCACCTTGTCCAGAATATGCTGTTGCGGTGCTTTGCCATCCTCCTTTTGCCAGGTTGAAAGTGCCTCTACTGTGTCTGCCGCAGCCCGCTGAAAGGAGTGATCCACGCCAATCAGGCTACAGGCTTTTTTAAACCCTTCCCCATGACCGTTTTTTTGGTCACCATAGATCTCGCTGCATATTTGATGGGCTATTTCATGTTTGAGTACCTGCAGTGTTATTCGCCACGGATGCTGCAAGATGAGATAGCTGCTGATACTCAACGTCCGCGAATGAGCTGTCCAACTCCCTAACACCCTTGTTGAGTGTGAAATCTGCAGAATAGGAGGCCGTAATTGCACCGTGTATTGATAGCAGATGTTGTCAAATTCGGCTGCGAGCTGAGACAACCACGCACTCTCCATCTGCATAGCAATATTTTTCATTTTCTCTTTTTCCAGCTTACTCTGCGTATGCATAATCACTCTCCGGCATAACTCACTTTCCTTTGCACATTGGGAACCTGAAGTTCTCGCAAGGCTTGGATTCGACGCAAAATAGGTGGATGGCTGTAGTGCAAAAACACATGGAGCGGATGGGGGGTCAGGTTGGACAAATTACTGACGCTGAGCTTCTTTAACCCGCTGATCAAACTTTCCTTGTCACTGGTCGTGGTCACGGCAAAGGCGTCAGCCTCATATTCATGACGCCTGGATGCGACATGGAAAAAGATGGAAAGAATTGTTGATAGAGGTGAATAGAGAAAACCAAAAAAGACCAGGCTTGCATAGATGGACAGATGTTCCATCTGAAAGGCGGCAAAAAGGTGCTCATTTTCAATAAAAAAAGACAGGATATAAAACATAATACCGGTCTGCAGGATGGAAGCTGCCATCATTATCATGATATGTTTTTTCTTAAAATGCCCCATTTCATGGGCTAAAATAGCTACCAGTTCACTGGTGGTGACCTTCTCAAGCAACGTATCAAAAAAAACAATACGACGATACTTACCAAACCCGGTAAAAAAGGCATTCAACCGTGTGGAACGTTTTGAACCGTCCATGGTATAGATCCCCTGCAGTGCAAACTTCTGCCTCCTTGCATAATCGGTAACCGCCTCTTTCAGTTCCCCCTCTTCAAGAGGAATGAACTTGTTAAATAGCGGCATAATGACCACTGGTGCTAAAAACTGCACAATAACAATAAAAGCCACAACAGCCACCCAACAATAGAGCCATGCCCACTGGCCGCTTGTCTCAAAAAACCAAAGGATAAAACCCAAAAGCGGTGCTCCCAGCAATACAGAAAGCAAAAGTGCTTTGATCATATCAAGCAGATAGGTCATTGGAGTGGTTGTATTGAAACCGAAACGCTGCTCAATGACAAAGGTTGAATAAAGAGAAAAGGGCAGGTTCACCGCCGAAGAAAGCAGCGCTAAAATGCCGATAAACAACAAACCGGTGAAAAGCGGAGAAAAGGCAAAAAACCTTGCCAGCGTATCAAGAAGGTTAAAACCGCCGCAAACAATAAACACAACAGTAAAAAAAGTAATGATAGTTGTCTGCACCAAGGAGAATCTGGTGGTGACCCGTATGTATTCTTGCGACTTTCTATACTTGGTATCATCATAGACGCCTGCAAACTCTTCGGGAAGATCAGGGTCCAGAGATCGCAGGTTCAGCGCCGATACGGTCACATCCAACAGGTAATGCACTACAATAACACCGACGATAAATATCAAATAACCATTCATAACGCTCAAGCTCATAGGGAAAATATTCAATAACAGGTAACAAGCTGATGTACCGGTGATAGGTAACCAGCGCAATAAAATAATGAAGACCATCTTGCATACTTGCCTTTTCCTTCCACCTTGAACGAAAATTCCTACTCTTCAAGGTGCCCTTGGGCGCAGAAAAAGAAAAAACAGTCGTAATTGGCCATATTCTCTATTTCCCCGGCCTATGCTCAATGGTATAAAAATTATTCTCAAGCAGGTACACATTATGGAGGAAATACATGGAGCAGCAACAACAAAGCAAAAAATTTTCAGGCAAACAAGTAGCTTTTATCGTCTTTGCAGCAATAGCAGCCACCATCATTATCACGTTGTTCATCATCCAGAGTTTTCTCTATCCACAGCCCTTTACCCCGGTCACCCTCACCCCTCAAGAACAGGAAAAGCTGCAAGAAAAGCTCCAGCAACTGGATGGCCCTGTAACAGAAAGGCCAAAAGATAACAGAAACAATATGCCAGTGGGAAAAAATGAGCGACCTGAAATCACACCAGAAGCGTACACCGAGGACCCTGCCAGTCGGACTGTGATCTTCAACGAAAAAGAGCTCAACAGCCTGCTGGCAAACAATACCGATTTGGCCAGACAGGTTGCCATAGATTTGGCCCAAGACCTGGTGAGCATCAAGATGCTGATCCCTGTGAATCCTGACTTTCCCATACTAGGGGGAAAAACCTTGAAAATACGAGCCGGCGCCGAGCTTGCCTATCGCCAAAATCGGCCGGTCATTATCTTGCGCGGTATTTCACTGATGGGTGTGCCCCTCCCAAAAGCGTGGCTTGGCGGCATGAAGAACATTGATCTCATCGAAGAATTCGGCACAGAAGCAGGTTTTTGGCAAGGATTTGCAGAAGGCGTTGAATCCCTTGAGGTAATCGAAGGTAATCTAAAGATAGTTCTCAAGGAATAATAGGATCACTGCGAACAGCCTACTCTCTTTAGCCCGGATTTCTCATCAATAAAGTTTTTTGCAGGGCAAGGCACAAGCCGCGCAGCAGGTAAGCGTAGAATCCGATAGTAAACTACCGCAAGTGGCTTGTAACGTAGATCCTGCGGAAAAATCTATTGCCCCAAAGGGGGAACTTTTTGATTTTTAAAAAAAAACACGCTGTTAATAGTACAGATTGTGTTTTAGTTAATAATATCAAAAAATTGAGTTTGAAATCAAAAAGTTCATGAAAAATTTGGGTTAGATTCTTTCCCAACCAGCATGATGAATATATTTTATATCCCTTTGTCTACCTGGGATTGCTTTTTCGCCAATCCTTATTACTTTAAGCCGGACCAAGGGGATTGGCAGCCATGGTTATGACATTTTCATCAACGATCTCGTGCACCAGGCCCATCATTAATAATACTTAACGAGTAGGCACAAGTTACATTGTATGCAGCGCTATAAAATTTTTAGACACCCGGACGACGGAGCCACCGAAGCTGTAAAGCAGGGCTGGTCCTGGCCCGCCTTTTTCTTCAGCTGTTTTTGGGCCATCGCCAAAAAAATGTGGCTTACAGGAACGGCGCTGTTCTTGGCTTCGCTGCTCCTTGGTGCCGTAATCGGCCAAGCCGAAATGGGCCCGAGAGGAGACGGGGTCATCAACATTCTTTCTATCGCCGTCAGTATTATCTTTGGTCTCAAGGGCAATGACTGGTGGGAGGCAACACTCTACTCTCAAGGCTACGAGGAAAAAGAGATTATTACGGCAGAAAGCCCCAAAGGTGCATTGGCAATATTTGACAAACAGTATCCATAATAGTATTCACCAGCCACTTCACTTCAATTGCACCATCACAGCAAAAGGGGCCGCTTACGCTACCGGCTGCCTCTATGTTTGAAAGAGAGAACCAGCTCCTCTTCCTGTTGGGTAGCTGCAATTCCTAAAGGGGCAAGTAACTGAAACAGTGGTCTGCCAAAATAAAAAAGTTCACTGGCCACAGGCAATTGAAATTTTCTGTTGGCAAGGGTTCGATACCGCAGGTCTAAGTTGACCGTGGCCTCCAACGATTGCAGCAGCGCCTTATCTGCACCATTCTCGTCGAGCTGACTACTGACAGCACTTAAATCAGGACATGGGCAACTCGTGTCGTGTTCCCTGATCAGAGGCAACAATGGGTCGGCATCGTCAATACAATCAAACCGGGTAATCAGATTTTTTCCGGTAATGGTCAAAAGTGCTTCAGGAGCTGTACACTCCAATACTCTGCACGCAAGCGGACGATCTTGGTAAATACTGCACCGCAAGAAATCCTCATCGTAAAACTTGCAGCTCCAGCTCCCTGGTTTCCCTTGCAGCTTTAAAAATTCATGAGCTACCGGTCCTGCTTCGGAAGCCATGGGCTGAAAGGCCAGCTCACCCTGGCGAACGGTCACCAGGTCTTCATACTTCAATTTCTTTTCCTGGATCAAATGCAGATCCTGAGTATGCAGCGCAGCCCCCCCTTGCAGGCAGCAGGCTCCACAACGATCACAGCTTGTTTTTTTGACCATGCCTATTTCGCCCCTTCCTCTTTACCCTTTACCTGGAGTTCATCCCCACGTCGAAGCACTCCGGGTGTAATCACTTTGGCAAAAATACCTTCCCGTGGCATGATACAGTCACCAACCTGCTGAAAAATTGCACATCCATGGTGACACTTTTTCCCTATCTGGGTGATTTCCAGTACGACACCATTGCTTTCCAGCAGGCTCCCGACGGGGAGAGTAGCCAGTTCAATGCCACTGGTGGTTATGTTTTCGGCAAAAGCCCCAGGATCAAGTTCCAGTCCTTTGTTGCGCATAACGTCTATGGATTCTTCAGCCAGAAGACTTACCTGTCTATGCCAGTTACCGGCATGGGCATCTCCCTCAATCCCGTGATCGACCTTCAATGTAATGCTTTCAACCGGCTCTTTGTTGACACCTTTTTCCTTGCTCACATTCAACGAAATTATTTTTCCCACAATACTACTCTCCTGCTTCTTTCATCAGATCGGTGCTTAAGTAACGTTCCCCAGTATCAGGCAGCACAACGACAACACGTTTTCCGGCAGACTCCGGTTTTGCCGCAATCTTACAAACACCTGCCATTGCGGCACCACAAGAAATCCCCGCCAATATTCCTTCACAGCGGGCAATCTCTTGCGCTTGGAGCACGGCTTCTTCATTTTCGACCTGGATAATTTCATCGATAACCGTACGATCCAGGATATCCGGGACAAAACCGGCTCCTATACCCTGAATCTTATGGGGACCCGGCTTACCACCGGAAAGAACAGGCGAGGCTGCAGGCTCCACTGCAACTACCTTGATCTGCCGATCCTTTTCCTTCAGGTAACTGCCGACACCGGTGATGGTGCCGCCCGTACCCACACCGGCAACAAAAATATCAAGTTGCCCCTCGGTCTGTTCCCATATTTCCGGACCGGTTGTTTTTCTATGCATAGCCGGATTGGCAGGGTTTGCAAACTGGTTGGGCATCCAGGCGTTTGGGGTGTTGCGCTGTAGTTCCTCAGCTTTGCCGACGGCTCCTTTCATACCTTGTGTAGCCGGAGTCAGGATCAACTCAGCGCCAAGGTGCTTCAAAAGCTTTCGCCGTTCAATGCTCATGCTCTCCGGCATGGTCAAAATCAACCTATAGCCACGACTGGCGCTCAAAAAAGCTAAACCAATACCAGTGTTGCCGCTGGTCGGCTCAATAATAACGGAATCGGAGGTGAGTAGCCCGGACTCCTCGGCATCAATGATCATGGCCAGCGCTACCCGATCCTTAACGCTGCCGAGAGGATTCATGGACTCCAGCTTGGCAAACAGCTCAATGCCCAACCTCTCCGAGGTATTTTTCAACTTCACCAACGGTGTTGCACCAACAGCATCAGCTATATTTTTGCAAAAATGAGTGCTCATATTTCCTCTCCCTGCCCCAGATATACAAGCTGCGGCTGTTTTAACAGAACCTTGGTATCAGGGCTTATAGACTCTGTCACCCACACGTTACCTCCAATCACCGAGCGAGCGCCGACCACTGTTTCTCCGCCTAGTATGGTCGCATTGGCATAGATAATCACATTATCCTCAATGGTTGGATGACGCTTGACATTGCGCAGTTTTTCACCGGCATCTCTTGGCAGTGACAACGCACCTAGCGTTACCCCCTGATATATGCGAACCTGGCAGCCAATTTTAGTAGTGGCTCCAATGACAACGCCTGCACCATGATCAATAAAAAATTTACCACCGATACTTGCGGCCGGATTAATATCGATGGCTGTCCGGTGAAAGGCATGCTCGCTCATTATCCGCGGCAGGAGCGGCACCTTCAATCGATGCAATTTATGGGCTAAACGATAGACCATGGTAGCAAACAGTCCCGGGTAGCTAAAAATAACCTGGTCCCGGTTGGCGGCTGCCGGATCACCTTCAAGAGTTGCTTCGATGTCGGATTCGAGCAGTTTACGTATTTCCGGCAACGACTTCACCAGCCCTGCTGCGAGTTCATAACTGCGTTCACCACAGCGGGTACACTCCTGGTTATGACGGAAACAATCGTGGCGAATTGCCGAACTGATCTGCCTTGCCAGATTTTCATACAACAAGCTGAGTTGCTGCCCCAAATAGTATTCAAGATTTTCAGGCCGCAGGATCATAGAGGTAAAATATCCGGGAAACAGAATCCGCTGCACCTGTTCGACCAGTTTGATCACCTCTTCTTTAGAAGGAATGGGAACCGGTTCAATATGGCTGGTAAAACGGCCGCTTTTAAACTCTTCAGCCAGTTCCTCCACAACTGCCGGAATCGGATTAACAATCTCCGCTGCTCCAGCAGCATCAGTGCTGCAGTCAGTACTGCAGGTACTGGTGACTATCTCCTGCTGCCCGCAGGGAAGATCACCCTTAATAGTAGTCACCATTATACTCGCTCCAACATCATTATACCGTAGGTAGCCCTAAAATTTTTAAAATAACGGACTGTATTGCCTTTACAATCATGGTGATGGGTGTTTATTGCCACCTCTTTAACCACCCTTACCCCAATCATGTGCAAAAACCGATGGAAATCTCTTATGGAAATAACTCGGATATTGGGTGTATTGTACCAATCATACGGTAGCTGATCCGTTACCGGTGCCGTCCCAAAAAAAAGAACCTGCAACCTGCAGGACCAATGGGCAAAATTAGGAAAACTGACTATTACCCGTTTGCCGATGCGAAGCAAATCGAGCAATAATTCCCTGGGATCTCTTATTTGTTGCAGGGTCTGGCTCAGGACAACCACATCAAATCTGTTCTTAGGGTAGTCTCCCACCTCCTCCCGAAAATCGCCTTGTAATACCGTCAAGCCGCGCTCAATGCAATGGGCAACTTTTTCCTCGGAAAAATCGATCCCTGTTCCTTTCACCTTGCGATGCTCTTTAAGATAGGCCAGCAGATCACCATTGGCACAACCCAAATCAAGCACCCGTGAACCTGGAGCAATCCATGAAGCAATAACCTGGAGATCAAAGCGCATAGTCGCACACGACGTATCAGCATTGTTCATCATACACTCTATCTAAAAAACCATTGATTAACCCATTGAGCCGTTCATTCGGCAGCAAAAAGGCATCGTGCCCCCCCTGAGCCTCAACTTCACAAAAGCTGACATCGCTCCCGTTTTTCTTGAGCACCGAGACCAACGCTTTTGACTGATAGGTTGGATAGAGCCAATCAGAACTAAAGGAAACGACAAGAAACGTCACATTGGCAAGCCCCTCGTTTACCAGCATACTCCCGTCACCCCGGGCAAGGTCGAAATAATCTGCTGCCTTGGTTATATACAATAGAGAATTGGCATCAAAACGATCGACAAATTTTTTCCCCTGATGATGCAGGTAACTCTCAACCTGAAAATCGCTATCAAAACCAAAAGAAAGTGTATCCCGGTAGAGCCTACGCCCAAACTTTTCACGCATGGCATCATCAGAAAGATAGGTCACATGGCCAATCATCCTTGCAACTGCAAGCCCGTGGGTTGGTCCCGATCCGTTATAATAGTCACCCTGATTCCAATCCGGATCTGCCATGATTGCCTGCCTGGCCACTTCATTAAAGGCAATGGCCTGGGCGGAGTGACGAAGAGTTGTCGCCAAAGGAATCGCCGAATGAACCATCTCCGGATACTCCACACACCATCGCAGTACCTGCATTCCTCCTACGGAGCCGCCGATAACCGAGAGCAATTTTTTTATACCCAGATGATCAATAAGCTCCTTTTGTGCCCGCACCATATCCTTTATAGTCACCATGGGAAAACTGAGCCCATAGGGTTTTCCTGTGACGGGATGAGGAGAGGAGGGCCCTGTTGAGCCGACACAACTGCCTAAAATATTGGAACAGATGACAAAATATTTATTGGTGTCAATGGGTTTGTCAGGCCCGACCATATTGTCCCACCATCCCGGTCGCTCATCTTCCTCTTTCAAATAGCCTGCAACGTGCGAATCCCCGGAAAAAGCATGGTGGATAAGAATGGCATTATTTTTTTGTGCATTAAGGGTTCCCCAGGTCTCATAGGCAAGGGTAATCGGTC
The DNA here is from genome assembly GCF_016918565.1 of Desulfogranum marinum. Lineage (GTDB taxonomy): Bacteria > Desulfobacterota > Desulfobulbia > Desulfobulbales > Desulfobulbaceae > Desulfogranum > Desulfogranum marinum. The sequence continues at coordinate 103,736 of NZ_JAFFQD010000011.1, forward strand.
CCAATTTTTCGCCACAGTCCAATACCATCTCGTCGGGCGGATGGGCAAAAGTGTAGTATTGCCGTTCCACCAGTGTCTTTCTTTTATTATTATCCGTTGACGTGACCATGGCCTTATTTAGTCAAACAATACAAGTTCCAGTTCAGGGTAGATTGAGAGTTTTTGACCTTCGCTGAAGTTACGTTTCGAAAAACACAAAATTCAAGCAACAACAAATAGACACCACCTCTACCATAGAGCGGTGCTCAGCACCGGCATGCTTCATACCACAAAGTGACACAAATGCATCCGAAAAAATTCGTTCAGCGTAGTTAAACAGTAGCTACGAGTAACCACAAGTCCAGCCGGTTGCTACTAAAAAAAAGCGGGTCCATAAAGGACCCGCTTTCACACCAACTGATAAATATTGATGTTAAAACTTTATTTCCAGCCTGGCATAGGTGCCAAAGGCACCATCATCTTCCACCCCAGCCCCATCAAGCCGACCGTCAAAATCAGGTAGGAGATACCCTGCCTTCCAGGTAAAATCAGCGCCTTTAGAAATCACATAGGTTAAAGAACCTGATATTTCCATCAACTTAGCCAATCTTTTATCGTCCACGGCCACATTATCATTACCATCAATATTCACCCACACAAAATTACCAACCAGGCGCAGCTGTTCGCTGACGTCATAGGTAACAGATGGCGCAATCCAGAACCAGTCCCCTTCAGCGCCCAATTGATCAAACACAGCAATAGGTTCATTATTACCGTTACCGGTCATAATCCAACCAAAATCATTATCGACGGCAAAATCATTTGTGGACAGGCCGATGTTCAATGCTGGAGTAAAGTTACCCATGGGATACTCTACCTGACCATACCATCCCCAGCCATCGTCAGGATCGGTGTTAACTGGATCAGCAGCAGAATCTCCGTCCGCCTCCATGCTTGAATTAATAAAGCCGGCCTCCTTAAAGGCAAGCTCGGTTTCCAAATTAAAGTCCATTAACAGACCGCGCATATACACAGAGGCTACCACTCCGCTTCTATCCTCTACATACTTCCCCGTAGCAAATTCATCTCGCTGATCATCAAAATAGGCCACATTCAGCTGTGCAAAACAGTTCTCGCTGAATTCTCCCTTGGCAACCAAACCGTACATCATCCAGTCGTTGTCTTCTATTTGATCAATCTCAACATCAGACACCTGCCCTTCACTCAAGGTATCGACCAAGCCGATGAAGTGATATTTGTCAATTCCCCAATCAACACTCACTCGAGCAACACTTTGATCCCACTGAAGAAACTTGGTGATATTAGACTTTATCTTACCGGCCTCAACCACAGTAGGGCCGATGGGAACGCCTATATAGGCATAATCAACCCATATATTATTATCATTAGCCGGATCTGCCGCCCCGTCCATTTTGGTATCGCCCAAACGCAATCGGCCTTTTGCATAAGCACCGCCTGCGGCTGTACCGGTCACAACAAAACGAGCGCGACTATCTGCATAGCTGGCAGCATCCTTGTCTGAGTTGCCGAAATCATATTTATCCTTGTAGATAACCCGCGCCCTGCCGTCTCCGGTTATGGTCACACCTGGCTCAGTAGCCGTACTGACATCAGGTGTAAACATACCGGACACAAGTAAGGCTGCACCTACTGCAAACATTTTATTCATCACGTCCCTCCTTTTGTTTCAAGCTCTATTATGGATTATAGGTTCATACGTGAAAAACATCTTTTACATCTTAGCGGGTCAACTGCCGATACCGTATACGATGGGGTTGATCGGCATCAGCACCTTTCCGCCGCTTATAGTCCTGCTCATAGTCGGAATAGTTTCCTTCAAACCAAACTACCTCGGAATTTCCTTCAAAAGCCATAATATGGGTGGCAATCCTATCTAGAAACCAACGATCATGGCTGATAACCACCGCGCAACCGGCAAAGTTTTCCAACGCTTCTTCCAACGCCCGCATGGTATTGACATCCAGGTCATTGGTCGGTTCATCCAAAAGCAGTACATTGCCACCCTCTTTGAGGGTACAGGCTAGATGCACACGATTACGCTGACCACCGGAGATTTCACTGACCTTGTTCTGCTGCTCGCTGCCGGTAAAATTAAACTTAGCCACATAAGCGCGCGAATTATATTCGTGGGTACCGAGCCAGATGGTATCTTGTCCTTCTGATATGGCTTCCCAGATATTCTGATTCGGATCTAAACTGTCACGACTCTGATCCACATAGGCCAGTTTTACCGTCTCTCCTATGCGGATCGTCCCTTTATCCGGCTGCTCCTGACCGGTAATCATCTTAAAGAGGGTCGATTTTCCCGCACCATTGGGCCCCACAATGCCGACAATACCACCGGGTGGCAGCGAAAAGTTTAAGTTATCAATAAGCACCCGGTCGTTAAAAGCCTTGGACAGTCCTTCTGCTTCAATAACGACTTTCCCTAAACGAGGACCGGGTGGGAGATACAGTTCCAAATCGCTATCGAGCTTGTCGGTTTCCTGATTCAGTAACTTCTCGTAAGCAGTAATACGCGCCTTGGATTTGGACCTTTTGCCCTTGGGGCTCATCCGAATCCACTCAAGCTCGCGCTGCAGAGTTTGCTGCCGCTTACTCTCTTTCTTTTCTTCCTGGGACAACCTTTTTTCCTTCTGTTCCAACCACGAAGAATAATTGCCTTTCCAGGGGATCCCCTGACCACGGTCAAGCTCCAAAATCCATCCGGCTACATTATCGAGAAAATAACGATCATGGGTCACCGCAATAACGGTTCCCGCATACTTCTGCAGGTGCTGTTCCAACCACGAGACAGACTCTGCATCCAGATGGTTGGTCGGTTCATCAAGAAGCAAAATATCCGGCTGCTTGAGTAAAATCCGGCAAAGCGCAACCCGACGCTGCTCACCGCCGGACAAGACATCCATTTTCATATCACCGGGCGGACACCGTAAGGCATCCATGGCCATATCAAGTTTACTGTCCAGGTTCCAGGCATCAAGAACATCCAGTTTATCCTGCACCTCGGCCTGCCGATCCAACAGCGCCTGCATGGCATCATCATCCATGGGTTCGGCAAATTGCTCGTTGATAGCGTTAAACTCGGCCATCAAATCCAGTGTTGTCTGAGCTCCCTCTTCCACCACCTCGCGCACAGTCTTATCCGCATCAAAAACAGGTTCCTGGGGCAGGTAATCGATGGTAAAGCCATCCGACATCACCGTTTTGCCGTCAAATTCCTGGTCAATACCTGCTAAAATCCGCAACAGGGTACTTTTCCCGGAACCGTTCAGGCCAAGTACACCTATCTTAGCTCCGTAGAAATAGGAAAGAGATATATTTTTTAATATTTGTTTTTCTTTATATTTTTTACTGACTTTGATCATCGAATAGATGATCTTGTTTGGCTCATTTGTGCTCATCTTACAGGTATCCTTTCAATGGTTTCCGGCGTATTTATGTTCAACGCGACATCTCTTTTGGGTGGTACTCCCACCTCTCTATTTTTCTTTGGAGTGTTTATACCCACCTCGCAAGGGAAACACAACAGGAGCTTTATTCGGACTAGAAAACAATCACTTTTCCAGAATCTATTAAAAATAGGATGAACGAGGAACGGATGAAAAAACTTGCTGGTTCAGGCCGCAGACTCTTCACGGCCCTGAGTTGCTAAGAGAGACGAAAACTTAGAACCTAAATCTTGCATGTCGATTTCGCCGAATCTGCTTTGTTTGCGAACACTTGAAGTACTACAGTACGTCTGCGTGTACGCAGCCTCACACTTTCGGCAAACTTGGCAATTGCAGGATTTAGGTAGAACTATATTCCAGCCAGAAAAATATAGAATTTTTGAAGCCTCTCAGCACAGGGGAACACAAATATTTGATCCACCGACAAAACAATGACGAATCGTGGCGCCTGAAAAATGAACAAAATTTCAAAAATAACTACCAATCAGTTGTCCTTATCCGACGACACAATGCCCGGGCAATAGGGATCAAGATCAACAAAGGGATCGAGGCCGTGCCCGGCAACTACTGCCATGCACCCTCGGCAGGCAATCTTTATGGTGCAATCAGCACAGGCTGCACTGCCCCCGCGATATTGTTTCGCCTTTTCCGACTGATAAATTTCCTGCAACGATGTCTTGAAAATATTGCCCATAAGAGAAGGAAATTTTCGACAGGCGTGTACCTCTCCATCAGGAAGCAGCGAAACAAAATTGAAAGCAGCTCCACAGCCAAAACCTGCGCAACCGCCAAACAGCGAATTCTGTGCACAATGATTCATGCGATTAAACAGGTTATCCTTAAAGGCCATAACCGGGTTATCTTTTGCTGCCTCCTGGTAGCGCTTGAGAAAATCCTCATACACTGCAGGTTCAATCGGCTTAAGCGCCGCGCCTTCACCAAACAAGGTCAACCTGTTAAAGACAAACAGATCCGTCTTGTCCCGCAATTGCTCGGCCAGGGGAATAACCTGCTCGTAGTTGGCCTGGGTCAGGGTCAGCATAACCATGGAATAGATCTGCCGTTGCCGCAATATGTCCAAGAAAGCCATAATCCGTTGATAATGCCCCTCCCCTCGGATAGCATCATTATGCGCTTCCAGCCCTTCCAGGCTTACCTGATAAAATTCTGGATGCTGGACAGCAATAATTTCATCCATAATGGATGCAGACGTTGGATTGCCCAAAATTGCCAACATAAACCCCCGGTCTGCAGCGGCCTGATAGAGGTCTTTGAATCGTGGGTACATCAGCGGATTGCCGCCGGTAAAGGTGATTTGGCCGAGTATATTGTTCTGGTGGCAAAAGCGGTGCATGTCATCAAGCACAGCCAACGCCTTGTCAAAAGGGAGCGACACCCGGTCGCTCCTGTCGTAGCAGTGCTTACAGTGCAGATCACAAGCCTGGGTGACATGCCACTGAAGGGTAAAAACCGGTGTTGAGCGATATTCCTCATCCGAAAATGTTGTGGGGTACGTATCCTGATCACGGCAAAGAAGTGAAGGGGCTCTGATGATAAGACCATCTTCCACTGCCTGAAAAAGAACTGCTTCAAGAGCACCCACTGTGACGTCTCCCTCACGGGCAGCTTGCGTCAAATCGATTGTTTCATGGACAAGCTTGAGTACCAACAGATCATTGGCTAAAGCAGGCCGACAGTAAACAGCATGGGAGCGTGGGTGCTTCCAGACCAGCACCATCTCCTCACCCGGCTCAGGCTCGCGTTCTTTGCCCAGGGCAATATCTGCCAGACCGATTCCCTGCAGTTCCAGTAACTCAAGAGAAGGATTGACACTATAGCCATCCCCGGCAACAATCCAGTCAGCAGGAAATGCCTCACAGCTCTGTACAGCTTCCTGAAGACGGTCCAGTTCGCTCTGAAAAGATTTGTTCCGTATCATACCATTCTCCACACAGTCACCTCTTTTCTAAGAGTACTCCGCTCTGCTTTTTTCACCAGCTTCGGCAGTATCAGATGCAAAGTTTTTGCTTATGCATAGACAAGCATAGACTCCGGGTAAGCGATCTTCCTATGATAAATAGTAATCATTAGAAAAGCATGTACAAACAATGCCAATAAATTGACCATTGATGGGCATTGCCCAAATTTGTCACTCCATGCGATGTTATTCAGCATAAAAAAATTGTGTGCGATGAAACAAAGTGACGCAATGTTCATGAACTATCCGGGGTCGTGCTTTTCAACGTACAATACCATGTATAAGACAACAAGACAGAAAAGTACCAATTCTATCTTTGGCAAGAACTACACACTCGCGAATCAGCGGCTTCCCTTGGGACTATTTTGTTTCTCTATTTTATGTTGATTACCGACACAGTAGGGCAATCCCATTATTGCCCACAAGATCCAGTTAGGGTAGTATAATAGTCTATTACTATCTATTCTTCTCCCTCATAGAGCCTCATAACCCTTGACAATCGATTACGCCATGCTGCTCACAGACCATCATAAAGCTGCTGTCATTCTCCCTGACCAAACGATAAGCTACGCCCAGCTTCTGACCGCTATTGCCGGCCTTGCTGATGCCATTACCGGCAACCCTGGAAGGGTACTGATCTTTTCAGAGAACCGCTTGGAGTGGATTGCCGCATTTTATGCTGCATGGATGAAACGTTGTACTGTTGTCCCGGTTGACTATCTATCCACCCAGGATGAATTGGAATATATTGCCCGCGACTGTCAACCTGAAGTTATTTTTTGTTCTGCAAAATGCAAGGACACTGTAAATCAAGTCCTTGCGCAACTTGATGACTCTCCTCAGTTGCTCATTTTCGAAGAATTGGACCAACACCTCCCAGCCCCACCGGAGACCATAGAAGTCCCTGACCCTGACCACACAGCTTTGCTTATATACACCTCCGGCACCACTGGAGCGCCCAAGGGAGTAATGCTCTCGTTTACCAACATTCTGGTCAATATAGATGCGGTGACCAAAGGCATTCCCATTTACAACAGGGAAGAACGGGTTTTAATGCTCCTCCCCCTGCATCACATCTTTCCGCTTCTCGGCACAATGGTAGCGCCGCTGTATATTGGCGCTACCATTGCCCTCTGCCCCACCCTCCAGTCCGAAGACATTGTCCAGACCCTGCAAAAAAACAGGATCACGGTCTTGATCGGCGTGCCTCGGCTCTACAAGTTGATCAGCACCGCTATAATGGGTCGAATACAGAGTAACAAAATCGCCGCCCTGATGTACAAGCTTGCTGATAAGGTACAGAGCCAATCGCTGTCTAAGCTGCTCTTTGGGTCTGTGCATAAAAAATTCGGCGGCCATCTCAAGTTCCTGGTCTGCGGTGGAGCGGCGTTGGACCCAGCAATCGGTCAGCAGTTTACCACTCTAGGTTTTGAAGTCTTGGAGGGGTATGGCATGACAGAAGCGGCTCCGATGATAACCTTTACCCGTCCCGGCAAGCTGAAGATAGGCTCAGCAGGGACAAATCTCCCAGGAACAGAAATTGCTATCCGTGACGGAGAGATTCTTGCCAAGGGTAAAAATATCATGCAGGGGTACTGGAAAAACCCGGAGGCAACGGCCGAAGTACTCGAAGACGGTTGGCTTCACACTGGAGATGTAGGTCACCTCGACGACCAGGGACGCCTGTTCATCACCGGCAGAAAAAAAGAAATCCTGGTGCTATCCAGCGGCAAAAACATCAATCCCGTCCTTCTCGAAGATAAACTTGAGACCATGAGCCAGGCAATTACAGAGGTGGGAATTTTTCTTAAAAACGATATTCTTCAAGCCATCATTCGCCCCAACCTGGCGATGATAAGAGAAAAGGGGATTACCGACATAGAAGGTTACTTCCGCAACCAAGTGCTTGACCAATTTAACCAAAGCGTCTCACCTGCGTATAAAATTATGCAGTTTACGCTGGTTGATGACGAGTTGCCAAGAACACGGCTCTCCAAGCTCAAGCGCTTTCTTCTGCCTCAAATGGCACAGCAAAAGAGCCAAAAGAAAAAATCTACCAAGCAGCCCAAAGACAAAGAATACACCATTCTCAAGCAATACATCGAATCACTGACCGCACATCCCATTCACCCGGATGACCATCTGGAAATTGATCTTGCCCTGGACTCACTGGATAAAATCAGTCTGCTGGTGTTCATCAAAAACACCTTTGGTCTGGAGATTGCCGAATCCGAACTGATGCAGCACCAGACGCCTGCAGGACTCAGTGCCTATGTGAAGGAAAACAAGGAAAGAATCAGCGTGGAAGTGTTCAACTGGGAACAAATCATCAAAGAAAAAGTCGACCTCCCTCTGCCTCGTACCTGGGCAACAACCGTACTGCTGAAAAATCTGTCCAAGGCACTCCTCTCACTCTACTTTTCCATACGCACAGAGGGGCGTGAGCACCTTCCCGACACCCCTTGCATCATAGCGCCTAACCATCAAAGCTTTTTTGACGGTCTCTTTGTTGCTTCATCACTTTCCAACACCCTGATGAAAAAGACATACTTTTATGCCAAGGAAAAGCACCTGCGTAATAATTGGGTTCGAAAATTTGCCGACCGGCACAATGTAATTGTTATGGATATTCAATCTGATGTCAAAGCTTCTATTCAAAAGACTGCAGCACTTTTAAAAAGCGGTAAAAACATCATGATCTTTCCGGAAGGTACCAGGACGAAGGACGGCGGGCTTGGCGATTTTAAAAAAACCTTTGCCATTTTAAGCAAAGAACTCAATGTACCAGTGGTACCGGTGACCATTAACGGTGCCTTTGCGGCCCTGCCAAGTGGCTCTATTATGCCCAAACCGTTCAGCAAGATTTCCGTCAACTTTCAACAGCCGATTTACCCGGAAAAACACACTTACGAATCCCTCAAGGAGCAGGTATACAAAAAAATTCAATCCTGCCTGCACCATAGCAAATAATGATATAAAGCTTGCGAAGATGGCTTTTAAAACAAAATGAAGACAAAATAAAGTCAGAAAAACAGAAACAACCTGTTATGTATAGTATTGTGTATGCGCTAATGGCGGGATGGAAAGAGTTGCTAATTGACGTCATGAAACTCACCGACGAAACAAGAGGTTTAAATAAGGATATAGACAAGTTGCAATCTCATGTCGTTGAGGGTGATAAACGAGTTGTCCGGTTAGAGACTCTTGTCGAAGTCTCTACATATCAAGTGATGCAAACAAAATTAACGGAGGACACAAAATAGGCGCTCCCTGCCACTATTGCCGTATCTGTTGCAGCAAAGCGCACGTCTCCACAGAGCCTTTAACGTAATCTGAGCAGAGGTCTCCAGCAATTGACTCAAACCATATGCTAGTGTTTTGCTTCAGCTGGAATTGGGTGAATGTTTACATTTCTTTTTTTGCAGCCGGAAAGGTTTGATTTATAAAATGGGATAAACGAATTTATTTGCTTTCGGTGTTGATTGGTGTTTCCTTTTACGAAGGATGCTTGATCCCCTATACATCTCGCCGTAATGATCTTTCAGGAAGCCGTGATTCGCACTGCCCATGTGATCACGACTTTCTTTTCCCACCTTAAAAAAATATACATTATCAATATGTCAAAATTGTACGTTCCACGCATGCACTCGGCAGAACACATTCTCAATCAGGTCATGGTCAGAAAATTTGAGTGCGGGCGCTGCTTCAGTGCTCATGTGAACAAGAAAAAGTCCAAATGTGATTACCATTTTGGTCGTGAATTGACAGATGTCGAGGCCCAGCAAATTGAGGCGGCGGTAAATGAGGCTATCTTAGCCGATCTGGTGGTGGGTGCAGAAATGATATCTTTGGCCGAGGCCGCAAAACTCTACAATCTCACGCGTCTTCCGGATGGTGCAAAGGAAATTCGGATTGTTCATGTAGGCGATTTTGACGCTTGCCCCTGTATTGGCGAACATGTTAAGCGGACATCAGAAATCGGTACCTTCCTGCTATCCTCCCATGATTTTAACGATGGCGTCTTGCGAATACGTTACAAGCTTATCGACTCCAAATAGTTTCAGTAAGCAAAAAATCCCCGGTCCGTCTATTTTTCCAAACTATATCTGCCACTTCTGGGTGAAAAACTTTGGGTAGTGGAATCACCCCTTCCACTCTGGTTTAAGCAGATATCAATTTACGGCATTTTTCGCCGTAAAAAGCCGGCGATTTAATTTTGTAGTGTTGGCACCGTGGAGGCACATGCTGAAAATGGAGCAACTCTCCAGTCTGACAGGCCAGGACCTTACAGGAAGAAAGTCTAGTAGAGATACTGTTAGGATAATGAGACCTTCGATGTGGCAATGTTAGCGTATTGCTGTGAGGCGCGCGGTCGTTTTGCGCGTCCTTACCAGCAACGGGTTAATACTTATACTATTATATCTTTCCTTCAGATAGTTTTGCTCTAAGTTCGTCATGCCGCTGCTGCAAGTCCTCATACAATGGATGAAGCGACTTTTCTGAATGGCCTAGTGCCTGCACAACTTCACCCGGCAGAGTATCTTTTAAAAACCGATCCCATAAGTCAACGAATTCAATTAGCTTTGGAAAATGTTTTAACGTGCTCTTTTCAGCCAGCCACATATTATTTTGTATGATTTCAAGCATCTTATGGTAAGCAGGAATGTCCTCATTCCTAAGTTTTTTATTGTTGTAATCAATTATCTTACAGAACTGTTCTCTCCGTGTTTCAGAAAGTTTTCTTAATTCATCAGGCTACCCTTCAAATCCTGCACATAAAAGATGGGTCTGTTTGGCTATTCAGCAAATATCTTTTGTTGGAGTAATGCAGCTTCACGCTTCATGGGGTTTACCCGAATCAAGTCATTTAACAGCTGGTATGAAGCGTCCCTGTTATATGGGTAAATTTCGTAGGCAATTGAAAGCAGTGGATAATATGCAGCAGAAAAATCGAGGCTTTGTCGTATTACTGCCAGAAGCGGTTCCCTTGCCGATTCATAAAGCTTTTGTACATCCCTCGTTTTCTCAATTTTCGTTCCCGCCAAAAGGAAGGAATTTCTTGCTTTCCAGTAGGCCTGTAATCGCTCCTTTGCCAGGTAATCTTCCTCGGTAATATAATCGGCCAAAATATCTTCAGGAGAGGCCGGCCCCAGCTCATTGACCAGGCTGATGAGCCGTGTATAGGGAGGCTCCTGTTCGGAGTAGAGAAATCTGGGGGCCTGGTAGATAACCACAGGATGGTCGTCGCTGTTTATCGATGCACCACCACTGTATTCTTTTAGCGATGCATTTCCGGCAAGAAAGGTTCCGAACAAACTGTAGAAGCTATCATACTTAAGTGGAAGCACCTTTTTTCTTATAGCCGGATCCCGCATCTTCTCCCTGAACCACTTCTCAGGGTATCTTAGTGCGGAAGTGCTTCCCACAAGCCCGATAATCGGGTTGGTAATACTGTAATGAGCAAGGTATGCCTGCCCTTCCGGGAATACTTCCATAAAGGTTCGAATAATCACTTTCAGGGTCGCGAGATTCATCTGGTAGAGTGGCAGCCATTGGCAAAACAGGCCGTCTTCAGTAAGGACATTTCTGATCGAGCGGAAATGCTCTAGGCTATAAAGTGCTCCTGCGCCGTCCCGAGCCGGATGGAAAAGATCGGCGATAACGACGTCATATTTTTTCTCGGTTGCCGTTACATAGTGCCTGGCGTCCCCACTCACTATTCTCAGGTTCTTCGACTGATCAAGGTCACCGGAGGCTTTTTGAAAATGTTTCGTCGCCTTGATAACTTCGGGGATCAACTCGACTGCTTCGGCCTGCAGGCCCGGATAATCTGCGGCGCCGGAGAAGGTTACCCCGGTCCCCAGCCCCAGAAAGAGTGCGGACTCCGGTCTTTCGTGCAACAGCAGGGGTAACTGGGCCTGACGGAGGTCGGAGTATACCGATGATGTGCCACCCATTTGGAATTGGTTATTCACCTTCAGGTGAACGTTTTTATCGGAATCCTGAATTACCGAAACGGTTGCCGTAATTCCTTCTTGGTAGGAAACGAGGACATCGTCCCGGTCGGTTGTGATAAACCGGTACGGATTTTGGTCGAAAAAGAGCATCCCGAGCATAATAACCGGGACCAGGGCAGCTCCCGCCGACCGGGTTCTAAGCCGTGGGATGAGGAGTAAGTAGCATCCGGCAAGGGCGAGCAAGACAGGTTTCAAGCCAAAGGCCGGCAACAGGTAGATTCCTGCCAAGGGAGGAGCCACTGTTCCTCCGAGTGTATTCAGGCTTAAAGCCTTGCCGACACCTCCTGAAGGTTTTTTGAGATGTTGTGCGAGATGACTGAAGGTTGCCCCCATTAGAATGGTTGGCAAAAGAAAGATAATGATCCCCAGCAGAGTCTCGGAAAGAATTGCCTGTCGGAACCCCTCACCCAACGATCTGTGGAGTGAAATGAAAATGTCCTCAGCATGAGGGAGGACAATGATTGAGAGCAAACAAAAGGAAGACGTAGCGACAACCAGTACGGTCAGTCCTTGAGTGAATTCAAAACGGCGGCCAAAGCACTGGTAGAGCATCGATCCGATCGCTGTTCCCGCCAGGTAAACCGAAAGCAAGAGTGTGAAGGTAAAAACCGTGTTTTCAAGCATCTGGCTTAAGGCCCGCACCATAACCACCTCAAACGTCACACCCAGGAAACCGGTTACGATGAGTGTTATAAAAATCCTGGTGCTTGAGAATATTGCGTCTTTTGCCGTCCCTGCAGAGATAGGTTGATCCACGAGTTGTTTTTGCTGGGTGCTCCACACACCGGCAGCGCAGAGGATGTTGCAGAAAATCAGTATGTATGAGGCGGCAGTAATACCAAGTGACGGGATAAGGCGGAACGAGACCAAAACGGTACCTGCCATAGCACCCATTGTGTTTATGCCATAAAGGCCGGCAACCGAAAATTCGTCCTTGAGTCGGGTAAACAACCTGTCCATGGCGGCTAGGGTTCCTCCCATGGCGGCTGTTGCCGGCAGAAGAAGGATAAAGACACAGAGAAAAACTGTGAGCCAGTGATGGAAAAAGGTCGGTTCCGCACCAATCAGGGACGCAACGAGTGGGTTGATGACCGGAACTAGGGTGGTAAGTAATAAGGCCCATCCACCGATTATAATTTCAAAGGCCATGTACCAGAGTCCGGGAACCCGACTTCTGCTGACCGGTCTGTCAAATACCCATCCGCCAAGACAGATTCCGCCGAAGAAAGCACACACCACAGCGAGCATACTGGAGATTTCGTGTCCGAGACTGACCGAAAACATCCTGGTCCAGAGGATTTCGTAGCCCAACCCTGCCAGACCGGAAAGAAAAAAAACGAAATAGAGGTAGATAAGTCGCATACGCCCAGTCGATAGATGAAAATGTCCTAAAAAAAAACGTGCGGGCAGTTTCCCGCCCACACATTCATGAAACCACGTTACTTCAACGGTGTCGGAAATATTTACTCAACCTCGATGTATATTGGGTTGGAGTAGAACCACAGATCGGCATACGCTTCAGCAACTTCATCCAGCTTGCTGTTGGTTGCAATGGTAACATTTTCCTGAAGCAGATCCTCAAGCTCTACTGCGTCCATAAGTGAGTAGATTTTGTCGCTTGCCTCGGAATCGGCGAGCGGGTTGCCGTCTTCATCGGTCTCAAACGGTACGTTTGCCGGGAGGTTGGTGCCGCGGAGGCGGAGGAACATTGACTTTTCAACTTTGAAGTTAAGAACATAGGTCATGTAACCGTCCTTGTATGAACCTCCATTACGCTCAAACGTTCTGATAACCTGGGTATCGGTTCCATAATCGGTTGCAACGACGTCTTCCGGATTTGTTACCGGTGCATTTCCGGTAATGGTACCGGCGATCAGGTCGATATGATCTAGTTCCGGCATATTCAGCGGCTGCTCGATACCTACCTGGTCTAGGGAAGGATTCAGCATGTCAAACGGACAGAAGTTCGTTCCGACAGGATCGTGTACCTTGATTTTAATCTGAACGTGGTCGCCCGCCTTCACCTTGAGGGTCTCACCCATCATGGCGCTGCTACCTTTGCTCTTTGCAGTGAACTGCAGCTCGTCGATCAGGTCGCCCTGAACGTTCCAGCTGTTACCTGAACGGTTACCATCGAAAACTGCCTGGATCTTGTCTTTAGCATCATTATTGATGTAGGTGTAGGTCTTTTGATACTCGCCCGGCCAGAAGTCGGAACCGCCGGTTGACCAATGATTATGAAAGTCTGAACTCGCAAAGTTGAAGAATTTACGTCCCTCGGCAGCAAGCGCATCCCACAGTCCACCTATGGTTGCAACGTAGAAACCGGTACCGCCGTAGGTGCCACCACCCAGAGAGCCGCGGCTGAAACCACGATCGCCTGAAGTCTGGTGCCCAGGTGCACCCTCGAAACCGATAGCGACATCCGGACCTGCATCCATCCAGTTACGGAAGTCCTCAATATGGTAACTCCAGGCACGCTCTACATGGGCAGGTACGACCCAGGCATCACCAAAACCTTGATCTTTCATAGCCTGCATCCACTCAACACCGTAGATAGCATCGTCTTCAGTGTCGTTGGTTTTGGCAAGTGTGCCGAAACCATCCAGCAGTCCTTCTTCGCCGTCGCGGCTGGTATCGTCGTCGGAACGGTCAAAACGGTACTCGAATTCGCTGATTGCGGTAGCGGTACTATCGTATTGATATATTGCGGTGGAACAATGCTCGTGGCCCGGAACATTTTGCTCAAGACCGCTGATGACGATTTTGTCGCTGTACTCTTCACGAGTAGTCTCAATATTGGGATAGACATAGTCACGTAGACTCTGCCACCGCCACATTTCCTGGTGGCTACCACTTGCTTCATAGTCACCGAGTATCGGGTTTGTCGGGTATACCTCTGTGTCGTCCCAATAGTTACCGTTGCCGTCTCGGTTGCGCTCTCCTCCGTGTTCAGAGTTCGCCCACCAGTCAAGCCCGTAGCTTGCGTTTTCTTCCATTACCTGCATGAACGGGTAGGAACCGTCGGTGTACAGGGTGTGCTGGTGAAAATCACCGGCCAGATACTCTCCGGCCGATACAGAGCCCACGATAGCGACCGGCGAACCCACGACCGCCGCCAATGCCAGAATTTTCAGGTAATTCTTCCGAATCATCACTTTCCCCTCCCTTTGGGTATACAATCTGAAATCTTGATTGATAATGAAACAGCTTGTACTTCTCTGTAAAACAATTAGGTGTAGGGGCAATTATCCGCTGAAAAGATCAGGAACAGTTATGTACTGTCCTGGTTTATTTTAGTGTTATTGCAACACATACATTCGGAATTGCCTTCCCACCCTAGATCTTCGAACATTATCTAACTTGCATTTGTTCGGGTTGAGTTTTTGGGGAGTTAGTTTTTGATTTCCGTATTGTTTGAATGATTTCAAAAAAAATAATATGTATTGCCGGGCGGAAGAAGAAAACCAAAAACGATGCAAATATGCCAAGTGCATAGGGGGGGGGAGGACAAACGGGGGGGCTGCGCTCTACTTCTTTTATCCAATAGTGCGCAGGACAGGCGAATGGGGTTACTTGTTAAGATCGACGTTTTCTTTCTCGTGTCCACTACCAGAAAACGTAATCATGATCGTTGCGGGATGAATCATGTTGCATGTGGCATACGATGAATGTTTCAAAGTTCAATTTTATCCTGCTCGATCATATTTTTAGCAGAAGCCTTCCGCCTAGAACTTTATGGTTTAGACTGTGGGTCCTACAGGGATAACCTTTACCGCAATGCTGGAGACTAGCGTAGGCAATTGTAACCACTAGCGAAATCGAATGACTTATGACTATTCCTGTTTATACGTAACAAAGTGAAAACCGCATAAAGTGTTATAATGCGGTCATTAACATCCTGTTTTTTCAACAAAGAAAAAGGAGGACTCGATGACCGAAACAACAGGTATACGCCAAGACGTACTA
>NZ_JAFFQD010000120.1 GCF_016918565.1 Desulfogranum marinum
TAAGATGGTCGTATAATTATAATACGTACACGTTTAAAGACAAGAAAAAAAGCACGGTAATTCAATAAAACCGTGCTTATAAAGTAGGGTCTTACGATTAGGATGTTCGCTTTAGACGATTTTCAGGGTAGTCAGACTGCCCTGGTAATCGTGGATGTTTCTACCACTAAATTGTTGATCAATATTTAGGCAAAGAGCTTTAGCGATAATATCTGCTTCTGCAGATGCAGTCATGAGAAGTCTAGCGAGTTCTATTGAATAAACATTTTGGTTATCTGGTGAGAATTCGATCCATCGAGATAGTTGTTGTATATCATCCTCTAGACACAAGAAATAATTTAAATGTGCAGGGATGTTGTGGTGGACAATTGCCATGTTTATTTTCTCAGAAAGAACAATGTATTAGGTTAAATTTAAATAAAAAAATCGAATATTTTATGACCGGCGGCAAACAATTCTGAAACTATATAGGAGAAATCTTGACTCTTTGAAATAAACCCAACTCCTCTTCTCATAACCACTTTTTTAAGGCGTTTAACCAGAAAGAGAAAGGAGGTATTCGTCAATCCTATACTTTTTTGCCTAAATATTTTGACCTTTGGTTTTTATCTTTTATTCTCTTCATGACAGGAAAGTGATTTAGATTGGCAAGTTTAATCACCCTATCCAAGACTTTCACAATTTCCCTGTTAGAAACTTTCTTGTTTGACTGAGGGGACAACATAAGTTTGACTAGTTCTTCATTGAATTCAATTTTCGGCAGTCCGTATGAGCACTTCACTCTATACAGCTGCTTCAAGGCGCTTCCTGAATTGGAATTCTCTTTGCAATCTCTAATATCACTTACAGAAAATGTGGCTCTCCCTTTCGATATAGCATTAAAGGCCGAGGCAATTTCTGTGCAAGAAAAATTGTCAAATTCGAAAGAATCTCGCCAGATCTTGATATAATCGTTTCGTGTAACATATCTGTATTGGCTATGTATCGATTTTACCTTTTTTGCAGCCTCTTTTAACTTGCTAGCATAGTTTTCATTATCAAGAATCAGGAAACTGATCGTTTGATTACTGTGTAGGTAATCCAACAGACGAAAAATAGCGCTGAAACGATCATCTTTTTTGTTGCCAGTCGCCAAGTCAACACCAGTCAGCACGACTATTTCAATACCTAGAATGCTTGGATGGACTTCATAGTATTCCTCGAATATCTTGAGAATGGCCATCTCTTCAGTTTGACCTTCTACAAGCAGTGATAGTTTAGGCCGAGGATTTAACCCAAAACGGTTAACGACATACTCTAGGTACTCACGCACATCTTTCCTTATTGACAACTCTGGTATGTGGTTTATGACAGTACCGAGCACTTCGTTGGGCGGTGGAAACTCTTCTTCGTAAATGTCTTTATTTAGCGAACTGACCATACGAGCAGCTGAGCGGATCGTTTCAGCTAATAGAGCATCCTTCTTCAATTTTGCACGCTCATCCACTGTTACGAACTGAGTGAGCTGGGCCCATTGCCACAGAGGATCACATGCCTCTAGCTCCAGGCAGAGATAATTGTAAACATGCTTAAGCTTCTGAGGTGTAAGAGCAAACAGGTTTGCAGTCTTACCAGGATTCCATTTATTTACATACTCAAACCAATCCCAATCCCAGCTCATTGATGATACCTCCAACCAATTGTCAGCATGAAATCCATTACTTGGCACACGGAAGTTTCGCAGGTCGGTTTGTGTCTTAGGGGAATCTCGAATAAATGGTTTATTCCCCAGCGTCTTTAATTATGCGATAAATATGGAAATCAGGGTCAATTCAACATTTAAATTTTCGTGTTTTTGGGGTTGCAGCGAACAACTCAATCGCCCCGA
>NZ_JAFFQD010000121.1 GCF_016918565.1 Desulfogranum marinum
TGTGTGCCACGAAGGCACGCACGGGTGTTCAACACCCAGTGCAGCTATGCTGCATAAAAGATGAGGGAAGGCCCCTCGAAGTCGCCATACAGGTGGAGGCTTCAAACCACCGTAAGCTGCGTCGGTAAAGAGCCGGGGTGGTGAGCGTTACGGAAAAGGCAAGGCTTGACCTTGTCAGGTGAGTATCATGGAGACGAATGTGAATGAACCATTGCTGAAATGTCGAAAGCATAGGGATGAGAGTCAAAACCGAGGGCTGGTCGTTACCTTGGGATAAGTCTGGCGGATACCTGCTTACTGGCCAGATGACCTCCGGCATGAAGATGGCGTGAACTTGATATAGGCTTTTATGCGGAACGTGGGAACCTGTCGCTCTGCTGCTAAGGGAGAAACACAAGTGGAAGCCCCACAAGTGTGAGAGTACTGATGCAGAGCACAGGGACGGAGCGACCCGTAGTAGTGATGAAGGTTTTGTAATGGAACTGGAGCGAAGGGGAAGCATCGTCCAGCTTGAAGTAAAGAAGACAACTGGAAACAGGAGGATCGGATTGAACCAGGCAAAGCCGTTTTATATTTCTAAACACGAGGTGTGGGAAGCATATAAACGGGTGAGAGCTAATAAAGGAGCTGCTGGTGTTGATGGTCAGTCGATAGAAGAGTTTGAGATGGATTTGCAAAATAATCTCTACAGGCTCTGGAATCGTATGTCCTCCGGCAGTTACTTCCCGCCACCGGTCTTACGGGTTGAAATACCCAAAGACGATGGCCGGATGAGGCCGCTTGGAATACCAACCGTGTCAGATAGAATTGCCCAGCAGGTTGTAAAACAGCAATTGGAGCCGGAGTTTGAGAAGTATTTTCATTCCGACTCTTACGGCTATCGACCGAGTAAATCGGCTTTGGATGCAGTTGGCCAGGCGCGTAAGAATTGTTGGAAATACAACTGGGTTTTGGACCTTGATATCAAAGGATTTTTCGATAATATCGACCACAATCTTTTGATGAAAGCCGTACGTTGGCATACGGATGAAAAGTGGATTCTCCTGTATGTAGAGAGGTGGCTGAAGGCCGCGATTCACATGATGGATGAAACTCTATTGTATCCGGACAAAGGGACTCCGCAGGGGGGTGTTATCAGCCCTTTGCTGGCCAATCTCTTTTTGCATTATGCATTTGACAAATGGATGGCACGGGAGAATTCGTCAATACCATTTGAAAGATATGCTGATGACGCAGTTTGCCACTGCAAGAGCCAATCTCAGGCAGAAGGTTTGAAGGAAAAGCTGAATAAACGCATGAAGGAAGTTGGTCTGGAGCTACATCCTGAAAAGACGAAAGTTGTCTATTGTAAGGATGATGACCGGCAAAAAGAATATCCCTGCACCAGCTTTGATTTTCTGGGCTATACGTTTCGTGCCCGGAGATCCAAGAATAAGAGGGGGAAGCACTTTATCAACTTCAGCCCTGCAATCAGCAATAAAGCCGCTAAAGCAATTCGAAAAACCTCACGTCGTTGGCACTGGCCCAAGCGTAGTGACAAGGACCTGGAAGATTTAGCCCGGATGTTCAATCCAATCATTCAGGGATGGATCAACTACTATGGTCGTTACTACAAATCTGCTTTGTACCCAACCTTGAAGTGTCTGAATCGCCGATTGGTGACCTGGGCAACAAGGAAATATAAACATCTACGAGGACATCGCCGAAGGGCAGGGCATTGGTTGGATCGTATTGCGCGAAAGCAACCTGACCTGTTTGCTCATTGGAGATTACTCTATGCAGCGGCTGGATGATAGGAGCCGGATGAGCGGAGACGCTCATGTCCG
>NZ_JAFFQD010000122.1 GCF_016918565.1 Desulfogranum marinum
AATAGTTAATCAAGTAATTTTAGCGACTTACTAAAAAAACTTTACCAGAAATCGTAAAAAGAGCACCCCTTAAAAGGCGATTTTCTCTTACTAAATCAAATAAATAGCTTCTCGCGGACAGACACTAACGAAGGTGTTCGCATTGTCAATTATGGCTGGTTACGCAGCTCCTAAACTATGGTTAGTGCAAGATGCAATAGTAACGCAGCGAATTAAACAAATTGTCAACGCTGAATTAGCTGAAGCTACAAACGGAGAGCGTGTGAAATAGGGTCCACGTATTTGCTTGGATCTTCTCCTTTAAGCGGGGCAGAACACGATAAACAGTAAAGGTTTGGTGGCAAGCGTGGTGGCGGTTTTAACTCAGTTCCAGGTGCTTTTAACGTAAATCCTGCAAAGGGCACCTCTCAAAACCTGTGCTGTAGCGGGGTGAAAACTCAGCGCCCCTGCCTTGGGAGTAGGCATGCCAAATATATTAAGTTTCCTCTTCACCTGGTGCCCATTAGGAGATACAGGAAGTATATTAAGCCCAGGTCTAGCGAATATGGATAAGGCTGCCACGACGGCAACATTCTCAGAGTAAGGTACAACCAGGCTACGCTAGATCTTTCTCCAGGGCTATTATTTCACATAGGGCTTCCTGAATCATTTCATCTGCGTCAAACATTTCTCTAAGTTGGAGACACCTATCTTCAGCGATGGAAAGCATGTCGGCAGTGTTGATTATAGGGGTATACGCAACTGGGGCGCTATTATATTCTGTAATCATAATCAGTATCTCATTTGATAGAAGTGGTCTAGCTCGCTTAGCGACGATTCCGTGCTTTAGATTACCCTGTAGTGTTTGCAGGCACCCTTAACCTCTGTTTCACAGAACAAAGTATTGATTATTTCAAGAACCTTTTTGTCTTTATTTCTGCATCCTTCATACCAAACTTGGAATTCAACATTTAAAAAATGGAAGGGGCCAACAAAGAATAATGATTTAAAATTGTTATGCGCTGTAACGTGCGATATCTTTTTTTGGGAGGTTAAGTGAAATGAGAAGAAAAAATGACACTCCATTTCATTTGTCATTTTCATGACGAGATAGCTCATCTTGCAAATTGTCGGATATGGAGATCGTCAATATTTTGACGATGCCATATTAAGATTACAATTTCAGAAAAAATAGGAGTCAAATCTTTGCTTGACTCTTCTAGGGATAACATGGGACATACCACGATAAAAATACCGTCACCCCCTCGTGAATCTATCGGGGACAGACCATAATTACAACTTTCCCTCAACAAACTAATGTGCCGGATAAACCGATGATCAACGCGTAGGCAAATACAAAAATTATGAACTGGATACGTAGCTTATTTTCACGAAAGCGAGCTGATACGATGGCCCATAATAATAGGGGACGTACCACGATAAATGTAAAGCTAGAGTGCCAGTAGCAAATACCGTTAAACCCTAATAAACAATAAAACTTGGGGTCAGGTCTTTGCTTGACTCTTGTCGAGGCTAATTAGGGCGAGCCCACAGTGAGCAATTAGGGGACAGACCACAATTACAGCTTTTTTTTTAATCGGGTAGCCGGGGGATTCTCTCCCCCAGCCCCCACACCACCTAGCATGCGGGTCCGCACTAGGCGGTTCCCATGAGCTACCGAGCCGTAGCCGGGTAATGGATGTTTACCCATAGATCTTTGATAGAAAGCAAACCTTGA
>NZ_JAFFQD010000123.1 GCF_016918565.1 Desulfogranum marinum
ATGACCGACTTGAGCACTTCTATTGAAGATGTGCCTGCAGACTGGGCAGGACATGGCGGCAGGGGCCTGACCTCCACCATCGTTGCAGCCGAAGTCGAGCCTACCTGTCATCCACTGGGAAAAAACAACAAGCTGGTCTTTGCTCCTGGGCTGCTTTCCGGAACAACTGCAGCCAACTCCGGTCGACTTTCCTGTGGTGCTAAAAGTCCGCTCACCGGTACCATCAAAGAAGCCAATGCCGGTGGAACTTCTGCTCAGATGCTGGCACGACTCGGCGTTAAAGCGATTATTATTGAAGGCATGCCTGAAGGTGACACCTGGTACAACCTGCACCTCAGTGAAGACAGCATCACCATCAATGAAGAAACCGAGCTGATCGGCAAAGGTAACTTTGCAGTGGCCGAGGCCGTGGAAAACCGGTTTACCAAAAAAACAGGCGTCATTACCATCGGCCCTGCCGGTGAGATGAAATTGGCTGCAGCCAATATCTCTGTAAAAGATCCCGATTCCAAAATGCGTTCCAATGGCCGTGGCGGCTTGGGCGCAGTTATGGGCTCTAAAAAAATTAAGTTCATTTCCGTTGCCGAAACAACCCGTAAAGTCGAAATTGCCGAGCCGGAGGCTTTCAAGACAGCTAACCGCGCCTTTGCCAAAGCTTTGATCGACAATCCTATCAGCCAGGCTCTGGGACAGTACGGTACCAACGTACTAGTCAACATTATTAACGAAGCAGGCGCACTGCCGACCAAAAACTTTACAACCGGCCAATTTGAAGGGCACGAAAAGATCTCCGGTGAGACCATGCACGACACCATTGTCGCGCGTGGCGGCAAGCCTTCCCATAACTGTCACCCAGGTTGCGTAATTAAATGCTCCCAGGTGTTCAATGGTCCTGACAAGCAATATCGCACCTCTGGTTTTGAATACGAGTCCATCTGGGCTTTGGGTGCAGACTGCTGCGTGGATGATCTGGATTACGTTGCCGAAGCAGACAACCTGATGGACGACATCGGTGTGGATTCCATTGAGATTCCGGTGGCCTTTGGTGTGGCCATGGAAGCCGGCGTGCTTGAGTTTGGTGATGGTGCAGGTATCTGCCGTATGCTCAAGGAAGACATTGCCAAGGGCACCCCACTCGGCAGAATCATTGGTAATGGCGCAGGTTCTGTGGGCAGAGCGTTTGGCGTTACCCGGGTACCAGTGGTCAAAAATCAGGCAATTCCCGCCTATGACCCACGTGCAATCAAAGGTATCGGCATCACCTATGCGACCTCAACCCAGGGTGCCGACCATACCATGGGCTACACCATTGCAACCAATATCCTTGGTGTCGGTGGGTCGGTTGATCCATTGACCCATGAGGGCCAGGTAGAGCTTTCCCGTAATCTGCAGATTGCGACCGCTGCCATCGACTCCACCGGCATGTGCCTGTTCATCGCCTTTGCCGCTCTTGACGATGCTACCTGTCTGCCGTCTTTGATTGATATGCTCAATGCTCGTTTTGGTATTGCCTTGACCGCAGATGACGTTGTGAGCCTTGGTCAGTATATCCTGAAAACAGAAAGAGCCTTTAACCAGGCAGCCGGATTTACCAACCTGGATGATCGCCTGCCTGAATTTTTTGCTGAAGAACCCATTGCTCCGCACAACGTGGTCTGGGATATGTCTGGAGAGGAAATCGATACTTTCTGGAATTTCTAA
>NZ_JAFFQD010000124.1 GCF_016918565.1 Desulfogranum marinum
ACCTAAATCCTGCAATTAATCTTTAGAGCGGATTACCTAGCCAAGAAACGCCGCTTTTTGGTTGCACTCGTTGCCACATTGAAAAAATTTATGCAGAAATGTGCTCAGGAGGTGACTTAACACGAGAATTTTCGTGTAACATCGCCCAGGTTGCCCTGAAGCAAGGCATATTTTTTCGATTCAAGGCGCACCTTTCCCTTCACTTCGTTAAAATGCATTTTGCAATACCGCGAAGAAAGGGGTCAGCTTTCTCCTACAGCCACCCATTCATCCCATTGTCTAGAATAGAGCATTCTTTCTGGAGCCGTTACCTTTTGCTGGCGACTACCTGTTGTAAACTTTGCTGCCATTCGAACAAGAAAGGTTCGTATCGTCGCTGGTTCCCAACGCCGCAGCAACTTGTTTCCGCTCAACAAGGCCATCCAACGCACAGTGTTGTATGCTAAGATTGCACTTTGGAATAATATACTGTTGGCCCAGAAATCATCCGTCTTAATATGGGCCAAGGCTGTCTGGTTTTTGGCCTCCTCGATCCACGTCTCGCAGGTGGCACGTTGCCCATACTGTTTGTGAACCTCCCAAGGATTGTCGTTATCAGTGCTAACGTAGCAAAAATAATCGTATTCCTTTATCTCAAACAAGGTAGCTGCTTTTTTAGGATCTACCGGTTTTTCCATACGCACTGCAACGAATAGTCGAGCTGTAGACCATGTTGTGCATTGATGAAAAAATGAACATTGCTCCCATCCTGCCTGTTTCGGTACTGGTTCCCACTGTTGTCCACCAAGCAAATTAGCCAGGCCCTTGAGTTTAACCTTTACCAAATAGCCATGACCACCATCATCCAGTAGATCAAGTAAGGCTCCCACAAAAAATCCACTGTCGCCCCGAAAAAGAATCCGGGTACGATTAGGGAGATGGGCTAAAAGTTGCTTGGTAAATTCCACTACCCCATTGCTTGTATAGGCATTACCGCATCGTAGCCAGCCCTGAAGTATCTCCTTGGTCTCAGTGCAAAAGGCAAGCAATGGATGATATGATACCGCGCCGCGCTTATGTGGATTGTACCCTTTCGCGGTTCCTTCCTGTGAGCCATAGGCAGTCTTTTCCGTCGAATCCACATCAACCACCTTACTCAGAATGACGCTTACTTTACTCTTTCCGGATCGAAGAGCTTTGCGCCATAGTCGTCCACGGAGTCGGTGGTTCAATACTTCCATGTCATTTACGTGGCATTGAGAAAATGATCGAAATAAACGACCAAAGGTTGTTTCGTCAGGAATGCTCAACCAACCGGCAGCACGACAAAGGACACTGTCTGACCATACGGCGACAATCGCTCGGATTGAACGGGCTCCTCCAATAATTGCTACAAGCGGGAGAAAAATTGCATCAACTGCATCGTAAAGCGCATTAGCTCCTCGTTTGTGATTTACGGTATCCCTCACAAGTTCAACAATCCCTTGATTTTGCAGAAATTGAACTACTGGTATTAGGCCTGCTTGCGCTGTAAGCCCTTTCGCCCCCTTGCTGAACGTAATTTTTTTTGGCGATACTCTGGCAGATCGTTTATGCTGTTTTTTCTTCATGGAAATGGTGACTCCTTATTGTGGTAATTTGGTCGTTAACACTTTAAGGATATTGCCATTTTCATGATTTCTTTTCAACTATCTGCAGGATTTAGGTA
>NZ_JAFFQD010000125.1 GCF_016918565.1 Desulfogranum marinum
TGAAAAAATAACAGCGTCGCTTCGCTCCGACCACCTGGCCAGTTTCACTGGAATAGGTGGCCGGAATCACGTGGACTGACTGGCCGGTTTCGACTGGAATGGGTGGCCGGATTCAGTGGAATACGCAGAACACCTCTAATGCTGCGTGAATAGCCTTGCCGAAATGAAGCGCGATACTGCTGTGTTCTACTGGCAGCCCAATGATATATCTGAAAGAATAGCGTAAGCTACAGCTTAGATACGTGAAGATCTGGGAGTGACTGATGTGAAGCTGGTTTCTCATGGATTGTATTGCTTGTGACATAATATCCTCCAAATTTTGGGCACAAAAAAAGAGGAGCCGGTTGCCCGAACTCCCCTTCATTGTTGGATTAGTTGAAACTGATTAATTGCCAGTTAATTCTCCGATAAAACTGCTCGCATCATTCTTCGATAAAAAGCTGACAACGCATCCATATCTTTCCCGACTCATAGTATCGAGTTCCTTGCGGGTAATGCTTCTGTCGTCGGCTAAGCTTAAGAGAAAGGAATGCTGCTTTTGGGAAAGACGTGACTGGCCGTTTCCATTGCCATTATTACCGTTACTGCGATTGCCATAGCTTCCATTGCCAGGTTGAATGCTAACGGGTGCTGTCTGATGATAGATAGGCTCCTGTTGCTCCAGAGGAATATTATCGACCGGCGGGTAAGAAGAATCTTCTTTTTCACTGTCCAGGTGTGACACCTCTTCTGCAGAACAATATTCAACGCCATAACCGGCAAATCGTAAGGCTCTGGCTATTGCCCGCGTCTCTGCTAATTCCAATATAGCCGGTGCAATCTTGGCATCCCGCTCAACACTGGCCATACTGATTCCTGTGTAGGACCCCTTGTCCGTTGAGCAAAGCGCTTTAACCACTGCCACATTGCCGTCGTACTTAATGATTTCAGTACTGATGTCCAGGCTTCCATTAAGGCCATGGGCAAGCCTTAAACGTCCTCCAACCTTGGGGTAGTCGGACTCACGCCACTGGCCTGTTCGTTTGTCGTAATGACGCATAGTGACAAGTTCTTCGGGTAAAAACTGATTTCCATTTGTGTTGGTCATAATAATCTCCTGTAAAAAGTGAATGGGGGGGGAGTGGTAACCAGATGGCCAATCCTCTTCACAAAAACTGGACCACTATGCTTTTAATGGAAAGTTGCCAAGACACAGGAGCAGGCAATGGAATGAGTACTCACCCCTTCGTATGGGTGGGGGCTATAATTTATCAGTATAAATTTTACCTGCTACAAAGCGACAGGGCGGCAATTACACTCTCACCACGTCATAAAACTTGTTCGACCATTAACCTTTGGAGGTAGGAAAAATATCGCCCTGACCGTCCGATCGTCCCTGCCACATATGATGATACAGACGACACGGACGATGTGGGCGATGAAAAATAGAATTCAGGGAAGGGGTGTGTATGGAGTTTGTGGATGGGTTGGTGCTGTAGAGATTAAACCAAGTAGTATAGTAGTAATATAACAATATCAGTATGTTGAGAGTAGTTGCTATCCAACCTGCTTGCAATCAGAGGTACTCGTACCATGGAAAGAAGAGGAAAAGGGAATAGAATTGCATGGATGCTCCTAGAAGGTAGGATACTTATATTATTACTACTATTGAGTATTTAACTGTCAGTCAGGAGACTCTG
>NZ_JAFFQD010000126.1 GCF_016918565.1 Desulfogranum marinum
TTGATCTTTGACAACTGAACAGTAAACAAGCGGGCCAATTGATTTTGGTTTTTTTGAAGTAAGTAAGTCCAATCGTAAGTGATTGTGGCTAGGATATAAACTGGAGAGTTTGATTCTGGCTCAGAACGAACGCTGGCGGCGTGCTTAACACATGCAAGTCGAACGCGAACGGATTCTTCGGAATTCTAGTAGAGTGGCGCACGGGTGAGTAACGCGTAGATAACCTGTCCTTATGTCTGGGATACCCCACCGAAAGGTGGACTAATACCGGATGTTCTTGTTTTTCATAAGCGTAATAAGAAAAGGTGGCCTCTGATATAAGCTACTGCATGAGGAGGGGTCTGCGTACCATTAGCTAGTTGGTGGGGTAAGAGCCTACCAAGGCATCGATGGTTAGCGGGTCTGAGAGGATGATCCGTCACACTGGCACTGAAACACGGGCCAGACTCCTACGGGAGGCAGCAGTGAGGAATATTGCGCAATGGGGGCAACCCTGACGCAGCGACGCCGCGTGAGTGAGGAAGGCTTTCGGGTCGTAAAGCTCTGTCAAAAGGGAAGAAATGCATAATGATTAATACTTGTTATGTTTGACGGTACCTTTAAAGGAAGCACCGGCTAACTCCGTGCCAGCAGCCGCGGTAATACGGAGGGTGCAAGCGTTGTTCGGAATTACTGGGCGTAAAGGGCACGCAGGCGGCCTGATAAGTCAGATGTGAAAGCCCACGGCTTAACCGTGGAAGTGCATTTGAAACTATTAGGCTTGAGTATCAGAGGGGAAAGTGGAATTCCTGGTGTAGAGGTGAAATTCGTAGATATCAGGAGGAATACCAGTGGCGAAGGCGACTTTCTGGCTGAATACTGACGCTGAGGTGCGAAAGCGTGGGGAGCAAACAGGATTAGATACCCTGGTAGTCCACGCCGTAAACGATGTCAACTAGGTGTAGGGGGTGTTGATCCCCTCTGTGCCGCAGCTAACGCATTAAGTTGACCGCCTGGGGAGTACGGTCGCAAGATTAAAACTCAAAGAAATTGACGGGGGCCCGCACAAGCGGTGGAGTATGTGGTTTAATTCGATGCAACGCGAAGAACCTTACCTGGTCTTGACATCCCAAGAATCTTCTAGAAATAGAAGAGTGCTTTTCGGAGAACTTGGTGACAGGTGCTGCATGGCTGTCGTCAGCTCGTGTCGTGAGATGTTGGGTTAAGTCCCGCAACGAGCGCAACCCTTGCCTTTAGTTGCTAGCAGTTCGGCTGAGCACTCTAAAGGGACTGCCGGTGTCAAACCGGAGGAAGGTGGGGATGACGTCAAGTCCTCATGGCCTTTATGACCAGGGCTACACACGTACTACAATGGCCGGTACAAAGGGCAGCGACAGGGCGACCTGAAGCGAATCCCGTAAAGCCGGTCTCAGTCCGGATTGGAGTCTGCAACTCGACTCCATGAAGTCGGAATCGCTAGTAATCGTGGATCAGCATGCCACGGTGAATACGTTCCCGGGCCTTGTACACACCGCCCGTCACACCACGGGAGTCGGTTGTACCAGAAGCAGTTGACCAAACCTTCGGGATGGAGGCTGCCAAGGTATGGCTGGTAACTGGGGTGAAGTCGTAACAAGGTAGCCCTAGGGGAACCTGGGGCTGGATCACCTCCTTTATAAGGATATGCAGC
>NZ_JAFFQD010000127.1 GCF_016918565.1 Desulfogranum marinum
AGGTAAGGTAAAATGAGAAGGCTGGTTCACCTCCCGAGTTTTATGCTACACATAGCATGTTCGACAAGAACTAACTCAACGCAGTCAGATGCTGCAATTAAAGGAGAACCAGCCATGCATAGTATAACAATAGGAATGGACCTCGGCGATAAAAAGAATCAAATCCATGTTCTTAACGCAGCCGGAGAAACGATAAAGAAAGATATATCCATCGAAAATACAGCTGAGGCGATACGGTCTTTTTTTAACGCCTATGAGGGAGCTCTGGTTGCACTGGAAGCAGGAACGCACTCCGGGTGGATCAGTAGGTTATTGACAAATGCTGGATGTGAGGTCCTTGTTGGTAACCCAAGAAAACTGAGAGCCATCTGGGAGAGTGACCAGAAAAACGATGCTCGGGATGCGGAAATGCTGGCCCGTATTGCCCGCTTTGACCCAAAGCTACTCTATCCAATTACCCATAAAGGTGAGCAAGCTCAAATTGATATGAAACTGTTAAGATCAAGGGACATTTTAGTGAAAAGTAGGGCAAGCTTCATCAATCATGTGCGAAGTAGTGTTAAAACAATTGGAGAAAGACTCCCACAGTGCAGCGCGGACTCCTTTCATAAAACAGCGGCGGCGAATTTACCCACGGTTTTGATCAATAGCCTCCACCCTATACTTACCATGCTCGAACAGCTCACAGAGCAGATTAAGGCCTTTGATAAAGAGATCGAGCAGATGAGTAAGGAGAGTTACCCAGAGACAGAGTTGTTACGCAATATCCAAGGGGTGGGTCCTTTAACTGCTTTAGCATATGTACTCGCTGTGGAGGATCCCAGTCGCTTTAAGAAGAGTCGCCAGGTTGGAAAATATTTTGGATTAACGCCACGCCAGGACCAATCAGGGGAAAGTGACAAGCAGTTACGTATTACTAAAGCAGGTGATACTTTTGTTCGAAGGTTACTGGTCCAAGCAGCACAGTATACTCTGGGAGCATTTAGTAAAGATAGCAATTTTCGCAGGTTTGGACTTCGTTTGGCTGCCCGCGGAGGAAAAAATGCTAAGAAACGAGCAGTGATTGCCGTGGCCAGAAAGCTGGCTGTGCTTATGCATAGTCTCTGGGCAAACGGGGAAATATACGACCCATTATATTCAAAGAAAAAACAAACACAGGTAGCTGCAGCGTAGGTAACCTGAATCGACGGCGGGCATCAAGGACAATGTTCCCCTGTAAATACAGATTGTTCTAAATTGGAAAGCTATGAAAAGTAGGAAACTTGGTTGCAAAAGGGTGCAAGGAACATTCTCCTTGACCCCCTTGCTCTCCAGGTTGAACCAGAAGGTGTTAAGGAGAAAAAATCTCCTTATATTATGTTGTTAACAACCAAGACAAGGTGTAATTAATAACCATCTAAATTACCCTAAAATTAACGTCCCGTCTGGAAGACTGCGTGTCTACGCTAGATCCGTTATCAGCCAATGACATTAAAGAGATCGCAGGTAAGGTTGCAGCTTCCACGGCGGACATTACAATGCACCGGGCATATGGCTGTGCCTTTAAATGAGTGCGAATGGAAGCCTGACGTTACGGGATAATTTAAAATTTGGTTCGCCAAGTCGAACAGGTGTTGACAAGCCTTCTCATGGAAGCG
>NZ_JAFFQD010000128.1 GCF_016918565.1 Desulfogranum marinum
AGAAAAGCCCTTCGCTTTCTGGTATATTGGGATCTGCGAAAAAACCAACAATACCAGGAAGAAAGAGCTTTTATGGAAACTACCAGTTATTTCGAAGCACAACAAGAGGCAAAACAGCTGCAATCTCGAATTGCATCGTTCTTTGACACCTTCACGATCGGCACTTTGCTCAATACCAGCGGAATACGCAAACTCAAAGGCACGACACCGTTAGTAATTTTTCAAGCGATCTTCATGCTTCCTTTCCAAGGAGCAAACTTTTATCGAGGGATCGTGCTCAATGATAATGTTGGTTTTGGCAAAGACGCTGCCTATGAGCTGTTGGCATCACCCAAGTACAATTGGCGAGCCTTCATGCTCAAATTAAGTGCATTGGTTTGTCGATATTACGATGCATTGACTAATGATGACCGGGTAAAAGTTCTGATTGCTGATGACAGCGTCTACGATCGCGGCCGTTCCAAAAAGGTGGAACTCCTGGCAAGAATTTTTGACCATAACAGCAGGCGCTACCTTAATGGGTTTAAACTCTTGCAGTTAGGCTGGTCGGATGGAGCGAGCTTTGTCCCGTTGGATTTCGCCCTTCGCTCCTCAGTGGCAAAAAAGAACCGGCTTCAAGAATCCACCAAAGAGCAGGACAAAAGATGCTGTGGCTCCAAGCGCCGGAAGGAAGCTACGACAAAAACACCAGCGCTGCTGGAAGAAATGGTCAAGCGTGTTCTGGCTAGAGGAGTACGAGCTGATTACCTCCTGCTGGACAGCTGGTTCTGCTTTTCCGGCTTGATTGCCAGACTGAGCAAAGACATACCGGTAATCTGCATGGCTAAGGATCTCAAAAGCGTTCTTTATTGTCACAAAAATGTCCATGTCCGGCTGAGTGAACTATACAAGCGTTTGCGTAAAAAACCGGGACTGGCAAAAGTCCTTGCCAGCACTGTAGTAGAAATGAAAGGGGGAACAGCGGTTAAGGTCGTTTTTGTTCGTCATCGCAATACAAGGAAATGGCTGGCCTTGCTCAGCACTGACCTCGAGCTTGCCGATGAGGAAATAGTCAGGATATACGGAAAACGCTGGGACATAGAAGTGTTTTTTAAAATGGCGAAGCAGCACCTGAACCTTGAGCGTGAGGTCCAACTCCGTGACTACGATGGCCTCATTGGACATACAACCATTGTCATGACTCGATATATTTTCCTGGCTTTTGAACAGAGGCATTATGACGACCCGCGGACGCTAGGCAGCCTGTTCCATGCCTGTTGTGATGAGGTGGCCGACATCAGCCTGCTGGAATCGATGAAGCGCCTGTTGGCCCTGGTCATGGATGCAATACGATCTACAGGAGAATTCTCGGAGCAAATAATTTCATCAATGATCGATGTAATCATGGGGACGGCTGTTGATAT
>NZ_JAFFQD010000129.1 GCF_016918565.1 Desulfogranum marinum
TGAAAAAATAACAGCGTCGCTTCGCTCCGACCACCTGGCCAGTTTCACTGGAATAGGTGGCCGGAATCACGTGGACTGACTGGCCGGTTTCGACTGGAATGGGTGGCCGGATTCAGTGGAATACGCACCAAAATCACTTATGAAAACACGTGGCAAAGGCGCGGCGTCCTTGGTTTCAAGTCGGACATAAATCATGTCTCCTGATTTCAACTTTCTGAATTGACGAAAGGAAATTAGCCTATCTTTAGTTAACTGTAGATTGAGCTGCTGTACGTCAACCGAGCGTTCAGCATATCGGTTGTCGAGAACAGCGATTTCTAGACCGGAAGGCTCCCCTTCCCCCTCTGCAACTTCCGGAGCATTTACCCCAAGGAGTAATCTAAAAGATCCAAAGGTGAACCCAGGGCTTAAGCCAATGTAGGAATGGTTGGTGATCATGCTCCCGGCAAATATGTAATAGGTACCATCGGTGGGCACATGGAACTCCAACACAGCAGCATAGCCACTGCCACTGTCATCGTCCCATTTCAAGAAAATATTATTCGCAATTTGTGAAAAGGAATCGTTTAAATTTTGTTCAGAATGAATGATAAGTTGTAATATTTCTTCTGAATCAATGTCTACGTCTTTATCATACTTCAAAACTCCTAAAAAGGGATCCAAATTACCGCTTTTCCGTTCCATATAAGCAAAAACAGTATCTCCCTTCTTAAGGTCACTGAGTACATAAAGCGAATGGGTATTTTCTTGTAAAAAACCTTCTATTTCCTGGATTATTTTTTGGGTTCCAGCGGAAGCTTTAAGGGGGATTGATTCAATAATAATTATAAGGAAAAAGACAAGAATGGTAGAAACGTCAAAGGAACAGTACATATTGTGATTCTTCATTGCCCCCCCTAGAATCCTTTTGTACTTCTCTATACGTATATGTCTTGATTATATCATAGATCGAAAGCAAATAAAAAGGATGTGAAGCCTGATGAGGCAAACATTATCCCCTCTGGTAGATATTAGTATTGGCAATATTTACCGGAAAAAAGGGACAGAACTATTTATTGCCCTATTCCAGGAAATCCGGAGGTATTTTACTCCTTTTCAAACAAAACATTTTGCGGATAACCCGCAGATGTTCACGTTAATACAGCCAACTCAAATATCTTTTTTCTGCTCTAATTTCAAAATTTTACATAATTCCTGTTATGTTGCGAGTCGAGCTATCCTATTGAAATAATAATGTTTTTACGCCGAATTGTCCGAAAGCTAATTTGTTCTATCATTTCAAGATATTCCGCTATTTTTGGGAACAATTCTTCTTTCCCATGCAACATAACTTATATTGGCATTTCCTACTTATCCGCCAACCTTACGGAGTTCAGAAGTCCCCTAAAGG
>NZ_JAFFQD010000012.1 GCF_016918565.1 Desulfogranum marinum
TCAGCAAAGCAAGGGGGTAGGTCGGCACTACAAGCCTTTTTTGCATCCTGCTAACGCAACTTCAAGAGGTTACGCTTCAAAACAGGGCGAAAATAGTGAAATCGGAGGTCGAACTGCGAAAGTCGGGTTAATCAAGGCGAGTTGGATGTCTACGAGCTTCTGGTGGAAAATGTTTTCTCGAATGCTGTAAGGCTTGAGCAAGAGAGGATTGCATATCCATGGGTTATGAAAGTGGTAAATGAGTTGGTATGACAATGTGCACAAAACGTGTGCTTCCAGTAAAGTGTTCCTTGCGTTGTCTTACTCTGTTTTTACTGTCCTGATTCCCCTGTAATATGCACTGAACCAATACAGAGAAATATTCCAGGCAAAAGATGATTGAATGCCTATACTTTTAGTAAAGGTTGTTGATAATAATATTCTTTACTAATTGAGGTGCCTGATGGACAAAGCCGAACACTTACGACAGGCCAAGATTCTTTTTGCTTCCGGTCAATTAAAGAAAAGTATAGCTGCCTTTACACGTGCCGAGCAGAGTGGGTGTGACACGATTGATGTTTGGTTGAGCAGAGGTGCTGCTCAAATGGCTCTGGGTAAATATCATGAGGCAAAGGAAGATTTTACCCGTATACTTGAGCAAGATGCCGAACACGAAAGAGCTGCGTATTACCGTGGGGTAGCGCTTGCTGCACTTGGGGAGTACGAAAATGCTATTAAAGACCTGACATCCGCCCTCATCAAAAACAACAACCGGGGAATAGCGCACCTGGTCAGGGGGGTAGCCTATGCTGAGCTGGGGCAAAAGCAGAATGCGATGTTGGATATAAACAGCGCATCGGCCTTTTCAGATGCTGAACTTACTAGTTTTAAGAATCTCTTTGGTGATATTCCTCTCCCATTGCAAAATACGGAAGCACTTTTGGCCGAGGAAAACGCACCCTGGAACAACCTGTTAAGCAAAGAAGCTGCCGGCAAATTGCTTAATTTGCTGCAGTAGACGCTGGCTGACCATTACACAACTCTAACCCAAGGCGCCTTGGGTTAGAGCGAACAACGTTTTTTTAGTTTGATATGGTTGCTGCGTTTTCAGTGGCAGTACGGCCAGCACGTACTTGCCGGCATCCTCAAACAAGAAAAAAAAGAAAAAAGAGGCAACTTCAAAAAAGTAAACAAATTGCTCATTCTACGGCAATCCAGCCACCTGCGACCTATGCCACGGCAAAGCAGTTACCTCTTCCGCATAAGGTTGCTCCCCCCTATCTGAGTTAGCAACGATGAGTGACCACGGGGTATGTTTCGGTTTTTTCTGATGTGGTGGGAATTTAGTGGACACTTTCTTAAGAGTGAAATAACAATTCTTGAGGAGGCCATTCATGACCAAGCAGAAAAGAAATAAGGGCACAAAATAATGTAAAAATGAGCTGTAATGGTTGTGGAGGAGCAGGGGTTCCCAATGGCTGAGGCCTCAGGGTGTCGAGGTATCAATGCAAACCTGAGCAGTCAATGGCTCTTTACAGGTTGGGAAGATATGGGGAGCGCGCGGTTTGTACGCTATTACAAAGGAAATGATATAGAACAATGAGTGATTGTATACAAGTAACCGATGATTTGGGGCAAGAAATTACGGTTCCTTTTCCCCCGCAAAGAATTATTTCGGCTGTTCCATCAACCACCGAGTTTTTATTTGATTTAGGGCTGGGAGACAGGGTGGTTTCGCGTACCCGGTTTTGCAGATATCCTGAACAAAAAATACAACGATTACCCAATATCGGTGGGCCTAAAAGCCTGGACGAAGAGAAAATCGCATGGCTTAAACCAGATTTGATTTTGGCAAACGAGGAGGAGAACGATCAGGCGCAAATCGAAGCTTTAATGGAAAAATATTGTGTGTATGTGTCCAAAATCAGAAACGTGGAAGACGCCTACAACAATATTGTGAAAACGGGTAAGATTACAGGATGCGAAGCAAAAGCGCGTGAAATGGTCAAGACGATTCAAGCCGATTTTACAGTAATCCCGAAAAGAGCAAAAAAGATGAAGGCGTTGTATCTGATTTGGAAAGATCCTTACATGTGTGTGAGTCGGGATACTTTTGTTAACTCGATGCTTGAAGTATGTGGTTTCGAAAACTGCATTACTGATGGAGACGCACGTTATCCTGTTGTAACAGCTGAAACCATAAAGGGGTTGAACCCGGAACTCATTTTGCTTTCGTCAGAACCTTTTCCCTTTGCAGAAAAACATAAAAAAGAGTTTCAGCAGATTGTGCCGGGAGCAAAAATTGAATTGGTAGATGGAGAAATGTTTGCCTGGTACGAATCTCATTTGCTCCAAGCCGGTGGGTATTTTACTGCATTGATAAAGAAAATTCACTGACAGCTACTTACGTGTAGCTCTTGTTCAACGTCTATAAAGGGTAAGACGGGGGATAGGTTGAAAAAAATACTCCTCTTACCGACTACTGGACAGGGCGAAAGAACGTGCCGATAACCAATCACGCTGTTGCTACAAAAGTACAAGCGCCTTTTTCCATTGAAGACTCATCGTGGGATGCGTTTCCCTGGAAAGACCTTTCATCCAACCTGATGCAAAACCACATGGGAAACAAACCCGTTCATTTCCCGGGGGTGGAGGTGAAGGTTGCTTACGACAGTATGGCAATATATCTGCTCTTTCGCGTCGAAGACAGATATGTTCGCGCAGTCGCTCGGTCACATCAGGATGATGTGTATAAAGATAGTTGTGTCGAATTCTTTTTCACACCTGGTCCAGACGTTTCCCAAGGCTACTTTAATATTGAAATGAATTGTGGCGGAACCATGCTTTTTCATTTTCAAAAGGCACCGGGGAAAAAACGAATCATTATGCCTGTAAACGAATGCAACCAAATAGCTGTAGCGCATTCGTTACCCAAAAGAGTTGATCCCGAAATAAAAAATTTTGTGGTGTGGACCGTTGCGTATAGAGTTCCTCTTGTTTTGCTGAAAAAATATTGTGATGTGGTTAAGCCGGCCACGCAATCTTTTTGGCGGGTCAATTTTTATAAGTGTGCTGATAATACCTCACACCCGCACTGGTTGACATGGGCACCGGTTGAGCTTCCGTGCCCGAATTTCCACCACCCTTCTTCATTTGGCTTTTTATATTTCAAATAAAACAGTAAAAAAAGCCGAGTTTTTCAACGTCAGGCAGGCTGGTTGCTGTTGCCGCTTTTCGCGTTGTTTTTACCTCTAAGGGTAAATTTTGAGTATAACTCCGCGATTAGCAGTAAATGCGATTACTCAAGAGGCCATTGAGTGATTTGTTACATTGCTAATGAGTGGCTTTCGAGCAACGTTTTTTTTATAGTCGGTTCTGGTATCAGTTGAACAAAGCGGGATGTGTGTAACTGCAACGTAATATGTGGTATTTTTTTAGATAAAGGAAAATGAATATGATTGAAATACAGGGCGATACAGTTGTTGTTGATAAGGAAACAACACGTTTGGAAGGATTTCGGATGGAGGATACTGTCAAGGCCCCGGTTATTATACTGTTTGTTAATGAAGAGGAACCACAGATGGTGCCATTAGAAAAAGGAAGTACGGTACCTGTCAAGGTAAAGTCAAAAAACAGTGAGGCTGAGATTCAGGTGATTAGTTACGAAGAGATAAAAGCGACGTTGGCAGCACGATAAAGATGCGATGAGTGTAGCGCATCCACCAATTTCAGGCATCGGGTTCCGCGTGGATGCGCTGTGCTATCTCACCCTACGCACTGGACGGATCGTGGTCGAAAATGGGGTCCCGGTTGAGCTGTTCCTCCAAGGAGCCGGCAGAGTGATAAAATCGGTGATCGCCAGCAGGTAACAGCTTTTAATTTTTTTACCCTATAAGGCTGTCTTGTATACTGGCCTGTTCGCCACATTTTGCTGAACAGTTACCAGAAAATATTGATTTTATCCAAAAAACTGTCACTCCTCAGGTAGTTGCTCGAAAGCTTCGCATTTTGCTGAGCAGTTCATCATAAATCGTCGAAAGTTTCTTGCTTGGATTGCTCAGTATTTTTTCCAGCATCTTCTGTCGAGCGCATGGCAGCGGCTCCGGCAGCTTTGGAAATTTGGTGTTGGACTTCCGGGGTGATCTGCTCTCTTTCCTGGGTAAATTCAGGCAGGTCAACAATAACCTTACGATGAGCATAGTGAATTCCCTGGGCATTGAGTGCTTCGCTGATAAGGCGATAGGCTTCTCGTCGGATTACAAAATGGGTGCCGGGCTGGGCGGTGAATTTGACTCTGATCGTCATCACGGAATTGGTTATTGCCCGGACTCCCTGCGATTTGAGCGGTCTGATAAAATCTTTCCCATACTCTTCGTTTTCGAGCATTTTCTGGCCGACTTTTTTAATGATTTTACGAATCTTATCTATCGGCGCATCATAGGGGAAATCAAGGTTGAATTTAACTATAATACCGCCGCGCATATAGTTGGTGATAGCGCCAAGGTCAGAGTGGGGGACAATCTGCAGCATACCTCTGTGGTGCCTTATCATGGCGTTGCGTAAGGTTATCGTTTCCACTGTGCCGGAGACTGTACCCGCTTCAATATACTCTCCCACCCGAAAGGCATCATCAAGCAGATAAAAGAACCCGGAAAACATATCGGCAACCAGTTTTTGGGCACCAAAGCCGATTGCAAGGCCTATCACTCCTGCACCGGCTAGCAGTGGCGCTATATCAACCCCGGAAGAAGAGAGCACTGTCATGCTTACCATAACGACCAGAATGGTGCCGATAAATTTGCGTACCATGGGCAGCAAAGTGTAGGCGCGGCCACGTGAAGCTGCACTCCCCCACTCGTCATCACTGCTTTCCACGTCTTCCTCACCTTCTGGAATAGATTCTTCAATTTTACGCTCAATCCAGCTGCTGATAAACTGCCATAGAAAAATTGCCAGTGCCATGATGATGATTGTATCCAGCATGATAGCGGCCAGTTCTGAAAAAAGAGGGATACGGATGTCCCAGAGGTTTGCTATCCAGACCATCATGAGGATCACCAGGCCACCCCGCGCAACGCTTTGCGTTTTTTGATACAGTTCTCGGCTCTTTTGGCGTTGCAGGCGTTCTCCCTCATTTTTTAACGGAACTGAGGTAGAGCTTTCCTGGTCAATATGAAGAGCTTTCATGGTATAGAGTACCAGCCACTGAACAAGTCTGTCTGCCACTATCCACAATGGAACAATGAAGAAGCTTGGAATAAATGCACCCCTTCGGCTGAAGCTTGGGTCGGCCAGGTCGTTCAGGAGCAGAAACCAGAGAAGGATGAGGTAGGTGATAGCTAAAATGTGCCAGAGAGCAGCGAACTGTTTTCGGCCCCAGGAAGGGGGACCGTTTTGCTGGTTGTTGTTTTTGAGGATATGGTCACGGACTTTTTTTCTGATAACAACAACCGTGATGGCAGTTGTAAGAAGCAGCAGACTGACGCTGAAGAGCTGCAGGAGCCTTACTGTCGCTATATCAGCCTCAAGCCGGCGGAGAGTAACGGCCAGCATCAGGGTGATGGTTATGTAACTGAAGGCTCCCGTCATTAGACGGTGAGCAGTTTTTGCTACCGCACAATCAGCAGGAAAAAGACGAAATATTTTATATTTAGGGGAAAAAATAATGTGAGAAAGAATATTGATTGTCCTGATAATGGTAATCGCAATCAAGGTTGCAAGAAAAAAGAACTGAACGTACGAAGAATCCGTCCAGATGAAGAACATGAAGGAAAAGTAAGCCGAGCCAAAAAAAATAAGGACTCCCAATGCGCTGGGTAATACTTGCAGAGCAGCTGCAAGGAGCTTTTCAACGCCCTTTATGTTTGTAGTGTTCACCTCCGGCGCAGCTATGAAATATTTTGAGAGGAAAAAAAATCTGCATAGGGCTTCCACGATAAATCCTATGGAGATGAAGAAAAGCACCCACAGAGCACTTTGTGTTGCGCCTGCAACGGTTCCAAAGGGACATAGCTTGATAAAGACGTGTTCCAGATCAGGGAGGATTTTTGGAGCTCCGGACCAGAGCGTTCTGAACTGGCTTTCCTCTTGGTCATGCTTTTGCGAAAGTGTTTTCAGGAGGTGATGGAACAGGCTTCCCGGTCCTTTTATGTTTGTCCCTTCAGGCTGCAGAGATTGAGCATCTTTTTGGAGTTCCTGGATGAGCAGTTTCCTTACCTGTTCGTCACTGAGACCGGCCATCATATCCGTGACCGTGCCTGTATCCGTGGTTGTTACTTGCTGAGATGCCGTTTTTGGTGCAGTATTTCCAAGTTGTGCCGCCGCACCTTGCTGGTAAGGGAGTAACAGGATACCAGCGAGCAGGGTAAAAAGAAATATATGAGGGAAATACAATCTTTCAAAGGTGGTCAATGCTTTTGTCCTCTTTGATGGTTCTACCTGAATTTTTCATGAACTTTTTGTTTTTAAACTCAATTAATTGATATTATTGCTTAAAGAGTAACCATTACAATTAGTGGTCTGTTTTTCGTTTTCAATCAAAAACTTCCCTCTTCGAGTCAATAGCTTTTTCCGCAGGGTCTACCTTATAAACCACTTGCGGTAGTTTACTACCGGAGTCTTCGCTGTCTGCTGCGTGGTTTGTGCCTTGCCCTGCAAAAATCTTTATTGATGAGAAATCCGGGTTGATTCCTGTTGGCGGTAATGGCAGTTTCAGCATACACTCTTTTAGTGTTAGCTTTGGTATAAATAGTACAGAGAAAGGCTTTTTACAGTGCAATGAGCTACTCCGGCGGTTCTTCGATCTGTTTAAGCAGCAAACCACCGATCACAAACAGGGCTAAAATACACAATACACCCCATCTGGTGTCGCCTGTTAAGCGTCCAACAAGGCCCATTAAGAAAGGTCCGCTGATTGCGGCAAATTTACCAAAGACATTGTAAAAGCCAAAGAATTCAGCACTTTGTTTTGCCGGGAGCAGCTTTCCGTAATAGCTTCTGCTCAGGGCCTGGATACCACCCATGGAAGAGGCGACTAAAAAGGCAATGCACCAGAAGGTTGCGGTTTTCCAGAAAAGATTGTGTATATCAGGGAGGAAGAAGGCGAGCAGGGTGACCAGGGTATAGACACTGATACCTGTAAGCAACATGGTTTTAGTCGAGAAATATTCGGCAAGTCTACCGTACAGCAAGGTAAAAGGAAAGGCTACAATCTGGATGAACAGTAACATGACAATCAACATTGTTGGGCCGAATCCAAGGTCGCTCCCATAGGCGGTTGACATGCTGATAATGGTACCAACACCGTCTATGTAGAAAAAATAGGCGCTTAAAAAAAGGAAAATTTGTCGATGACGGCGGATTTGGCGAAACGTCCGAGCCAGGCGTCGAAAACTGTCGCTCACAGCTGCCGCTACCGGGGGAAGGTAATGGGTTTGGCGGAGGTTTTTTAAAGCCGGTACAGAAAGCAGCAACCACCATAGGGCGACGATTATAAATCCTATTTTTGTTTCCTGTGTGGGTAAGCCTCCTGTGTCATCAGTAGCATGTAATATCAGGCCGATAATGGCAAGAAAAGGAAGTACGCTTCCGATATACCCCCACGCAAACCCTCTTGCAGAAATACTATCCATTCTCTTGGGAGAGGTGATGTCTGTGAGGAAGGCGTCATAGAAAATGTTTGCCCCGGCCCAACCGACCCGCGCACCTATAAACAGGAGCAGACAAAGGACCCATTGTCCCTGCTGTATAAACGGTAACCCCAGGGTGAAGAGAAGTCCGAAGAACAGAAAGGTGGTGAAAAAGATTTTTTTTCTGTCGCGGTAGTCAGCCAGAGCACCCAGGACTGGAGCGAGCAGGGCGAGTATCAGTGAAGCTGCTGAATTGGCGAAACCCCAGTTTGCTGTGGCCACAGCATCCGGTTGGCCTGCTGCAGCAAACTCTTTAAAGAATAATGGCATGATAGCGGTAACCATCACCAGGACAAAGGCTGAGTTGCCTACATCGTAGAGTATCCAGCTTCTCTCTTCTCGAGTAATTCGCAGTTTGTTTGTCATGAACCGTTTATAGCGTTGATTGCTCTTGACCCGCATTCTCATGAATATTGTATTAAATAGTATGATTACAAACTTCGACTACATTCAGCAACGGTCTGTTTGTCTTCGCCCGGATTTTTCATGAATATTGAGTCATTTTTTAAAAAACAAGTAATTTTAGAGTCATGCAGTTAAAGTTGATGAGAAATAACGGCTGGGGATGGTCAAGTCATCATACGGTCTTGTTTTACCGGTATGGTATATTGGCTCAAAGAAGGGTATTTATAAAGGATTGTAAATCATGTGCGGCATGATTGACTACTACCTGCAATTATTTGCACAACTACCTGTCGGTGGTGATAATGATAAGTGGGCTTTGCCCAGCAACTACCGTGCTCCCCATGCCCCCCTTTTGTTGCTGATCGTCTTGGATATGTTTGCAAAAGGAAAAATAACCCGTAATTTTATTGTTCCTTCACCGGAGCTGGAAGAACGCTTTTACAATGCACTCCTGCTTTTTACCGGTGATATTGGAAAGGATGATTTTGGTGAAACATTTTATGGGCTCAAGCATACCGGATTATGGGATCTGGTGCCAAAGGCTGAGGCCAAAGATGATAGTTTGCTGGAGGAGTATGTAACGAATTGTCTGCGAAAATATTATTGGGGCGCAAAATTACCCGAAGAGCTGTATCCTCTTTTAGTAATGGAGACATCACGGAACAAAGTGCGGCAGGTGCTGCTGGAAACATATTTTGCAGAAAACGTGCAGGGCGGGTTACGGTTATAGGGATGGAGACCAGGCTTTGGTTCGTTTTGCCTGTGCAGAGAAAAAAGAGTACGCTGGATGCGTGATTGTTCTTTATCTATCGGAGATAAACAGTTGAAGAAAAATTGTATTTTTTGTTTTGAGATGCCATGACGCCTTTTCTCTTGTCCCAGATATTGGTCGGGATGGCGATATGTACAGACTTGCTTTCTTTCCAAGGGAAAGGAAGAAAACATATCCTTGTTTGCCTGATTATTTCTTCTTCTCTCATTTCTCTTCATTTTGTTTTGTTGGAGCATTGGACCGCTGCAGGCCTTGGGCTCCTGGCCGGTATTCGTTTTGTGACCAGTTATTTTACGACCTCGAAGAAGGCAATGTCGGTTTTTGTCTGTTGCTCTCTGCTTATTGGGATCGTCACGTATAGCGGCGTGCTGAGTTTACTCAGTTGTACCGGGGCCATTTGCAATACAGTGGGATCGTTTTGCAGCACAGATCGTCGCATGCGTAAAATAATGTTTCTAGGTACCTGTTTCTGGCTTACGCATAATATTTTAGCCCATTCCCCCACTGCAGTATTGCTTGAATGTCTTTTTTTGAGCAGCAATATAGTTGGTTATTATCGTTATTACGTTGTTCGTCCTGCTCAAACCGGGACCTTCTCTCATTGAAATAATTACTGGAATTATGCATGGCACGTTCTGAGGTACATCCTTTTCATGATTTTTTACAGTGGCAGGTCTGGCC
Source organism: Desulfogranum marinum (assembly GCF_016918565.1). Taxonomy (GTDB): domain Bacteria; phylum Desulfobacterota; class Desulfobulbia; order Desulfobulbales; family Desulfobulbaceae; genus Desulfogranum; species Desulfogranum marinum. Next base: position 9,526 of record NZ_JAFFQD010000012.1, read on the forward strand.
GGGTTCGTATAAAAATCCTCCTGTAGACGGTAATTTTCCCTGTCCTGATGGTATAGCTCTTCGGATTGATAAACAAACGGCTATCGTCTCGATGGGCTCCTGCTTTGCTCGTGAGATCAAGAAGGTTTTGGTGCAGCAGGAGTACAATTATATAGTTGAGGAACGTGATAATCCTGCCTCGGCCCATGCAAGTGCGGCCTGGGAACGCACCTATAACTCTTTTTCAATGCGCCAGATTTTTGCCTATACCTTTGACCGTTTTACGCCACAACTCAGGTGGTGGAAAGTGCCTGGAGAAGATAGGGTGCAGGACCCTTACCGGCGGATAATGCTCTACGATTCTCTTGAGGAAGCGCAGGTTGATTTTGCGGCCCATGTTGCAGCATCGCGGCGGGTTTTGAAAAGGGCGGAAGTCCTTATTCTTACCCTTGGGTTGACTGAGATATGGGAGGACACCGAAGATGGCAGTGTCATCTGTCTTCCCTCTGGTCCGTATCCTAACAACGGCGGGGATATGTCACGATATCGTTTCAGGGTATCACGCTACCAGGAAAATTTGGATAATCTGGAGTATATTTATTCTTTGATGGCAGCCCACAATCCGGAATGTAAGATTGTAATTACGGTTTCACCGGTACACCTGTGGGCCACGTTTCGTAAGGATTTGGATGTGATCAGTGCAAGCTGTAATTCCAAGTCGACCCTGCGTGCCGTAGCCGACGAATTTGTCTCAAAATATGACAATGTTTTTTACTTTCCGGCCTTTGAGATGGCAACTATCTACACCATGCTGCAGGGCAAATCCTATTTTGCAGATGGGAAGGAAAATTTTCACGTCAACCGAAAAACAGTTCAGTTTATAATGGATCATTTTTTTAAATATTATAATCCCCAGTAGATCTAGCTAATCGATTGGTAATGCAATTTGCCAGAGCAAGCCTTTCTAACCGGAATTTCTCATGATCATTTTGTCATTTTCCGAAAAGATTAGTAATTTCAAGTTGATGTTATTAAAATCAATCAAATGTAAAATTAACCAAATGCTCATGAGAAATCAGGCAAAGGAGAAATAATGGTTACCTCAATAATTCTCATTAATGCAGAACGATCGAAAATAAATGACTTGGCAGAACAACTTGCGGATGTGGAGGGTATTTCCGAGGTGTATTCTGTCAGCGGTTCCTATGACCTGGTAGCTATTGCCCGCATAGGTACAAACGACGATCTGGCAGAGTTGGTGACAAACAGAATGTATAAGCTGGAGGGGATTGAAAAAACAGAAACAATGCTCGCTTTCAAGGCCTTTTCCCGGCATGACCTGGAGCGTATGTTTTCGCTGGGCATGTGAAAAATCTTAATGCAATAAGAGGGAAGGATGAAGGTCAGGAACAGCAATTATATGCAAGATGTGGAAACGGTGTTTCGAGAAGCGACCTTTATCCGCGAACTGGGGATAAAACTGGTCACTGTGGAGCCTGGAAGATGTCTGGCTGAGGTGGAGGTGATCCCGGCCCATCTGCAGCATTTACATCGCGTACATGGGGGTGTTATTTCGTCCCTTGCCGGCCATGCAGCTCTGGGAGCCGCCATATCCGTTGCTGCGGAAGGTGATGTGCTGGTAGCCCCGGAATTTACCTTTCAGATGTTTCGTGGTGTTGACTCAGGTTTGCTTCAGACAAAAGCTCAGGTGATCAAAGGTGGTGCATTGTTGATTTTTACAGAGGCTGAGGTGTTTTATAACGATGCTGCCGGTGAGCATTTGATCGCTAAAGGAAATTTTACATTCACCCGTGCTCGATAGTGGTGTTCGTTCATGGCATGGAGAGGTTGGTAGGGGACCACCATTTTTAGCTGCGGAGACAAGTATAGGCTTTGAAAGTTAGTTAGAGGTCTGCAACAGGGCCGAGCATTTTTTCCTGACACGTTTTGCAAAGCACCTTTTCTGTTTCCAGTGCATGGAAACAGTTCATACATCGTTTTTTTCTGTTTATACTGGAATTTTTACCTGGTTGTTTTTTGGTGTGGAGCAAGGTGCGAAGAATGTTCATAGGTATGAATGGCAAAGTGTTGTTGTCTCGTTTCATTTATCTGGAAAAAAGAAACGGTGGTGTTTGTCTATGGAGACAAGTATTAAGGGTGTTTTTACTGCCTGTCAACCTGAAACCCTTCTTCTGGAAAGCTAATTTGCGTTTTTCCTGTTTTTGGGATTATTGAATGTGATCCAGAGTGTGGAGAAAGCGAAGACAGCGCTACCAGTAGCGGCGGTTGCTGGTGAGGCAGGGAAAAGGGAAGTGTCATGTGTTGCTTTTTTTAGTTGGCCGCATTAGTCTGAAAAGACAGTTTTTTTTGTCAATAATGGACATGCTTCGCAAGAGGTAATGTGTCAGTAAAAAGGAGAACTCTATGCCGGGATGTAATATATTCAGTCAGGAACATCAGATGTTGCTCGTCCATTTTTTCGGGAACGTGACTGCCAGTGACTTGGAATTGCAAGCTGTGTCAGTTCTCTCTCACCCCGATTTCAGCGAAAGCACCAAAGAGTTGATCAGTTTTGCAGAGGTAGAGAGTTTTGCGCCGGATGTCGATATGGAGCGGCTCGCTGACATTGTGAACATCAATAAGGAGCATATTGAGAAATTTCCGGACATCAAAGTTGCCTTTATCGCCCCAGATGCCCTTTCCTTCAATCTTGCCAGAGTCTACCAGGAAACTACTGAGGGGCACGAGCGTAAAGGCGAAATGAAAATTTTTACCACTAAACAGGAAGCCGTTCAGTGGCTGGGGGGCAAGAGCAGTCAGTGGGATATGCTTCTTGAGCGTGTATCAAAAATGTGTAGCTTGTAATTGGTACTGCTTCTTCTCTTTTCCTCTGTCCGGCTTCGTTCCTCCCGGACAGAGGCTCTCATCTCCTGCCATCAGTTACTTGCATATAACTCTTTTTTCTTTTAGGATGTCCGCTTTTGTATAATAATCGTTGCTGCCGATTGTAAAGCGGCTTTTTTTTGAATTGATATAAAATACCATGAAACCCATAGAAAACGCCCTCAAACCCTCTTCTGCTATTTTATTAATCCACTGCCAAGATAGTAAAGGGATAGTCTCCTCGGTGAGCGAATTTATTTTTAAGAATAACGGTAATATAATGTATCTCGATCAGCACGTAGATACATCCCAGGGCGTTTTTTTTATGCGTATTGAGTGGGAATTGGAAAAATTTTCGATTCCGGATGAGAAAATAGGGGAATATTTTGATACGCTTATTGCCCAAAAGTACAATATGCAGTGGAATCTGCATTTTTCTCAATATGTACCCAAGATGGCATTGTTTGTGTCAAAGCTGCCCCATTGTCTGTACGACCTGCTTTCTCGCTGGAAATCCGGTGAAATTGAAGTCGAGATTCCTCTTATTATCAGCAACCATGAAGATATGCGGCCTGTTGCTGAGCAGTTTGGAATTCCCTACCACCATTTTTCCGTTACTGCCCAGAATAAAAAGGAAAAAGAGCAGGAACAGCTTGAATTGCTCGCAGAGCACGATATAGATTTTATAGTGCTTGCCCGGTACATGCAGATCCTTTCCGGCGATTTTGTTGATCATTACCAGGGAAAAGTAATCAATATTCACCACTCCTTTCTTCCCGCTTTTCCCGGAGCCAAGCCATACCACTCAGCCTACGAGCGAGGGGTAAAAATTATCGGGGCAACCAGTCACTATGTAACCGCAGATCTTGATGGTGGGCCGATTATAGCCCAGGATGTTATTCAGGTTAGTCATGCCGATTCGGTTCAGGACTTGGTGCGCAAGGGGCGTGATCTTGAAAAAGTGATTCTTGCCCGTGCGATCTGGCATCATTTGAAACGGCAAACGCTGATTTATCAGAACCGGACTGTCGTCTTTACCTGAACTACGCGTCATTTCCTTCGTAACTATCAGCAGCAGCATCTGGGCACGATCGAAACGCTTTGCATACTGATTAAAACCAAATCGATTCGCTTATGCCTGCATGGAGCAGTGCTTATCAGTTACAGCCCTCAGAAAAAGGCATTTTTGTGATTTTGGCTGATAAGTGACTTGCCCTTGACGATTCTTATTCTTGATTGTCGGTAGTACCAGATTCAAAGGCGTGAAATTCAAGAGTGCCGTCATAGAGTTGAAAGCTGCCGCAATACCTGCCAGGGGTGTCCGGCATTTCTGTTGCTGTTGCGTAGAGGGTGACGGTGCGTTCTTGGTCATCTAGTTCCGGATCAACAAGTGCCCACAGTACAGGTGAGTCGTCACCTTTTGCCTGGACGCTGAGGATTTCACTGCCTGCAGGTAATTGAACGATTTGCGTTTTGGTTGGCTGGAGGTGGTATCTGCGTATTGTTTTCATTCGTGGATAGAGTGGTTGGAAGAAATTTTTAAGAACATACGATTACAGTACTCTATACCAGAAAGTGGTGGGGAATTGTATTGGTTAATCTACCCTGTGCTGCAAGAGATGGGTAATGATGTATATAACCTGGATCTCACCACCTATCGTAACCTGTGTCCAGCTTGAAACTAATTTTGATGTAACTCTCTTTGAATGTGGACAAAATCCTTGTTGCGGATTTTGACAGTTCTGGTATCAGTGCATAACTATTGTTCAGGAAATTTACTTCCTCTATAAAATTCACTCTATCCCTTTCTTATTTTACGACCCTGTAGGATATTATTATGACTTTTCCAATCGATTTATCAGAGTATACCCCTTTAAAATTTACCCTTACCCAAGAGGGGATGAGTGCTGAGCAGAGAGCAACCCTGGAGAAGAATATCTCTATTGTTCGCGACAGCATCGTGTTTTTTACTGCCTTGGCCAATACCAAAGGACTCGGTGGTCATACCGGTGGCGCTTTTGATATTGTCCCTGAGCTGTTGATTGTTGATGGATTTATGAAAGGCTCTGATTCATGTTACCCCGTGTATTTTGATGAAGCCGGTCACCGGGTGGCAATACAGTACATTATGGCCGTGTTGAATGGGTATGCCGCGCCTGAGTCACTGCTCCATTACCGTGAATTCAACCAAGGTTTATATGGTCACCCGGAACGTAATGAGAAAGACGGTGTCTTTTTTAGTTCAGGCCGCCTTGGTCACCTGTGGAGTTATGTTAATGGAATCGCGGAAGCCAATCCTGGCAAGACCGTATTCATGTTTGGCAGTGACGGTTCGCAACAGGAAGGTGATGATGCCGAGGCAGCCCGTTACGCAGTTGCCCGCAACCTGAATGTTAAATTGCTTATTGATGACAACGATGTCACCATTGCCGGTCACCCTACGGAATATATGAAGGGGTATGACGTGGTAAAAACACTCGGCGGACATGGCTTGGGTATTAGTGATTGTGCCGGAGAAGACATTGATGCCTTGTTTACACATATCCAAAAGGCCATTGCTACCGCTGGGCCGATCGCAGTGGTTGCCAAGCGATTAATGGCGGTAGGAATTGACGGTATCGAGGGCCTTCCCAAGGGACATGATGTCATTCCTGTACCAATGGCCATCGATTATCTGAAAGGCAGGGCACAGGATGCGGCAGTTGCCATTCTGAGTCAGGAGGTCGAGAAAAAAGAGAAAACAGAATATCTTGGCAGTACTCCCGAAACCGGGAAGAACCGAGATGATTTTGGTAAAGTAATCTGCGAACTCCTTGGGGATGTGGAAGACCCGGCAGCAAGCGTGCTGGTGGTCGACTCAGACCTGGAAGGCTCGTGCGGGCTGCACCATATTCGTAAAAATGTTCCCCAGGTATATGTCCATGGGGGCATCATGGAGCGCAACAATTTTTCCGTTGCAGCTGGATTTGGCGCTACCCCAGGCAAGCAGGGGATTTTCGGTACTTTTGCAGCATTTCAGGAAATGGTAATCTCGGAAATTACCATGGCCAGACTCAATCAGGCCAATGTACTTGCCCACTTCTCCCATTCCGGGGTTGATGATATGGCTGATAATACCTGTCATTTTGGGATCAATAACTTTTTTGCGGACAACGGACTGGCTGAACACGATAATACTAGGCTCTATTTCCCGGCTGATCCGCTGCAGCTCAAGGCGGTGCTTAACAAGGTCTTTCATGATAGTGGGCTGCGTTTTGTCTTTTCTACTCGTTCGGCTACTCCGTTTATTTTAGATGAAGCGGGCAATAAGCTGTACGAAGACTATAGCTTTACCCCGGATAAAGATGAGGTTATCCGCGAGGGGGACCAAGGGTATATTGTTTCCTATGGTGAGATGCTCTACCGCTGTCTTGATGTAGTGGAGCGTTTAAAGCAGGAAGGGATTAATGTCGGCCTGATAAACAAGCCGGTACTCAATGTGGTTGATGAGGAAATGGTGGCTAAGCTTGGCAATAGCCCGTTCGTGCTGGTGGTCGAGACCCAGAACGCCAAAACAGGACTTGGCAGTCGGTACGGCAGCTGGCTGCTTGAGCGTGGTTTCGCTCCTGGCTATGGTTATATGGGAACCTGGAAAGATGGTGCAGGCGGCCTGTCTGAGCAGATTCCTTATCAGGGAATGTCCGGTGCGGATATCCGTGAAAAGGTAATGGCGCTGATGAAATAAGTTCCAGCAACCCTGAGGAAAAATAAAAAAAGCGAAGTCTCTTTCAAAGAGGCTTCGCTTTTTTTATTATATCAAGCATGTTTTCCGGTTAGTTACCGGACAACATGCCTGAGGAATTTTACTTAACGCGGCTGGTTGGCTGCCACATATTCAATCATTTGGTCAGGGGTTACAATCGGCCCCACGGTAGCTTTTAAAGCAACAAGGTCCCTTCTCCAGGTCATCAGTACCCGGAAAAAAGCGTCGTTCATCCCTTTTTCTTTGGAGAATTCGGTGATGGACATGTCAACCCGTTCAATCAGATTAACAACATACAGTGAGAACTGTTTAGTGTACACTTCTTTACTGTATTCCTTATTGATAATTTCTGTAAAAAGCCCTTTCAGGTCTTGATATTTTGGGATCCGGCCAATGGGAGTCCATATTGATTCTACCTTTCCCTGGTGCATTAATGCCATGATACGCATCCATACTTTGGTATCGCGCTTCTCGCCGATAAGTCCATCCGACTCACCAGGTGCCAGGCTGCCTCGGCCACTTTTATGGAGCCAATAATTAACCTGGAAGCCGGAGGGTAAATTATCTTTGTTGATGGCAGGGTTTTCACCGAATGCCTTGTAGTGGTTTATGTAATGGGCAAGCGGGCCAGGAAAAAAGGCCTCGTTGGCAAAAGGAGATCGTTTTTCGCTGCCATCGGCTCCAATCTCGGTGGCGGTGGTTGCAGAACGGATAATAGCGCCATGGACAACGGTGCTCATCCAGTCGTGGGCCATGACGATTGTCGGCATGGTCGTGTAATCCCGCCCACCGAAGAGAAGGCCGCTCAGCTTCACGCCTTCGGCTTTTTCTGTTGCTGTATCGTAATTTTCAAGGGTGTCAAGAGTGATGGTAAAACGTGCATTTTTATGGGATGCCGCAGTGCCTGACTGTGAGGACCACTTTCCTAAATAGTTGACACCACTTGCAGGAAGCGGCTCTCCCATGCCGTTCCAGTAAGGTTTCCCTTCGGAGATCAGCAGGTTGGAAAAGATGACTTCATTTTCTTCTCCCTTAAGAACCTTTAATGTTTCCGGATCATCTTGCTGGTTTACTCCCTCAATAATACCAAACATGCCTTTCTCGGGATTGACTGCCCGCACTTCACCGGTTTTGGAGTCAATGAAAATTTTGGCAAGGTCATCACCAACCAGGTGGGTTCCGGTCATAGCTGTACCGGTTTTCCCGCAGCCCGATGGATAGGCACCACCAAAGTAGACAATTTCATCCTCCATTTCAAACCCGGCAATGAACATGTGCTCGTCGAGCCGTTCGCCGAAATAGTTGCGGATATTATTCATATTCGCAAAGCGGTGATTAATTTTTTTCGGGGCAATCGAGTTGCCTGCATACTGATTGTTGGAGCTATAGGATCGAAAACGCTCAACATCCATATAGATACGTCTGTTGTTTAAATCAGCTGAAACATTGGACTCCGTAAGTCTGCCGGCGCTGTGATAGTTAACGAACATGTATCCTTTTTCGGCAACATCCTTTGAAAAAGCAGCAGGCTCCATCATGCGGTAGAGTAAAAATTCGCTGTGGGTAACATAGAAGGAATCTGTTACCTGGAGGGTAGGATCTGAGACCGGACTGCCTAGTGGCCCGCGAGAGATGAAGGAAATAACCATCTCTTTATTTTTCATGATATCGGTTATGATATTACGAGCCTCAACCACTCCCGCTTGAAGTTCTTCTTTTTTTTGCAGAGAACTGATTTCCGTATCTGTATAGGCCAAATATTTAGTGTTGGCTGTATCCCTGCCTTGGTCGTTGGGGCCGTCAAAGTGGCAAGTATGCTTTTCTTTAGCGAGCTGAAACTCTTCACCGATCTGCAGTGCCTTTTTACGGATATAGTCGATATCTTCTGCTGATCCTGTATTGATGAAAATGGAGTTGGGGCTCATCCTGGTAGCACCGTTATAAATCGGTACAAGTACCTCGGAACTGCATGCCCTCATTTTTTCTTGATTGGGTGCATCCATTAAGCTGATGAGGTAGGTCCTCATCATTTCTAACCGTGAGATATCTACATCCATTGTGTGTCTTCTGTAGCTAGTGTCGGCAGTTTTCATATTCATGATTGGCGTAGTGATATGTAGAGTATTATTTCGAGATGCATAACTGAAATCTAATGCAAAAATTACATAAATATTACACTCTACAGAAAAATACTATTCTTTTCACCGATCAATTTATAAAAAGCATGAATTTCCAGATACAAATGCACCGAAGAAGTGTGTTTTTGTGGTTGAGCTGCAAACAATCGAGACCGGTAGGTCAGGTTGGGATCATCTCTTTCTTTTGTTGTGAACAGCAAAGAAGCAGCGAACAGCCTGTTCGGCAGCGAGGGCGAGGAGGGTTTCGCTTCTTTGCATGGCTTGCTCCAGGGAAAGTGGTCCCTGGCATATGGAAAAAACGGCATCCAGTCCCTGTTGGTGCAGGTCTCCCAGATTTTCGCCGATTGATCCGGCCAGGGCAATACAGGGAACGCCCTGTGCTTTCGCTCGTGCTGCAACTCCTGCCGGGGCTTTGCCAAAGGTTGTCTGGATGTCGATTTGCCCCTCACCTGTTATTACCAAATCCGCGTTGGCCAGCTTTCTGTCCAATTCAACCAGATCGAGGATAAGATCTACTCCAGGTCGCAATTCCGCTCCTAAAAAAGCGTATAACCCTGCGCCAAGCCCACCGGCTGCACCGCCGCCGGCAAGAGAACGGACCTCGATTCCCAGATCCCGTTGAATGCAGGCCGCAAGATTTTCCATTCCCTCTTCAAGTTGATCTGTCTGTTCAGGGCTTGCCCCTTTTTGAGGTGCATACATCCTCGCAGCTCCTGTGGGGCCGGTTAGTGGATTGGTCACATCGCAGGCAACGTCCAAACGGATATTTTTCAGGCGAGAATCCCGAGCATTGCAGTCAATATGTGCAATGGATGAAAGCCCCCCGCCGGTGAGTGGAACCGGATTCCCTTTGTGGTCGAGAAATTTAATGCCGAGTGCGGCTGCGGCACCAATACCTCCATCATTGGTGGCACTCCCGCCAATGCCGACCAGAATGTGGGAAGCACCGGTATCCAGGGCTGCTCTGATAAGTTCGCCCGTACCTAAGGTGGTCGTTCGGGTAGGGTCACGTCGCGAGCTCGGAAGAAGAGCAAGGCCACTTGCCTGCGCCATTTCGATGGCCGCTACGTTGCGACCAGGGGCGTGGCAATAGGAGGCAGTAACCGGAACAAAATCAGGGCCGGTTACTGTCACATCCCTTTTTGTTCCCTGAAAAACTTCCAAGGCAACATTAACCAGTCCGTCTCCTCCATCTGCAACTGGAACCTGTACAATTTCCGCATCAACCAAAACCCGGTGGACGCCGCCGGCAATAGAGGCTGCGGCAACTGTTGCAGAAAGAGAACCCTTAAAAGCATTGGGGGCAACGACGATTTTCATGATATTTGAGTGCGCTGTTTGCCGGTTATTGGTGAGGTGAAAGGCCTTGTATTGGCCATTTTATAAAATTTTACTGGGCTATAATGGGGAATATAATCCCGCCTTCAGGGATACGTTTCCATTTCAATTCGACCGGAAATGGCTCAACGTGCCATATACTGCGGCAATACTCTTGGATAGCTCGATCTGAGGAAAATCTGCCCATGCGCGCCACATTAAGAATAGACATGCGAGTCCATATCTGATGATCCTCAAATACGGAACCGATTTTGTCGTGGCAATTAATGTAGGACTCATAATCGGCCATGAGCAGATATCGGTCATTGTAGAGCAATTCGTCAATGACCGGTTTGAAAAGTTGCTGGTCACCATGGGAAAAGTGACCGCTGCTGATGAGGTCAATGGCCTTTTTCAGCTCTGGATTCCGGTTATAGTAGTCCAGGGGGCGGTAACTGTTTTGCACGAGATCCGCTGCCTCTTGCACGTTGAGTCCGAACAGGAAAAATTGGTCGGTGCCGACTTCCTCACGGATTTCTGCATTAGCACCATCAAGGGTACCGATGGTCAGGGCACCGTTCATGGAAAATTTTATATTGCCGGTCCCGGATGCCTCTGTTCCTGCAAGGGATAATTGTTCGGAAAGATCAGCCACAGGAAAAAGGTTGTGTCCTGTTTTGACGTTATAATTGTGGACAAATATGACCTTGAGCCTGCCTCTTACATCCGGGTCGCTATTGATGACGGCAGCAACTGCATTGATCAATTTGATTATCAATTTTGCCATCCAGTATCCCGGTGCAGCTTTACCGCCAAAGATAAAAACCCGTGGTGGAAAGAATTGTTCAGGATGCTCTTTGAGACGGTTATACAGAGTGATTATGTGGAGCAGATTGAGGTGCTGACGTTTGTATTCATGGATCCGTTTGACATGCACGTCAAAGAGGGCATACGGGTTGAGAGTAATCCCCAGTTGTTTTTTGGCAAGCTCGGAAAAAGCTTTTTTATTTTCCAGCCTGACATTGTGCCATGCTTTACGGAAATCGGCATCGTCTGCCAGGGGGGCCAATTGAGCAAGTTGCTCCAGATTTGTTATCCAGCTCTCTCCTATGGTTTTGCTGATCAGGTTGGAGAGTCGATGGTTTGTCACCAACATCCATCTTCTTGGCGTTACGCCGTTGGTGATGCCTATAATTTTTCCAGGCCATAACCGGTTAAAGGAGGCCAGGGTTCTTTCTTTCAGTAACTTGGTATGAAGAGACGAAACCCCATTAATAGTATGGCTGCCAACGCAGGCTAGGTTGGCCATCCGCACATAACGCGGGCCTGTTTCGTCAATGATAGAGAGTTGGGTGACTATTTCCTGGTTACCGGGAAATTTGAGCCGCACAGTGTCAAGGAAACGGCGGTTTATTTCAAAGATAATTTCAAGGTGACGTGGCAGTAATGAAGCAAATAGGGGCAGTTGCCATTTCTCCAGCGATTCGGGAAGTAAAGTATGGTTGGTGTAGGAAAAGGTTCTGGTGGTAACATGCCACGCCTTGTCCCATTCCATGAGGTGGACGTCAACCAATAGGCGCATCAGTTCGGCGACAGCTATGGCCGGGTGGGTATCGTTAAGCTGCACTGCAAAACTTTGGTGAAAACTGTCCAGGTCGTCATGGTTGAACAGGTGGATACGGAGCATATCCTGCAGTGAACAGCTGCTAAAAAAATACTGCTGCTCAAGACGAAGCCGTTTGCCTTCATATTTTTTATCGTTGGGATAGAGGACTTTGGTGATGTTCTCTGCACTAATTTTTTCTGCAACAGCGCCAATATAGTCGCCAACATTAAAATCCTCGAAGTCAAAGGATTTAGGCGCTTCTGCACTCCACAGGCGCAGAGTATTCATCGTGTTGACCTTGTATCCGGGAATAGGGGTATCGTAAGGAATGCCGCTGATAACGCGGGCAGGCAGCCAGCGGATGCGGCGGTTACCGTTTTGATCATGATACGCCTCAGTACGGCCTCCAAATCCTACTTCCTGGGCCAGGTCTGCTTTTTTTATTTCCCAGGGATTGCCCCCCTGCAGCCAGCGGTCGCTGAGTTCCACCTGCCAGCCGTTTTCCAGTTCCTGATCAAACAAGCCGAACTCGTAACGTATCCCATAGCCTATGGCGGGGACTTGGAGAGTCGCCAGTGAGTCCATAAAACAGGCTGCCAGTCTTCCCAGCCCACCGTTGCCCAAACCTGGTTCTTCTTCAATCTGAAAAATGGCATCGAGGTCAAGGCCTGTTTCTGCAACTGCCTGGCGCATTGCATCCAGAAGATCCATGTTTATCAGGTTGTTATGCAGGTGTGGCCCCGGTAAATATTCTGCCGAAAGGTAGGAGACTATACGGGAATCGTCTTCAAAGTAGACTTCCGAGGAGTTGATAAAAAGGGGCTGCATCCGGTCTCTAAGCGTATAGGCTGCCGCCAGGTAGTAATCGTTAAGAGAGACGGAGCGGGTGGTTTTGCCTAGTTGATAAAAGAGTTTATACGCAAGGGCACGCTTGAGTTTGTTGATGCCTGTGTTGTGGTTGTTAGGAGCAGGTAGCAGCTGTAGAGAATGATTTTTGTGTAGATCGTTCATGGGAAACCGCCTCTGGTCGCTTTTTTCGGAAAGTGCATTCTGCCATGGGCTATTGCAACTCTCGAAGGTCGATGATCTCCATCTTATGGTTACGATTCGGGTTTTCCGGGGAAGGGCCTTCGGTTTGAATAATGCAACTCCCCTTTAAACCATACTTAACCGAATAATCACGGGCATAGTCGGTCCAGTCTGTAGGATGATTAAGTTCATAAATGGGGAAAACACCATAGCTGAAAATAAGCTCCTTAATGGTTTTTTTGTTGGAACTGACTGCAAGTATCCATGTCGGCAGCCGAAAGCGGGAGAGTCTTCGTGCAGTCAAACCACTGTCTGTCGGCGATAAAATGGCTGCAACGTCATCGGTTTGACTGATAATGCTTTTGACGCTGCTGGCAATATAGTCCACCTCTTTGATATGGTTGTAAATAGGTTTGTCCGGAACTCTGGCGTAGTTAAGGCTTGTGCGGTGGGGTTCTGTGGCAACGGCAATACGGACCAGCATCTTGGTCGCTTCCAGCGGATAATTACCCATAGCTGATTCTTCCGAAAGCATGACTCCGTCGGTTCCGTCCAGAATTGCATTGGCAACATCGGTAGCCTCGGCCCGCGTTGGGCGACGGTTATTGGTCATGGATTCCAACATCTGGGTAGCGGTGATGACCGGCTTACCAAACAGGTTTCCTCTAACCGTAATTTTCTTTTGAATCATGGCGATTTCTTCAATGGGTATTTCCACCCCAAGATCGCCCCGTGCAACCATGACCCCGTCGGAGGCTTCAAGTATTTCATCGATTTTATGGTAAATCGATGACCGCTCAATTTTAGCAATGATAAAAGGGGCGTAACCCATTTCTGTGGCAGCTTTTCTCACCGCTTCTATGTCGTCGGCATCGTTGACAAAGGATTGGCTGATAGCATCGACTCCATTATCAAGCGCATACTGCATACATGCTCGGTCATGTTCGGTAAATGCGGATACCCCCAGGTCGATTCCAGGCAGGTTCAATCCTTTTTTGGAGCGGAGCTTGCCGCCCACCGATACAATACAGTGCACCTTTTTTCCCTGTATCTCTTCTACCCGCAACTGGATAAGACCATCGTTAAGAAACAGGATATCGCCTTGGGTTACGACCTGGGGCAGCTGTTTAAAGGTAACGGAAACCTCCTCCCAGTTGCCGATGATTTCTTCTGTGGTCAGGGTGAAACGAGCACCTATTTTAACCTCAACCGGTTCTTTGACCAAGTTGCCGATCCGTATTTTAGGGCCAGGGAGATCAGCCATGATGGCAACTCTTCGGCCTGTTTTTTCCGCCGCAGCTCTTATCCTGCGGATAATTTCGCCATGATTTGCAAAATCGCCATGGGAAAAGTTGAGCCTGGCGATGTTCATACCTGCCTTAATCATTTTCTCGAGCATGGCGGGAGAGTCTGATGCAGGGCCAATGGTACAGACGATTTTAGTCTTGTTATTAGGTATAAAGTTATGGCTCATATGTTTCTCCATGTTTCTGAGTCTCTTCGTGAGAGTGCGTAAAATTATAAAATGTGGAGTTGCATCTGCAACAAGGCAATTCTTTCCTGCTTGTCTGCATTTTAGTACAGTGGGATTAGATTGTTGTTATCATTTCGTCATGAGCTAATCATCGATTCTTCAATCGGCGACGGGGGAGAAGGTATGAGCTAGCCATCTCGCACGCAATCTTGATCCAAAGTACACAAACGTACATACCATAATTACCATTGTTGAGAATACCAGCGCAATAGGTCCCAGTTTTTTTAAGGGAATTGAAACGTGCTTTTTTTTATTTCCCCGCAGGCCCATAATTGACTGTGGTTAACGTTTAAGATACGATGGAACATGTTTGAATTCTGGTTTTTTTTTGTAGAAGAATGGCGGGACATGTAATTTATGCGGAGGTGATGGTGCCATCTACTTATAGTAGGTCAATGTTGTTCAAGGCTGGGATGCTGAGCGTACTCTTTTTTTTGACGGCGCATGGCCAGGCATTTTGCCGGCAAGTAAATGTAGTTACAACTGAATACCCACCCTTTAATTATACAGAAAAAGGTGCTGTCAGTGGGATTTCAACCAAAATAGTCAGAGCACTGCTTGATAGCTTGGAGATAGACACGGAAATTTCTTCATACCCTTGGGCAAGGTCCTACAAAAAGGCCTTGGAAGAAAAAAATGTTCTCATTTATCCTCTTGTCAGGACGCCTGAGCGTGAGGGAGCTTTTGAATGGATTGGTGTTGTTGCAACAGGAAAAACCTACCTCTATTCATTGCAGGGAAGGGACGATATCGATATTCAGACTCTGGATGATGCCAAAAAATTTTCCATCGGCGTTTTACGTAATGCCGTTCGTTTTCGTCACTTGAAAAATAAGGGCTTTACCAGGCTGGTAGAAGACACCACTCCACGTGCAATTGCTCAGAAGCTTATCCTTGGCTGGATCGACCTTTGGGCGGCAGATGAAAATACAGCGCATTATACCCTCTCCATGATGGGCCATGATCCTCATAGCCTTGTAGAACGACGTTTTCCTTTGGATATTGAGCTTGATGGTTATTTAGCTATTTCAAAAAATTCAGAGAGAGAGCTGGTTGAGTCATTTAAAAGTGCATTTCTTCGGCTACAGGCATCTGGTGAGTATGAAAAGATGATAAAAAATCTCATTCGTGTAGTGCAAAAGTAAGCAGTAGTGTATTGATTCTCTTGAAATAGCGCCTGGGTTGGTGATGAGGCTTTACCCGACAGTCTTTCTAAGGCCGGTAGGTGGTGTTGTTCAGAGTGGGATGGATTGACAAGTCCATGAATTTTAGGAATTAGCCTACGTATCGTAACCGTGCAGGAAACATGACAGACTTTCACCTGAATCGTCGCCATTGTATTATCATACTCCTTGTTGCAATTTCATTTTGCATAAGTTCGATAGGATATGTCGTGGGCCAAAAGCGCGTTGATAAGGAAGATTTTAAAACACATGCCGTCTTTTTGGCCGATGATATATGGGCGCTCAATGCCAGTGGTGCCACAGCATATTTACAATTGGCACTAAAAGCCCAGCACTACCAGTCGCTTGCTATTTTGATTCCTGGGGAAAAGGATTTTTTGAAGGTGGTTTCCCGACCGCTTGAAGGAGTTTCTAAATGGTTGTTTCAAATAGGCATGATTTGGACCAAGGAACTTGAGCAAAATATTACTCATAGCGGTATGAGCATTGGTAAGTTGCATGGCGTTAAGTATGTGCAAGTGGTCTTTCCACTGTTGAATATTTTGTGTCTACACCTGCTGTTGTTGTTGATTATCATCATTATAGATTCTCTTCTCAGGCGCAGGGCAATCCTTGAACAGTTGGTCCTCGAACGAACAAAGAATTTGCGGGATAGCGAGAGGCGTTTTCACGATTTGGTTAATCTCCTCCCAGAGATGGTTTTTGAAATAGATACTGATGGAAATATAACCTATGCAAACAAAGAGGCACAGTGCCGTCTCGGGTTTAAGTGGGAGAAAACGGAAAACCACAATTTGTTCAGCTATATTGTAGAGAAAGAAGGTACCACTGTCAGGGAAAGGTTTCAAAAAGCGTTGCAGGATGGAAATACCGATTTGAAGGAGTTTAAGGCAAAAGGGGGGGATGGGACCTCGTTCCCTCTTCTATTGTGTGCCGCATCAATCACGGATGGTGAGCATATCGTCGGTGCTCGGGTTATTGGTATCGATATTACCGAAAGGCATCGTTTGGAGGAACAACTGCTTAAAGACCGGAAGATGAAAGCTATTGGTCTGATGGCCGGTGGCGTTGCCCATGATCTCAATAATATTTTGTCCGGTATTGTCAGTTATCCTGAACTGTTGCTGTTGGATCAGGCGAAGGATAGTCCTTTGAAGGGGCCTCTTGAAACTATACGAAAGGCCGGTATGGATGCCAGTGAAGTAGTTGCTGATTTACTGACGGTTGCCAGAGGGGTAATTGCGGAAAGAGAAGTTGTTGCTCCGAATGACTTAATCCGCGAATATCTGGTTTCTCCTGATTTTCAGGAACTGTGTACGCGACATCCTCTGGTATCCATTGAACCTGTTCTTGATTCCGAGTTGTGCAATATCGCTTGTTCTGCAATTTATGTGCGTAAATGTCTGATGAACCTGGTCACCAATGCTGTCGAAGCTATCAGCAGGCACGGGATTTTACGTATCAAAACCGAGAATAGGGTAGTCACAGCGCGAGAACAGGAACAATGGCAGTTGCCCAGCCAAGGCCAATATACAAAGATTACGGTCAGTGATACCGGTGTTGGTATAGCTCAAGCTGAAATTCAGCACATCTTTGAGCCTTTTTATACGAAAAAAGTCATGGGAAGGAGTGGAACCGGCCTTGGTTTGGCGGTTGTTTGGAACATTGTTCGTGATCATGGTGGGACTGTTAATGTGCGGAGTTCGTCGGCGGGAACAACTTTTGACATGTATTTTCCTAGTGTTGCCGAGCCTCGTGTGTCTGCTGCTACTGAGAGAGACTGGCGGGAGTTAAAGGGCAAAGGAGAAGCGATTCTGGTTGTTGACGATGAGCCTCGACAAAGAGATGTAGCGACGAAGTTGTTGCAATCACTCGAGTACGAAACATTTGTTGTAAGTTCGGGAGAAGAAGCCCTGAAATATTTGACAATCAATTCGGTGGATGTGCTGTTACTGGACATGTTAATGGCACCTGGTCAATATAACGGCAGGCAGACCTATGAAGAAGTGCTGAAAATGCATCCGGGGCAAAAAGCGATTATTGCCAGTGGCTATGCAGAGGATGAAGATGTTCGTGTTACCCTTGAGATGGGGGCTGGAGGTTTTATTGCCAAGCCATACACTCTGGAACAGTTGGGCACGACACTGCAAACAGTCCTCTGTGCTTGATATTAGATTGACAATGCAATGGTGCGGGAAAAACAGTGGAGAATGTGGAATATATGCAACGTATAACAAAAATCGTATCATACATATTTTTGATGAGTATCCTGTTAGCTCCGACAACTCTTTTTGCCAAGGAAAAAATGTATTGGATGGAGGCTGTGGCGCCGCCATTTTTTATTCACGAGGGGGAATTGAAAGGGCAGGGATATGAAGATCTCATTACCGACATTCTCAATGAAAATTTGCCCCAGTATGATCATGTTTCTATGCAGGCAAATATTTCCCGTCATTATCAGCAGTGGAAACAAGGTGAGCCTGCCTGTAGTCTCGCTATGTATAAAACAGAGGAAAGGGAAGAATTTGCGCTGTTTTCCATTCCCAGTGTTTTTACTCTGCCACCAGTGCTGATCATAAAAAAAGAGCAGTTTGCTGCCTTTGGTGGCAAGAAGACCGTGAGCCTCAAGGATGTGCTGGCCAGTAATAACTTTATCATTGGTCGGGCAGCCAAGCGTTCATACGGGCCGGCCTTTGATGAAATCCTGAACACCTATGGGAACCAAGACAATCTCTTCTCCTATGAAGGCCCTGAACTGTCGTTAAATCTTTTTAAGATGCTGTTGGCTGGTCGGGTTCAAGCAATGCCGGGGCTCCCGGAAGAGGCCATGTATCTTGCAGAGACAATGGGGCTCAGAGACCAGATTATGACCCTGTCGGTAAAGGAAAACCTTGTTGATCATGAGCCCATGTTGACCTATGTGGCCTGCTCCAAAAATGAGTGGGGAGCAAAGGCGATCGCAGCCATTAATAAAGTGTTAGAAGAGCAACGTCCTACCGAAAGATACAGGGCAGCCTATGAAAGGTGGCTCGATGAAAGCAGTGTTGCAGAGTACCGAAGAATGTATAAGATGATATTTTTACAGGCAGATGAGCAATATGCCACCGAGTAAAAAAACACAGACAGTGTTTATCTGCTCTCAATGTGGATACGAGAGCAGAAAATGGCTTGGTCAGTGTCCGGACTGTTCTGCCTGGGACACCTTGAGCGAACAGCAGCAGGTCCGGCAAAAAGCTTCACGTGCAACATCACGTAAACCGGAGTCCCTGCAGGCGGTAAAGGAAAAAGAAACCACACGTCTGGTGACATCCATTCATGAAATGGACAGAGTGCTTGGCGGCGGTATAGTTCCCGGCTCCATGATTTTAATCGGCGGCGATCCCGGAATAGGTAAATCCACCCTGATTCTTCAGCTGCTTGCTGCCCTTAGCGGACAGGATAAACAATTGCTCTATGTGACCGGTGAGGAGTCAGCGCAGCAGATCCGCATGCGGGCTGAAAGACTCAAGATTGACAGCCCTCACATCTATATATCCACTGAAAATTGCGTGGAATCCATCATTGAGCTGGCTCGTGATATGCAGCCGGTACTCTTAGCTGTTGATTCGATTCAGACGATGTACAGTGAAGAAATCGGCTCTGCTCCGGGGTCCGTCACCCAGGTACGGGAGTCCACAGCTCGGCTTCTGACCCTTGCTAAGAGCCGTGATTTGCCGGTTCTGTTGGTGGGACATGTGACCAAGGATGGCTCTATTGCCGGACCGCGTGTGCTGGAGCATATGGTGGATACGGTTCTCTATTTTGAGGGGGATCGGGGGCAGGTGTTCCGGATTGTGCGTACGGTCAAGAACAGGTTCGGCTCGACCAATGAAATCGGCGTGTTTGAAATGAAGGAAAATGGTTTAGCCGAGGTTACCAATCCTTCCGCTTTATTTCTTGCAGAGCGACCCGTCAATGTGCCGGGTTCCGTTGTGATGCCCTCCATCGAAGGGACGCGGCCGATTCTGGTTGAAGTACAGGCTTTGGTGAGCAGATCGAGTCCCGGCAACGCTCGTAGAACAGCCATTGGTGCTGATCCGCAACGTTTGGCACTCTTGACCGCTGTTTTAGAAAAGAAACTGGGCGTGACCCTGTTCGATCATGATATTTTTTTGAATATTGCCGGTGGAATACGGATTGATGAACCCGCATTGGACCTGGGCATGGTAGTGGCACTGCTGTCTAGTCTCTTTGAAAAGACCATTGATCCTGCAACGGTTGTTTGCGGTGAGGTGGGGCTTGCTGGAGAAATTCGGGCCGTGGGGCAGATGGAAATGCGGCTGCGGGAAGCGGAGCGGCTTGGGTTTTCCACCTTTATCATGCCTGAATCGAGTATGCGCCAGATAAAGGGAGCGGGAAAAAAAAGGATGCGATGTGTTCCGGTGCGTACCGTGGATGGACTCGCCGATCATCTTTTCCAGGGAGAGTAAAAAAAACCATAGTGCTTGCCTCAGATGCCCCTGTTGTTTATGGTATTTCGGACTTTTATAAGTGAAAAAAAGAGGACTGTATGGATTTTAAACAACATTTTGAGAAATCATGGCAGGTCTTTACCGCCTTTCTCCCTTCTCTACTCATTTCCACCGTCATTTTGCTCGGTGCCTCCATGCTTACCCTTGGTATCCTTGCACCGGTTCTGACTGCCGGATACATGCAGTCACTACTCCTGGCAATACGAGAGGGAAGAAAGCCGGAAATCAGGGACCTGTTTGCTGAAATGCATCTTTTCCTCCCGCTGATCGGCTTTGGAATTCTGATCGGGATCGCGGTTTTTTTCGGGTTGGCAATGTTGGTTCTGCCAGGGCTGGTTGTTATTCTCGCTGTGGCTTTTTTCTGCATATACATGCTGCCGCTGATGACTGATCAGCAGTATCGCCTTTTCGACGCATTGCAGGAAAGCTCAAGAATGGCAATGCAGCAACCGATTACGGAACATATAGCTGTTGTTGCCGTATACCTGGTGCTTACCTCCCTTGGAAGCTCCACTGGATTGGGTACTCTGTTTACCACCCCCATGGCAACCCTCTTTGTCTTGTCCGTGTACGAGGCAAAGCGGATACGTTTGCTTCCAGGATCAACAGATAGGGGGAGCGCAGATGCTTCCCCGGAAAAACCGTAGCCCGGATTTCTCATTAGTTCAGGCTGTGCCGTTAAACACAAAAAAACACATTTTTTCTTAAGGACTCCATGGGTTCGCAAATATTTCCGATTATTCTGATCGTAATAGGAACTTTTTTCCTGCTTTCTAATCTCGATTTCCTCCCCATGGGACAGGTCAAGGCCATTTTGCGGGAATGGTGGCCGCTTATTCTGATTGTGGTGGGAGTGCTGCAGCTCCGCAGAAGGTAAGCAGGCCGGCCGCAACATCTGTCATGCTCATTATTGCTCAAGGTCTTTGTACCTGTCCTCGGTAAATCTCGGCGTGCACACGGCAAGGAAAACCAGATCCTCCTTGCCTGTATTGCGAATGCGCTGCCTTGTTCCTGCAGGGATCATTACTGTATCCCCAGACTTCATGGTCGCTGGAGCCCCATTGCCGATTTCTACCTCTCCCTGTCCGTGAAGAAGAAGGTACCGCTCGATGATGCCGTCAAGGCTATGCCATCTGGTTGTTGTCCCTGGCAAAACTCGAGCCTGGGCAACCGAGCACGCCGGATCATGTGTTGTGTTATAGAGTTCGGTGATAAAACACCCTTCGCGGAAATAGAATTCCTTGTTTTCTGTTTGTTCCCTCATCTGTCCCTCTTGTTCAATAACGTTAGCTTGGTATCGGGGCTGGTGCACTGGCTGCCGAATCCTCTTCAGTAAAGATGAACCATGTCTGGGTTCAATCCAGGCAGAGCAAAATGCCAAACAAGGAGAGCATCAGGCCTGATATCTTTTCCAACCCGAAGATCCATTTTTCCAGATAATTTTTAGATCGCCTGTTTCCAATAAGCATAGCTACCCCCATGTCCCAGGTAAAGACTATACCGGCCATCCATAGTCCGTAGAGCGTCCGTATTGCAAGAGGTGTTTCTGCGGATACCATAACGGTGAACAGGGAAAGGTAGAAAATGGCATTTTTAGGATTGAGACATGCCGAGGCAAAGCCTAGACTAAATTGGCGGATAAAGGATTGCTGACGCAGAAATCCTTGTTTTTCATTTTGGGTTAATGGTCTCTTAGGAGCACGGAGGAGCAGGTAACCAATGTAGATGAGGTAACCGCTGCCCAGATACTTGAGCACCGTCATCAAAAGATGCATGTTGCGTACTGCCTCCAGACCGAGAACGGCAATGGTCAGATAGAGTCCATTGGCGGCGGCAATGCCTGCGCAGACAGACAAGGCGTAACGCATCGGCATCCGTAGTGCAGTCTGCATGATGAGAAAAAAGTCCGGTCCAGGGCTGAGCAGGGCCAGAAAGTGGGCTGAGGCAATCAAAATAAATTCCATCGTATACTCCCTTTTTTACGAGCCATGGTACAATGGAGCTGTATACCCATCTTGTATAAAATTGACGAAACCGTGATGCTCCAGTGACATTTTAGGGAGAAAAACCATGCTTCAGGATTATCGATATAAATGGCTTTTTTGGGTGCTAGTCGGATTGTTGCTGGTATCCGGCTGCTCTACTGACCAACAACATAGTCTGGATAGCATCCTGGCCCAGCGGCCTGATCAGCAACAGGTGGTGTTTGACTATGTCGGTACCATGGATGATTTACGCGAGTCTACCACCAAAGCGCTTGCTGATTTTCGTAATCGACACCAGATAGAGATGCTCATCGTTGTTCTACCTTCCCTTGACCGGCAATATACGATTAGTGAAGCGGCGGCCTTGCTTTTCAGCAAGTGGCAGGTTGGCAGGGCGATGGAGGGAGGCGGTGTCTTGCTTTTGTTGGTTGATGAGAGTAAGGAAGTGAAGCTGGAAATCAGCTATGAGCTGGAACCCATCTTTACCGACCTTTTTACCGGGGCTGTTGAACGGCGCCAGCTGCAATCCCGTTTTGTTGCCGGTGAGTTGGAAATTGGCCTTATTGCAGTCATGGAAGAGCTTGAGGCGAGAGCCCAGGTACTCCACGCTGATATTGCGGTTGAAGATGCGATCAACAAGCGTGATGCAAGGTATCTTTCCCAGGGAGCAGGGGCCAGGATTGCCTTGGAGCCGATGGAGGTCATTGATGTCTCTTCTGCCGACAGAATAAACACACGCTACCCCGCTGGAGAAAGTATTGATGACGCCTGGCATACTTTACTGAAGCGATGGAAGGATCAGGAACGTGACCCGTTCCTGCAGGTTTTCTTACCTACAGGTCGTCTGGCCTACCGCGATTTTGCCACCATGCCCAAAGAGCGTCTTACCCAACAGTACCAGACCTACAGCAAACGAGCTTACCAGGTGTTGGAGGATGGTAATCATGGTGTTATTTATTTTGGGAAAAAAGAAGGCTGGAATAATGCTCCTTTCCTTTTTTGCCGTACTGATGAAGGCTGGCAGTTTGATTTGGTTAACCAAAAGAGATTTATTCGCATGGGACCTTCTCCCTCGTGGGGAGTTGAATTTGGTGCACATCCCTATATGCTTCTCTTATGGGATACGTTCAGGTTTTATGGTCAGGATATCCCCTTAAATGGGGAGGCGGTGTACAAAATCGGCAATGATAGAGCCATTGCTGCAACCATAGAGACTTTGGAAAAAGAGGTTGCAGCTGGTAAAGAAGATTTTGCAACATTGCTCAAACTCGGCAGGTTGTATACCCTGACTTCCATGAGCCGTAAGGCAATGCAAACCTTGAAAAAGGCTATTGTCCTTCAGCCGCAAGACCCCCGTCCGTACCGGTACCTTGCCATTGTTCACGTGAACGGATTTTATCAGTACGACAGTGCGTTGAAGGCACTGCAAACCGCGCGTGATAAAGGCGGTAACGATACGTTTCTCGCCAATTTTTCAGGGTATATTTTCTACCAGAAGAAACAGTATCAAGAGGCCGCTGCAGCATTTGAAAAGGCTGCTCAACTCGACCCGGAAAACAGTTACAGCCAGTATTACCTGGCGTATACTTATGCCTGGCTCTACAGCAAAACCAAAGGTGACAGCGAGAAGAAAGAATACAAGCAGCTGTTCAATCATTACGCTGATAAGGCACGATCTTCAGCCACCATCCATCCGGCTCGCATTCGGCGACTTGAGGAGTGGCTGGATAAGTAGGCGGATATGGTTTGATGGTGAGTGTTACTTAACCGTGTCAAATTTCCAGATGCCGGCAATATCGTAAGAGTGCTCCTGCTTGCCACCTGGCTTGTCGGGCGTCGTGTAAATAACACTTTTCAAGGGACAGTCAAATGCAGCTTCATCGTGGTCTTTATGTGCATCGGCATAGACCGCATTGAGTGCTTTTTCCATGGTTGGATAGAAGTGCTGAATACCGATGTCCTTGATCATTCCGGTGCGGATAAGTACGTCGGTCACCGTGCGATGCACACCACTAAAAGAAATAGTAATACCAGCCCGACGCACTCTGTCGACGATCAGTTTCAGTGCTTCTATACCGGAGGCATCAATCATGCTGATTCCGGATGATTCAATGATAATATGGTTCAGGTCGGTTTTACTTTCCATATGATCAAGCACTTTGTCTTCCAGGTAGCCCGCATTGGCAAAAAAGAGAGCCCCCTCAAACCGGACCACGTCGATATATTTGCATTCCTGCAAGCCATGGGAAAGCGCGCCATGCAAGTATTGGTCCTCGCCCCTGGAACAGAGAAACAACCTGGGGGCGCATGCTTTTATAAAGGAAAATGACAATCGAAAGAACCGCCCCAATGAGAATACCTTTGTCTAAATGGGGAGCAAAGTACAGAGTGGAAAAAAAGGTGATAACCACTATTGCCCCGTCATACCATTGTGCCTTCCAGCTGTGAATGAATCCTTTAACATTGATAAGACCAAGTACTGCCAGCATGATGATGGCCGCTAATACGCTCTGTGGAAGATGATAGAGTAACGGAGTGAGAAAAAGGAGCACCACCACTACGGTCAAGCCGGTCAGGACAGATGCCATGCCACTGACAGCACCTGCCTGAAGGTTAACTGCAGAGCGGGAAAAAGACCCTGAGGTTGGGTAGCTTTGCCCCATTGCACCAATGATATTGCCCAGGCCCTGGCCAATGAGTTCCTGGTTTGGATTGAGCCTGTCGCCGGTTTCTACGGCCATGGCCTTGGCAATGGAAATGGCCTCCATGAAACCGATAATGGCAATGATTACCGCATAAGACAATAATTCGCTGATGGTTTGCATATTCAATTGGGGCATGCTGAAACCTGGGAGTCCTTTGGGCACTGTGCCAACAATGCTGCCGCCACCGATCATGGTAAAGTTTTCTGTATCCTCGGGTTGAGGGCTGACTTTTACTCTCCAGGTACGGCTGTCGGTGTGAGCGGATTGGGGGAGTTCATCTCGGAGGTAAAATCCAGCTGCTTCACCATCTTCGACCTTGTGAAACAGCATCGATCTGGCCAGGTTACGATGGGTTGCCGCATGTTTATTCGCCACCCTGATCTTGTGAGACAGCATGTCTATTTTTTGGAGCAGCATAATCCACTCTTTGCTGCCCGATTCAGTCTCTGCCAGCTTTTGGGTAAGGGTGGATCGTTGCTCCACCAGCTTGCTGTGGAGCCTGGACTGGATATGGTAGGTCCACAGGATGTTTTTGGCCTTGGGTGAGCGAATGTTGGCAACCGTTGTGGTCTGATTGTGTTCAAAATCGAGCATGGCAGAGAGCACGATAGCGGCCGTGACGACAATCAGCACATTGGGCAGGCGGGGCGCATATTTTTTGAGAAGGATTATGCCGGTAAAAGCAGCTAGTCCAATCAGCAGGGTGGGCCAGTGGGTGTAGTGGTTGGCTGCTTGTATTACCCGTAGCATGGTTTCATAGTGATGAGGGGCCGTGTCTACGACCACCCCGAAAAACTTTGAAAGCTGCGACGAGGCAATGATAAGGGCCGCAGCATTGGTAAAGCCGATGATAACTGGATGAGAAAGAAAGTTGACTACCAATCCCAGGCGCAATACTCCAAGCAGCAGCTGAAAAAGTCCTATCATAAGGGAAAGAAGAATAGCATACCCGATATACGCTTCACTGCCCGCGGTTGCAAGAGGCGCAAGTGAGGCTGCCGTCATAAGAGAAACCACCGCAACCGGTCCGGTTGCCAGCTGGCGGCTGGAACCAAAAAGCGCCGCTACTATCGGTGGCAGGAAGGAAGCGTAGAGTCCGTAATAGGCAGGGAGTCCGGCAAGCTGGGCGTAGGCCATGCTTTGCGGTATAAGAACCAGGGCCACAGTCAGCCCGGCCATGGCATCCGCTTTCAAGTGAGTAAGGGTGTACCCGCGGAACCAGTCAGTAAAAGGGAAAATTTTTTTCAGCATCGATTACCAGCAGGGAAAGAGTGGTGGGGGCAGGTAAGATCTAACTGATGATACCGCAATTATGCTTAACCACAAATCTAATTTTGAACAAGCAGGTTGGGGTATGTTTTCCTCTCAAATGGTACTGGTTAGTGGTATCTTTATTTTGTCAAGCCACTTACGAATGCTCCTTTTTGTACAATATGTGTGATTTTGTATCCACTCAAACTCCTTTTCGAGTTGTTTGAGGCTGTAAACTCCCTTTTGGTATCCAGACGTATTTTCAAGATAAAAAGTTTGGTGAAGGGCAAAAAAGATGAGAGATACTGAGCAAAGAAATATATCCGATGATTTTTCAAACAAATTGAAGTGCTCGTGGAAATCAATTTTCTGCATCTTGAATTGTATTTACAATTTCAGTGCTAAGCATGCTGAGCGCTTTACTTAGAGTCTTGACGAGAGCCTCATAACTTCCAGCACTGGTTTGAATTCGAATTTCACTCCGCTTTGTAACGGTAATGTCCTTCTCCTTCCCCTTTAAGAGGTTCCAGCGAGCTACCAGCACGACGTCTTTTCCAAGCCGGCCATCAAAACGGATAATATCCATTGTAACTTGGTAATCGATCGGAATAAAAATGCGCCACGGATACACAAATATTGAATCAGTCTTTAAGAGGTAGCCAATGTTTTCTGAGAAAACAGTAATAAGGTTATCCTTAAGGGAACCTGACCACTGGTCGTAATTGGCTTGATTGATACTATTGTCATTGGTACGGGTAATAATGTTCTTTTGGTTGAGGTAATCTGCAATTTTTATAGGGCCTATACCAACAGATATTTTTGCATCTGTTTTGCTGGAGACTTGTTCTCTCTCAACTGCTGAAGCTGGGGTAAGCATATACAAGCGAGGCTCTGGACTTCTTCCTGAGCAACCACAAAGAATGAACAACACACTGCAAATAATAGCTGCTGACAAAAAACACCGCTTACTCTCCAACATAATATTCTCCCCTTACTTGCCTTTTCCCCTGAGCAGCGATTCTGGATGCCGTTCCAAATAATCAGCTAGCTGCTGCAATGAACTCGCCATGCTTGAAATATTTTGAAGTGTTTCTTTCACTTTAATTATAAATGGTGAGTCTTCAGATGCGATGCCTCTGAAGTCAGCTAAACTTTTTTCGATACTCTCTGTCAGTGATGCCAGATCTGCATTTGCCGTCAAAATAAGTTTGTCAAAATCGTCAATAGTTTTTTTGACGTCATCACTAATTGGCTCAAGCTGATGATCCAAATTATTAATAAGCTTTTGAGAATCTGTAAGCGTATCGTCTATTTTTTGAGCGAGTGGGTCCACATGAGTATTAATCTTTCCGGTAACATCCTTCACATTGTCGGCTGCAAGCCTTATGGAATGAAAGATATCAGTCAGTTCCTGATTATTGACGAGACTGTCAATCCCTGACAAAGCATTTTCCAGATTATCCAGCATTCCTTTAAAATCACTTTGTTGTAGAATCTGAAATAACCGTTCGCTGGTAGATTGTATGGTTGGAATTTCCGGTACCCGTTCAGTTGATTGCCTCAGGTTCACCGGCGTATCAGGATGGTAACCTAGTTCAATCATAAGCTGACCTGTAATAAGGCTTTGCAAGGTAAGTACGCCCCTTAATCCTTTGTCAATTAACCTCGGCAGCGTATCCTGTGGGTCCATACGCTCATCCCCATCCATGATCTGCACAATATCGGGCTCAATTGCAATGTAGACGGGAATCATGTACTCATAATTTGTATGATCAGCGATCATGACGATTTTTGTAACAGATCCAATCTTAACGCCATTAAATAATACCGGCGCCCCAACGTTGAGTCCTTTAATAGAGGTGTCGAAATGTAGTACAAACTCTTCGGTTTGTTTGAAGAATTTGCCGGAACCAAACAGCACGATACTGATCGCTAAAAGAAAAACAGCAATCACGACAAAGCCGCCTATCATCATTGTGTTAGCTTGTTTTGCCATTATTTCCACCAAAAAATTAGGTTAGTTTTTCTCCCCGGGTCAAAAACATGTGCAAGGTCGGATCCCGACTTTCAGCAAGCAATTTGTTTGGGTCTCCTGTTGCGGTCATGGTGCGTTGAGAAACATCAAGAAAGACAGAATTGTCACCGATCGCAAAAATACTAGCCAGCTCATGTGTTACAATAACCATCGTCGTTCCCATGCTGTCGCGGAGCTCCAGAATCATGTCATCCAAACGACGCGCACTTACAGGGTCAAGCCCTGCTGATGGTTCGTCAAAGAAGAGGATTTCTGGATCAAGGGCCATTGCGCGGGCAATTCCAGCACGTTTTTGCATGCCACCGCTTATCTCAGAGGGATAGAATTCGCCAAAGCCGGCTAGTCCAACAAGTTCAAGTTTTAAATCCACCACTTCTTTTATTTCTGCTGCGCTCAAGGCTGTATAGCTCTCTAGAGGAAGTGAAACATTTTCTGCCAGGGTCATTGAGCTCCAAAGAGCTCCACTTTGGTACATAACTCCGGCCCGACGAATAATTCGGTCACGAACCTCTGGGCCAGAACCCCAGAAATCGGTTTTGTCGTAGAATACTTTTCCGCCGGCGGGACGTTTCAGGCCTGTTAGAATGGTCATCAAAGTACTTTTTCCACAACCACTGCCACCCATGATGATAAAAATATCCCCATGATTGATCGTAAAATTCAGATCGCGCATAAGGACAAAATCTCCGTACCCCATCGTAAAGTCTTGTACGGTTATGTGCGGTGGTCGGTCAATCATAGTTAATTATAGGACCTTTAACCCAGATAAGTCGGCCATGAAAGATAAGAACCGATTGTATTGAAAGACTATTCTGATGCCGGCAAGGCTTCTGTTTTTTGCGTGTTTTTTTTCTGGCTCGTGCAGCCCCTCTACAGAGTGCACCACGATCAGATACCCAACATATTGCAGATAATAGTAATGACGGCTGTAGAGAGAATGATGCCAACAACTGCGGTTACCACTGCAGAAGTTGCCGCTTCCCCGACAGCAGACGCGCTCCGGCCACATTCCATTCCCCGCATGCACCCTGATAATGAGACGATCACACCGAAAACAATCCCACTGAAAATACCAATTCCAAGATCCCAGAGGCGTACCGCAGCAACTGTTTGATTGTAATATTGTATGAGGCCGATGTCCAGTAAGCTTACGCCGACAACCATGCCGCCAAGAACTCCCATTATATTAGCATAGAGGCAAAGTAAGGGCATCATCAGCGCCAAGGCTAACATTCTTGGGAGGACAAGGAATTCCATGGGAGAAATTCCCATGGTTCGAAGTGCGTCAATCTCCTGGTTTACTTGCATGGTGCCAAGTTGAGCTGCAAAAGCCCCTCCAGTGCGGCCTGCCATTACAATTCCGGTCATAATGGCGGCCATCAAACGAACCATGGCTATACCTACCAGGTCTGCCACATAAATTTCAGCACCAAAAAGTTGTAATTGGATAGCACCTACAAACGCCAGAATGAGGCCGACCAGGAAGCTGATTAGCGATACGATTGGTAATGCCTGTCCACCACAACTTTCCATGGTCATAAGCATATCGCTACGTCGAAATCGGGCCTGTCCATGAAAAAGTCGCAGCAGAGCCAAGGTTGCCTCTCCTATAAATTCGAGCATTTTTCCAATGGAATGGAACAATTCGACCGTGTCGTTTCCCACGACTACCAGAAAAGGTGTTTTGCTTTCTATTTTACGAGCGTCCTTTTTTTCTGGTACGGCAGCCGCTAAGGCTAATAATTGTTGCGCCCCCTGGGGCAATCCACTGCTGTCAAATACATCGTTTTTCGTTTGGCAAACTGTTCGTAACCGCCTGGCAAAAATTAATAAACCAGAGTCCCACTCACTTAGTTGGCTAGAGTCAAATTTGATTTTACTCGGTGTGGGTAAAGATTGCAGGCGCTGATAGACATCTTCGGCTGATGAACCAATTCCTCCAAGCTTCCAAGAACCGGTAAGAACGAGTGTCACAGTGCTATCGTCGCTCTCTTGAAGAATAATTTCACCAGGTTTTGTCATCAGCTATACTCCTTTAGAATTGTGTGAAATAAGCTGGTTTAAAAAGTATACATATACAACGGCAGGTGTTCAAGGTGTTGTCGTAAAAATTCCTGAACACTCTGGATGACTTGACTTCCCGACGTACTGATATAATGCTTTTCCAAGAGTCATTTCCGTCAAAATTTTCAAACCTTCCGCATCAATGCTTAAGTGTAATCTTTTATGCCCGGCAGTCCCGGAATAAGCCCGAATAAAATAAAAATATGATCCAGTGAATTAAATCGTTAGCCTCTAACAACTGTTAAGGCTTCATAATATTGTCCTTTGTGTTTTTCCATGAATCCCCTGCTTGGTTACCCTGGTGGCAGTGTTCCGCCGGACGCCATTGCAACCATAATTTGTACCAGGATAATCTTCAAAACTGTTCCCACTCCAGGGAAAATCATGGCATAGCAGATATCCGGCTTACCTGTGGGTGTAAGTTGATTGCCATATGCTAGAATCGCCGGGTTGCCGGTCGCGCCTGAGGCAATGCCAAGCAAGTCGTCAAAGCTCATCTTAAGAATAAAGTATCCCACCAGAATAATAGTCAATACAACCACCGCTACCTCTATAATTGCGGCCGCAAACAGACTGAGACCTGCCCCGGCAATGTTCTCTATGAACGGTGCACCAGAGGAAATTCCGACGCCGGCAAGAAAGAGCGTAAGCCCAAAGTTACGCAAAATGACGTTGGCAACAGGTGGCATGTTCCAATTAAATGGCCCAAGCCGGCCAAAATAACCCAGGATGAGAGAGATGATCAACACGCCCCCGGCAAGACCAAGCTTAACCATGCCGACTCCAGGGATAGGTATGGGAATCAGTCCGATAAGACCGCCTAAGGCCATCCCAAGTCCCATTGACACGAAGCTATACTGAGATTCCGCGTTTACAGAATCCCCAAAGAAACGACTGACACTCTCCCTTTTACCGGACTCAATGAGTACACCGAGTTGGTCTCCGTACTCAATAAGCAGGTCGGGTTTGGAGATCAGATCTATATCACCACGGCGTACATGAATAATCTCGGCCTCGACGCCTGGCGGAATTTCGAGTTCTGTAAGCTTCATGCCTACAAATTTTTCCTTGGAAACGAAAACACGCACATAGTCCAGGTGACGTCGATCGCTACGAACATCCTCACTGTCCGCCAGATTTACTTCTCCAATCGTTTCTGGATAGCCTGCAACTGAAAGAAGGTCATCATCCTTGAGAACGAGGTCGGCATCTGGGAGCATGTTAACCCCGTCCCGCTTGATCATCAGCAACTTGAGGTCATCAGGTGCCTTTTCCAATACCTGGGCGATAGTCTTGCCCCCAAGACCGCGGTCCCCCACCCGTAATTCGCCTGTTGTCAGACGCTTCGGTGATGGTGCGACCACTTTTGGTTTGAACATCTGAAAGGTGAGATAGAAGAAAAGCATTGGTCCAAAAACCCCAAATGGATAGGCAACAGCATAACCCACTGCCGGGTCTTGATTTGAAGTTGCATCAATGGCCGCCTGAAGGCTGGCGGTACTTGTCAAGGATCCGGCAAACATCCCAGCACCGAAGTCATTCGAGAATCCCATGAGCCGTCCCAGAATAAGAGCCACAGCACAGCCGACTATCACTGCCACCGCTGAAAGAAGGTTGGCCTTTATACCGAACGAGCTTACAAGGCCGGCAAAGAAGTGTTTTCCATATTGAATGCCGATACCATAGAGAAACAGGATGAGGCCGATGAGCCCCAGGAGACCAGGGGGGGCAGACTCCGGTGCAAAAGCTCCGAACGCCAGACCGACAAACAAAACAGCGCCTATACCGAGTGAAAATCCGCCAATATTGATCCGGCCAACAGCGTAACCGATACCGATTACCAGAAAAAGCGTAATAAATGGTTGAGAATTGAGTAATAGCACTATTGCTTCCATTAGTTACTCCTCAAGAAATGTTGAAAAAAAATCAAACTGTTCAAATACTGCAAGCGCCTATCATTTTATACTAGAGAAAGCACGACATGCTGCTATATTTCGTCATCATATTTCTCTTTGTGAGGGCATCTACTCTTGAGCAAGACCGCGAGCATTCCTATGTTTTCAGGCAGGACCTCGGCATGAAACTGTTTTGTTTCTTCATCCGGAAGCAATGCAATTATATTACTTATTCCTTTCATAACATCAGTTCCATTCTCATTCCATCACTGGTAGTTGATATATTGGGGTGGTTCTTTGATTTTGGTATTGCCTACCTGCTCCATTCCCAGAACCTGTTTCGGGCTCATCATTGATGGTTTGTCTTCCTGGAAAAAAAGTTTAAAACCGCCAGCGACCCTTTCTGCAGCAACTTCTGAATAGAGGCCATTGTAAATATCTACCTTCAATTGTGGTGAGCCATGTCCGTCGAGATTCATTATCAAGTCAATATTTTCAAAGTTCTTGACTGTTTCCGGCTCCTTTACCATGCTTTTCCTGAACATATGAACGATCAATATCCTATTCCCAGCAATATTGTTCTCTTTCATGTATTCTGTCATGGCAGATTGTACTTGATTGATATCGTCTCCGGAAATGTGCCCGATTACCTTACCTGGTGGGACGTCGAGGCTTTTAACTTCGAACTCAGGGTCGATCGCCAGATGCACGTTTTCGTGTTTCAGGTAAGGTAGAACAGGCTTGACTGCTTCCAGAGGTGTTAATTTCCCCAATTGCATATCTATGATAACAGCAAACCCTTCATTGTTTGCCGCGTTAATGTATCGCATTACTTTTTCTTTTGATAAAGGAATAACATAATCTTTGTCGCTTCCAGGCTCATAGGTTGCCAGACCGTATATCAAGTGAAATGCTGGGGTTATATTATTATAATCGGTAATTTTGGCGTATTCGTTTGTTTTCGCTCTGATTATAGGCACGAGGTCTTCAATCGAATGCTGACCTAGCACACCTAATGAAGGCGCATCAGGTCGACCGTAGTAACCAACCATGAGGTCGATGTCGGAGAGTATTTTTTGTTGTGCAATTGCAGGGTGGGAAATAGCCATGCTGTTAAGTAAAAGAATGAAAAGAATGAAGTTTTTCATCGTGGTGAACCGCCCTTTGAAAGGTTAATGATATCGAAGAATACAGGTACTCCGTTTGCAGAGTCCGGCATATCTATCCTATTGTCAGGGGTATTGAATAGCATGTCGTTGATTAGGTCGACACACAAATAATCGTCGCCTGATGGTCCGACCAAATAGGTCAGCGTCCTCACCACTGTAGTCGCAACACTTCCCAGAAAAAAGAAATACAATTGAGTGCTGCTATTCATCACTAATATCGCTAGTAGCCTGTCGAGCTTTCACCCTTGCAGATTATGAGCAAGAGTAAGGGGGGGGTTAGCTGACTAATTGTAAATAAATTAAATTTGACAATGCGGCGATTTGGTATTTGTCGACATTTTTGATGTGATTTGATGATTGTAACTAGTTTATGTTCATAACATCCATGAGCACAAACTTTAACCATAGGCAGAAATACTATATTTCTCTTGCCTCCTTTTCTACAGGACTGGTTGCCTGAAGATCATCTTGCCGGGTTTGTAGTTGATATCTCAGGTGCAGATATCCGCCTATAACTGAAGAATATGGTAGCAAGTGCGGTTCCTTCAGCCAATCATCAGAGAGGGTTATTAGTAACTCTTGTAAGACTGCTGAAGAAGTATATTAGCTGGCGTACCCATATGGAACTATTCAATCCTTCTGTTTTTTATGCAAATTTTTAAATGGAAAAGGCGAAATAATGTAATTATCAGCGTTACCCCATTTACTCGTAAACGGGCTTATTATTATTTAATTGTTGTCAGATGACACACTACCATCTCCGACTAACTCATAATCGTTATTACGAAAAAACGTAACTAATTCATTTACACTTTCTTCTTTAACCCCAAGATTTTTAAGCAAAATTCCACCTACAACCATTGTGCTTTCAATATATGAGGTTCGAGCATGGGTTATTCCATTATTAACCAAATAGGATTGATCAGCTAACGTCTGCACCCGGGCATAAATGCTTAATTCAGGATAAAGACGATGTAAGCTAATGGCCAAAGCCTTGGTTTTTGACCGACTGGAAGCATTGACAAAGGCGGCATTTGCCTTACTGAAACCGGCTACGCTCTGGGTCTCAAAACTATTCATATCACCAAAATGAACGTTGTAGCCACTCGCTTTTCCTTGTTGGACAACGGCAAAATCTTTATCAAAAACTACATATGGGATATTGGCCTTTTCAAGCATTTTTGCTATAAGCTGACTGACCTCATCAAAGCCGATAACAACGACATGCCTTTCAAGGCCCTCGGCCGGGCCTTCTACCAGAGTTTGTAATTTGGCTAGAAAAAGATCGGCTATTTTGTTACCTGTTTTGACCATTATTGGAGTCAGAATCATACTAACGGCTATAACAAGCATTGCCAGAGTATGCCCCTCGCTACTCAACAACTCTGTCCCTGCTGCTGCAGCAAAGAGTACAAAGGAAAATTCTCCGACCTGAGATAAATAAAAGCCTGTTCTAATGGCAGGAGCGCGTTTTATACCAAACGCAAGTGCGATTACACTTATCACCATACATTTAAAACCCACAATTATTGGAACATGAACTAAAAGGGTTGACCAGTTGTTGATTAGTGAATTTACATCAATAGACATTCCAACTGTCACAAAAAAAAGACTCATAAGTGTCTCTTTAAAAGGAGCTACCGTTGCTTCGATCTGGTATCTGAAATCAGACGCCGAAAGGAGCATTCCCAGTAAAAAAGCGCCTAATGTGATCGATATTCCTGCATAATCAACCATCCATGCTGCTATGATCACCGCCAGAAATAACACCATCGCAAAGGCATTTATTTGCCGATGTTTGGCACAATAACCGAGAACCCGTGGCAGTAGATAATGGCCTGAGAGTAAAATGACTGCTATTACCCCTGCAACTTTACAAATTGTTTGCCAAAGAGGAATAGCATCAGCCTCCCCAGTACTATGGGCCAAAATAGGCACTAATGCCATAACCGGCACAACCCAGAGATCTTGCGCCATAAGCACGGCGAAAGCTGTTTGTCCGTGTTCAGTGGGGAGTTCACCTTTTTCTCCCAATGTGCCCATAACAATAGCTGTAGATGACATGCTGAGGCCAAGCCCGACAATCACTGCCGATTCCCATGGCGTATGAAAAAATATGATGAGATAACCGGTCATTATTATTGCAGTTAGAATCATCTGAGCTGAGCCTAGTCCAAATATCAATCGCCGTAGCGCCCAAACTTTCTGGGGACGAAGTTCCAGGCCGACTGTAAATAAAAAAAGCATAACACCAAGCTCTGCAATATTCTGTAACTCTGATACTGATGAGGAGAGAATAGGACCTGGGGTATTGGGTCCTATGATGATGCCTGCAGCAATGCAACCGAGTATCACTCCAAAACCAAGCCTCTCAAATACAAGAACACAAGTTGTGGCTGCTCCGAGATAAATGATTATTGCAATAAGCATTGATGAAATATCCATATATTAATCACCTAATATTGAAACAACGTCTCAAAAAAATTATAATTTATTCGCTTGAAAATTAATTATGACTCCCAAAGTGCAACAGTTTGTTTATAAAATGCAAAGTTTTGGACTTTTAGACCTAGATGTAACTTACCAGGAATACAACATTCCTATTCCATATATCCATTGGTCTTTTGAACCGCGTTCGTCTACAATGGGACTGTCGGCAGCATCACCTAGCATTCTGGAATAAAGAAGGCCTGCCCCTGCATGCCATTTTTTACTCAGATGCAATATTCCTACAGCCCATATACGAATATCACGCATGCCGCTTCCAGCGTCAAAGGCGGGTAGTCCACTGACCATTGCCCCTTTTTGAGAAACACCAAAATATGTGCTGGTATAATCATCGTTGCCCCAGGTTGTACCGGCTCCAAAACCAAGTGATACAGGAGTCGCAACTGGTACGAGACCCCATGCATTGGCACCCACTGTCCAGCCATTATCGGTGGCATCACTCACATCCCAGTAAGTCCAGCCACTAACACCAAACTGCAAGCGTGAATTATCAGGGTCCCTCCACGTGTAGCCTCCCCAAGCTCCAAGATTAAGTGCTCCGTCAATTTCTTCGAGCATCGCAACCTGTTCATCATCAACGTCTTCATCACGGCCAAATCGATAAAACAGACCTGGGCCAAATCGCCAGTTTTTATGATCTATAAGATTGACCTTAACATCATTGACCACAATTTTAATAAACCGCTCATCGCCGATCATGATTTTTCCAATTGGGGCACCGCCAAAAGTATAATCATCAGAGCCAAAATAGTCCGGGTACCCACCAATTCCTACCCCAAAGAAATTAGGCTCGCCCAACTCCAGTGGTATTGCAAGATCACTGGCATGGCTTGGAGAAGCTGCACACAATATCACAATTGTTGCGATAGCAAACAAACAGTTTGCTGTCTTGACGTTCATGGTATTGTTATTGCCCTTTTTTTGATCCATCTTCTCTCCATAGATATAGACATTTATCGTTTAAATATAAAAACAATCCGTTACTGTTTAATCTTTTTTAACTACCTGTTATGGCTTCTGCGTATGCCACCAAACAAGGCACTGCCAATAGCCCCTGCGGCCGCACCTTTACCCGCATCACCGGCAATACCACCAATAATGGCCCCTTTGGCAGCACCTGATACGGCATCTCCGGCAAGAGTGGTTTGAGACCCGGGACGTCTGGTCACATCACCGAAAAGAGCCCCTCCTGCCGCTCCTGCAGCCGCACCCTTGCCGGCATCGCCGGCAATACCGCCGATAATAGCCCCTTTTGCAGCACCACGGATGGTGTTATCCAAAACTTGACTACCAAAAACAGCCTCCAGCGATGTAATGAATAACAGTGATGAAATCACCATACTGAATACAATAATTTTAAATAAATGCTTCACCGATTTACCTCCCAAGTTGGGTGCACAGGTAACTACCCGTTGTTTTGAAGCCAAACGATATTTTTCCCTCATAGCCCAGGTTGTTACTTTTCAGAATAGAGAACACAAGCTCCGAAAATAGTAAATCCCTCTCCCGGGGCTGTGATCCCAAGAGTCATCAAACCAGTCCGGTCATTGATTAACATACTCCAACCAGTATCTACGTCCGTGCCCTGAACAATTTTATAGCCATCCATACTTTGAACATTTGTAATCGGCGAGGTACGTTTTTCTCCGGCTTCGGTCAAGCTATTTACAACCTTGTTGCCAAAGTCGACTTCAAAGAATAATGGTAAATTAACCAGATCAACGGGTCCTCTGATGCATTCCTGCTGCTTATCGCAGGCTATCGCTTCAGCAGAAGAACAAATCAACTTTGGGGCTGCTGCCACTGCGTGATGACCGTAACCAGTCATTAGAACAAAAGCAGTGATCACAATGGTAAGTGCATTTACTCGTAATATTTGTTTTTTCATTACATACTCCTTTGCTTGTAACACTATAAAAAAACTCATCTATATGATATATACCCTGCAGACAAACAGTATTTTCAGCTACGATTTGTAATGGTTACAACGTTCAACAATTTTGTTTTGCAAACCTGGGTATATATCAACGCATTACATTGAAATTGCTTGAAAATTATTGCTCACTATTTGAGCTTAATTTTCAGCCCTTGACCAGCCATAGTAAGACGAACACCTTTCTGGGTTGATTTTAATTTAAGAACAACGCCATTACCATTTTTAAGAGCCATTACAGATCCACCGCCAATCAAGGTGGCTCCGGCTTCACCTGCAACAAACATACCTTCGATATCTTTTGCTTCAACCAGTTTATAGACATCTCCAGTTGCCTCGATGGCAGTAATACCGACGTCAATAACGCTCAGGCCGCTGATTGAGATTTCATGGGTTGATCCATCATACATGGTCAGACTACCATCGCCCCAGGTTACGCCGACACCAACGGCAACCGATTTGGACTTTATTTCTACTGTTCCTGAAACTTTTGGGGCCGGCTCAACAGCTATGGCATAGGCTGCCGCATACAGTGCCTCTACTTCCTGCCCCTTTTCAATACGGTTAATATCAATCTGGTCTCCAACCTTTAAGGCCAGTAAATGATCGGATTCCTCCAAAACCACAACCTTATTTTTCTTGTCGATTTTGGCTACAACTGCAGCCACATAGGTACTGGCCATGAACTTCATACCGGGTTTTTTACCCTCCTTTGCCCTTTCTACAGATATAACTGAACCACGTTCCTCCAACTCGCTGCCCTTAGGCTCAAGAGCTATGGCCAGGCCGGTATAATAACTGACAATGACCAAGTCGCCTCGTTTGAGCTGGTCAAAATTTTTCACCTCTGGGCCAGCGGTAAATTTGTACTCTTCATCCGCCGAGTTCTTGAGGGTGACCACTCTCGTTTCTTTGTCAATGCCTACAATAACATCTACCGCCACTGCTCCATCTGAAACAGCAACGATCCCGGTGTCCTCTGCCAGGACTTCTCCAGTATGAACAGCGAGTTGAAAAATAAAAATAAATCCAAGTATGATACCAATATGTTTAAAGTGAAATTTCATGGTGTTTATCCTTGTTGAAAGTTTGTTGTTAAAAATAAGTGAGGAAGATTTATTCTTGTCATGACCTAAAAACAAAAATGTTTACCAGATAAGTGGCTGAACCAATTCAAGCAAAAAATAAATATGTTTTACTGTTTTTTCACTAGCGTTCATCATTTCGTTCTCAAACATTAAAGCCTCAGAATTAACCCAAGAAAGTAAGACAATTACCACCACATAAAATATGCCCAAAGACACATTGGCCCTTCTTGAAAATGGCGAACGTAGAAGGGTGATAATTGGACCAACATACATGGCCAGAAACCAGGCAGTAGCGCCACAAAAGAGAATAGTTTTCTGAAAAATTATTACTTGAGTAACTTGGGACGGGAGATCGTCGCCGAACAAATTAAAAGAGACAAACAAAGGTGCAAAGAAACCGGTTATTGTATAGGCCAGGCCTAGGTACATCAGTAGATCACCTGCAATAAAAGACCAGTGATCACAATAACCGACCTCGTCATGAGAACTGGAAGCTAGAAAAGCAACGAGGGCAATAAGAGAAAGGGATAAAGCTAAATACAGAGCAATGTCAGCTCGTACGTGTACCTGATGATCTACACCTGGCAGGTTAACTCCCCCAGACATACTATATAACTGACTAATTTGAAATGAAACAATAGCGATGTTCAAGCCAATTACTGTCAGACGTGTACGCATTACGTTAACAGCAATACGCACTACTTGTTTGTTATCTGACATATAACCTC
The DNA here is from genome assembly GCF_016918565.1 of Desulfogranum marinum. Lineage (GTDB taxonomy): Bacteria > Desulfobacterota > Desulfobulbia > Desulfobulbales > Desulfobulbaceae > Desulfogranum > Desulfogranum marinum. Next base: position 48,810 of record NZ_JAFFQD010000012.1, read on the forward strand.
TTCATGTAAATGATCTGGTATAAAGAATATGGATGGATATTATTCACATAAAGGGAAACCGTTGATCAAATTTCCAGCGATTCCCCTTATGAGATTGTGCGAAAACCTTGAAGCGACTATGAAAATACCATGGCTATGTACCCTAGAATAAGAACAATAGCAGAGGTAAGTGCATAAGGGACAGGGTAAGCTACAGCAGAAATGGCACTCCCAGATATATCCTGTACTCCGTTTAATGCTGGGGTACTGTTTCGTCCACCGGCGCATCCGCCAGCCAGAATAATTGGGTTCATTTTTCTGATGTAATAGCCATAGCACCAGGCCAGAAAAGGAGGAACCAACGCTCCAAGCAAACCAATTATAGCAATCCAGATTACAGTAGTTCCCTGGAAAGAAGACATAATCTTAGGACCAACTCCTGCACCTAAAACCGCGACAAAAAGACTCAAGCCGATATCATTTAAAAATGCTCGTGCGCCCTCACTTGTTGGACCACCAAAATCAGGGTTACGTGTTCGCAACCATGAAACCAGGATACCCATCAACATACAGCCTGCAGAAGTTCCTAGAGCAAAGGGTATACCACCAAGTTCTAAACTGGCATGACCAATAATAAAGCCCATCACCAGTGCGGCAGACATGAAGGAAATCTCGGTATAGGCGCTCTCAACTATTGGTACACTTTTGAGTGCTTTAGCAGCCTGATTCACACACCAGGAAGGTCCTGCCAAACGAAGCACATCCCCTTTTTCAACTACAGTTTTTGGAAGATGAGGAATAGCGACCCCAGCACGAAACATTGATTTAAGGTGAACACCAAACCCAATTTCAGCTCCAAGCTCCTGTAAGGTCATTCCAGCATAATCTGATTTACCTACGTGAATGTCTGCCACCTCTATATCGACCATCCTTGCTCTGGGTTCGGCAACTTCATTTCCGACTTTTTCCGAACCTGAGAGTAGAACCGAATATTCGCCCATGACCCCAATAATGTCACCCATTTGAATGGTCGGGTTATCTTGCGCATCAAGAACTTCATCACCGCGCACGACTTTCAATATTGCTGCATGGGGATATTTTTTAAACAGATCGTGCACTGATTGACCTGCCAACTCTTCATGTTCAACCAGGTAGGAGCGAATCTGTTTATCAGTAAACCCGAGAATGGAAGCCCCAGCTGTACCCGGCAACGCACCACCATCTTCACCACCACTAAACTCCTCTTCAGCCTGCTTGGCTGCTTCCACTGGATCATGACCAAACATCTTGGGTAAATATTTGATGAGCAAAATTATAAATATTGACGAAAGGACATAGCTGATAGCATATCCTGCAGCCATATTGGCGCCAACCATATCAGCAGTGATCCCTTCAGGAATTTTAAAAGCCCCGCTACTTACAGCTGATTGTGCAACACCCATAACAGCAGTAACCGTATAACTTCCTGAGATAATACCTGCAGCGTACCCCGGTCCAAGATCGATAAGTTTTACGCCGAAAAAAACTATTAGAAAATTTGAAAAGACCACTATCAAGCCGATAACAACAAAATCAAGCCCACCACGAGCCAATCCGGAAAAGAACTGTGGGCCAACTTTCATTCCCAAAGCATACATGAAGAGCATCAGAAAAATATCTTCTACTAACCCTGGAATATCATAAGTAATGCCAAATAGGGCACTCGCAGCAAGAGCAATACCAATACTAACAACGAGCGTCCCTGCAGTTGCACCAAGATTAATACCTTTCACCGTAACGCGACCCAGTGGGTAGCCTATTGCCAGCGCTAAAAATAGATAAGCAAAAGGATTTTGGGCTAAATAGTTCAACATCCAGCCAACAGGGCCAAAAGATTTTTCGGCAACAGCCTCAGCTGCTAAACCACTTCCTATAGCTACAAGTAATAGCAGGCAGACGCTAGCGAGGACGGAGCTGCAGCGACGCAAAGTAAACATCTTTTTCATAGAAGTTTTTCTAGGAAATTTCATATTTCATCCACCATAACTCAGTTAAAAAACGATCACGTTAAAATAACGTGATCGTTTAAGGGGTAAACCAATGTAATAGATTCAGACTAATCTAGCACTTTGCTGGTGAAGTCTTAAGGGGATCATGAAGTTCTGGTGGTGTTGCATTTCCACCATGTATTTCTAAAAATTCACATGCTCTTTCAATATCACTTGCTAGAATTTCTGCAGCATCTCTGTTTAAGTGAGGACGTACAACAATTCTCAAACTATTTACCTCTTGTGCATTTGGTGGCATTGAGTAAGCAGAAAGGATCCAGCCGCGTTCTCGAACTTTGTTGGAGATATCAAACTCATTATATTTGGTAATGGATTCATCTAAAGTAAGAGCAACCACAGGAATACGTTGGGTTTCATTCATGATCTTGAATTTACCAGTTTTTACAAGCCGTTCTCTTAAATACTCGGCATTCTCAACCGTTTGCTTCATGATACGGGTATAGCCTTCTCTCCCCAAGCGTAATATGTTGTAATACTGAGCCAAAACCGTTGCTGAGCTTTTGCTGAAGTTTAAGGTTGCGGTCGCGGCTTCTCCGCCAAGGTAATTCACATAAAAGACCAGGTCCTCATTAAACACCTTGCGATCCTTGAAAACCACCCAACCTAATCCTGGAGGAACGAGACCAAATTTATGACCAGAGGCATTGATAGATTGAACTCTGGGAAGACGAAAATCCCATTTATATTCGGGGTAGAGGAAAGGATTCACAAAACCGCCAGAAGCACCATCAATGTGCATGGGGATGGAAATACCTGTTTTTTCTTCATAGGCATCCAGCCAGTCATGGATTTCCTGGAACGCATCATCTTCGCCTGTAAAAGTCTGTCCCGCGATGGCTACAACACAAATTGTATTTTCATCAACATACTCATCCAGGTGTTCAGCAGTCAGTATATAATTTCCTGGTTTCAGCGGTACAATGCGTGGTTCTACATCAAAATATTTAAGAAACTTTTTCCACACAATTTGCACATTACCGCCAGTGACCATATTTGGTTTACTCGCATCAAGGCCAGCTTTTTCACGAGCTTCACGCCAGTTCCACTTGTGAGCAAGCCCTGCAAGCATACAAGCCTCCGATGAACCAATCGTTGCCGAACCATACGGTTCAGCATCTTTTGGACCATTCCAGAGATCATGCAGCCACCTTACACATTTATTCTCTGTATCCTTTGTATGCGGATACATATCAGGATCAGCAAAATTCCTAAATGAACCATCTTTGAAAATTTCAAGAGCTTCAGGTTCCATAAAAGTTGTTACAAAAGAAGACAGGTTGAGCATTGGATTTGCATCGGTCCAACATTCACTCCTTACCAGTGCCGCAGCAGCCCTTGCTGACATGCTCTCACTTGGAAAGTTTTCTGGTACTTCAGCGTTGAATTGTTCGTAGGGGGTCTTTTGGTGATTTTCGCTCATTTCAATTCTCCTTGGTTAAGATCAGAGGTCTGTTTACGCTAAATGGTTTTGGCTTTAAGGCCGCTAATAGTGTTTCAAAATTTATATAAACAACTTATCAGCATGCTCTATAAAAGGGGACTTCCCTTGCACCGTGGGGGGGAATGATGAAATGACAAAGGCTCTATTTGTTAATAGTATTGGCCTATTGACAGTATAAAGAAATATTATCCTAAACATGGGGCTGGTCGCAATCACCTGGAAAGGGTGATATTTAGGGGAAGAAATTTTGCAATGTGCAGAAATTGTTAAATAACTGTTACGATCATTGCCCGTAAAAAATTTAATGTGCCAAGTAGTTCCGGCAGGTAGGGGTAGGGGGAGTTAATCTTACTAGTAATGACAATAGGGGAAAGGGCTTATCGTAAATGAATTGGACTCTTTAGGTAATAATGCTGTCTAGGGGTTATGCGAAAAGCATACTCTTTCTTTGGTGCAGAGATGAATATTTTTTTACAGAAACGACAAAGAACATTAAAATTCGTTAATATAAATAAAAATTTACCATGCTAAGGGCTACCGATAGATATTGCGGGATGAGTTCTTTCGCCGCCTTTCAGGTATTAGATTGCATTTTCTTGCCGTGTTGACCGCTTGGCGGCGGTTCGGGGCTTTTAGTTTTCGGTAGAGACTGGAAAGGTGCGTTTTCACGGTTTCTGCAGAAATGAACAACTTTTGAGCTATCTCCTTATTGGAAAGACGTTCTTGGAGCAAAATCAAAACATCCAGCTCGCGATTGCTCAAATCAATAAATGTGCTATCAGCCGCTCCCGGAGCAGGAACCAATTGGTCGTTATCAACTGATGCTATGCCAATGCGATTTATTCCGCTTTTTTCTAACATAAACGCATCCATGAGGCGGTGCAGGTAAGGATTGTCAGGACTTTTTTCCAAAAGCACCTTCAGTAGCTCGCCGATTATTGGTCCCCGGTCTAAAAAAGATCGAACCAACCCACGTGGTTCAGCCAGATGAATTGCATCCTCAAGCAACTCGAACGACTCGTCCACTCTACCTACTAATTTTAAGGCCACAGCTTTGGCAGCCTGAAATTGGACATACAAGCGGATGTGGTATTGATTTAACCTTTGCAAGGTTTTATCGATAAAGATAAGAGCGTCACTGCTATGTTTATGATCGTCCATATGTGATAAAATATCGGCATGCAACAAAAGGGGAAACGTCAGCCAATAGAAAACATTTTCGCCCACCGAAGTATATTTCGGCAGGTCAGCTGACACCTTTCCAGTATGCAGGGCCAGCTTGCTCTTTACCGAATCAGATATTTGCACTGAAAAGGAATCCTTCATCTCAATTGCAAATAAAAATGCCTCGCCGATATATTTTTCGGTTGTTTTCACATCCCCTTTAGCCCAAGTGATAAGCGCCAGGCTAATCATTGAATCGTGGCAAATTCGTGTGGTAACATGATCTCGCATTTTTATTACACGGCTGAAGTGGTCGGCAGCAGTACCCAACAGGTTTCGTTCATAAGCCGCGCATCCAAGAAAATAATAAGCGTATCCTAACCAGTAATTATCCTGAGGAACAGTTTCGTTAATGAGTAATAATTTCTGCGCATTTTCCTGCACCGCATTCCAATCCGCAGCAAAGGTCAAGATTGCCATTTTCGTCACCAGCAGCTGACCGGCGTTCAAACTGTCTTCTGAATGGTTGGCATTTAAGGCTAGGTCCAGCTGGAACAAGGCTTCATCCTGTCTTCCGCATAAGAATTTGGCAGCTGAGTTATACATTAATCCCATATTATGTGAATAGCGATGTTTCTTCGGTACAACTTTCAGTCCCCACTCTGACCGACGGAGGCTACCCTCAAAGTCTCCTTGATAACATAAAAAGGATGCGCGCTGTATGGCAACATCTCCCAGAAGGCTTTGGCGTCTGGTTTCGGGAATCGGATAGTCATAATTTTTAAGTAACAGTTCTGCCTGGTCCATCAGCGAGGCCCAACTTATAAAATCCAAGTTAACCGCTTTAATAAAAGTGTGTGCGATCAAAAGTTCCGGGTGCGATTCTTCAGCGCCATTTGGGAACATGTCCAGCAATCGTTTCAGAGCGCGGCGGGAAATATCCTGGTCGATGATGGGGTGCATAATATCACCTACCAGTTCAGCTGCAGCATCAATATTTTCTGCGGCAATCAAATGTTTGAGAGCATCCTCGAAGTGCCCATGATCGGCATACCACTCTCCGGCCATTTGGTGGGTCTTGGTTTGTCGGATACTGGGTATCGCTGATCTGATATTCAGACGCAACATCTCTTGGAATTGATGGTGATACCGATACCATCTGTTTTCATTGTCAAGCGGTACAATAAATAGATTGTTTTTAATTAAGTAGTTGATGATTCGTCGGCTATTTGTACTGTTGCCCTCCTTGGCCAGCAAGTAGTCGCAAAGCGATACACAAAAACTATCTGGAATTGCGGATATGCTGAGAAAAAGTTTGACATCGTCCGGCTGACAGGCAATGACTTCTTCAAAAATGTATTCAATGACCATGTCGTTTTCAGTGCATAGCTTTTCTGCAAAAGCTTGAGGACTGTCAACTTTTAATAGATCTAATAGTATCAACTGCAGGCCGACGGCCCATCCTTCAGTTCGTGTAACTATTTGTTCCATAGTATGGAGGATGGTCAGCAGTTCACTCTTGACAGGATTAAAGAAGGCTTTGGCCTCTTCGTCGACAAAACGTAAATCGGCTGCATTAAGTTTAGACAGCCATTGTTTGATTTGCCATTGAATTATTGGCAGTGGTGGGTCTATACGGGTTGCGATGATGAGGTGCAATCCTTTTGGCATATACTGAACCACGCGTTTAATCATCTTATGAACATCTTCAGAGGTAATAAGATGAAAGTCATCGATAGCTAGAACCAGAGGGGTATTCAGTGCAGCTAGGTGATGTATGAAAACATCGACCAAATATTCGGGAGGTGGCAGTGTCTGAGCTGACAGAAGCCTGCCTGTTTGGCTGTCGAAGTGTGGAAATATGCCACGGATCGTAGCAATCAGAGAGTAGAGGAACCGATCTGGAGTACTGTCGCTCTTATCCAGGGACAACCAAGCGGAGTGACAAGAGATATGGTTCAGCCATTGTAATACCAATGTGGTTTTACCATAGCCGGCCGGGGCTGATATGAGGGTCAGTTTGCCTCCCAGTGATTCGTCCAGAGCCTCAAGCAGGCGGGGCCGTTCAATCCACTGTCTGCCGATAGGGGGGCGATTCAATTTGGCGGGAGGGAAAAATAAATTATTATTATCAACGCTCATTAATCAGGATTTGCTGAATAAAGATTAAGCCCTTGAACTGGTTTCAAGGGCATCCACCAAACATTAACAAATCGAGTTATTAATCGGTGAAATAGTGAAGTAATGGCGATAGCCGGCTATCCACTTCAGGTTCGTTACCAGAAAACCGGCCATAATTTTGATTTCACAGGTAAATGGCAGCTGGGCATTATCCTGGGGCACATTTGATGAGCGACCAATCTGTGCTGTCTCATAAAAACACGGGCAGGTGAATACAAACAAATAAAGGCTCGGGGCTCTTTTGCTTATCATGAAGTTGTAAAAATAAATTAACACCAGCTATAGGGCAAATCCTCTTAAGCTAAGGAGTGGTGGTAACCAGATATTTATTTTAATATTCCTTGCCACGCGCTTGTTCTTTCACGCATTTCTTTTTTTATTGCAGGCGGAAGTAAATCGACGGGATCCCTGTCTTGGCGAATTTGCCATCCCCCGCCCAAGGCTCTGTAAACCTGGACAAGATTTATCGCAGTATTTCCCCTAGTAGCGGCAACAAGATCCTGTTGCTGCACGTTGGAGCCTAAATTTGTAAGAAGAGTATTAAAAGGGATCTCGCCCTGCAAATATTGAATTTTAGATGCATTAACAGCACGTTGTGAAGCTTCCGCTGCCAACTGGTATGCAGCTAATTGCTCATGAGTTTTGAGATAGGCAATAATAGAATTTTCAACATCACCCTGTGCCTGAAGAATTATATCCATATAATCAACGAGTAGTTGCTGGAATAATGCATCTTGTAATCGAACATTACTTTTAAGGCGGCCATAGTTAAAAATATTCCACTCAAAAATACCCGCTAAACTCCAGGTTTGGCTGGCACTTTTAAAGAGGTCGTTGGTATTGAATGCGCTTGTTCCTATAGAGCCGCCAATAGCAAAATGTGGGTACAATTCACTTACTGCAAAACCAATACGAGCACTTTGAGCAGCAAGCTGCCTTTCTGAAAAACGTATATCCGGGCGTTGGCGAATAAGGTTCTGCGGTATCCCAAGGGCGATCGTAGGATTTACATCAGGAATACCATTTTGTTTTTTAAACAGATAGTTAAAACCCTGTGGAGGTGTACCCAGAAGAACGGCTAATGCGTTTTTTGCTTGTTGTAATGATATTTCCAGAGAGTACACAGAAGCCTTTGTATTGTTCAACAGACTTTCTGCCTGATCCACATCAAGTTTACTTACTTCACCAGCATTAAATTTAGCCTTAGCGATATTCAGACTGGCGACCTGGAGCTCTATGTTATATTTTGCTACCTTTAAACGGTCAGCATAGGATCGAAATAAGATATAATTTTCTGCTATTTGTGAAATCAACGTAACCACCGCACCATCGTAGCTGGCCACACTAGCATCTAATTCAGCTGAGGCAGATTCAATTTGCCTTCTAAATCTTCCCCAAAAATCAATTTCCCAACTGACGTTAAAGCCTAGATTGTAATTGTTAAAGGTAATACCGCTTTCTTTTTGCCTTGAAGCTGAACCGGCTACTTGCTGCTGCTGCGGGTATTGATTACCGATGGCAATGGCTAGCTGTTGTTGAGCCTGCAGAACTCGCAGGCCTGCTGAGCGAACAGTCAAGTTTTGCTGGAGGGCTTCTTCAATTAATTGATCAAGATCAGGGTCAAGGAAAGCTGCATGCCACCATTTAGGATCTGCAGGTAATTCATTCGTCAATGTTGGAGCGTCTATTTGAAGCCAATCAGACCCTAAAGTGGCTGGAGGTTGTTTATAATCAGGGCCAACGGCAGAACAGCTGCTCAGCATGAAAAGAAAAAGAAAGCCAAGAGCTATTGTGCAAAAATTTTCCTTCCGTGATATTTGGTTCTGTATCTTCGTCGGCATCGAGATTGTCTCGTTTAACAGCTTCATTGTTGGATGCCTGCATGGCTGGAACCCGTCTGGACCAACACAGAGGCTGTTGTGCCTACACGAAGTTTTACTGATTCCGGCATCTTTGTTATATGAATTCGAACCGGAATTCGTTGTGCTAATCTAATCCATTCAAAGGTTGGACTTATGGATGGAAGCAGTTCAAACCCAGGGCTTCCATTTTGTTGGGCGATTCCCCACCCAAGACTATCGACATATCCTTCTAGGGGATTATCTGGATAAGTCATTAGGGTGATAACTGCCTTGTTGCCTGGAGATATTTCACCAATCAGGGTTTCTTTAAAAAAACCATATACCCAAAAGCTGTTTGTATCAATTAAAGCCAAGGCTGGTTGATTGGCAACTGCCTGTGTGCCAACCCGTAGGTTAAGATTGGTTATGTATCCATCTGTGGTGGCCTTAACCTGTGTGAACTCAAAATTTAACCTGGCTTGACGTACATTTGCCTTGGCTGAGCGAATACTGGCGTTTGCTTCTCCTTGTTCGCCCAAATTAGCATTAGCTTCTGCCAAAGCCGCCTCTGCTTGACGCAGTGACGCTTTTGCCTGAGACAAGCTCGCTAACGCGCCTTTTCGTTTTTCAAGGGAAACAGCATAGCTGGCTTTGGCCCGTTCAAGTGATTTTTCAGATGTGGCCTTATGTGGCAACATTTCTTTTTGGCGCTCATATTCAGATTCATTTTTTTCAATCATGGAATCGAGCTCTTTGATTGAACTCATTCCTTTTAATACTGCAGCTTTTGAAACCTCAACGTTGGCTCTGGCAGCCTCAACTTTTTTTTCCAAGGCGACGTAATTGCTTCTGGTGTTATCGAGCTGCGCTTTTGCCTGTTCTAAAGATGCTTTAAAAGTTCTTGGATCGATTTCAAAAAGGAGATCTCCAGCTTTCACAAATTGATTGTCTTTAATCGGGAGTTTTACAATAGGCCCAGAAACCCTTGGCGCAATCTGTATCACTTCTGCACGAACTTGGCCGTCACGAGTCCACGGGTTAGTTAGGTATCTGTTATATTTAAATAAGATGAAGGCCAGTGCGATAAAGACGATACTTCCTGTGAGTAGGTATTTTTGGTATGATTTCATTCTGTTTTATATTCCTGTTAACAATATATCGATAAAAAATGTGTAGATTATCAATAATGCGACAAAAACAAGCGGCGGGTAAAAGAAATATTTAGAAAGCCGATAGCGATTGAGCAGCTTTGCCGTAAAACCGGCAGCTATCGCTCCAACAAGACTTGCAACTAATAGTGGCGGCATATAAACTCCACCGAAAGCAATTTCATGCGGGATTTGATTCATATGCACTCCTTCTGGTTTTCATGAAAATCTTTCTTCTCGCCAATGATCCCAATCAATAGCTGTGGCCAATTCAGCATAAGAGACAGTTGTGGTAGTTACACCTCGTAGTCCTCCAAGTAATCTATAAAAATTTGCAACTTCTTCTTTGCTCATATCTTTTACACCTTGCTCCTGAAGAATCTTTTCAATTTTATCTTCAAGGTACATTTGCCAACGATGGAGCCGATTTTTCAGTGTTTCAGCAGGTTCGAGTGTTTTATTGCTGGAGCAGCTTTTTAAGATTGGGGTGATACCGTCATACCATTTTTGCACATCTGCGTCTAAGCCGATGACCAACTGTTGCGCCTGATGAGCTTTACCAGCTTCATAGAGTTCTTCAATGCGAAAAACAAGAGCCTGTAAATGTAGGACAAGATCGCTAAGTTGTTCAGGTGTGATACCTGGAAAAAGCTTATAATTTATAGCATTACCCCATCCATTGATTTTCGTGGGCAGGGTTCGTATTTCGTGCAGGTAAAATGAATTTTTCCATTGCCGGAAAGACGATGGCTTGGAGCCTGGTTTTTTTACGACCGCAGCAACCAAATATTCGGCACCGCGAAAGAATCTACTGATCATGTGTAAAACAGCCTTTTCAGGACGAGGCGACCTTATTATGTAGGATATCGTAAAAATGAAAAGAAAAACAATTAGTAAAAAAATATACATGTTTGCCATGCTGGCGAAGCTAAAAACTTGCGGATTTTTGATAGAAATCAAATTAACTATGCAAGCAATGCCGATAAGCCGATAAAAGCCCGAGAAAAAATAGCAGGCAATGAACATGCACGAAAAAAGCAGTAGTCCTAGTTCCCAAAAGGTTGACAGCTGGGGCAAAATTAAGACATAAACAGATAGGGCCAGGGAGGCGGCTATGGCGAATGGTTTAATTATCGTAGTTAACCTAATTTGGGGCATAGAAGCAAGCATCATCCCCAACGCACCACAGAGGTTAAACCATAGGTTGTGTCCTGGAGGATCAAAAAATATCCATAGGCAAAACCCCAAAGCTGTGCAGACCGCAGCAAATACAGCACTCAGCATGTAGTCAACATCTGGTACGGGCCAACTCCAATCTCTCTTTTTCTTCTTTCTTTTTATCAGTGAAAGAAGTGAGGGAAAACTCGTTGATGTACTGTAGATTTCCTGGGCACAAGTAAGTATCTCTTTCGTCAGAGGATCCAGTTTCTTTAATTCGTTTCCGCACACAGCGTATAGGGCTTTGTCCAGATGCGAGAACTCGTTCACCATTGATGAATCAACGTTTAATGAGATTGGCTGAGGTACATACCTATTAGGCTGTCCTTCAAATATTTTTTTAACCTCGGCCAGGCGTTCATCGATTTCTGCTAAGTAAATATGCAACTCATCAAAACCATATGTCATCAGAGGGCGTGCATGACCAGCAAGAGATGTTTGCAATCGATTAAAAGTTGACATCAAGCTCGTTGAAAGACTGTGGAAATGACGCAAAAGGTGATACACCTCCTGCACTGAATAGCTCTCCGAGCCCTCTGCTTCAAGCGACTGGGCAAACTGGCCTAGTAATTTTACTTCTTGAGTTTGTAGCAGCTTTAGGCTTTCACCTGACTCAAGACCCAGTATAACCTTGCTTAAGCTGTTAAATAGCTGAATTTGGATAGCTATTAATTCTTTACCACTTTTTTTAATTGCTCCAGCGTTGGTTTGTGGCCATAAAAATACAGAAACAAAAGTATAAACAATAATTCCCAGGCCTGTTTCCAAAACGCGAAACATTGCATGTTGAAAAATATTATTTGAAGATGTGGGATCAACAATAGCAATAATCAGACAAACAAACCCGGCAACATTCCAAAAATATGAATGCTGTTTATCCGAGAGCATCATGTATGTTGTAAAAAAAATCCAAATACAATTAAGAAGTAAAAAAAGCCAAGGTTTTTGCGCAGCAATTGACAGAATGAGCAATGCCGCCAAACACCCGGGAATGGTTCCAAATAAACGCATCAGCCCTTTGCGAATGGACTGACCGGCTGTTGGCAGGGAAATTATTCCTACTGCAAGAGCAGCCCAATTTGGATTCAACCAGTTAACTTTTAAAGCAATACCGTACACTATTACGACTGCAAGGCTTGTTTTAATCGCTTCTTTACATTGAACAGACAGTCTCATGTAAACGCCTTTTTAAAAAGTTTAAAGTCAGTGCACATTTTCGAGGAGTTAAAGATCATCTTTTTTTTTAATGCTTTTTGCAAGTGTTTTTAATACTTTTTGCAAGAACAGCGACAAGAGGGGTTGCAGAAATTCCATGGAGTGTTGCCGATAAAAAAATGGTACAAATCGATACCATGGCGATCACACTCTCCCCCTCTAAATTATTACCGATAACTATTATTCCAAAAACAATACTAGCTAACCCCCTTGGTCCAAACCAACCTATAAAGAGTTTTTCTTTTCTGTCCATCTCGATTCCTTTCAGAGAAATCATAACTGGAATCATTCTGACAAGGGTGAGGCTTAGCAGTGAATAAACAATAATTTGCCAGCTGAAAGCACCAAGTGAAGGACCAATAACACCAGCGCCGAAAATGACCCATGTAATCAGGGCCAAAATTTCGCCAACCCCTTCAGCGGCAAGCACATATGCTGCTTTAGACTTGTGAGCAATTTTACCAAATAAGAGACCACCGATAAACGCAGCAATAAAGCCGCTGCCACCAAGCGATTGAGCAAGAGAAAAACATCCAATTGCTATTGCTACAACAGGCAGTTGCCTCCATGTTTCACCAACCCATCCTAATGAATCACATCGATTAAAGATCCAAACACAAAGAAATGTGAAAGCCACACCAACCGCAAGGCCAATACCTAATTCTTCAACGACAAGTTTTAGCGCGATCATGCCGCTATGATGAGGATCACCATTATGGCTAGTTGCCAAAGCTAGAAAAATAAAGAGAATAGGAACGCAGATACCATCGTTAAGACCGCTTTCGACATTTAATCCCTCTCTTATAGCAGGTGGTACAGCATTATCTGTAACCACAGCTTTACCCAAAGCCGCATCAGTGGGGGCCAGCATAGTTGCAAGAATTGCTATTTCCAAAAAAGTTAGATTGGGCAACAATATCAATCCAGCAGCAAAACCAAACAAGATGGTAAGAGGCAAACCAATAAGAAGTAATCGGCCTGGAATATAAAAAACTTTTTTTAGTACAGAAAGATTAGCGTTTGAGGCATCTGTAAACAATACTAACGCAAGCGTTACTTCTGCTAATGTACGCAGCTCTTCTGCATCAATGTTTACATTGATAAAACCTAGACCCAAGGGGCTGGCAATCAATCCAAAAAGGATAAAGAAAAATGCTCCATTTATAGGTGTTTTTTGCAGTCTCCCTGATATCACGATGTAGAGAAAAATAAAAATGACTACAGCGGTCAGGTTTTCATACATGGTGTACTCCTTTGGTATAAGTTACTTCCAGAGTTATAGAATTACGATTTTTGAACTATCTCAAAATCAGAAGGATTGAGTTTGTAATCGTAATGTTGGCGTGTACTGGTCTTTTGCGGCCATTGTCTTCCGGTATACCAAGCCATTCCGCTCTATTTCCAACGTTAATTGCAAAATGTAGTACTGCTTGTTTCGTTCTCACTGTATAAAGGATACGGGGACACCGCTTTCAGCCTGCTTCAAAATTAACGACATTTGATTGTCGTTGAATCTCAACTTTTTTATAGGAATTTTCCTGTGATACTTTAACGGAAAATGTCACTTATGAATGGGTATTTTTTTCGAGCGGTTTTTTCCCTGGGCATTGATTTTAAAAAGCAGAAAGCTTTATCATCCTTTAAAAAAATGATGGGTTAAATCGCCTCTGAAATTTTCTCCAATCCTTGACATTATTCTTGGATACATTTACCAAGTTTTTCTGTTAAATAGCAATCTTAATATATTTTTACTCTCGGGTTTCCAAGTACCGTATTTTTACAAATTTCAAAAGAGTCAGCTTCATTCTTCGATTTTACACTGCTACTGTTATACTGTTACATCAGCAATCAGAACTTCAATCAATATGACTCCTGTACATCATGATTTGAGACTCGGAATTTAACTTTAGGGATGTTTCCAGAAAATCAATACTCCTGATACCCACTGGGCTATCGATTGCACTATTCCCACCCCTTTTTATGATTGGCCAAGAGTGGCTCCATCAAGTCGATATGTCTGCATTTTGCCTGCATACCGAAAAATATTTGAATCAAAAGGGCACGGTAATGATTAGTAGCTTGATTTTTTTGTGCAAGTAGTTGTGGTGCCGCAATTTGGTAGGTCGGCTAGTGGCGCCTTCGGTGACAATGCATGGTCTTGCTCTGCTTTCCCGAAGTGTCGTTGCACAAGGTCAATTTAGTGTGTGGCTATGAGTAATTGTTGGATATTGAAAATTGTGCAGAGTGTACTGGTTCTTTGTTTATACCTGCCCATGACAGTTCTTAAAGTCGCTTCCGTGGTTCTATCCCCACCAGCTCCAGCTATGGAGTGCTTTGATTGGGCAAATACCTCCAGCTCAACAGCCATCATAACGGCAGTAAAAATTTACACCTATTACTCCGGCAGCAGCGGTACTTTAAAAACGGCAGAAAACGTACTCAATCTTTTTTACATAAGAAGGGTGTTGTAAAGATTGCTTGTTTATCTTGTAAAATCAGAATTTTACCAGTTAAATTATTTTTCTATACTCTCGAGCTTAATTTGTTAATTTCAGGGGTATTTGCAAATACATTGCAACACCCTTAAAAGGTGTATCCTTTAAAAGGACCTGAGAACTATGGTATAAGGGGGAGAGAGGTTTTGCCAATTCGTCATTGATAAAAATTTCCTTTTTGACAACCTGCAACCGGCCTTGTTTATTATTTTAAACTTGAGGCAATGGGGAGATAAAAAAATATAATGCATACTCAATATTGGGCAGACAGTTATGTGGAAAAATCCGTCACTCCTCAAAAAGCAATATCACATATACGATCTGGTCAAATGGTTTTTATAGGCTCGGGATGTGGTGAACCTCAAAAACTGGTTCAGACCCTTGCCGAAAGTACGTCTCGGCTCAATGGACTTGAGATTGTCCGCCTGTTCGGACGAGAAACAGCCTCATTAACAGCCATTGCAGACAAAACATCGGATACGAGTATAAATATTCGTTCAATCTATCTCGGCTCAGCGGAAACACCTCGCATTGCGAAGCATAAACGTTTTATCACACCAATGAATATGTCCGATGTTCCCGCCCTTTTTACAACCCGCAAGATGCCTTTAAATGTTGCGCTGGTTCAGGTGTCTCCTCCGGATGATTTTGGTTGGATGAGCCTAGGGATTTCCGTTGATGTGACTCTTGCAGCCGCCCAATCTGCTGATTTCGTGATTGCCCAGGTGAATCCCCGGATGCCACGCATTATGGGACAAAGTTTTATTCACGTAAACGACGTTGATGCAATTGTCCATCATGAAGAAGAACTTCTTGCTGTACCTCCGGCAAAATTTTCACCGGAGGCTGCCATTACCATGGGTAAACTTATCGCCCGTCAGATAGAGGATGGCTCAACGCTGCAAATAAATATTGATGCCGCTTCCCATGCAACGGTACAGGCGCTGGTCGACAAAAATGATCTCGGGATTCACTCCCAGTTTTTAACAGATGACGTCATGCACCTCTATGCCAGAGGAAATGTCAATAATCGGAAAAAAGGTTTTAACGAAGGCAAAATGGTGGCTTCCATGGCCATTGGCAGTCACAACCTCTATGAATTCCTCAATGACAATCCTGCCGTCGATTTTCATCCTTCCGATTATGTGAATAATCCCTTCAATATTGCCCGAAACAATCGAATGGTATCCTTGAATGTTGCTCAAACCATTGACCTGACCGGACAGGTTTCGGCCGAGGCATCATCAACGACACGGTACGCCGGTGTTTCAGGCACTCCTGATTTTGTGAGAGGGGCTCGCCAATCACCTGGCGGCAAATCGATTATCATGATTTTTTCAACCACCCCTGGAGAAGAGGGCCATGTCTCCAATATCGTACCTCATATCGGCAAAAAAGCTGTTGTAGTCCCACGGGGAGATGTGCACTATGTGGTTTCCGAGTACGGAGCAGTGAACCTCTTTGGGAAAAGCCTACAGGAACGTGTGGTAGCTATGATCAGTCTGGCGCACCCAGACTTTCGAGAAGAGCTTTTCGAGCATGCCAAGGAACAGGGGCTGATAGGAGCACAACGCAGTCTCGGCGAGGCGGAAAAGGCTGTTTACCCCGTTCGCCTGGAAGAAACAATGACAATAGATGGTAATGAAGTCACTATCCGTCCCTCTAAACCTGTGGATGGACGACGCATTCAGGAACACTTTTACAATCTGGCAAAAGCGGACATATTTACACGTTTTTTCCACGAAAAAACAGTTTTTGGTATCTCGGAAGTGGAAAGTCGCTCCCATGTTGATTATATGCAAGATCTTGCTCTGGTGGCCGTTGTCGGTGAATTTGGCTTTGGTCGTGTTGTCGCTATCGGGGAAAGCATGAGACTGAAAAACTCCAATATGGCAGAAGTGGCTTTTTCGGTGAGTAAAGACTATCAAGGTAAGGGACTGGGGAAGATTTTCCTCAAGAAGTTGGCTCTTTCGGCCAGGGAGAACGGTATTGCAGGCCTGATGGCCACCACCTTTCCCAGCAATACGGCCATGATTAAACTTTTTAAAACTCTTCCTTATAAGGTGCACACAAAGTATGAAGATGGAGATGTTGTCCTGAGTTGTCGTTTTGATGAACTTGCTGAATAGGGGAGAGGAAAGGTGGTGACAAACCAGCAGGTTTACCGGTCGGTGAACTGTTCCTCTGTCTCCCTAGTGATCGGGAACCAGTAACCGGGGCAGGACAAAACCAACCCAGCAAAAAAAGTGTCCGAACTCTTTTATAAAGTCAAAACAATCCCTCCTGTCAACTGTGTTCATAAAACAAGAACTTCTCATTGAAAACCAATTTTCGGCAATCAGGATCAATGTCGGAATCGTACAAGCTCCAGATATATTTTTCTCTTTTGGAAATGCGCGTAACTCATTTCAGTTGATGAGGTTGTACCAAGCAAAATACCTCAACGGAGCCAATGAGAAGTATTTTGTAATGTTTAAAAACAACTATAAATACGCTAAAGAAGCTTTTCATAACCTGAACACAGCTTTGGTGAAAGTTTCTGATAGTGCTCGTATTAGTGCTAATGCTTTCAAAGCAAACCAAGAGTTACAGGTTTATTATGAGACCTTTTTGAAAATTCGTTCTGCCAGCATTGATTTAAAAAAAGCATCCCGTAAATTAGATCAACATGAACTTCAAATCACACGGACGGCCTCTGATATTGCATCGGAAATCGAAAGTGAGTACCAGAGTCAAAATAAGGTAATGCAATCATTAGTTCTCAGGACACAATTTGAGATTGTTGTTGCTGTTATTATCTCTATTTCACTTAGTTTAGGCCTGATCTTAGTTGTGTCACGAAAAATAACGACACCCATATTTCTTGAGATGCAAAAAAGGGCAGATGAACTTGAGCGGTTAGCAAAACTTGATGGACTCACTGGAATTGCTAATAGGCGACTTGTGGATGAACGATTGACACTGGAATGGCAGAGGTTGAAAAGAGCTAAAGAAACTTTGTCCATTATCATGGTGGATGTTGACATGTTCAAAGCATATAATGACTATTATGGTCATCAGAAAGGAGATAATTGTTTATTCAGAGTAGCCCATGTCATCGATAGTTGTCTAAAACGCCCTGGTGATTTGGCTGGGAGGTATGGGGGAGAGGAATTCATAGTTATTTTACCAAATACTAATACCCCTGGTGCAATAGAGGTAGCCGAGCATATAAAGAAACATCTTTTTGAAGTGAATATCGAACATGCTCAATCAGATGTTGCACCCCACCTTACTCTTTCTTTTGGCATTGCTTCCTGTGTTCCCTGTGAAGAAAGTTCTCCTGATAGACTTATTCTATTAGCTGATGAGGCTCTTTATAAAGCGAAAAGACAAGGGCGAAATCGAATATCTGTCTAATCGGATCCAATCTGGAAATCTCTCAGCTGAAGCAAAACAATTGAGCCTTTAAACTGGAGCTGACCACCATCCCACAACTTAAAATTGAAGTGTGGGATGGTGGTTGGTTTGCTAGCCCGAAGGGGGAACTTTTTGATTGAAAACGAAAAACAGACTGTTCATTGTGCAATTACTCTTTGAGCAATAAAATCAATTAATTGAGTTTAAAATCAAAAAGTTCATGAGAAAATCGGGCTAGTCAATATTTCCCTTTTTATGTTGGTCGTGCAGATAACCTCCTACCGCTCCAACACCTGCTCCAATGGCAGCTCCTGTACCGAAATTTCCGGACATTGAACCTATTACCCCACCTGCGGCTGCTCCCATACCCGCCCCGCTGAGAGAGCGGCTGCCGGTTGTTTCGCCACAACCAGTTAAAAACAGAAGAATTAAAGCTGAACCAATAGCTACTTTTTTCATGACAATACTCCCTGGTTGCAAGAAAATATAAGAAAGTTGCTGTTGTAAAAATCAAGCAAACCTTCCTGTTAATCTGTACAGGGATACTTGGCGGCCAGAGCTTTTACCAGTCCGAGCACAGCCTGTTCCCGCATAATTGCAGTGTCGCTTTCTCTGTCCTTAGCCCACGCGACAAATGCTTCCCTCCCTTCCTTTAACGTAGTGTCTGGGGGATAACAAATTAAACGCTTCATATCTTTACGGTTACTGATACCATCATGATAATCAACAGCACCGGCAATGTATCCTTTGCAAGAATATATGGCTGCAACAAAATCAGGATCGTCAAGCGGTGCTGAACAGAGTGAATATAGATCCTCTGTTGTGAGAAAATTGAAGTCATCCTTATCAACTTCTACAGCGCTAATTGTCAAGGGCAGACTTATCAGCAGCGTAATCGCCAAGGAGATAAGTCCTTTTTGGATTTGCGTACCCATTAAAACTCTCCTTTCTGTTATGTTGTTAAATCTGTTTTCATCTCTTGAAACTAATATTCATGGGGGGCTTGTTCAGGTGAGACAATTGGTCTTCGGAACATACCCCTTTCTAAATTTTGTAAACAGATCTTCTCTGTTTACTTACCCGATCGAGGGTCCCTGCAAGAAGATAGGGCAGTGAGCCACAAACAGCTCTGCTGCTATGTTGTAAACTTTCCGACATGATCCATTTTATCCTCCTTATTTCTGATTTTAATGCTATTGCATGAAATGTTATTTGCAAGTTTGACATTATGTGCTTGGGTTATGATCATCTCCCCCTAACAAAAGGAAAGTGTGTGTACATAAGCATCTACGCCGATTTTTTTATAATACCATAAATAAAAAAAGCCGGACTGCCTCAATAAAGTAAAGGCAGCCCGGCTATCTCTTGGACCCGTGGCTTTCCGTCCCTGCCTTTCGGAAGGTTTGGCTTTGTCTATTAAATCGAAACCCGTCTAGTTCAATATTAAGGCAAAGCCTGACCAAAAAGCAAGTTAACAAAGATGTTAAGTTCATTTTTTCTACAACAGAATAAAAGGAAGATGGATGTGATTTGAAAGAGTTAACCATATTACACGGAACGTAACTCATTCTCCTCAGCCAAAATCAATTTTTCTCCTGTAAATATTGACTTCGAGAATAGAAGACAGGTTCTAGTTGCATCGATTTGTTAACTGAGTAACGAATATTTGTAGCTAATAATCGGCAATCGAAAAGGTTGCACCGACAGCTAGAGTGGTAGCAGGCAGCGCTGATATTCTCCAGGGGTGAGTGTGGTCATTGCTTTAAAATGGCGGTGGAAGTGGCTCTGGTCGTAAAATCCGCAGGCAAGGGCGGTGTCGGCAATCTCTTCGCCCTGTTGCAGCAGTCTGCGTGCTTTTTCGATTCGGCAGTTCATGCGATAGGCGTGGGGAGTGATGCCGGTGTTTTTACGGAATTGACGGAGGAGTGTGTAAGGGTTGACATGTAACCGTTCGGCTGCAGCAGCCATGATGAATTCCCGCTCCAGATCACTTTCCAGGAGTTGTTTCAAATCATCCACCTTGCTTTGCTGCTTTTGTTCTACCAATCGCTGCGGGTTGCACCCATGTAGAAAAAGCACTTCTGCCAGCTGCACCAGGGCCTGCTCTTTTTCCAGCAGCTCATACCGATCATCCATGAGCTGCTCCATGGTTTGGATATAGAGATCGTAGAGCCTCCACTTTTCCAATATAGGATTTAGCAGAGGGACAAAGGTCTCAACCTGCCACAGCATCTGCTGTACCTGTAGGCACCATGTTGTGTCAAGATAGAGCATGTAGTAGCTGCGGGCAGATATCGGCTGAGGATTGCAGCTATGGAGTATTTCAGGGTTAATCACGGCAAGTGTGCCCTGGGTTAAGGGGACTTGCTCGCTACCGATTCTGAAATAGAGGGAACCTTTGCTGACCGCGCCAACCGAGAAACGACGATGCATGTGCGGCTTGAAGAGGCGGGTGCTGTGTTGGGCATGACGCCCTTCGACAAAGGGAAGGTTTTGGTTTTTAAAAAAACGTTCGTTGTTCATTTTCTGGAACCGCAGCAGAACGTATCAACTTTTATCAAGGACTAGTGATTATACTATTTACACTCGTCTCAAAGCCCTAATTCGTCAAGCAACTGGATCACTTTTAGCCCTTCACCAACGCCTGTGGTTCCACTCATTGCCATGTTGACACTGATGGTCTCCATGATTTCCGCCCTGGTTGCCCCGGCATCAATCGCATGCATGGTCTGGGCAATGATGCAGTTTTCACAGCCGGCCCGTAACCCTATGGCCAGTGCCATAAGTCTTTTCGTTTTTCTACTCAGCGCACCGTCTTGGTAGGTTGTGTCCCACTTGGCTGCATCAAGCTCCATTATTTGAGGGAGTTCCTTGCGCAGTTTTTTTAACAGGGCGAGCCGGGTGTTGTTTTTTGCAGTAAGTGTTTCCATCGGGATTCTTGGTTAATAGTGGTCAGATTAACGCCTGTTGTCAAATTGGTCGTAGCTCACCTGGTTGTAGAGAAGGGAGTCGGCAGGGTGACCGGCTTTTTCCTCCATCGGGTGGCCAATGCCGATAACGGCCACCGGCAGGATGTTTTGCGGCAAGTTGAGGATGTTGCCCAGATACTCCTGGGATGATTGCTGCTCGTTATGTTCACGGAGTCGAATTTGTACCCAGCAGGAGCCAAGGCCCATGTCTGCAGCTGCTAGGTGAACGATAAGCGAAGCAATGGAAGCGTCTTCCACCCACACATCCGTTTTAGAGCTATCAGCACAGACAACAATGGCTAAAGGGGCATTTTTTAAAAAGGTAGCACCATGAGGCTTTGCCACGGCCAGCTTCTGGATCAATTCCTTATCCTGGACCACGACAAATTCCCAGGGATTAATTCCTTTGGAAGAAGGGGAACGAAGCGCAGCTTCAAGCAGCAGGTCAATGTCTTCCTGACTGACAGGTTTGTCCTGGAAACGACGAATGCTTCTTCTTTTTTTCAGTAAATCGATAAACATGAAATACCTCACAAAAAAATGAAAAGGGAATGGGATGGGAATGTGAGTGGAGAAGCCTGGTTATATCTTTTTTACAAAGGCAGACTTCAACTTCATTGCGCCAATACCGCTAATCTTACAGTCAATATCGTGATCGCCATCCACAAGGCGGATATTTTTTACCTTGGTGCCGACTTTGACCACGGTAGATGACCCTTTGACCTTAAGATCTTTTATCACCGTTACCGTGTCACCATCCTGCAGGATGTTACCGTTGGCATCTTTAATGACCGAAGACTTTTCGTCTTCAATGGTGGTGTCCAGGGGCCATTCGTGTCCGCATTCAGGGCAGACATAAAGACTGCCGTCGTTGTAGGTGTATTCCGAGTTACATTGCGGACAGTTGGGGAGTTCACTCATGATGTTCCTTATGGATAAGAGGTATGTTGTTATAGGAAAAATTGTGCAGTAGAAAGATTTTGATGGATAGGATGATACTCAAAATTTTTGCGTACAGCCAAGTGTGTTCTCTATTCAAACACTTATTGTATCATAGATCTGCCTAGTTTTGCGCCCAGTTTTTCAGCCTGGAGCATCACCTCTTCATATTCTTTGACCTTCTTTTTATCAAAGACGCTTAGCACAGGTAACTCATCAATGATATCATAGCCCAATGCTTCAAGAGGGAGGCGCATGGCCTCCAGGGTAAATCCCATGTCTTTTTTGTTTTCCTGTTCACAAATGGCTGCAATTATTGCCTTGCGTCCCTGGCCTGCCAAACGACTCGACCAGTTTCTGGGGCGGTCATTGGTGAAATTGTAAAAACAGTAGAGTCTATCAATAAATGCTTTCATCCAGGATGTAATATTGTAGTTGTGAGTAGGACAGACAAGGACCAGACCCTGGGATTTCAGAATGTCTGGATAGAGAAAGGACATGCCGTCTTGCAGGCCTGTGCAGATTTTATCTTTTCTGCATCGCTCACAGCCAATACAGCCTTGATACTGCATATCCCGTAGATGAATATTTTCTGTGGGGAGCTGTTGCTTGGCTGCACCGATAAGTATTTGCTGGAGGATAGCATCGGAGTTGCCACCCTTTCTGGGACTGCCACCAATACCCAATACCTGCGGTTGGGGAGGAGCGATCGTCGCACTTTGTTGAATCAGGCTGTCAAAAATAGTCATGGTCGATTTGTATCCTGCTTTTTGAAGGGTTTCAAGTTGTATGAGAGAGTAAAAAAAAGTGCTCTCTATTGAGCTTGGATTACCTTCACTCTACCGACAAGTCCGCTTTGCAAACGAACTTTGATACCATGTGGATGGGTGGCGGATTTTGTTAGAATATCTTTCACTATGCCATGGGTAAGCTTTCCCGATCGCTGGTCTTGCTTTAAGACAATGGAAACTTTTGCACCGGCTGTAATTTCAGCTCTTTTGGTTCCGTCGGTCATTTCTTTTATACCTTTTCTTGTTTTTGGGAGAGGTCTTTGCCTTTGCTCTTACAGTGCTACCAGCTGGTTTCTGCGTAGGCGTTTTCGTTTTTTTGGGCCGCGCTTTTGCCAGACGGGTTAAGGGCACGCTATGTTTCGGGATAAAGCCTTTCTCCACTTCACGTATCAGCGTTTGCCCAAGAAGAGCCTCAATGGCGGAGAGCAGTTTCACCTCATCAGCACTTACCAGTGATATTGCAACGCCCTTTGCACCTGCTCGACCCGTACGGCCAATACTGTGAATATAGTCTTCTGCGACTTGAGGTAAATCGAAATTAATCACAGCGGCAAGTTCATTGATATCGAGCCCGCGTGATGCAATACCGGTGGCTACCAGAATACGAATCTTCTTTGCTTTGAAATCTGCAAGGACCCTGTTGCGGTTTTCTTGGCTCTTGTCTCCGTGGATTGCCTCACTGGAAATCCCATCACCTGCAAGTTGCTGAACCAGGCGATTGGCTCCTTTCCTGGTGCGAGTAAAGACCAACACTTGCTCCCAGCTGTTTTTTTGCAGCAGGTAGCGCAGCAAAGCCGGTTTCCTGCTTTTATCCACCTCAATTGCCCATTGCTTGACACCTTTTGCTGCGGAGCTTCTAGGATTGACCTCGATCACCACAGGATTTCGGAACAAATATTTCGTGAGAGACCGGATCTCAGGGGAAAAGGTTGCTGAAAAAAGCAGATTTTGTCGTTTACTTGGCAGCAGATTCATGACGTTTTTAATATCTTCGATAAAGCCCATGCCAAGCATTCGGTCAGCTTCATCCAGGATTAGTGTTTCTACCTGCCCAAATTTAACAGCACCCTGTCGGAAGAGATCCAGCAGCCGGCCTGGTGTTGCCACCAATATATCGAGCCCACCGCGCAGTTGCATCATTTGGGGATTAATCTTCACTCCACCATAAGCTACGCCAAACGTAAGAGGCAGGTGCTTGCCATAGGTTGCCAGGCTCTCCCCAACCTGGTCTGCAAGTTCACGGGTTGGTGCAAGCACAAGCGCTCGAATATGGTTGGATTTCACTCTCGGTCCTTGGGCTAGTCGCTGCAGCAGTGGCAGGGCAAAACCAGCTGTTTTACCTGTCCCTGTCTGAGCCGCAGCTATTACATCCTTACCGGAAAGAATAACAGGAATAGCCTTTGTTTGGATTGGAAAAGGTGTCGTGTACCCCTTTTCATCGATAGCGCGGAGAAGGGCTTTTGAGAGTCCGAGCGAAGAAAATGACATAGAGTGATGTGTCTGCAAAAGGTTGGTTATCAGGAAAAAGGGGAAATCAGCGTCCTGTCAACACTATCCGGCTCGATTTTTCCAGTTTTTTCTATGGTCGCTTTTGCATAAGTCGAATTTTTATGGGAACCCCTACACGCTCACTTAATATCTCTTCCGTGCGGTACATCAGCCTTTCCAGGTCTTTTATTTCATCTGAGAAAAGTTGGTTGTCTACCACAAGAGATATCTTAAGGATCTCTATACCACCTTGGCATATTTTTTCCATTTCGCAATCTGGAGAAGGTATATTCAGAGCCTTTTTGAGATCGATTTTTACCTGATCCAAGGAGACCTTGATGCCGGAGATGATAATATAATTGTCAGCCCGTTTTCTATGCCAGACCATTTTTGTAAAATGTGAACAACAGGAACAGGTTTCGGTTAAAAAGTGAGCCATATCACCGGTGCGAAACCGAATAAGGGGAAAGGCCCGTGCCGAGAGAGTGGTTAGCACCAATTCCCCTTTTTCTCCAGGGAGTACAGGGCGGCCTGTATTCGGATCGATGATTTCAGGAAGGATATGGTCATCATTGATGCGGAGTCCGCAGTGATTTTCGGATTCATGGGCAATGGCGGGTCCGGGAATCTCGCTGAGGCCGTAATTGAGCCAGACATCAACATGAAGCCGGTCTTCAATATCTTTCGCAACGTCTCTTGCCACAGGCTCACCCACCAGGATGATCCGTTTCAGATTCAGCTCGTTGGGATTGTGCTCCTTTTCAAACATATGCTCCATGAGTTGTTGGGCAAAGGCCAAGGTGGTCACCAGGGTGCTGGTTTTGTAGTCCCTCAACACCATGAGTGTTTTTGAAAGGGAGAGAGGGGAGTTGGGGATGACGCTCGCACCGACAGTTTCCCCGCCGTCTTTATAGTCTCGGCCCCAGTTTGCCAACCCCGGCGGCAGGTGGATCTGGATAATATCCATTTCAGTCACTCCGGCAGCTTCAAGGCTCCTGGCGACAAGCTTTTTCCAGATTAATAAGTCTGCCTTGGTGTATCCGCTGATGGAGGGGCTGTCGCCTGTTCCCGGTGCGGTGTGGATACGAACGATATCCCTTAAAGGAACGGCAAACAGGCCATAAGGATAGTGGGTGGCCAGGTGGCCCCGATCCATAAAGGGCAGTTTTTCAATATCCTTGAGGGAAATTATATCCTGGGGGGAAAGTTCCCTTTCCAGGAAACGATTACGGTGGAAGGGTACATTTTTATATGCTCGATTTAATGTGCTTTGCAGTCTTTCTAGTTTGAGCTGTTCTCTTTCTTCAATGCTGCATTCAGACATTTGCATTTCCACCATTACTGGTTCCTCCCATCGTAAAAATCACCGTAATCTTGCCCCAGGTAGGCCCGTTTGACATCGTCGTCCACCAGGAGTTCGTCCGAACTTCCCTGGAGAACCATTTTGCCGGTTTCCAACACATACCCCCGGTCGGCAATTTTTAACGCGGCCCGGGCATTCTGTTCTACCAGCAGGATGGTTACCCCCTGTTCTCTCAAGGTTACTATGGTATTAAAAATCTGATCCACTATCTTGGGTGCCAGCCCCATGGAAGGCTCGTCAAGAATCAACAGTTTCGGCCTGGCCATGAGGGCCCGGCCAATGGCCAGCATTTGCTGTTCTCCACCAGACAACGTTCCTGCGAGTTGCTCCACCCTTTCATGCAGGATGGGAAACATGTCCAGGATCATCTCCAGATCTTTTTCTACCTCGGTTTTCATCCCCCTCCGGTAAATCGTGTAAGCACCCATCTTCAAATTATCCATAACACTGAGAGGGGCAAAAATTTGCCTGCCC
Organism: Desulfogranum marinum; assembly: GCF_016918565.1. GTDB lineage: Bacteria > Desulfobacterota > Desulfobulbia > Desulfobulbales > Desulfobulbaceae > Desulfogranum > Desulfogranum marinum. Next base: position 74,963 of record NZ_JAFFQD010000012.1, read on the forward strand.
TCGGGTACCATGCTGATACCGGAGCGGACAATAGCCGGGGGTGACATGCCTTTTAAGGGGATTTCCTGGAAAAGGATCTCCCCTGACCAGTTCTTCAGCAGGCCTGAAATGGCTAGCAGCAAAGAGCTTTTCCCGGCGCCGTTGGCACCGATAATGGAAATCAGCTCTCCCTCCTTTACGGAAAGGCTGACCCCGTGAACCGCAGTAATACTGCCGTAACTGCATTTTAAGTTTTGTATTCTCAGCATCCTTTAGCCCGGATTTCTCATCAGTTCAGGCGGCGTCAGGTTCAAAGTTTTTGGCTGTAAACTATAATGATTTATGTTTACTGCCAAAATACTGAAGAAGATGGCGTCGCCTGGGCTGACCTTTGGTGAACGTTGTGGAAAATTGATATCTTTTTAAATTGAATCCAACCACTTGTTAGGAAACAATATTTATGAATTTGGCAAAATGTTCATGAGAAGTACGGGTTAGCCCTGTCCCAGGTAAGCCGCCATGACCGCTTCATTGTTCTGGATTTCCCTGGGAGTGCCTTCGGCCAGTTTACTGCCCTGATCAAGAACAATCATTTTGTCGCAAATACCCATAGCAAGGCTCATGTCATGCTCAACCAGCATCATGGTCACGCCTCTTTTTTTGACCTGTTCAATGAGTTTGCCAAGAGCCTCTGTCTCCACTGCATTCAACCCCGCAGCCGGTTCATCGAGCAGCAGAAGCAGAGGGTCCGATGCCAGAGCCCTGGCGATTTCAGCTGTCTTCTGCCTTCCTACGGGCAGGTCTCCTGCCGGGTGGTGGGCATAGTCCATAAGGCCGGTAAATTCAAGAAGAGCTTCAGCCTTTTCAACCGCTTCTTTTTCCTCTCGTATGACCCAGGGGAGGCGGGTTACTGCACCCCAGAATCCGGATCTGGTCCGCACATGCATACCAACCAGCACATTTTCGAGTAGGGTCATGGATCCGAACAGTTCTACATGCTGGAAGGTTCTGGCAATACCGGCCCTCACCCGTTGGTCAACGGTCATCTTCCGGGTGTCTTTACCGTTGAAAACCACCTGGCCCTCGTCAGGGGAATAGATGCCTGTTATCAGGTTGAAGAGGGTGGTCTTTCCCGCCCCGTTGGGTCCTATAAGGCCGCAAACAATACCGGGTTGAATGGAAAAGGAGATATTGTCCTGGGCCTTGACTCCCCCGAACATCTTAGTCAGGGAGCTTACCGCCAGTATCGGCTTGTTGTTGTGTCCGGGTTCAGGGGATATCATTGCCTTTTTTTCCTTGCCTTTTCATACATATCCAGAAATCCACGGGTGAGCCCTTGGGGCATAAAAATCATTACCACCATAAGGATCAGGCCGAATACAATCATCTCGTACTCGGCAAATCCGTGAAGAACCTCCGGCAGCAAGGTGAGCAGAGAGGCACCAAGCAGAGCCCCCCACACACTTGCCATGCCACCGATAACCACCATGGTCACCATTTTCACAGACACCATGAAACCAAATGATTCAGGACTTATGAAGAGGACGAAATGGGCGTAGAGAAATCCAGCAACGGCTCCCAGTGAGGCTGAAAACATGAAAATTTGTAGTTTGAGATAGTGGGTGTTGACTCCCACTGCCAGTGAGGCTTTTTCCCCGTCGTGGATGGAGCGTAACGCCCTGCCCATGCGTGAGGCAAGAATCCTGCGGCACATCAGGATGGCTCCAAGTACCACCCCCCACACCAGGAAAAAATAATTTTGTCCGGACATAAATGAAACCTTTCCTGCCTCCAGAACAGGAATACCGACAAAACCCGAGGAGCCGCCCGTGACACTGCTCCACTCTCTGAACAAAATATTGACGATCATACCGAATCCCAGGGTTCCCATGCCCAGGTAATAACCAGATAGGCGCAGGGTGGGGAGCCCAACCACAAAGGCAATGAGTACAGCCACACCAATGGCGCAGAGCAGGGACAACCAAGGGGAGATTCCAAAGGTCCCGGAAAGGATGGCCGTGGTATATGCCCCTATACCGTAGAATGCCGCATGCCCTAAAGAAATCTGACCAGCATACCCTATCAGCATATTGAGCCCTAAAGCCAGCAGGGTGTTAATACCGATAAAGGTCATTATTTGGAGATAATAGGTGTTTTGGGTAAACAGGCCCAACACCAGTATTATGCAGATAAAAACAGCATGTTCTATTCTGTTTTTAATTTTGTTGTCATCCATATCAGAACCGTTTTGCCTCTTTAGCCGAAAACAGTCCGCCAGGGCGTACATAGAGAATCAGGAGCAGGAGGATAAATGCAATTGCATCCTTGAGTCCCGAAGAAATAAGGCCTGCCCCCAGGGATTCCAAAACTCCCAAAAGGATGCCGCCGGCAAAAGCTCCCCACAGGCTGCCGAGACCTCCGATCATGGCCGCACAAAAACCTTTCAGTCCCAGGATGGTGCCCATGTCATAGGAGCTCATGGTGACGGGCGCAATAAAAATACCGGCAACCGCACCGCAACCTGTGCTGATGGCAAAGGCGAGCACTGCCATTCTTTCCGGGGGAATCCCGCTGAGCCAGGCAGCTTTTTGATTCACGGCACTGGCGACCATGGCCTTTCCGGTTAATGTCCGTTTCAGGAAAAAATGAATGCCACCGGCAAGAAGCAGGGCCGCGGCAACTATCCAGATGGACTGGGGCAGCAGGGCAGCACCGAAAATCTCTAAGGACTCGTGGTTGGAAAACGGTGGCACGCTGAAGGGATCTTTTCCCCACACGATCATTCCCGTTCCCCTTAGAAAGATCGAAGCTCCGACCGTGATGATGACCAGGACAATGGGTTGCGGATTTCTGGCAGTTCGAATGGCAAACCGTTCAAACAAAAGTCCCAGGGCACATCCCAAGGCCAGAGTGCAACCAATAGCTACGGGCAGGGGAAGAGCCATATGGACCCAGAATGTCACCATGGACATTGCGCCGATCATGACGAACTCTCCGTGGGCAAAGTTGATGAGTTCTGTTGAACTATACAGCATGGACAACCCTACGGCGATTACAGCATAAATAGCCCCGGTGGTGATGCCTGAAAAGAGATATTGAATGATTTCCTGCATGGACCTGCCTTGAATTGGATTAATTCAGGGGAAATGCAGGCGAGGGCACCAGACGGTGCCCTCGCAGCAAATCCCCTTGTCTCTACTTAGCGATACCCTAATCGATGAGTTTCCAGGTACCGTTTTTTATTTCCACCATGACAAAAGCCTCTGGTGACAAACCGTTGTGATCCTTGTCGGAAAAATTGAATTCGCCTGTGGCTCCCACGTGATTTCGGGTGTTTTCCAGCGCCAGGCGAATTTTATTTTTATCGCCGTTACTTCCTTTTAAGGCGTTGGCTAGCATATTCACGGCATCAAAGGCATATCCGCCAAACCCCGATACGTTGCTGTTGAACTTGGCGCTGTAGTCTGTCTGGTATCCTTCCAGGATCTTTTTCTGGCTGTCCTTGTCGTCAAGAAGTTCGGTTACAAGAATTTTGCCGGTGGGAAGGATGATGCCTTCTGCCGCATCCCCTGCAAGTTCGATGAACTTGGGAGAAGCAACCCCATGGCTTTGGTACAGAGGAATGTCAATTTTCAGTTGTTTGACGTTTTTGGCAACCACGGCCGGGCCTGGGTTTGTTCCCCAGCAAACAATGGCATCCGGGGAGGCAGCCTTGATTTTGGTGAGTTGGGTGGTTGTGTCCGTATCTTTTGCACCAAAGCTCTCTACCTGAACGACCTCAATACCAAAGTCTTGTGCCTGGTCTAAGAGCTGCATTTTACCGCTCTCGCCAAATGAGTTGGACACGGTGAGAATACCGATTTTTTTGATGCCTGCGTTCTTCATGTGCTGATACACCGCTGCCACAGCCAACAGGTCGCTTTGGGCGGTTTTAAATACCCATGGCTTAACCGGGGTGGTAATTTTGACCCCAGCAGCGCAGCTGATCAGGGGAACCTGGGCCCGCTCTACGAAATTGACAATGGCCAGGGTGGTAGGGGTGGTGGATGGACCAACAATGGCGAGGACCTTGTCTTTGTGGATTAATTTATTAACGGCGCTGACAGCCTTGGCAGGATCACCTTCAGAGTCGTAAATCACCGCCTCGAGCATATGGCCGTCAATACCGCCCTCCGCATTGATTTTTTCCACCATCATTTCCATGGTTTTCTTTTCCGGATCACCAAGGAAAGAGGCTCTTCCTGTGGAGGAGAAGATTCCCCCCACCTTGTACACGGAAGTCGCCATCAGGCTCGATGCCGGTAGCAAAATTAGAACAAGGAACAATGCTGCGATTACGGATTTTTTCATACCCATTTCCATACACTCCTTTATTAAAAATTGTTGAATTAACCAAAGAACCTTATTGACCTGTGTCTTTTTGCAGTCCGAATGATCCAAAAAAAAGGCTGACGGTTCTCCATGCTGTCTTTTGATATGACAAAAAGGTTCCTGTTCCGGCCTGCCCATGGTGTGCCAGATTTCCAATATGTTGCGCTATTTCTCTTGGCCCTTCCACTGTCATATTTTTTTATACCGGGAAAGAACATATCATATTAATTAAAATTTGCAATCTGGCCAAGAAGGTTAATAAAGAAAGTGAGTTGCTGGTTAATCTCTACTTTTGTTAAGTCTTAGTGGTTGGTGTAATATTCCTTATTCAAAATAAGGGAAGCATGAATTAAGAAGCATAAAAATGATTTCCCATCAGCAACTGTTTAATATTACGAGTATATAGTTGTGGTGTATCACTGAAGTCGGGAAAAAAATTGATTTCGGGCGGAAACAGGGGTGGAGAAAATAACCGGCAACAGGTAGTTCGTTTAATGGTAGAACATTTGACCTAACCCGCATTTCTCATCAGTGAAGTTTTTCGCAGATCGAGGCGCAGGACATGCAGCAGGTAAGCGTAGACTCCGATAGTAAGCTACCGCAAATGGCCTGCAACAAAGAGTCTGCGGAAAAATCCGCTGACCCGGAGGGTGAGTTTTTTTGATTATCGACGAAAAAAACAGTCTGTTTATTTAGCGCTACCGTATTTTCTTTAAATATCAAAAGTTAAGTCGAAAATCAAAAAACTCATGAGAAATCCGGGCTAACCTCAATCCGTGAAAGATTTTAGTAATCGATTGTCACGGATTGAGGAAGTTGAGAAAGTTGAAATAGTCTTGTTATGCCTTGTTTTCAGATTCAAACCATCGGTAGACAAGGCCGGCCAAAATAGCACCCACTATAGGAGCAATCCAAAAGAGCCATAACTGAGAGATTGCCCAGCCTCCCTGGAAGAGAGCAACGCCAGTGCTTCGTGCTGGATTGACTGATGTGTTGGTCACGGGAATGCTGATAAGATGAATAAGAGTAAGGCCAAGGCCAATAGCGATAGGAGCAAATCCTTGCGGTGCCCGTTTATCGGTTGCGCCTAAAATAATAATGAGAAACATGAAGGTCATAACCACCTCACAGACCAGTGCCGCCATCAGGCTGTATCCACCAGGTGAGTGTTCTCCATACCCATTGGATGCAAAGCCGGTAGCAGCTGCATCAAATCCTGCCTGGCCAGTAGCAATAACATACAATATCGCAGCTCCAGTAAGCCCACCTGCCACTTGTGCAATGATGTAAGGGCCAAGTTCAGCCGTTGAAAATCTGCCGCCGGACCAAAGACCAAACGAAACAGCAGGATTAAGATGGCAACCGGATACATGACCAATCGCAAACGCCATCGTTAGCACCGTAAGCCCGAAAGCAAAGGAAACACCCAGTAAGCCAATACCAACATTGGGAAATGCTGCAGCAAGAACAGCGCTCCCGCAACCTCCAAGAACGAGCCATAATGTACCAATAAATTCTGCGCCTAATTTTTTGGTTAATGTCATCTTTCTACTCCTTTAGTTGAGTGATTAAAGGTTGGATGAATGAGATGGCGAGTGTAGATTTATCTGATTTATAATCAGAGTGTTATTTTACTTTTCATTTGTAACTGTAAATAGATGGCTGACCTTCTGCAAGGTGCCACTTACACGTAGTTACGTGATGATCATGTCGATCATTCCGCGCTGCTCTTTAACTTGTTGTGTGTTAACAAAGCCTCTGGATAACTCCTTGTAAGGGATGATGGCGCTGTCTTTTTAATAATAAAAAGATAATTTTTCAGTGTATACTGGGAAAGGTTCTCTTCGATAAGCAAAACCATTTTTTTTTGCTTTCCGTGACAATTGAAGTGTCTGTTTACCCATAGCATTTTTTGATACTATGTATATTGAGAATGTTGATATGACTAAGCCCAAAAAAATGTACTGCGAAGGCTGCGGGATAGAAATCGACCCTGATATAGAGCAAATGGTAGTGGCAGGCGGACAGTTATTTTGTATCTGGTGCTGGAGCAATGATTGCTGTCGGGTCAGCAGGGATGCTGCTGAGGCAAAACAAAAGGAAGGAGACAACTAAAAAAGGCTAAAAGTAATGGACAGCATCCGGATGAAACCCAAGGTAAATCTGCTCGCCGATGGTTAAACCCTTGTCTCTAATGTTTCCTTTATCACCGTGAACAAGGAAAGTGCTGCCTTCACAGTCAATGGTCATTTCACAGCCAAAACCCTGCAGCGTCATCGATTGCAGGATTCCCCTGCCGACCATAAACCCGTCGGGAAAAGAATGAGTGGTACCGACGGTGATGTCCTCGGGACGAAGACCAACATTCCTGCCCTCTGATGTCTTTTCTGCATCTATTCTAAGCCCTGCAAAATATAAACTCCTCCCCTCCCGTTGCGGGGTGAATATATTTTGCATGCCCACAAACTCGCCGACTGCCTTATTTTTGGGGCGTTGAAAGACTTCTTCCACCGTGCCGGTCTGCTCCAGTATGCCCTTGCTTATCACTCCCACTGTATCAGCCAGATAAAATGCCTCGTTAAAATCATGGGTAACCATAAGAAAGGTGGTTGGAAGGGTTTCATGGAGCTGTCTGAGCAACCGCTGGATATCGCTGCGGAAACAGGGGTCTATTGCTGAGAGTGGTTCATCCAGCAAAAGCACCTGCGGCTGAATGGCCAGTGCGCGAGCAAGCGCCACCCGTTGTTTTTCTCCTCCTGAGAGTTTGGTGGTTGATTTTTTGAGGTGGCGGGCCAATCCAAGGGTATCGATAATTCCGGCCAGCACCGCCTTGCTTGCTTTGGTTTTGTTTTTTTGATAGCGAAGGCCGAACTCAATGTTTTCCTGGACAGTCAAGTGTGGGAAAAGTGCCTGGTCCTGGTACACGATGCCGACTTGGCGATTTTCAGGAGCCACTCGGGTGACATCTTTACCAAATAAAAAGATATCTCCGCTATGCGGTTTCTGCAGGCCGGCGATGGACTCCAGGATGACGGTTTTGCCGGAACCGGTAGGGCCAAGAAGAATAAAAAATTCCTGTTGCTCTATGTGGAGGTCGATCGGTCCCAGGGTAAAATTGGGAAATTGGTATGTGAGCTGGTTAATTCGAATCAATTTTTCTTTCCAATCGGTGAGGAGACTACTCGTAAAAGCAAGAACAAGACAAGGCAGATCAGGATAAGCCAAACCGCAACAGGCTGGGAGTATTTAAGGCCGTAGGCTGTAAATCGTTCATACATGAGAACCGGTGCAATCATAGGGTGATAAGCGACAATAACCACGGCACCGAATTCGCTGATTGCTCTGGCCATGCTCATGATAAAGCCGGTTATCATATGCCGCCAGGTAAGCGGTACGGTAATCCGAAAAAAAGTAGCACTTTGTCCGGCACCAAGGCTTCTGGCTACCTGTTCCAGGCGGCAAGGGACTGCCTGGAAACCTGCCTTGGCCGTGTTGATATAGAACGGCAGAGCAACAAAGGTAAGTACGGTGATGATGCCGGTTTTCGTACCTAGGAGCTGGATGCCGATATCTTGGAAAAATTGTCCCAACCAGTGGTTTCTTCCTGAAAGGCTTAAAATGGCAATGCCGATCACCGGGTGGGGAATCATTATTGGCAGGTCAATCATGGATTCAACAACCTTTTTGCCGGTAAAGTCGGTGCGGGCAAGCAGGTAGGCCATGGGGGTGCCGAAAATGAAAGAGATTGCTGCTGCAGAGGCAGAGCAGGTAAGCGACAAAAAGATTGCCGACCTGACCTCTTCATCGGCAATGGTTTCTCGTAGGTCATTCCAGGAAGGTTGGGAAACCATTTCAAACAGTGGCAGCAGGATAAAAAGCAGAACCATCGTCCCTGCTGCTATACAAAGCGGGGTAAAAAGGCGTAAGTTGTACTTTTGGGTCAAAATTGTTCTCCGATCGACCTGCCGGGAAATTTATCTCCCCGGCAGGTCTGCTCGTACATTCGGATAGAAAGTGATGGATTTTTACGATGTCATCAATTCTTCACTTCTACTAATGCCTGCATTCCCTCAGAAAGTTTGCCTTTCATTTCCTCGGAAGCAATTCGAGCTGGAATAAAAGGAGGCTGTCCCATTTCCTTGAGTACTGCCATGCCACCGTTGGGGTCCAAAAGGTACTGGAGAAACATATCTGCTGCTTGTGGATTTGGTGCATTTTTCAACAGGGTGATGCCATAGGTTATGGACTTGCCTTTTCTTTCGATGGTTGTTCCAGGCTTTTTACCACTAACTTCGACGGTTGCATTTTTGTAAAAATCGTTATGGCTGTAATCGCTGAGGTTTATCTGGTTATCCAGGGTTACATATTTCAAGTTATGCTGTACTGCAACAGAGAGGTATTCCCAGGCATAGTCCATGTTGCCGGATTGGAGCAGGGAAATCAGCTCTACTGATTTGGGACGAACCCACTGCTTTTTACGTTGCTCGATCAAGGTATTGTAGAGCCCTTCTTTTTTGTAATATTTCTCAGCAAGCTGGAGAACCATCAGGCTTCGGTAGCCGCATGGATCAAGATTAGGATCTGAGTGGCCCCAGACCACATCAGGTTTGGTAAGAATTTCTGTCCAGTTTTTGCTGTTGATTTCATCAGCATATTTACTTTTGTCAGTATAGCAGAGGACCATCTGATTGGTGGCAAATCGGATGTTGACATCGGCAAAATTAGGAATGAGGTTTTTGTCAATAACCACATAGTCAGCAGAAGCCATGATATCGGCTGGTTTGCCCAGTTCGGAAATCATGCGGGCCATCTTGGTGCTGCCGCCAAATTCGCGGAGGACATCAATGGTCGGATGCTGTGCTTCAAATTGTTTTTCGATTTTTTTGAACGGAACGGAAAGGCTGCCGGCATGGAAAATAATCAGTTTTTCTTTGTCTGCGGCAAGTGAGGGCTGGACAAACAAAAGTGTTACGGCCAATGCAAGGCAGTAGTGGAAGATGGTGTTTTGTTTCGGCATACTATACTCCATTAAATAGATATGGTGGATGGGGGTATCTGTTAATTCGAAGCACGGTATAATTGAAGGAACTCAGGGGTCAAGTAAAAAGAGTATATGCACATAAAAAAGGAAAAATGTTACCATCGTTAACTAGTAATAACAGGTTAACCGGAGGCCGCCGTTTACAGCTTAAGGGTACATTGAAACAATCAGTTTTTCGATCAGGCCTGGTATGTGTAGGTTTACCATGTTGGAAATGGGGCCTTTTCTAAGGCAAATTTGAACGAACATTCTACCCGGTCAACAGGCTCAATTATCGGTCTCTATAAAAGGCGTGCGGAAATAACCCACAGTGCATTCAACGGCCCATGGCTCAAAGAAGACAGTGGTGGTCGGGGAATGTTGCACGAAGACTGTGCAGGTATTTTGGCCTACGATGATGGTATATTGTGACTAAGAGTGGTTAGGTGTGGCTAAGGGGAAAGTTTTTGGTGAAATTCGTTGCCACAACGAAAAAAATGCTATGGAGAAGGTGCGTAGAACTTTTCCAATCCCGTACAAGGGGATGGACATGGTCAGCCAAGGCTGTCGGCCAAGACTGGCCATGTTTTTCTCAGTCGTTTGTGATGCATCCAGCTGGGCACGAAGCAATAGCCTCTTCAACGCAATCTGCGCTTGTGTCAGCACCTTCAATTATAAATGCTTTGGTTTCATCATCGTCAAAACCGAAAACTTCGGGACATGCTTCAACGCATGCTTCACAACCGATACATTCTTCTTGGTCAAGCTGTAATTCTGCCATGGATAATACCTCCGATAGAGTTTAATAAGTTCCATTCAACACGTGTTGGATGGAGAAAATTTTATAAATACGATAAACGTATACATCAACCTTTATCCAAATGCCAACAGTCTTTTATCTTGTCCGGTTTGTATAACGTCTTTTGGAGTTTATCAAGTGGGTGGTTTCGAGTTTACTTCCAAGGCTGGTCCTTCATTAACGGCTGTTGGTGGAGCATGAAAAAATATCGGCCCTTGTTTGCTTTTCGCCCCGACTTTTCATCACTTTAGGCGGCGTCAGGTTCAAATTTTTTGGTTGATCCGCCGGCAGGATTATACCACGACGACGAGGGACAAAACCGTCACCGTGGCAGGCTTTACATCTATCGGAGATGTTTAGTCTGTGCTTTTGGCGGGAGCTTTTATTCGTCGAAAAAGAGGTGTATGTTTTGGTTGTAAAGTGAATAAAATAAGGTGATATTGGTCGTAGTCTTAATAAAATTAAATTTAGCCTGTGTTGCTTGGTACGGGGATTATGGCCTTTGATAAAATAGATATCCAAATTTTGAACATATTGCAGCAAGATGGGCGGATCACCAATACAAAATTAGCAAAGGAAATTGGCATTTCCCCTCCTGCAATGCTGGAACGGGTCAGGAGACTGGAATCTTTCGGAGTAATAGATAGATATGCTGCCATTCTGGATCGTGAAAAGGCAGGGTTTGGCCTGCTGGCAATCATTATTGTCAGTCTGAGCCTGCACCAGATATCTTCTTTGCAGGTTGTGAAGGAGCGGCTGATTGAATTGGAGGAAGTACTCGAATGTCTGCAGCTGACCGGTGATGTGGATTTTTTGCTGAAAGTGGCCATCAAGGACATGAAAACCTACACGGCGTTTATCAACGACAAGCTATCCCATATCCCTGGTATTCAAAATATCAAAACGTCCTTTGTGCTCGATACGCTGAAATCGGAAACCATGCTCCACATGCATCTGGAAGGTTAAAAAAAGCATGCTGCTTATAAGGCAGCATGCTTTTACTTGTATAGGCGAATAAGTTACGGAAGGCTGGTAATGCTACCAGCGCTCAGTACCTACAATTTGATTCACATTGGGACAGGATTTTTTTTCAGATGCGGAAAGGTTTTCAAATCTCTTTTCGTTGCTTAATTTTCTTAAACTAAGGATGTAGTAGTTTGTTGCAAGTGTTGTGTTTTACACTTTTTCGCATATGCTTAGAATTGTTTCGTTTTTTTGTGGAAGTTTTCGTTACCCCACCACGGAGAAGAGGAGGATGAGGGCAGGGCTTTTGTCGCGAGCGGTGATTTTTTCTTCTTGACGCAGCCCGGCAAGCTTGGTATCGATAATTTTCACATACAGTAACAATAACCCATATACAAAGGCGTTTTCGCATGTCCCACAACCTGTTTTCCACTCTCAACATAGCTGATTTTACAAAGCTGTTTGTAGTGGTAGCAGTGGTCGTCGTGGTGATTATTAATGTGAGGAGCGAGGCGCCGTAGCGGTTACTGAAAATAGTTTTTTAACCCCTGTCGGCGCCAGCCGGCGGGGGTTTTTTTTTGCTCCCGCAAAGGCAGCCGACAGCCAAACATGGAAAAAGAGGAGGTGTGTCATGGAGCAGTTAACAGGAGCAGAACTGACCATAAGGCTGTTGGAGGAGTATGGAATCGAGACCATTGCAGGTATTCCCGGTGGTGCTAACCTGCCCTTATACGATGCCCTTTCGCGTTCTTCGCGGATTCGGCATGTACTGGCAAGGCATGAGCAGGGTGCAGGATTTATCGCTCAGGGAATGGCCAGATCAAGCGGGAAGCCGGCTGTCTGTTTTGCGACCTCCGGTCCCGGAGCAACCAATATCGTCACTGCCCTTGCCGATGCCAATCTGGATTCGATTCCGGTGATCTGTATAACCGGTCAGGTTCCATTGTCCATGATTGGTACAGATGCCTTTCAGGAGGTGGATGTTTATGGGTTGACCATTCCCATTACCAAGCATAATTTCCTTGTCCGCTCAGCTCAGGATCTGTTGCGGATTATCCCTGAAGCATTCCATATTGCAACTACCGGTCGGCCAGGTCCTGTGCTTATTGATATCCCAAAAGATGTACAGCTCGATATCGTTGACATAGAAGAACTGCCCATCCCTGCATCTGCTGTTGTCTCTGTTGTTCACAGCCAGGATGATCTGACCCTGGCTGCTGCGATGATTAACAACGCCAAAAGGCCCGTGTTCTATGTGGGGGGAGGGATTGTACATAGTGATGCGGGTGCTGTTGCCCGTTTTTTTGCAGAGAAGAACAGCTTGCCGACCACTATGACGCTGATGGGGCTTGGTGTTATTCCACCTGAGCATGATCTGTTTATGGGGATGTTAGGTATGCATGCCGCCCGTTCCACCAATATGATGCTTGACGAGTGCGATCTTCTGATAGCTGCCGGAGTCAGATTTGATGATCGGGCGACAGGGAAAATCGGCGAGTTTTGTCCTGAGGCAAGGATTATCCACATTGATATTGACCCCTGTGAAATCTGTAAGCTCAAAGAGGCGCACGTCGGCTTGGTTGGCGACATCCGTGACACTCTGGACCGTTTGCTGCCCCTTGTCGAGAGTAGAGCGAGATCATCGTGGAATCAACACATACAACTGCTCCGCGCCAGGCATCCGTTTTTCTGTTCTGAAAATTTTGACTTCAGCAGTCCCTATGGAATCATTATGCGGATCGCCGAGATTGTAGGTGAGGATGCCATTGTGGCAACAGATGTGGGCAAGCATCAGATGTGGACCGCCCAGGTGTATCCCTTTAATCGAACGCGCCGGTTCTTGACCTCAGGTGGTCTCGGCACCATGGGATTCGGCTTGCCGACAGCCATAGGTGCGGCTTTGGAAAATCCAGATAAAACAGTGGTCTGTATTACCGGCGACGGTAGTATTATGATGAATATTCAGGAACTGGCGACCGCTGTAGAGCATGATGTGAATGTCAAGGTGATTGTCCTCAACAATCAATCGCTTGGTCTGGTTCGTCAGCAGCAGAAATTATTTTATAACGAACATATCTTTGCGTCAGAGTATGAGCACCAGGTTGATTTAGCTACCATTGCCAAGGGATTTGGAATGAAGTCATTTGATGCGCGCGACACCCTGGTTCTCGACGAATTACTCACCGTTGCCCTGCAGACGCCTGGACCCAGTCTGATAAATATTCCGATAAGTATAGATGAAGAGGTCTACCCCATTGTCCCACCGGGTGCAGCCAACTCTGTTATGATTGGAGGGAATTATGAGTGCGCATAACAATCAGCCCATTGCCGTTTTGGAACTGCTTGTCCGTAATCACCCCGGCGTGATGTCTCATGTATGCGGCTTGTTTTCCAGGCGCGCCTATAATGTGGAGGGGATTGTCTGTTTACCGGTTGCTACCGGCGAAACCAGCAAGATCTACTTGCAGGTGAGGGAGGAAGAACGGCTGGACCAGATAATGAAACAGATACAAAAACTTTCAGATGTGGAAGGAGTGGTTCGATACACCGGCGATCATCCTGTATTTACAGGTTTAGCAACGTACTTTACCTGTTAGCATTTACCGTTTATTGAAGCAGGTTGATGTTGCTGCTGAGTGCACTCGTTATCTGTCTGCCACCGGTGAAGAGTATTTCACCGGTGGCAGCAGAGAGTGAAATGGATGACCGCTTTGTCATATATCAGTGAGCATATAATCTACCGTGGTGACAACCCTGATTATTTTACGGTAAGGACTGTTTCGGTCACGGTCGACGATTGAGAAAATGCCTTGGCGAGCATTTCTGATTTTGCCGACAGCACTTCCAGAATCACGGGCAAATTGTTCTGCAGCTTTACGGGCACCCTCAGTTGCCTCCCGAATCATATCCGGTTTGATGCTGTTGAGGGTGGTATACAGGAATTCCGGCCGCATCTGATATTGGTCTCCGGTCAAAACGATCCCCTGTTTGATCAGCTCGCTTGATTTACCCATCAGCTGACGAACCAGCTCAACATTTTCAGAGCGTACCGTCAAGGTAGCCCGGGCAAGGTAGCGATACTGACGCTGCTGGTTGGCAGGGTTGTATTTTCTTGCCTGAAAGTCGGTGATGTCCGGAGGGTTGGCGGTGATATTGGTCGGCTGAATGCCGCGCGAGGTCAGAAAAGTGGTCACTGCGGCCTGTCTTTTCTGCATTATTTCATAAAGTCCGGCCAGCTCATTGCCTGCTTCGGCAAAGGAAAGCGGCCAGATTACCAGGTTGGCATCGACCTCCCTTTCTGCCAGGCCTTTAACCGTGACATAGCGGTCAGCATCTTTAAAGGAAAGGAGAGCTTTACCGCTGACAAAAGCAGCACCGATAAGGCCAAGTGCAATGAGGAGGCCGAGGATAAAAGCAGCTGTCGGACTGTTGGTGCGCATGAGGACGCTTCTCCTTACTATTACAATGTACCCTAAAAGATTATATTGCTTGTCAGGCTACAGGGCTGTGCCAATTTCTTGTTGCATAGCAGCGATAACCTGCTGTGGATTATCGGCATCTCGGATAGGTCGGCCAACGACCAGGTAATCGGCACCGTCTGCGATGGCCTTGCCTGGAGTGGCAATGCGCTGCTGGTCATTGGCGGCAGAACCGGCAGGGCGTATACCCGGCGTGACCATAATGAAATCCTGCCCCAGTTTTTTCCTGAGTGCTGCTGCTTCCCTGGCGGAACAGACAATACCGTGGCTACCGCAGGCAAGCACTGCTGCTGAGCGTTGTGCAACCAACTGGTCAACCGTTCCCTGAAAATGAAGCTCTTTCAGGTGTTCCTCTCCCATGCTGGTCAACACAGTCACTGCAAGAATGTTTATATCGGTGCCGGCTGCTAGAGCGGCTTCCACAACCGGAGTGTAACCATGCACCGTGGTCAGGGCGACCCCTCTGTCCGCAAACTGTTTTACAGCGAGAGTGACAGTGGCAGGTATGTCGTAGAGTTTGAGATCGAGCATCACCTTGTTGCCCCGGCCTATAATATGATCAATGACCGACCAGCCACCGGCAAAAAAAAGTTGCAGGCCAACCTTGAAAAACTTGATTTGATCATCAAGCTGTTCAACCAGGGCAGCCGCTTGTGTCGGATCAGCCACATCCAGCGCAAAAATGATCCTTTCATTGAGTGGAATGTGCTGATTTTTCATGCAGCGATCATCTCCTCTGTGAGCATACGATCAGCAAAGTCGAGAACAAACTGTCGTTGGGCCGGCGTTGCCTGGGCGATACAGGAGCAATGCATATTGCTTGCACTGCGAACGAGCAATTCAAATTTTATAGAGCCTTCTTCCAAAATGACTGAAAAGTAGAAAGGGCCGCAGTCATCATGACCGATCTGCTTTTCGCCCAAGAGGTCCGGTGGTACCTCCAGGAAGAATACCCCTTCCAGGGAACCGGGTTTAAGAGATCGTTTGAGATAACTGTCAAGGTTGTCTTTCTCAAGAAAAGAAAGTTCATCAATCATGAAATATCGCATGGTTTTCCTTAAAGCTTTTTTATATTTGAAAAAAGTCGTCCGCAAGTGATAAAGGGTGCGAATTACGTCACGGCTTTTTGTCAGAGTTGGTCATTGTTCTTCTTGAGTTTGCCCTGCTCTTCTATCACTGTCATGGAGTAGTACGTTGGTGTCTAGAGCAAAGCGTTTTGCAGGCATAGAGCGGTTGCTGATCAGATTGGCTTCTAGAGATCAAGAAAGGTCGTGTCTTTGTTGAGCAGTTCATAGCCGTTCTTTTTGACGATAACCATGTTTTCCAAGCGGATACCGCCCCACTCCGGCAGGTAGATTCCCGGCTCAACCGTCACTACCATGCCTGTCTTGAGTTTTTTGCGGCTCATGGGGGAGAGTCGCGGCTCTTCATGAACGGCAATGCCTACACCGTGACCAAGACTATGCTGAAAGGCCTTGCCGTAACCTGCGTCCTTGATGACCTGCCGTGCCGCCTGGTCAACATCTTTGCAGCTTGCACCACTGCGGATAGCCTTCATGCCGGCAAGTTGAGCCTTGCGTACAATTCGCACTCTGTTTTTGAAGGTGGAATCCGGCTTGCCGGCGATAAAGGTACGGGTCATGTCTGAACAGTACCCCTTGTAAATCAGGCCCATGTCAATCAGTACCAGCTGCCCTGTTTCAAGGACTTTGTCTGTTGGGACGGCATGGGGTTTGGCCGCGTTGGTTCCAAAGGCGACAATGGTGTCAAAACTCGGTTTTTCCGCACCCAATTCGTGCATGGTCAGATCAATTGCCAAGGCAACTTCCCGTTCGCTCATACCCGGTTCAATACTATTGGACACCATTTTGAAAACCTGTTCATTCAACCGGGTGGATTCGCGAAGTAGTTCCAGCTCTTCTTCGGATTTGATGATCCGCATCCGCTCGATCATCTCGCTAACCGGCTTGAGAGTGATGCCGGTTTTTTCAGCCATTTTCGAAAGGCTGGCTGCTGTGGAATGAAGCGTGTAGTTGCTCTCAAAGCCAAGGGTCGCAACATCCAGTGAAGGCAGTAGTTTTTTAAGCAGCTTAATAGGGCCTTTGGGATAATTTTGTACCTGGTAGCCTTGAGCCTCCTCTTCAGCCTGCAAGGTAAAACGGGAATCTGTGAGCAGGTGGGGTTTACCGCTGCTGGGGATGAGCAATATGCCGGATGTCTCCTGGATGCCATGGTCACCGGCCGTGTATCCACTGAGGTAGCGTCTGTTTTCCGGTTGGGTGACAAGCAGAGCGTCTATCTTTTCTTTTTTTAAGGTCTTCTGGAGTTTTTCTACCCGTTGAAGATGAGATCGTTTGTCCATTATCACACACCGAGTCGTTGTTTGAGTTGCTCGCGGTATTGGTTCAGGGCCTGCTCGTATTGCCCGTTGAGATCGCCCTCAATGCGTGCCCACTCTTCTTTGAATTGGGGCTCAAGGGTTGGGTCGATTTGCAACCCCTCTGATGACATTCCTTTTTGGGCCAGCATTTGTTCGATCTGCATCTGTACCTGTCCCTTGAGTTGCTCGTAATACTGCTCTCTGTGTTTTCCGTACTGGCCGGTAATACTTTGCAGCTCACCGCACATTGCTGCAAGGTCACTTGCCCCGCCTCCTAGTTCGATGATGCCTTTGAGGGCGGTGTCGATACGCTTGGTTGCCTCTTCATCGCGGGCAAGGAAAACGTTACGCAGTAGCACCTCAAGCATACCCTTGCGGATGGAGTTTTGCTGTGGTTCTGGCTGTTGATCAAGGGTTTCGGTCAATGGTGCTGCCTGTGTGTTGAGAAATTCGGCAGCCAGTTGCATCCCTTTTTTATGGGAAGCATCCTGCTCCATTTCGTCGGATGTGGCCATGCCCATACGGGCGGCTCTTTCCATTACCAGGTCCATGGTGGATTTAATTTCAGCCATTATGTATAAACTCCTTGTTTAAGTAGAGGGGATTTCTGAGTCTGTTGATTTACTAGGATCTTCGTTCAAGGTCAGGTAAGCGAAGCCTCCGAGGCATGATGAAAAAAATTGCCGCAGGTATGTATCTGATATTCCAGTGATTGTTTTTCATTATACGAGCTAAACGCTAGACTCCGAGAAATTGGGCGGAAAGACAGTAAGTCAACGGGGTCATGTCTGGCGAACGATTATAAGCATTGTTGGCCTAAACTACAAGGCAGGAGCGTACTGGAGAGCCGCTGCAAAAAAACCGTCGTTGGTGGGTGTTGGCAGTGGTTTGAAAAGGCCTTGTGCATCAACAAAGCAATGAGCGGTTGCAGGGAGCAAAGTACGTGCATCCACGATGGAATAGTTTGGTGTGGCAGCCAGGAAACGGGCGATGTTTTCCTCATCCTCCTCCGGCTCCATTGAACAGGTCGCATAGACCAAGATACCGCCAGGGTTGAGCAGTGATGCACCAATGGTAAGCAGCTGTATTTGATTTTTTTGGAGCTCAGCAATGTCTGATGGGCATCGATTCCAGCGGATGTCGGGGTGGCGGCGAATCACACCGGTACCGGAGCAGGGGACATCGAGCAGGATGGCGTCAAACCCCTGCGGGCGAGTTGCCGCAAATGCCTCCAGGCTTGATTGGACAATGGTCGTTTGTTGATTGAGCTGCAAGCGAGTGAGGTTCTCAAGGAGCAGGTTTGCACGTCGTTGGTCTGGTTCAACGGCTATTATTTCCCCATGGTCAGCTACCAGTTGTGCAAGGTGACTGGTTTTTCCTCCTAAACCTGCACAACCATCCAATATTCGATTTTTATCATGGAGTGAGCCTAGCAATACCGTGGCGAGTTGCGCTGATTCATCTTGTACCTGGAAGGCGCCTTGCGGGAATCCGGGCAGGTCGGTCACCATTCCTGTGTAGGAAGGCAGGTGTATCCCCAGGTTACTGTGGGTACAGTTGACAGCTTCTATGTTTTGTTGGGTAAAAGCTGTTACAAGTTCGCCTCTTGGCATAACCCGGGTGTTTACCCGCAGAGTCAGCAGTGGTTCGGTATTGTTGAGGCGACAGATATCTTCGCTTTTTTTCTTGCCGAATTGGTGTTGCCATCTATCAATCATCCAACCTGGGTGGTTGAGGATTGGGTACCCTTTTGTTTGCGCTTGTTCAGGCGTGGGCAGGGCGTCTTTTTTGCGGGTCACGTTTCGCAGGATGCCGTTGGCAAAACCCTGCAGCCAGCGAGGTTGTCCCGCATCTTTTAAGGTGTCGATTGTTGCATGCACAGCGGCGGATGGTGGAATACGGTCCAGAAACAGGAGCTGATACACTCCTGTTTCAAGGGTAACCAACGTCCTTGGCTTCATTTTTTTCAAGGGGTGTTTGGAGAATTGCTCAATGATGAAGTCTAGGTATTGTTTTTGGCGCAAAACGCCGTAGACAAGTGTTTTTGCAAAGCCTCTATCCCGCGGGGAAAGCTGTGTAGTCAGTTTGTTGAAAAAGCCATCAACCGGCGTATTCGCAGTCTGCCGGCCAAGGAGAATGTCAATGGCTGTTGCTCTTGCAGAGCTGTTTTTTGCTGTTTGAGTTTGTTGCTTACGGGATGGAGATTTGCTTTTTCGGGGTTTGGATGTCACGAAATTTCTACTCTTTGTTTGCTTATGGTGAGCGCTCCAATAAACGGCTTGTTGAAGGGCGAGTTAACGAATTTGATACTTGCGTGAGTTATCTAGTTTGAGATGCCATTAAGTGCGTCAGTGATTTGTGAATCGTAGGCTAAGGCATCCCAGGGGGTAAAATTTTGATTCTAATCGGCGGTATAGATGAGTCTGTTGATTTGCTGGAATTTTCGTTCAAGGTCAGGTAAGCGAAGCCTCCGAGGCATGATGAAAAAATAACCGTATGCATATAGTTGATATCGGAGTCTACGCTTCCCTCTGAGGATTGTTTTTTAACATAACCAAGAGATTGGGAGAAAAGGCAGTAGATCAACCGGCTCAGAGATGGGACAGGTATTATTAGACCTATGACCTACTGGTCCAAAACCTCCCTGACGGCAATAGCTATTTTTTCTCTCGTAACCGGTTTCATTATAAATTTTCTAATCCCTATTCCTTGGGCTTTTTTTTCTGAAAGCATAGAACTATATCCTGTGCACAGGATTATGGGAATTTCAGGCCGAATTTTTAACATTTCAATTGCTAATTCTTCCCCTGTAAGGTGAGGCATGGTCTGATCGGTAATAATAACATCATATTTTTCCGGGGAGGCCCGGAAAGCATCCAGTCCTGCTTTGCTGCTGGTTGTACTCACGACTGTATACCCAAGTTCCTCTAGAATTTCTTTATACATAAAAACGAGATTTTCCTCATCATCAACAACCAAGATTTTTTCATTGCCGGTGAGGACAGTCTTCTTCGTTTCCGAATCAAATGGAACAGGGGGGGGGGCTAACAACTGGAAAATAAATGTAAAATTCGCTTCCCTTGCCCAGTTGACTTTTTACGTGAATGTGCCCTCCAAAACTTTTAACGATTCCATGGACTATGGCCAAGCCCATGCCACTACCTTTGCCGAATTCTTTTGTTGTGAAATAAGGCTCAAAAATAGATTTGAGCTGACTTTTTTCAATACCACAACCAGTATCTGTGACCACCAGTTCAACACACGGTCCTTCAGGTATATTGGGTTTATCTACCAGGTCAGAAGGTTTCAAAATAATTTCTTGTAGCTTAACTGTTAATATTCCTTTTTCAGCTTCCATCGCGTGCAAGGCATTTGTGCAGAGATTTACAAGAATTTGATGGATACCGATTGGACTGGCCAGAATAATTCCACAATCTGGGTCAATTTTTTGCTGGATTTCTATTGTTGCAGGCAAAGTTGAGCGAAGCAGCTTGAGCGCCTCTTGCACAGAAGGAGATGGATTCATAGGACAGGCATCTTGATCTTTTCTGCCGAAGGCCAAAATCTGCTGTATCAATTCGGCCGCCCTCTCACAGCCCCGGAGGATTGGTTCTAGATACCTGTTTAAGTCACTTGAGGGTGGAATTTGTAGTTGGAGAAGTGAGGTGTACCCTGTAATAGTTTGCAGGATATTGTTAAAATCATGAGCCATGCCGCCTGCCAACTGACCGATCGCATCCATTTTCTGAGTGTGCAATAGCTGCGCTTCAAGCTTCCTTTGTTGCTGATCCGCCTCTTTCTGAGCAGTTATGTCTTTAATAATACAATACGTTTGCTGAAATTGACCATGGGCGGTTGTGCCCACCCTTCCATCAAGGTTGACGAACAGAAGAGAACCATCTTTTTTTACCATTTCAAATTCAAAGCCAAGTATTTCACCTATCGCTTTGAGTTTGGGGAAGTTTTTTGTAAAGTGTTCCTGCCAGTCAGGGGCTAGAAACTCTCCAAAATTCTTACCAATGACCTCCTCCCTTGAATAACCTAAAATATCTAACCAGGCTTGGTTTGTCTCTATGAGGCAGCCATTTTCATCCAGGGATTGATATCCTAAAGGAGAGCGATCATAGAGTTCCCTTAGATATCTATTTTCTTCGCCCAAACGCTCTCTTTCGCTTTCAAGTTCTGCCATTCGTGATTTTAGATCTTCAAGCTCAGACAATAGCAGTCCTCCTTAGGAATTGTGAGGCATCACAACGAGTTGTAAAATAATTTGGTAGTGTCGTACCCGGGACTCGATAAAGGACAGAGACTGTCATGCTTCTGCATTTTTTTAGGCAGGACAATCAATATTTTACGCATTCATATCACTCGATAAATAGTTTCTCATCCATATTCATTGCACTACGTTCAATTTCAAATCCCAATGCCTTGGCGTTATCTTTATGAAAGCTTTTCCACTTTTTTGCCGCCTCTTCTGATACTCTAGCGAAGTTTTTACGAGTTATTTTGTCTTCTTGGATTCTTTGCAGCTATGTCGACCAGCAAATTTTACGAGGCTCATTCCTTGTAACTTCAGGAGGCGAATCTAACCAGTTAACATATTCTAAAGTTGGCTTGTGGGTTCATGGCATTATCCCCTCCGCTATTGTGGATCTTTTTACACTCCTCTCTCTGGGTAAGTTACTCCACTGCTAAAAAAAAACGACAGCTTTATCTTGTCGCTGTATCAATTGTTTACTTCAAGTCGACCTGACAAAGAACAACACTGCTACATCATGGCAACGTTGAGATAATAGTGATTGTCGCAACCTCGTCTGGTAAGCATCAGATGTCAGTGTGCGGCCTGCAAAGGAGATGCTTTTTCTTGCTCATGAAAGGCAAGCTTCACTTCCACGTCCCATTCCCCTGTCCAGGTTACTACCCAGAGTGCTGCGAAGAATTTTGTAATGGCAAGGTTAATTGCTCAAACGTTACTATTCAGCAGCATTCCAACTTTCCACGATCTGCCCCCCAAGCTTGCCGATGTATCGAAGTCGGATCTTATCTGCTAATCGGTCAGCTTGTGAACATTTGGAGCACTACTGAACAGTAACAGTTCGCAGTAGATTGTCAGTTTTTAGATCTTCGCTGAAGTTACGTTTCATTAAAAATAATTTCCTATCTCAATTTTTTTACGATAGCATCTACCTATGAAGCGTAGTTCATGTTTACTAGGAAATATAAAGGTTTTTTTATGTTAGAAAATTTAAGAAGTATTAAATACACCACCTTGATGTACGCCATCGTCTTTATCATATTGATTTTTACCATTAGCATTATGTTCTTCACTTCCAACAGAGCGTCAACCAAAGGCCTTTATGATCTGGGCGAAGAGGGATTGACCACAGTACACACTGCAATGATTAATAGCTTGACAGCGTTAAACGAAGAACTGATCAAAAAGTTAAAAAGTGATCTGAAAATATTGGAATATGATATGACCTCGGGTGAGGATCTCTCTATTGATTCCTCCACTACTACAATTGGTGGAATGACTATCCCTGTCATGAAAAAGGGAACAAAAGCTGTTTACTCCGACACCAACCTTGTCGATAAGATGACCAAAGAAACCGGTGCTAAAGCTACCATATTTCAACTGGTTGACAATCAACTTCTACGCATCTCAACATCCGTTATCAAAAAAAATGGCAACCGAGCTACTGGTACCTCTATTGCCTCAGACAGTCCTGTTTACAAAACAGTTGTGAGGGGAGAAACCTTTTTTGGAAAGGCATACGTTGTCGATGACTGGTATGTAACAGCCTATGCCCCTCTTCATGATGCTAACCAAAAGATAATAGGAGCCATATTCGTAGGCTCAGTTATGTTAAATGATTCTATACGCGATCTCGTGAGCGGCACCAAAATGGGAGCAGGCTATTTCTATGCTTATGCAGAAAACGGGGATTATTTGATACATCCGACCCATGGTCCCGATCAAAACGTATTTGATAAAGTTCCTTCTTTTAAAACACATAAAGGAGGCTTCATTGAATACACATCATCAGCTGGACAAGAGAAAGTCGCTATTCTTGAATTTTTCAAACCATGGGGAATCTGGTTGGGAATAGGAATGGGCAGAGAGGACATGATTAATGGTGTTGATAAGAGATTAAGAAATGAAGCCGTTATTGTCGGCGGCATAGCATTTTTGGTCGGAGCCCTTTTGAACTTAGGCCTTGTTCGACTCATCAACGGCCGTGTCAAATCCATTGCTGATGTTGCGGCCAAAGTTGGTGAAGGCGATTATCGGGTTTCTTTTGATGTCCAGTCAAAAGACGCCCTTGGCTCCCTGTCCAATTCGTTGAATAATATGGTCTCCAGTTCGAATGAAATGCTTACCCAGATCAATGCATCATCTGAGGCTCTTGCCGCTTCAGCGACAGAACTGGCAGCCATCTCGGATCAACTCGTGAGTAACGCTGATCAAACAACCGACGTTGCAGATCAATCTGCGAATCACGCCAATCAGGTTTCAGCTAATATGAGTTCAATCGCTGCAGCTTCGGAAGAATCTGCCACCAACTTGAACATGATAGCATCTGCAACGGAAGAAATGGGGGCAACGATTAAAGAAATTGCAGAAAATAGTGCCAGGGCGAGCGGCACAACGCTCGAAGCAGTCGATGCATCCAAACGCTCCCAGGAAGTTGTTACTTCACTTGGAACAGCTGCAGAGTCTATCGGCAAGGTAACTGAAACTATAACAGACATTTCAGAGCAGACTAACCTATTGGCCCTTAATGCGACTATTGAAGCCGCAAGAGCCGGCGAGGCAGGAAAAGGTTTTGCCGTGGTAGCAAACGAAATCAAGGAATTGGCAAAACAAACTGCAGATGCAACAGGAGACATCAGGGATGCCATTGCAGACATTCAGCAACAAACATCCAGTACAATTGTCGACATAAATGATATTTCCAGCGTCATAACAGATGTTAACGAAATCGTTCAAGGCATAGTTTCAGCTGTAGAAGAGCAATCCATAACGACAAATGAAATCGTTGAAAACGTGAATCAGGCTTCTCTTGGTATCACAGAGGTTAATCAAAATATTGCGAACAGCAGTACGATGACCAACGAGGTCTCGGAAGGGGTTAGTCAAGTCAAAGACAGGTCTGTTGATGTAAAGGAATCAAGTGGGCATGTTCAGACAGCAGCGGATGAACTTTCTAAGCTGGCAGAAAACCTTTCAGCTCTTGTATCAAAATTTAAGGTTTAAAAATATCTCTGCTCCCACCGCATTACATACTTTCAAGTAATGCGGTGGTGAGTTTTATTTATTACTCTTCAAAACAGTTGGATTATTAAAATCGAACAAAAAATATAATCTATAAATAAGAGATTTGATCTCTTTTTAGAAATAGTTTTTTCGTAGTATATCTTTCCTTTTTTTTCCACCGTTGCCGATTGTTATTGGGCTGTCTAGGGTATATCTATTTAGTCCATCCGGTATCATTTTTTTCAGTATTTTGGCAATAAATGCGTCAAAAAAGAGAATGGTACCTATTCGATTTATCAGCATATGAGGATTCTACAAATCTGGGCGCGGCTATTGTGGCTATCCCCGAAGTCGGACGCATTTAACCAATACACGAGGATGCTGGGTAGAGGAATTGTCATGGCAATGAAATTTTACATTTTCATTGCGTTGTCATAAAATATAAGTAACCACAATAAATTATTCATATGATCATGCCCGTATGAAAACAACAAGCAAGCAATCAGCACTAATTTTCGCAGAGCAGGTAAAGCTGTTGTACACAGATGGCATGGTGATAATGTTTGTCTCTTTACTTGCGGGCACCTTGCTATGCTGGTCTCAGCGAGAGGTTATTGAGCATGTATTCATTTTTTCCTGGTTTTCAGCCTTTGTACTGGTTTCAATAAGCAGGGTTGTACTCTTCTTTCTTTATAATAAAACTAAACCCAACGCGGAAACAATTCTTCCCTGGTATCGTTATTTCCTGATAGGAACCTATTGTGCAGGGATTATGTGGGGAATGGCCTCTTTTTTCCTTTTTCCTCTGTCCAGTCAACTGCACCAGATGGTTTTTTTCCTGGTCTTGGTCGGCATTTCTGCCGGTGCTTTCTCTACCCACTGCTCCAGTCTTCCCGTTGTCATCGGGTTTCAATCTATTGTTCTCCTTCCACTTGCCATACGCATGCTGATGCTACAGGAAAGTGAAGGCTATAGATTCATTGGTCTACTTGTGCTCATTCTATGGGCTGTAATTCTTTCCGGAGCAAAAAAGATCCATGGAACCATAAGAGATAATATTGACCTCAGGCTTGAGAGCATTGGTAGGGAAAAAGCTCTTAAGACAAGCGAAGAGCGTTATCGTCACATCTTCAACAGTGCGCCTGTCGGCATCCTTCACTATGACACGAGGGGCATAATCGTTGATTGCAACAAGTACTTTGCTGATCTGCTCGGCTCCACCAGGAAAAAGCTTTTCGGCTTTGCCATGCTAACGAAAATTAAAGACAAAAAGATGATAAAGGCGGTCGAGCAGTCTTTGATCGAAGGGAGTGGTTATTTCGAAGGTGACTACAGGTCAGTGACCGGGAATCAAACAACACCTGTTCGCGCTTTTTTTAAAGCCATCCAGCCTGCTGGTGGAGATACGATAGGAGGAGTAGGCATTGTTGAGGATTTCACAGATAAAAAGTTGTTTGAAGAGAAGCTCTATTATCACGCGACCTTTGACTTTCTTACAGGCCTACCGAATCGTCGACTCCTACTTGACAAGCTTAGCGAAGAAATGTCACGAGCAACTCGACACGGATATTTTGGCGCTCTCTTGTTTATTGATCTTGACAACTTTAAAACCATAAATGACTCCTTAGGTCATTCTATCGGTGATGAATTATTGAAACTCGTGGCCAAGCGCATTAAGGAATGTATTCGCCAAGAGGACTCGGCTGCAAGAATGGGCGGTGATGAATTTGTTGTCATTCTCACTGAACTTGATTCAGAAATGGAATTGGCTGCAAATAAGGCCGGTATGATATCGGAGGAAATCCGCCTATGTCTCTCTGCTCCCTGCAAGGTTTCTGGCTACGAAATGCACACGGGCCTTAGCATCGGTGTTTCGCTTTTCCCAAAGCCGGAAAAAGGTGTGGATGATATTCTCAAACAGGCAGACAGTGCTATGTACAAGGCAAAAGAAGACGGTCGTAACACGATCCGTTTTTTTTCTCCACACATGCAGAAGGCTGCTGACAAGCGTCTTCAGCTCACTTTTGAGATAAAAAATGCCCTCAACAATAACGAGTTTACCCTCTATTACCAGCCACAAGTCGATCGACTTGGCAATCTTATTGGTGCGGAAGGGCTACTGCGCTGGAATCATCCGCAACGGGGGGTGCTGGCCCCTGGCTTCTTTCTTGATACTGCTGAAGAGAATGGACTTATGGCGGATATTGATAGATGGGTATTGGAATCTGCATGCGAGCAGATAAAATCATGGTCTGATGACGGATTGCTTGCCCATAATCAGACTATTTCTATCAATATCAGTGGCAAAAATATTTCTGAACCAAATTTTCTCGACACCGTTCATGATACCCTCATGGCAAAAAGAACCGATCCCGTTCACCTCGGTATTGAATTGACGGAAGGGAGCTTGATTTCAATCAGTGAACGGGTCGTGAAGCAAATAGTTGCATTTCAGGGGTTGGGGATAAAGTTTTCTATTGATGATTTCGGGACTGGTTATTCCTCTCTGAATTACCTCAACAAATTACCGATTAATACTCTTAAAATAGACCGTTCTTTTGTCAACGAGATTACAGGTGCCGACCAAAAAGTCGTACTCATTGACACCATCATTATAATGGCTCAAAATTTGGGCCTTGAGATCATAGCGGAAGGTGTCGAGTCAGAAATAGAATTATCTTACCTGAACTCAAAAGGATGCTCACTCTATCAGGGGTATTTTTTCAGTAAACCTGTACCTACCTCAATATTTTCCGAAATGCTTAAATCAGCAAAGAGCGGTCCAGTGTTTTTGGTCAACTAACACGGTAACCTTCCTATTTGTCTTATCTCCCGTCTTAGTTGCGTATTCCACATCGTCAAAGAACTGATCACTGTGCCGTGCAATCCAGTATTTCTCCGAGGCTGGATATCCCTTAACGGTATTAGCCCAGATTTCTCCGGGAGTTAGCCCGAAATCCGGGTTGATATGTCTAGATAACGTATAGACTTCTACGCCTTAGGTTTATTTTTCCAGATACGGCACTTTATCTAACGGCGAGAGGGGGACCGGTCTCGCTGAGAAGGGGTGCTGATAGTCAACGGTTTTAAAAATGCCTATTGACCTCCGTTTGGAAAAGGACGGAAAGGGGGATGAATATACCGCTGTTGGATCCAGGTAAAACCATCGTCCGGTTAAATAGATCCCAACATAGACATGCGATGCGGTTGGAGGGGCACCGCCTTCGGTATGGTGGGCGGATGCAATAAAGACATGCCAGCGGGGCAGGACACGACCCAGCAAAACCGCAAAAAGATGTGCCTTGGAAAAACAGGCTGACCAGACAAGCTCATCGTGATCGGCAAAATATGTAGCCAACTCTTTGATGGATGGCCAACGGTCGGCTGCAGTTATGGTGCTATAGGCCGTGCCGTCGACACGAACATTCCCTCCAAGCCAGCTCCACACATCTGCAATTCTTTTCCAGATTTCTTTTTCTGTACGCGGCCAAGTGGTGGGGACGCCGATAGCTGTCAGGAGATTCCGAACCTGTTTTGATCCGCTTTCGTAGTTATGAAAAAAGGTGTCGGTTGGCTCATGGGCAGGTGTTCCGACGCGCACCCAGAAATTCCAGAAACGAAGATAGGCGATTTTGCCCTCGTGCATAGTCTTCATGACTGTCATTTCGGGGTGGAGTCTACGGGGGATTTTTATGGGATGCCGAGCATTTTCCGGATTGATTTCCCAATCACTATAGCGCGTCTCATTCTTTTCCCCTGCCTTTTTTACACCCATCTTGTCGGCCTCCTGCTGAACGATACAATCGTTGATGTTTTTATCAGCAAAGCATCTGATTATGTCCGGTAACATATAATGTGATCCGAGAAGTTCCCGGATCACATCTGTTCAAGGCGAAGGCGTTATTTTTCACACTTTCTAATGCGGACATTTTTCCAATAACCTTTCTAGTTCAGGTTGTGCGTATTTTTTTGGAATAGCTGCTAAAGGGGCCTCAGAGAATGCTATCTCTACGGGCTTGGGTATTGCCAAAATATGCCTTTGGAAACCGACAATCCCAAGTTCTGCTTTGTGGTCTCGGTGGGAAATGACTTTCACTACTCCAAATTTTTTCTTCTTTAATTTAGGGACTGGAATCTCCCATATATCATTTGGGCTAAGTTCCGATTTCATTGTCTTGAGACATTCTTCTTTGTCGTCAAGGAACGCGATAAGGACCTCTACATAATCAAGAGTGGGGTTAACGATTTGGATAGTAGTGCCAAGGCCAAATCTCCTTTCCCAGGTTCCAACGAGATATGAACTGAATGACATTTTTTCCTCCTTTATTTTAGCTTATGGTTGCCTTGGGCTCTTTGAAGCCAAAAAGTAGAGGCAACCGTAAATAAACTGCGGCCGGCCTAAAGACGTCTTGCCAAGAGGCTTTCGCATGGCTTGTTCTTTGATACCTTTCACGGTTTGAGGTGGACATGTTCGTTCTCAGCGACATGACCGTTCAATGCTGGGGCATCCTTTTGAGGAGTTATTTTTTCAGTTAGGTATGTTTAACTTCTTATTTTATGCAAAATATGAGCCATCGTGTCATGAAAAGATATGAAGGGCAAATAGCAGGTGGGCAGGGCAACGACAAGAAAAGGCGGGAGGGGTAAGAGTGAATTTGGTTGATATGAACCAAAAGAGGTGGTCCATATCAACCAGAAACCAAAAATGAAGAGTTTTTATGCAGTAAAGATCTTTTGCAAATTTTTAGCCGGTGACAGTCAATATCTTCACTTCTTTTTTTTAGAACGAAACAGTTTTAAAAATTGTCCTGGAATACCTGTGTCAAAGCGGAGTGGTTCCCCGGTCGTGGGATGGGTGAAGGCAAGCACCTGGGCATGTAGCCCCATGCGTCCAATGGGGTTGCAACTTGAGCCATATTTTTTATCTCCGACGATAGGATGTTGTCTGTCCTGCATGTGCACTCTGATTTGGTGTTTTCTGCCTGTTTCCAGGGTAATTTGCAGCAGCGAGAAATCGTTGTTTCCCTGTATTTTTTTGTAATGGGTAACCGCTTTTTTACCCAATTGCTGATTTTGTGAAGAATAGACAATAAACGCTTTGCTCTCAGTTAACCAAGAGGTGATTGTACCTTCTGGTGGAGAGACGACCCCTTCTACCACCCCAACATAGGTACGTTGGCTGATCGTCGTGGCCCAGGTTTCCTGAATCTCACGTTTGATATGCTCGCTTCTGGCGAACATGAGGAGACCGGATGTTTCTCGATCAAGCCTGTGGATGATGAAAATTTTGTTCTCTGGATCTTCAGTTTTCGCGTAGTTGCTCAGCATCGAATAGGCTGTTCTGCGTTGTTCCTTATCCGTGGCAACAGTCAACAGGCCGGAAGGCTTGTTGATAATAATAAGATCCTGATCAATATAGATGATGTTCAATTCACGAGGATGCTTCTCTTTTACAATTCGATCCCAAAGTACTTCAACTTGTTGTCCGGGAAGCAGAACATGATCGAATTGGGTGACGGTTTCTCCATCGACGGACACTTGCCTGTCCCTAAGAACTGCTTTAATAACCTTTCTTTTTTTATTCGGTATATTGGTAAGCAGGCTGGCAAGAAGCGTATCCTTATTCTCAATCGTATAGGAGGAGGTATTCTTTTTTTGCTTTTGCGAAGGGGTACGATCCTTGGTGTTTTTCATCAATTTCACGAGGTAAAAGTATGCTTGTTCTGGTTGGCTGATGGTTTATTTTAGCGTCTGGTTAATATACTCTTTTTTTGTTTTGAAATCTTCACTATTTGTCAAGAGTGTCAGGGCAACCAAAAAACGGTAACTGTTCAGCAGTACCCCAACTCTTCACGATATGCCCGCCCTGCATACCAATGTGTCGCAGGTGGGGCTTATCTGCCAATCGGTCAGCTTGTGAATATTTGGAGCACTGCGGAATCGTTGCCATCATTGTTTTTTCGCAGGCCTAATCTGTTAACTTCCCATTGGAAAATTTTATGAGAAGGAGATGGTGTATTAGTATTACCTGTTTGACATATCGAAAGTGCCTATAGTATTTACATTTCTTCCGATTATTTCTGGGTGGAGGCCCCCCCTTCATCAATTCGGGATTGTTTGACATAGCCGTATGCTAAAGTGATAGCGTTTTAGAAATACATCTTTGCCGGATGAATCAAGCCCCATTGAAATTTATCGGAAATTAATCATCTGAAATACTCTTCACAGGTGTATGCCTTGTTGGGAATAAGCAATTTCGTTTCTTGAGAGACTTAAACCACATGAGAGTAATGGACTGGCTGTATAAAGTTTGTCGATGGATACTTGGCGGCATATTTATTTATGCAGGTACCACGAAGCTATTGGCCCCTGCAATATTTGCTACCTTGATCGATGCTTATGGAATCACTCCCGAAAGTCTGATCATGCCGGTCGCAATCACGCTACCACTGTTGGAAGTAATGGCCGGAATCGGGCTGCTATTCGATATTCGTGGAAGTCTGGCCTTGATTGCCGTCCTGCTGGTACTGTTCATTGCCATACTTTGGTACGCGATTTCGATGGGGCTGGATATTGATTGTGGCTGCTTCGGACCGGAGGATATCGAAGCGAAAGCGTTTCATGGGCTCAGATTGTCTTTGTTTCGGGATATGGTCATGTTAGGTGGAGTCGCTTTTATATATGGTTGGCGCAGGTTCGGGAATATTTTTCCGATAGCAACGATGGATTTGGTGAACACATTATTGAGTAAAAGGAGATAAAGAGATGCGTATAGAGAAATTGATTTTAAAAGTGGTGTTGGTTGTTTGTGTGGTGGCTGGAATGGTTTCTCCTGCCGCTGCCTTTTTGGGCGACAAATTTAAAAAAGAACGGGAGAAGGAAGACGGGGCAATTAAGTTGGTTCGGGAAGTTCAGCGTGGCGGGTACGATGTGGTTGCTACCGAAGAACTGAAAAAATGGATTGATTCCGGACAAGATATACTCATCATTGATACAATGCCACTGGCTGCCAGTTATGAAAAACAGCATGTGCCGGGTGCTGTTCAGTTTTTGTTTCCCATACCAGACATGGAGCAGTGGGATACTAACGAAACTGATGGTAAAACCCAGGAAGATTTCATAAATTTATTGGGTGAAGATAAAGACAAGCGTATCGTAATTTATTGTGGTTTTGTTAAATGCACCCGTAGTCATAACGGTGCAGCCTGGGCCGTCAAGCTTGGCTATAAAAACGTTTATCGGTATCCAGGAGGCATCTTTGCCTGGAAAGGATCTGACTATCCGATTGAAAAAGCAGAATAAATAAACATATTGGACGGTCCTCGCTCGCTCGCATAGATAGGGCGTCGGAGTCTGCGTTTACCTGCAAAAAAAAATCGCGCCTGTTCCATATAGCCTGCTTATGGCAGGAGCAGTAAATAATAGGTGGGTGTGTCCTGCCGGTTTTTACCCCTTACCAAACAGCAGGGGCTCTTCAACGGAATTTGGAAGGCTTTGCTGTCTGGTAAAGGGTTTTTCCCTAAGGTTGCTTTCAGGAACTTGTAATCTCAATTGTTTTGCCCGTGTGGGGAACTACCTTTTGTCTGGGCATGGTTACCGTCAATACACCATGTTTAAAGTTTGCCTGGATATTATCCTGGTCTATATCATCGGGTAAAGAGAGTACGCGCTGGAAAGAGCCATAGCTCCTTTCCATTCGGTAATAGTTCCCCTCTTTGGTTTCCTTTTCTTGCTTTTTTTCGCCTGTGATTGTCATGGCGTTGTCAGCCACGTTGATCATAACATCTTTTTCAGTGACACCTGGAATTTCGACCGTAAGGATATACTCCTTGTCTTCTGCACGTAAGTCAACCTGTGGTTTCAGTAGTCCATACGCACCCAATGGTGTTTGATTTCCACCAATTAAGTCTTTAAAGACGTTGCCGAATAACGTATCGAACAGTCCTTCAGCGCTATTGGGAAACGTAGCCGGAATTTTTTGTACTCTACCCTTTTCAACCGGTACTTTATTCACCGGTACTGAACGTTCCAGCTCTTCCTCTTTGCTAAACCAGTTCCACGGTGCAAGACTCTTTAGTTCCATGGTTGCCTCCTCTGCTTTGGAAGGGAAAAGCGTTTCCGCAGGGAACTGCTCATCCCTCCATGATTATACAGTTTATAATCTCATCGGCAGTCTTTTGGAGCTGTCATTATCCAGTGGTAATTTTAATTTGTTTGGGTTTGGCAGCCTCCAGTTTCGGTAATTGTAATTGCAGAACACCATCCTGCAGGTGCGCTTTGATATTAGGGATATCTATAGATTGCGGTACCGAGAAGGTACGACTATATTCAGCTGCGCCGAATTCCTGCCACCTGGTAGCCCCAGAATCAGTCACTGTTCTTGTGCCTGATAAGTATAATTTGCCGTTGTCAATGTTGATGGAGATGTTCTCTCTCTCTACACCGGGCATGTCGGCGTGGAGCAGTATTTCATTTGTATTTTCGAAGATATCAACTGCTGGAGTAACTACAGGCAATTCCCTGGCTGCGTTGACCTCATGTTTGTTGCTGGGTGTTAATGCTTTGTTGTCGCTCATTGTTAAACTCCTTTGCACCAATTTCTATTAGAGGGTATTTCTGCTTAGCTGATGGCGATTTGTTTTGGTTTTGCAGCCTCTGATTTCGGCAGTGACATGGTCAGGATACCATTGTGGAGTGATGCTGTAACTTTATCAGCATCTACTTCGTACGGTAAAGTGAAGCTTCTGGAGAAAGAGTTTGCCTCCCTTTCTGTTCTGTGAACAGTATATCCTTCCGGCACTTCTCGAGTTCTTTTACCGCTGAGTTCCAGGTAGTTTCCCTGGATTTTGACGTTAATGTCATCTTTTGATACTCCCGGCACCTCAACAATAACCTCCAGGTTGTCACCGGTATCGTTCAGGTTGGTTCGTGGATAGTTGTCAGCTGTTGCCCAGGGATGTCGTTGTTCAATAACTCGGTCAAAGTCCTGAAAGGCACTGCCAAGCCTGGAACGAAAAATGTCCATGTTGTTTAACATTTTTTCAAGTTCATTCATCCGGGTCCACATGTTTTTTCTCCTCATGTATGTGTTTGTATTTGTATGAGTAATTCGTTTTGTATGCTGAAAAAATAGTTATGATTTTTTAGGTGTCAACTCTATTTTATGCAAAAAATAAAAGCATGTCTGCATTACTTTTTTTATTTGCTTTGACATGGTAATGCTTCAAGGTTATCTTTTTTCGTATATCCAGTAAACTTATGGTTGAGGAGCAGGAAAAATGACAGCAGAATTTCCCGATTTGGGACTTTCGGCCGATTTGTTAAAGGGAAAGCAGTCCATTCGGGCAACTTTTAAATTGCCGGTTGAAATAATAAAACTTCTGAGTATTGCTGCCGCACAGTTGGGGATAAAACAGAAAACTCTGTTTGATCAGCTAGTTGAAGATCGTGATGTTTTATCCCAGGTTGCCAGGGAAGTTAAAAATAATGAACGAACGGCTAGAGAACGACGCCAGAAAACGCTCGTGTTGAGTCGTAACTCTCTTATTTCAATTGAAAAAGTTGCGCACGAGTACGAACTGCCAAGGGATGTGTTGGTGGAGGTGTCGATTAGGCGTCTGCTACCGGTCATAGATGCGGAACAGCAAAAGCAAAAAAGACGTAAAGCTGTTCTTGCGGAATTAGAGCAACATCACCAGCAGGGGCTACTGCTCTTACAAAAGACAATGAAGCTTGTCGGAAAAAATGATCGTGTATTCACGCGAATGAAACAGGTGCTGGAGCAGGAGGAGAAAATGCTACAGGAAATACAGGAAATAGTCCTTCGTGGACAACGCGTGGAAACATTTTAAGTCGCAGGTGAGCCCAAACAGTGCATCTTCTTCCTTGTTTTGGCTGTAAAAGGTAAGCGCTTACCGGAGTCCGCGTTTGTAGAAAGCTCTATGCGTTGTTGGGGCTTCGTTTCCCAAAGTATCGGTAATGGTAAAAGCCATACGATTTGGGTTGATAGGGGGGAACCAGATATCGGGGGGCAAGGTTTTGCTGCTGTTGGACACCATGATCGTGGTGCGCATGCTCGTCACGATGGCTTTGGATGGGGATTATTGATACATTCTCTGCAGTTTTGAATATATGCAGGTGGTGCTGTTTGGCTGCAGAATCCTGACAATCATATTTTCAAAGGGCATGTTGGTAGTGAAATAAAGGCCGGCCTTGGTCAGTCGGGCTATTTTGCACAGGAGAAGGCTCAAATGTGTGAGGATCTTGTCCTTGGTCGATTAAGACGTTGCTGCCGGCACGATCGCCTTCGATACGATCAGTGAGCCATTTCCGGGATGGGATGGAGAGAAATACCACTTTAAGCTTTCTGCGTGGAGAGAGGGGATGCAGAACAGGGTAAGCAGGTTGCCGTTAGCAAGAATGTTTGTATTTTTTGTATTGGGTGCTCCTTGATTATTATTTTATATTGTTAGTAATGTAGCAAAAGAAAGGAGTCAACCGGGTAGGGCATTCTCTGGTTGTTCCGCTCCTGCTGTTGCGGGTAACGGGGTGTTTTTTAAGAGCTGGTGACGTCTGTTTCAATTTATTTTTCGATCTTCAGGGCTTGAGTAAAAACTTGATCTCGTTTATTTCTTTTTCAGGCAGCGTTTTATACTTTTATTCCAACAGGCGAAAAGACCATGGCAAAAACCGAAGAAAATGAAAGGGCCTCTTTGCTAAAGAGACTCTGGGCTAAAAGAGTAACCCGGATTTTAGTTGCTGTACCGATTATCGTTGGCGTTGCCATACTCCTGTTACACGTTGGCGTGAAAGTGTATCTGCAGAAATGGTTGGTGAGTAATGGTGCTGATTCAGCCATTATCCAAAAAATTCGCATAAATCCTTTAACAGGAACGGTTGCCCTGCACGGAGTAGACGTTCGGCACAATGATAAACAGGTTTTTTCCCAAAGTGCCATAACGCTCAACATCGGCCTGAGCAAACTTTTTGGTCGCGAGGCTCATGTTGAGGAGGCGACTCTCACCAATGTGGTTATCGATCTGGAAAGATTTAAGGATGGTAGCATCAGGGTAGGCTCTTACACCCTTGATGGACAAGTTGAAGAGGTCCCGGAAAAATCAGTGGTTGCTTCACCTGCAGACGAGGTAAACCCATGGTTACTCTATGTTCAACAGGTTAATATTGAAAACGTCACTGTCCATTACAAGCAACCTGACCTCGATATGACCTGTGTTGTCGAAAGAGGCAGTATTGTTAAATTCAATACAAATCCTGAAGAGAAAAAAGGGAGTGTCAGTTTGAAGGGACTGTTAAATAATGCTCCCTTTGATATACAACTATCACAGGTTGCTGTTTTACCGCAGTTGTTTCTAGAGGGACGGGTGAAACTTGCCGCTGTTGATCTGCAGGATTTTAGCGAGTTGCTCAAACCCTTTGTTTCCCCGTTTCAGGGTGTGGCTGGGCTTGATGGAACGTTCACTTTTGGCATGGATGGCAGCAACAGCATGGATGTCCTTTATGATGGAGCCATTGGGTACAATAAGGGCGAAATTGGCGGGGAGCAGTGGTTGGTTAATGGTACGGCCAACTGGTTGGGCAAAGCAGCATTTCAGATGAATACCAATGAAATGCAGGTTGCCACTGAAGGTATCATGGAACTGATTGCACCCTCTTTTTCTATGCACACCGGGGCTGATAAGAAGGCTGTAGGCAGTGAAAAGCTCGCCTATGAAGGAAAGGTCTCGTATATCCAGCACATTGGTAAGGTGTATAAGGCGACCGTTGATGCCCAGGGGCGTTTGCGAGGCCAACTCACGCAGTTTGGGATGCCGTCAATAGCTATTGACCAGGGAAGCATTGATGCTAACGGGACAACAAAGCTTACTCTTGGCAACAAGCTACGCGTTACCTATCAGGGCAATATTGAGTTGACGGATACCAAGGTAGACCTTGAAGATATTATTTCAACAGAAGGGCAGCGAGTGGCATGGAAAGGCCTGGGTGGGTACAGCCAGGAACAGACAGAACAGGAGATAATAGTTAAAGGGGAACTAGGAGCAGAAAAACTGGCCGTTGATCTTATCGGCAGTGGTTTGCAGCTTACGCAAGCAGAAGGCGGCATACAGAGTGAGTTGACTCTTAAGTTAACAGAAGAACGTCCTTATTTAAGCGGCAATGCAAGCGTTAACACAAAAAGCGTACAGCTGAACCAGGGGGAAGCTTCTCTTGCTCAGCTTGAAAGGTTTGTAATTAAAGATTTGCAAGGTGATACCAAAGGTGGTTTGGCCGTTGGCTCTGTTGAGTTGGATACACTTATTCTTTCTCAGTCTGAAATCAGCCCAGTGCAGGTGAGTCTGCCTTCGGCAGTAATAGGCAATGTCACCAGTCCCGATTTCACATCCGTTGCAGTCGGTAACGTAAATTTGATAAAGCCGGAAGTTACAGACCCTCAAAAGAATAAGCATTTGGTAGCGTTGAGCTCCATACAGGCTGTTGATATTAGTGCGGTCATGAACGGATCGGTTGCAGCTGATAAGCTGATGGCCACTGGAGGTGAGTTTTTTCTTTCCGGAAAACCTGATGTTTCTCCATTGGTAACCCTTGGTCAAATAGAAGCTGAAGAGTTGCAATGGTCGGCAGCAGGTGGCTTTTTCTGCGATGGAGTGACCGTTGATTCACTGTATGCACATATCAACAGGGAAAAAGCTGCTAAGCAAAGTAGTACTCACCATGGGCAGCCGGAGCGCGTGGAAAAAGGTGGTGCACCGCAGGGAAAAAACAACGGCCTGCCGGTAAGGATTACTGCGGTGAATGTGGTCGGTAAAAGCGGTTTCAGGTTTACTGATACGACCTTGAACAGCCCTTTTACTACCGAATTGCTGCTTGACGAAGGGCTGATAAAGGATATTGATTTAAATCAACCTGAAAAACCTTTCTCATATGCTGTAAAGGGTGCGTTTGATAAATATTCACCCTTGAAAATAGAGGGCAGTTGTGCGCCTTTGGCAGAAAAATTTTTACTTGATCAAAAAACGACCCTCAAAAATTATTCCCTGCAACAGTTGTCGCCTTATGTGGTTGATGCTATCGGGACTTATTTCAAAAGTGGTCAACTGGATCTGATTTCGACCAAGAAAATTGTTGGCGATGACCTAGACTTAGATAATAGATTTGTTTTTCAGGGGATTGAGGCGGAAACCGTTAATCCAGAATTAGCTGCAAAGTTAAATAATCAGTTGCCTGTTCCCCTTGATATGGCGTTATCCATGCTGCGTGACAGCAGTGGCAATATAGAGCTTGATGTCCCTATATCAGGAAAAGTTGATGATTTGAATTTTGGCTTGACAGATATCGTCATCACTGCAATGGGAAAAGCCATAGCCGTTGGTGTTGCTCCCTACCTTGCCTATACTTTTCTCGGGCCAACGGGAGCGCTGGTGTATCTGGGCGGAAAGATAGGGCAAGCAATGCTGGATACCGATCTTCCCACACTCACCTTTGAGAAAAATGTAGAAGAACTGTCTGAGGAGCAGAAAAAGACTCTTCAAAAAGTTGGCAAGGCGATACTTGCAGACGAAAAATCAACTTACACTATATGTGCCAAAGTCGCCTTGTCAGAACTTGGTGACGGTGAGCAAGCTGTCGGGAAGAGTGGCTATGCAATAACAAGCGATGAAAAGTTGCGTAAGCAGCTTTATGAAATTGGTGAAAGCCGTTCAATGGCTGTGAAGACCTTTTTGGAGGAGATCATGGATGTTAAGAGTGAACAGTTATTGATCTGCAATCCAGGGGTTAACCACGAAGAGGGCGGAGCCACTATAATAGAGTTTAAAAAGTAAAGGCCAACAGTGGAAAGGCATGCAGACGATGTAAATTGTCCAACCACCATCAGTTGACCTTGGCAATAAAGATGAGTCGGCCGTCTTGGATACCATTGATATAAACAGGACGGACGGCTTTGCCGTCTGAAGTGATAGTGATGGTGGTCATCATCCCCTCAAAGGTGATACCACTGTGTAGTGTGTCTAGAAGGCATTGAGAATCAGCGAGTTCAGGGCAGGTGTTCATCGCTTTTCCAAGCAGGGTCATCCCCTCAATGCCAAGGGCGGCGAAGGTGGTTCCGGCATCATCAAAAAGAGAATCATAGGTGGCAATGGCCTTTTTCCCGGTTTCCGTTACCAGTATCTCACTCGAATATACATCGGTTGCCATTATCCCATCAATTAGGTCTATGTGCTCTTTCTGGGTTAGAAGGAAGTGAGATAACAATCCATCACTGCCTATGGCTTGGACTGCCCAGTCGATTTGCTGTGCTGTTTTCGCAAGGTTGAGCAAAGCTTCTGTTTGTACTGGCAAATAAATAATGTCTGCTTTTTGTTGGCTAAGCCATTCCAGAGTTGCTGGAAGATCAACCGGGGTGTCGCCAAGCTTGTTGTGAGCAATGAGCTTGCCCCCAGCATTTTCGAATGTTCTGATAAATATATCTGCCAGGTGCTTGGAATGGGGTGAAGCTGGTTGGGAAAAAACAGCAGCCCGTTCTGCTAGTAGCTCATCCCTGGCAAACATTGCCGCAACTGTTCCCTGGAAGTTGTCGTCAAAGCTCAGCTGAATAAACAGGTCATTGTCACTGGTGAGGTCTGGATGGGTAGCAACGGTGGCTATGACCGGCAGATTAATGGTCTTGATGGAGGCGACAAGTTCGAGGGCGATCTCACTTCTGGAAAGAAGGAGAATTGCGGCAAATTTTTCTGTTACCAGTTCTTTAATTATCCGCTCAATGGATGATGGGCTGCTTGCATCATCCAAGGTAACCAGCTCAATCTTGTTTCCGTTAGTAAGGAGTGGTTGGATAGCAAGGGCTGTCTTAACGCCCCGCAGACCGCTTTCTCCAATATGACTATCGCCACCGCTAAATGATCCTATGACTGCTATTTTTACCGAAGTGCCGCTAGGGGTAATCGGCGGTGGAGCAGAGTCGCAGCTCCAGAGTAGAAAAACTGTGAAAATGAGAGCGCAAATGGAGAGCTTTCTGGTCAGCATTGTTTATGGAATATAGGTGATGTTAGCGCGGACGATGAGTTTTTTGTCGAAATTACCTTGAATTTTACGCTTGAACTGAGCGAGATCGTGCCTGTTTAGCTGATCTCTGGCAAGCAGATTGACATACAGTACTTTTTTGTCTTTGAGGTTGGTTAGATTGGCCTCTCTGACAATAAGATATTTACCGTTGACCAGAAATCGCTCTGTCTGCCAACTTTTTTCCAGTTCTGCCTTTGAAACAATCTGCTTATAGGAAAGAAAAAGAGGAATGGCAATCAGTGCCATTGTAATTGCGATGAGCGCAACCCCGCGCTTGTTGCGCACAGCTGCTGAAAATCCGAGTACTCTGAAGGTGTAGGCGGCGGCAAGGGTTATCCCGATCAGGTTTGTGGAAAAAAGCAGAAAGGCTTGCCATGCAAAAAGGAGGTCAAGGCGACCAAGGCCGATCCCGGCTACAGCTAAAGGTGGTACCAGCGCAACAGCAATCCCCACTCCAGCTAGACTCTGTAGTATTTCTTTATAAGACTTGGTGTAGGCACCGGCTATTCCAGCAATAACGGCCACTGCCAGGTCAAGCAGGGATGGGTTGAGCCGGGCTTGCATTTCTGCGGTAACCGGTTTGTAGGGAAACGTGAGGGACATGAGAGCAGCTGCTGAAAGAGCGATCCCAACACCGACGATAATTTTACGAAATGAGCGAAAAGCAAGTGCACTGTCACCCCGAAGCAACCCCATGGCGAGGGAAACAATAGGAGACATCAAAGGGGCCAGAAGCATGGCACCGATAACGACAGAGGAACTGTTGAGGTAGAGACCCACTGTTGCCAGCAGCGTACTCAGGAGCATGAGAATGATATAGATGGGATCAATGGCAGCATCGCCTTTTAAGGCGAGAAAAAGATCGCGAAAACGCTCTTCTGATGCATACGAAAAAAACGGGATTTGTTTTTTCTGTGCCTTGATTATTTCTTTTCCCTGGGGAAGATTGTTAATCTTGGTAATTTCTGCAGGTGTTGCCCCCTCTAGTTTTTGTTGGTGCAGCTTTTCGCCGGTTTTGACTCTTACCGCAGCAGAGAGTACCTCGCATTGCACAGGTGTGGAGGTCGCCTCTTCTCCGTCAATAAACATGGGCACCGGTTCGGTTGATTCGATGCGCAGCGTTTCCGTTTTCAGGTAGCCAATGGTACTGGTCAAGTTGTTTAGGCTGAAGTCTTGTCTAAGTGATTCAGTGATAAATTTTATATAGCTAACAACGGAAAGAGGAGCTGCAATAATCAGCGAAATCATGCCATCTGTGCAGGAATTGTTTTGCTCAATCAGTTTAGCGGCAAGGGTTTTTTCCTGTTGCTGGATAATCATGCACCCGCAGGCTGCCGTTTTTACAGGCCGGTTGGATCCGGTGGTAAAGGTAAATCCTTTATGTTTGAGGCGGCGGATCCTTTTCAACGCTTCCAGTGCTGTTCTTGGTTTGTTTTTGTTTGATGGTGCATCGAGCAATGGAATACTGCCGATGGTTCCTCTGAAAAGGAGTATTTTGCCGTTGCACCGAATAAGGTCTATTGCGGTATCTGCATTTGTCAGCGCGGTTTTTATTGCTTGCTCTACCTCTTGTGGAAGGTCAAAG
Source organism: Desulfogranum marinum (assembly GCF_016918565.1). Classification (GTDB taxonomy): domain Bacteria; phylum Desulfobacterota; class Desulfobulbia; order Desulfobulbales; family Desulfobulbaceae; genus Desulfogranum; species Desulfogranum marinum. The sequence goes on from NZ_JAFFQD010000012.1 coordinate 115,875, forward strand.
CTTGCACAAATTTTTTTTTGTTTTTTGGTGGGGACTATGCCGATGGAAAATTGGAATTCCAGGGCCAGTTCCATTACCCTTTTTATGGTTTTGATCGGTCCGGAAACAACCACATGCTTTATTGCTGGAAGATGTTGGGCCGGTTTGGCAAAGAAGGCCTCATGCGTAACAGCAGTAATCGTAACCCCATAAGGATTCTCTTTGAGAGGGATTACCAGCTCTGCTGCCTCTTCGCTGTAGACAAAAAGTGCTACTTTTGGGATCGTTTCTGTTTGTTTTGTTTCACGCATCGTAATCGGTAGGGGCATCGGCGCAACACAATCGATTTTCGATTGCGGATGGAGTTGTTGTAAACACTTTGCCTCAACCGTTTGTTGCCACCTGAAAGGATAAGAAATAAGGACGAACGGTTGATAGACGGGCACGGCCTGTTCATTTGAAATAGGACGATATTTCAAATGACCCCGCCTCGGGGTACTTATTGCTCCCTAAAGAATACTAATAATAATTACCTAGACATTTGTCACATATGTAATCTCCCATACTTTAGCACCCTTTTTAATCAGTATTTAAGCACTACTACAGTTAGCCCCGAAGGTCAGCCCATGTGGCACCATCTTTTTTAGTATTTTGACAGTAAAAGGGAAGCGCTTACCCGGAATCTACGCTTCCTCATTTTACCTTACCTATTCACTTGCAAAAACTTCGAATCAGGCACTGCTTGGTCTGAAGAGAAATCCTGGCTGATATTCTTTGTGCCGGCCCGGCATTGTAAACCAACCATGAAGGACAGGAGTGGGCCACCGCTCGGCAGCAGATATAATCTGAGACATCAAAAAGATTTAATCCCGGCTGATCACACCAATTTTAGAATGGAACTCATAGCAGGGATACCACCGTGACCATTATTATTTGACATAAGAAAGATCCTTCCATAGGCTCAAAAGAGTTACATGCTTTCACAGTGAGTGAGGGCGGTCGACGCATCTGGGTGATGCATGTTTTTCGAAGAGCTATTCGATGCCATATATTTTGTGCTAAAGGGAAAGAGATGGGGGAAAGTCTGAGAGTCAAACTGATCCTGGGGGCATTAGGATTGGTTGTGATAATATGTGTTGCCATAAATCAATAGTTCGACCAATTCTTCACATAGTTAACCGGATGAAGGATATTGCAGAGGGAGAAGGTGATCTCAGTGGCCGGATAACTGTTACATCAAGGGATGAAGTTGGTCTGCTTGCTGAGAATTTCAATATCTTTGTTGAGAAAATACAAGGCATGGTGCATGAAATAAAAGACAATCTTGAATTGCTCAACAGTTCTTCTTCGAGTTTGCTGGGTATTGCCTCGTCGCTGGCTGATGGTGCCGGGCAATCGTCAGAGAAAGCCTCGGGGGTTGCTGAGGCAGGAAAAGAAATGAGTTTGAATATGACTTCAATCGCTGCGGCTATGGAGGAGGCGTCCACCAATGTTACGATGGTCTCTGACAATGCACAGCAAATAGCAGACATATTCTCAGAAGTAATTGAGAATACGGATAATGCACGAGATATAACCCTCGAAGCAGTATCGCAGGCTCAAAAAGCCTCCCAGCAGGTAGAAGAGCTTGGTGCAGCTGCCTCGGAAGTGGAACATGTAATAGAAACTATTACAGAAATTTCAGAGCAGGTTAATTTACTGGCCCTGAACGCTACTATTGAAGCTGCCCGAGCGGGAGAAGCGGGAAAAGGTTTTGCGGTTGTAGCAAACGAAATTAAGGAGTTGGCGAAGCAAACCGCAGATGCAACGAGTGAGATTAAAAAAATTGTCTCAGATATTAGATCATTAACGGATGGGACTGTGGCGGAAATAGGGACTATCACAAGAGTGAATACCCAGATTAATGATATTGTAGGCTTGATATCAAATAAGGTTGAGGAGCAGTCTGCTGCAACCAGTGAGATAGCTGAAAATGTCGCTCAGGTTTCCCTGGGGATAGGAGAGGTGAACGCTAATGTCGCGCAAAGCACGAATGTTGCTAGCGAAATTGCTAAAGATATCGATGATGTGACCCTTGCCGCTGAAGAAATGTTCCAAAGCTCATCAATGGTCAATGAGAAGTCTTCGGCATTATCAAATCTCTCTGAGAAGCTCAATAAGACAGTAGAGAGATTTAAGGTATAGGTTGTCAATGTTGAGGTAAAATTTATTTACTCTGGTTACTTTTTTTAAAAGGTTGATGACATGAATGAAAAGGGACGTATCGGCTGTAGAAGTTTAGATTTGATCTAAACTTCTACAGCTAATCAGAGTCGGAGCATTTTTTAGGCTGCATTGCCCGCACGAGTCTTGGCGATACAATTTTTCAAAGCTCCTGACAGTCTCCTTGTACCGGTAACACCATTATTACCATTAGCCCGGATTTCTCATCAGTGAAGTTTTTCGCAGGTCGAGGCGCAGGACACGCAGCAGGTAAGGTAAAATGAGAAGGCTGGTTCACCTCCCGAGTTTTATGCTACACATAGCATGTTCGACAAGAACTAACTCAACGCAGTCAGATGCTGCAATTAAAGGAGAACCAGCCATGCATAGTATAA
>NZ_JAFFQD010000130.1 GCF_016918565.1 Desulfogranum marinum
ATTTTTCGGTGACCATAGCGAAGAGGCTCCACCCGTTCCCATTCCGAACACGGTAGTTAAGCTCTTCAGCGCCGATGGTACTGCATGGGTGACTATGTGGGAGAGTAGGTCGTCGCCGTCTCTTTTTAAAATCCCCAATACACTCATCGTGTATTGGGGATTTTTTTTTGCCTGCAGATTCAAGTAAACATATAATATCGCGGTACTCCTAAAGACAGTATTCCACTCCCTGCATCTTTTACCTTAGCTTTTGGTTTGTTTCTGGATTTATTACCCTCGATAAACCAAGATGTTTTGCATAAAAAAGTATGGCCATACAGCAAGTGAACACAAACGGTGTTCGTCTTCGATGGCCTTGCCGGCTATAGTTACTGCAAAGAAGGAATTTCCTCTACGGATAATATACTCTGATTAGAGCGTAGGGTGGATACGCTACGCTTATCCACCCTACTAGGCTGCCCAGTTATATGGTTGTGGCATGAGTAAAGGGTTAGATTCATGCTGTGGTGGTTTATAAATTAAATGTTGTCGATGATCTACTGCCTCTGGAAAACGGTTACCAAAAATCAACAAAGGTGGTTTTGTAGGTATTGCATGGATAGTTCAAATTTAATGACAGTATCTAACAATATTACTGCACTATTCATGAACCTTTTTTTTAGCGGACGAAATGGCTGTGTATTCCAGTGAAAATGTCTATGAAAGTGAAAAAATCAGGTATCCTTTCCAGTAAATTGCATGAAAAGATTACGGAAAAGAAAGTCTAATTCATAAAAAAATAGCTAATAGACGAAGGCCAAAAATAAATTTCAGAGAATGTGTTTGACCTGAAAATAGCAAATACTAAAAGTTTTACTTACTGTGTGCAGAGAAGGTGGAAGAGACTATTTCCGATACTTCNTTTGGCAAGGTACCCGATAATGTAGCAAGTTTCAGGTAGTTATAGGCCAACTGTTTTTGTATTCCTCAATGATGGTCTCTAAGGTTTGCATGTGTATTGAGAAAAAAGCAACTGATCGCAAAAATAGTTATTGACGACCGATTGATGATCGAGTAGTTTCCCGCCCCGTGCCTGACGAAACATGGACGGCACAGCTTGAAGTGGATTGTTAGTTGTTTAATAATTCCAACCTGTTGGCTGCTGAAAACAAATTTTAACCAGCCGGAAAAAAGAGGTTGACTTCAAGAGCGCGGTAAGGTAATTTGCCGCTCCGTTGCTTGACGAATACAATCGCCAGGCAGCATGCTGAAGGTCGTTGGCAGTGATCAACGATCACACCTTTTTAGTTGTTGAAAGTTACTTTCAATAACAGTAAAAAAAAGGTTGAC
>NZ_JAFFQD010000131.1 GCF_016918565.1 Desulfogranum marinum
CGTGCCGACTTTTCCCAAAAAACAGGCAATAGCTGGTATTGACAAAAAACAGCGTGGTGTCGGGAAACCAACCGCAGATCAGATCAGAATGAGCGTCGGCAAATAGCTGATAGTCCATGACCGGCTCACCCCAAGGCACAGGCATCTTCTTTCCGGCGGGTTGCTTTTCTGCAGCTGTGCTTTTTGATTGCATGGCTTGGTCGTCCGATGAAGCCTTTGTACCATCAGCGGAAGAACGTCTTGACCGTTTCATTAATTTTATCCATTGGTTCTCTGTAACACTTCGTTGAGTTAAGCATAATCAAATTTATCCGCACGCCGTCTCAGTTTCTCGACCTGTTTTGGATATTCTGATTCAACCCTTTCAATAAGAAGAGAAAAAAGGAACATGTCTCTTCAAAAAAGGTAGCATGACGCAACACCGCAAGCAAACCTTTTCGGCCAGGATGATTTCATGCTGCGTTATTCTTGATACAACTCCAGCAAGTCACTTTTAAACCTGGACATTCTTTCGTAGATACGATACGGTTTTATTAATCCGTTAATAACACTAGAGAATTATTTTAGATCTATCCCAAGTTGTCGTCCGTCCAGTTCAGCATGCAGAAGAAAGTCGTTTCCAAAAACTGATGGGATCTCATCATTACCTGGGAGCATTGCCAAAAATTGGCAATACCATCTGGTATATTGCCACCTGGCATGACGAGTGGGTTGCCCTTATCAGCTTTTCTGCGGCAGCTTTGAAGTGTGGAGCGCTTGATTGTTGGCTTGGTTGGGAATATCGCCACCAGTATGATCGACGTCATCTTGTTGCCAACAATTCACGATTTCTTATACTACCTCACTACCATTACAAAAATCTGGCGTAACTATTCAGCGCAAAAAAAATAATTTTTCTCTTGACACGTTTTCGTGTTGAATTCTGAAAAATTTGTAACACCAAACATACGAGCTATTTAGGCTGCAATAAGCTATAGAATCGTTCTTTTTGTTTCGATTTATCTCGCTTTAATAGCCGACCGCGTCCAAAAATTTAAAATACAGCACAGGGTCATATAGAGACAAAAAGTCTGATTTTCAAACGTATGTTATAATAGCTGAAAGGAAAGGAATTCAGCTAATCTCTCTACGAAAATCAGATGACCATTGATAACCTGAAAATCGTCTAAAGCGAACATCCTAATCGTAAGACCCTACTTTATAAGCACGGTTTTATTGAATTACCGTGCTTTTTTTCTTGTCTTTAAACGTGTACGTATTATAATTATACGACCATCTTA
>NZ_JAFFQD010000132.1 GCF_016918565.1 Desulfogranum marinum
TCAGCAAAGCAAGGGGGTAGGTCGGCACTACAAGCCTTTTTTGCATCCTGCTAACGCAACTTCAAGAGGTTACGCTTCAAAACAGGGCGAAAATAGTGAAATCGGAGGTCGAACTGCGAAAGTCGGGTTAAGAACACCATCTTCAAGACGATTATACAACGCGACCGCTGAGTGAAGAGCCTTGCAACTTGTTTCTACTATAATATCAATATTTTGCATTGGATCCGGCCCTAGCCTGTGAAAATAATCGTATAAAAAAAGCTGCATGGAAGCAAGAGTCTCTTCGGCCTTCACCCGTCTCATTTTTTCTTGCTCAATTTCAGTGTGCCCCACAGTGCCGTCTTCCATACCCCTGCTCACCTCTTTGATAATATTTTCAGAACCATTCAGCGAATATCTCAAAACTGTCAATCGCCCCCAAAACTCTACCTTTCAGCAGTGCTCCACATGTTCACAAGCTGACCGATTTAACAGGTAAGCCCCGATTTCGATACATCGATATGCCGGACGGGCAGATCATGGAGAGTTGGAGTGTTCCAGAATGGTTACACATTGTATACGAATCCAAGATTATTTAAATAGTTGCGGCAAAATATGTTTGTGTACATGATTTTAAGAGAAAAGCATAAATATCGAAAAAACCGGGTCAAATTTTTACTTATCTTGCTGCTGAAAAAAAGTCTGCCGGTATCGGCATAGCCAATGCTCTATAACAAAGCAAGCTGGAAATACAACAAACACACTCAAAACCATTTTAACACTTTGTAACTCTTGACATAATTCCTCATAAGCGGCATGTTATAAATTCTCTATGACCAGCCTAAACTGTTACCTAAATCTGTGGCGGCCCAGGAGCTGAGTATGGTTTATTGTTTGTTATAAAATAACATTCCTGCAAATTACTAAAAAGCTCAGACACACCAAGCCGCCTTACTGGGCGTCAAAAAGCGGCGCACCTGCTATGCCGGCAACGTTTCGACATACTTATACAGTATAATAAACATGTTGCCACCTAGCCTCCGCGCTGCTCCTGCACGCTCACAGATTTAGATTTGAAACATATGGGTTTCTCGAATAATTACTACAGCAAAACAAGCGCAAATAGTGTTTTAACTGTCTGAAATATTGATATTATGTTATACTTTTCCATCATCTTCTAAGCCGTTTTTTACTTGATGGAGCCGATATGTTTCAGCCAGGATTCTTCGACCTTGATAATCGGATGCGTAAAATCGACAGCAACGGTGACCCTCTTACCAAAATTAATC
>NZ_JAFFQD010000133.1 GCF_016918565.1 Desulfogranum marinum
TGACGTGGTCAAGTAAAAGTGGACACTTTTCTTAGGCTGCTTTTTTCAACTTCATCATTTTTTCAAAATCATTTGGACTGCGATAGCCAAGATACGAATGCCGTCTTCTGCTGTTGTAAAACATCTCTATGTAATCCACGACATCTCTCCTGGCTGCTTCTCTGGTTGGATAGAGGGAATCAAAGACTCTTTCTATTTTCAAACTTCCGAAGAAACTTTCAGCTACACTATTATCCCAGCAATTGCCCTTCCGACTCATGCTGCTTGTCATCCGGTTTCTTTTGAGAATTTTTTGAAAAACATGGCTGCAATACTGGCTGCCACGATCTGAATGAAAAATAAGGCATGGTAAAGGTCTGCGACGCCAGATCGCCATTTGCAATGCATTGACAACAAGGTCTTTTGTCATTCGACTTTTCAGTGACCAGCCGACAACTTTCCGGGAATATAAGTCTATAACAACGGCGAGGTATAGCCAGCCCTCTGTTGTCCAAATGTAGGTGATATCAGAGCAGTAGGCAACGTCAGGTTGTGATACAACAAAATTGCGATTCAACACATTTGGGGCAACAGGAAGTTTATGTTTACTGTCGGTTGTTGCTTTGAATTTTTTCTTCTGTTTGGCTGCAACATTTGCCAATTGCATCAACGTAGCAGCTTTGGTTCGGCCACAGTTCTCACCTTTAGCGATTAATTCTTCTGATATTCGCCGAGCCCCATATGCACCTCTCACTTCTTTGTGTATCTTTTTGACCTTAGGAATCAACCGCTCACGTTCTTTTTCTCGATCAGATTTATCTCTGCAACTCCAGGAGTAAAAGCCACTGCGACTGACGTTCATTACTTTGCATAACAGGGAGATTGGAAAGACCTTCTTCTCGGTATCAATAAACTGGTACCTCACCCTTGTTCCTTTGCGAAGAAGGCCGCTGCCTTTTTTAATATCTCTCGTTCCATCTTGAGCTGCTTGTTTTCTCTTTTAAGACGTTTGAGTTCAGCTTGCATCGACACTAAGCTTCCGGCAGAGGTGGAATCATTTTCAGACTGCTCTGATTCCTTCTTCCATCTACCAAGTAGATTTGCATTTACGCCTAGATTTCGTGCGGCCTCAGCGACGGAATAGCCTTGGTCTGTGACAAGCTTCACAGCTTCTTCTTTGAATTCATTTGTGTAGTTACGTCTTTTTCGTTTGGTCATGAATTACCTCCTCAAGAATTGTTATTTCACTCTTAAGAAAGTGTCCATAAATTCCTACCACATCA
>NZ_JAFFQD010000134.1 GCF_016918565.1 Desulfogranum marinum
TTTCGATTTTCCAGCGGGCACGGCCACCACGCATTATCTGCATGGCATTCTCTCGAGAAACCGTAAAATCGGTAATCCATGTAAAATGCAGGACTTTCCCTGTCTTACTATCATTTTGCCAGTACTCTATAAAGTTGACCCGCAGATCCTGATTGGAAGCATTCAGCGGGACGTTGTTTAACAGCCGAAAACAGTGGTGAATATGTGATTTCTTCTCATCTTCAACCACAAACTCCGTTGTTTTTCCCTGTTCGGCGGCATTATCGACAAACTGGAAAAGAAATTCATGGTCCCCTGGTTTTACACCGAGAATATAATGAAGATTGTGCTCCTGAAGATCACGTATATGAGGTGCATTGGAGCTGAGTGCGTCCTCGTTGACAATGAGCGGCAGATGGGGATGCTCCCGGCGTAAGTGGGCGATAAATCGCTTGGCAGCATTACGCTCACAATCATTTTTACTGTTGCCGTCCTGCTGCATGATCATTTCCGGGCAAAGAGGGATAACTTCCTTGCGCTCAGGATGAACTATGGCAGCCCCGAGCATTTGTAGATAATAGGTAATCTCCCCTGTCTTGGAATTTACCTTTTGCATACAAGCGGGGGAATGTCTTTTGTTGGATGAGAAATACCCCGTACCGTCAAGATTCAGCAGGTAACAACCTTCCATGAAGACCATCTTCTCAAGAAGCTTACCGCGCTGTAAGGGGCGGAAAGCATCTTTAAAAACGAGCCTCAGTTCATCCGGGGAGACACCATCAAGAATCTCTCGCATGGCAGAATCGCTGGGAATATTTTTGATGCCGTAAAGTGATCGGAGATTATGGCCACCTGCCTGGCGGCGAAGGTCAAACTGCAACAGCGAAGGATCCTTAAGTGAAAACATTGCAAAACCGGACATTAGGGCATCGACAAGGGGAACAGTGCTATTTTTTGCCCGGTTATCGGAAATGCCTTCAAAACGGTTACGTAGAGATGCGATCAACGCATCTGCATTGAGGTGTTTACGTACCCTGATAGCCTCGGCCCTATCTTTATTCCGTTTGCTTGCTTTCACGATTGTTTTTATATGCGACATAGCGCCTCCTTGTAAGTATTTGTTTTTCTTACAAAAAAGCGAAAATCGCTAACTCATTGATATGTCAAGAAAAATCTCGTTATAAACGCATAAGTTGTTAAAAGTTTACGAAGCCAATTTTAAAGTTTATTGCTATTCTTGGATTTCAGGCAATCTTGGGAACAGCTG
>NZ_JAFFQD010000135.1 GCF_016918565.1 Desulfogranum marinum
GGTCTGTCCCGAATGGCGCTAGTTTAAGGCGTTTTTTTAGTGCAAACCGGACTGATATTATTGGTTAAAAATGTTATTTTTAACCATGAAGAATAAAGTAAATCCAACACCAATGTTACCCGGTTTTTATCTGCCACGTCGAGGAAGGAAACCTCGTTCAATTCAACAGGTATTGGCAGATAAAATTGCTTTTCTCCAACAGAAAACGTTCAAACAAATTGGAGAAATATTTGGCTGTTTTATTCCTGGCGATTATCTCAAGCCAGAGTCATCTGGATCTATGAGTCGCAGGACTTTTTACTCCAAAGAGAATACTTTCTGGGCGTTTTTAGGGCAAGTGCTGGATGCAGATGGCGGATGCAAGGAGGTCGTCAGGAAGCTCCAATCTTATGCATCACTTAAAGGAACCAAGCTTCCTTCTTCATCAACAGCATCATGCTGTACGGCTCGTAAAAAACTCGATGAACAAACACTTACGGATATTTTTCAGTATACAGCTGAACGGAGTGACAGTTCGACAAAAAGCGGTCTATTAATGGACCGTCGGGTCATTGTTGTTGACGGAACAGGGCTTAGCATGCCTGACACTCCTGGTAATCAAGAAGTATGGCCACAATCAGCGGCACAAAAACCTGGTTGCGGTTTTCCGTCAGCGCGCGTATGCGTCTGCTTCTCTCTGGAAAGCGGCGCAATGCTTAGCTATGCCGTCGGAAACAAGAAAAATAACGAATTGCCCCTTTTCCGTCAACAGTTGGATACTTTTCGGCCTGATGATATTTTTCTCGGAGACAAGGGTTTTTGTAGTTATTTCGACATGGTAAAGCTAAAGGAGCTAGGTGTTGACAGCGTCCTTACGCTTGCGCGTCGTAAGCCAGCCAGCAAATCGAACTGTCTGAAACAAATAGGTGAAAACGACTTGCTTATCAAGTGGGATCGCCCTAAATACAATCCTGGCTTGTCTTATTCCAGAGAAACTTTGGATCAGCTCCCTTTGGAGCTTGAATTGAGGCAGATCAGGGTGGTGGTTAATCAACCAGGGTATAGGACAAAGGGATTTTTCATTATAACGACCTTGCTGGATCCCATCAAATATCCTAGCGAGGAAATTGCCGAACTGTACCTGAAAAGATGGGATGTTGAGCTTTTTTTTCGAGATATAAAGACGACCATGGGAATGG
>NZ_JAFFQD010000136.1 GCF_016918565.1 Desulfogranum marinum
CTCAAGTTTCGGGGTTGGCTAGGGCAACCAAAGCCCCTCACTTTTTTAATAAAAACGCATAATTAACGAGAAAAGCCTTTTACTCTCTGATATATTGTTTTTGCCAAAAAATAATATAAAAACAGGGAGAAAAGGCTCAAATGCATAATACCAAACAATACTCGGAGCAGCAACAGGCAAGACAACTGCACAACACAACCGCTCAATTCGTCAGTGATTTCACTATTGGCACATTGCTGAACAAGTGCGGCATTAAAAAGCTCAGAGGTGCAAGCCCTCTGGAAGTCTTCACCGCAATTTTCCTGTTGCCGTTCAATGGGGTTAATTTTTCCAGGGGGATCGTCAATAACCCAACGCTTGGGTTCAAGAAGGATGCGGCTTACGCCTTTCTTGAGAATCCAAGATATAACTGGCGTAAATTCATGTTGGGATTGAGTGCGGTGGTTGCCCGTTTTTTCGACGTATTGACCAGTGAACAGCGTGAGAAAGTTTTGATTTTTGATGACAGCACTTACGACCGCTCCCGATCCAAGAAGGTTGAATTGCTGTCCTGGATTTTCGACCATAACAGCAGACGACACCTCAAGGGTTTTAGATTGCTGACTTTGGGCTGGTCTGATGGAACCAGTTTCCTGCCCATGGATTTTGTGCTGTGTGCTTCGACCCAAGCGAAGAAACGAGTTCAGGGCATTTGCAAGGAGGTCGACAAAAGATGCTGTGGGTACAAACGCCGCCAGGAGGCTGTAACCAAGTCCACAGAGCACCTGGAACTGATGGTCAAAAGGGTCCTGGCCAAAGGTATACGCGCCGATTACCTCCTGATGGATAGTTGGTTTTGTTTCCCTGCCTTGCTCGCAGTGCTTGGAAAGCATTTGCCTGTAATCTGTATGGCGAAGAACATGCCCAAGGTCTTCTATAGTTACAAAGGCAAATGGCTGACACTTGGAGGGCTCTATTCTCAACTCAAGAAGCGTCCGGGCAGAGCAAAGGTTCTTGCCAGTGTTGTGGTGCAGACCAAACATGAGCAAGCGGTAAAAATTGTGTTCGTCCGTCATAGGCACAGCCGTAAGTGGCTGGCAGTGATGTCGACTAAAATTGACTTGTCCGATGAAGAGATCATCAGAATCTACGGTAAACGCTGGGATATCGA
>NZ_JAFFQD010000137.1 GCF_016918565.1 Desulfogranum marinum
ACCTCCGCCACGGATTGCAGCAGACAAAGCGGCCTGTAAAAAAGCCGTGTAGTGCCGACCTAAAATTGTCGATTATGGAAAAACAGCAAGTTACACGTCCACATGGTCGCGAATTGCGAAAGTCGGGCTAGGTGGTGTGGGGGCTGGGGGAGAGAATCCCCCGGCTACCCGATTGGGATAAACTTATTTTGAGGATTAGGGATGTCGATTCCAGTAATAAACATATGGCTTTCAATAGCTATCTGGCTGCTTGCCGTTGAATTGTGTGTATTGCATGACAAAATTGCCGACTTTAGCAGTGCATGGTATGGACCCACTTATTTGGGGTTCATGATAATCCACGGTTTCACAGCGGCATACGTACTCCGCAGGGTCTGGTTGTTTTTCGAGACTGGCACTTAGTAACGCTCCAAGGATGGCACATACGAAGCCCCCTATGACCTGGAAATACATTGGCTTAGTGGATATTTTGGCTAGGCGCACATTGAGCAAATGTTCCGCGACAATTCGGTGTTTTTGGGACTCAGCATTATTATTGGCATCTTCAATTACTGATGCTAATTCCCAAGCATCCATGTTTTTTAGACGCGTTTCTTCGTCGGTAAATTCGTTAAACCAGAACTCAAACTTATCCCTGACGAATAAGCATTTGAGCCTTGTTAGTAATGATATTTTCATTGTTTTTCCTGGCCCGCTAACCTGTTTTTATCAGGTTAAGCGTTTTGGTTGGGGTAAGGGTTGATGCCTATCACGGAGTAGATGCTAAGGCCCCAACAAGTTGGTAAGTAGTTTCTCTTTATCTACATAGTGTCAGAAATGACTCTGACACAAATTCAGGCAGTTAATTGATACGCTAACTCTTTATCATTCATTATTTACTGGATAAAAAGAAACCTACTATCATGAATTTAAAAGCTTAGTTTTCTCTCTAAAAAAGGTATCCAGAGGTCGAGTAGACCGGCTCCTCTAATACAAAAACAGAGACTCCCATAGCTCGTCTTTCATTTGACGCCTCGCCGCACGCGGCTACTACGTGCCTGCTACTTCGATCTGTTCATATTATTGTCACCGG
>NZ_JAFFQD010000138.1 GCF_016918565.1 Desulfogranum marinum
AGGGTTTCTCGAATAATTACTACAGCAAAACAAGCGCAAATAGTGTTTTAACTGTCTGAAATATTGATATTATGTTATACTTTTCCATCATCTTCTAAGCCGTTTTTTACTTGATGGAGCCGATATGTTTCAGCCAGGATTCTTCGACCTTGATAATCGGATGCGTAAAATCGACAGCAACGGTGACCCTCTTACCAAAATTAATCAAGCTGTTGATTGGGAAATCTTTCGCCCTGCACTTGAAAAGGCTCGACAGAAGCCCCGTAAGTCTGCAGCGGGACCGAAAGGATATGATGTCATATTGCTCTTTAAAATTCTTGTACTTCAGTCTCTGTATAACCTTTCCGACGACGCCACCGAATATCAAATTCTCGATCGCCACTCTTTTTGCCGTTTTCTCGGGTTGCACATAGGGAGCAAAGTTCCCGATGCAACAACTATATGGCTTTTTCGTGAGGATTTGAAAAACGCTGGGATAATCGAAGAGTTGTTTTCTAAGTTTGAGTTGCACCTGCAGGAGTGTGGCTATACGGCCCTGAAAGGGCAGATCGTGGACGCCTCCATTGTGAAGACGCCGATACAGCGCAATAGCCGTGAAGAAAATGCTCAGATAAAGCGGGAAGGCAAGGCCCCGGTTCAATGGGGTGAGAACAAGCGTCGGAGAAAAGATGTTGATGCTCGCTGGACCAAGAAGAACGGCAAATCCTTTTTTGGCTACAAAAATCATATTTCCGTTGATGCTAAGCATAAATTCATCCGTGGCTGGAAAGTAACTGACGCTTCCGTCCATGACAGCAATGTGTTTGAGGAAATACTTGCGGAAAACACGAATCGTAATGTCTGGGCAGACTCGGCGTACTATTCGAAAGATCGTCTAAAGTCGCTGGAGGAATCGGGTTACCGGGAACGCATCCATCGTAAAGGCACTCGGAACCGAAAGCTGACAGCTCGGGAACAGAAGAGTAACAGGACCAAATCGAAGGTTCGTGTAAGGGTTGAGCATGTTTTCGGTGCGCAAACCCAGAAGGCAGGAAACTTGCTTGTAAGAAC
>NZ_JAFFQD010000139.1 GCF_016918565.1 Desulfogranum marinum
GATTAATTTTGGTAAGAGGGTCACCGTTGCTGTCGATTTTACGCATCCGATTATCAAGGTCGAAGAATCCTGGCTGAAACATATCGGCTCCATCAAGTAAAAAACGGCTTAGAAGATGATGGAAAAGTATAACATAATATCAATATTTCAGACAGTTAAAACACTATTTGCGTTTGTTTTGCTGTAGTAATTATTCGAGAAACCCTTAAGCAATTCCGCAGTTTTACACTATTCCTGTCAAGATTCAGGCAGACAGATAGGTCTTCAACTCTATATCCTCACCAAAATATAGCTCCATATCCTGGGGCATTGGTCGGCTCACCGTCATGCTTTCTTCACAAAAGTAAGTGGTGAGGCGGTATGGCTGGCAGTATTACCGTCTCAACGAAACAAAGGAAAAGAGGAGGTTGGTGCTCCCTCTATCATTTGAAAACGAGCAGAAAGGTATGGACTGCAGGAGGTCGTTTAATGTTTTGCAAAAAATGCTGATAAGGTTAAGCCACACCGCAAAAGGCCTATCTGCTGCCGTTTTCGGCACTAAAATCTAGTTCAAATTACCTTCATCAGTAGTTATTCCCGAAATAGACAGGAAGAAGGTAAAATTTTGAAATTAATAAGAATTGAGATATTAGAGTTGCCAATATTATCGATTACGTCATCTGGCAGCCAGCGGACTATTATGGGAACCAACTGCGCTCCTTCTGGTCTGGTTAATGTTACGCTTTGGCGATTTTTGTCTTTTGATTCCTAGCTTTCAATGAATTTAATAAATTTGATAATTTTGGGGTGATTTCAAATAGTGAGGCCAAAAAGTAGAATAATTACAACCGTTACTATGGCGGTTATCAATGTCCTCACCCCGGACCATAACCAAAATTTTTCACTGATTTTACCTATTATCAACCTGAAAGTCGTTTAAAGCGTACACTACTTGGCACCTATCCCCAGGTACTCCAAGAACAGTTTGTCTCTAGCCACTGATTCTGTTGACCATCGATAGTCTGCCATAGCCGTCTGAACCCTGGTGGT
>NZ_JAFFQD010000013.1 GCF_016918565.1 Desulfogranum marinum
GCATCGGAAACAGCTCATTGAGACGGGCGAACCCCAGGAATGTGATCTGCGGCTGGTCAAGCCGGATGGCGCATTGCTCTGGGCTCAACTGACGGTAAACGCAGCCCAGGCGGAAGACGGCCCCCCCGTATGCTACTTGGTGCTCAGTGATATAACCGGTCGCAAGCAGGCGGAGGAGAAAGCCAGGGAAAGCGAACGAATCCTCAGGGACATCGTGGAAAATACGCTTTCCGGTTTCTGGGATTGGAATCTGGTGGACAGCACCGAATACCTAAGCCCGTCCTTCAAGCGCATGTTCGGTTACCTTGATCACGAAATGGAAAGCTCGCCGGAAGCCTGGCAGCGGATCATCTTCTCTGAGGATCTACCCGGAGTCTTTGAGGTGTTTGACCGACACGTCGAGAGCCGAGGCCGGGAACCATTCTACAACGAGGTCCGCTTCAAGCATAGGGACGGTTCCACCATATGGGTTATCTGCACAGGACGGATCATCGAATGGGCCGAGGACGGAACGCCAATTCGTATGGTCGGGTGCCATGTTGACATCACCGATCGGAAAAAGGCCGAAGCAGCACTGGATCGACAAAACATGGTGGATAAGGCCGCAGCCGAAGTTTTCCTGAAATTACTCGGTGCCGGATCTTTTGAAGAAATATCGCACCTGTTGTTGGAAAAGGCCACGCAACTCACAGGCAGCCTATGCGGTTTTGCGGGTTATATGGAACCGTTCACAGAAAGATTCGTCGCCTCGACATTCACAAGGAATATATCGGATGGGTGCCGTGTTGCAGACAAGACCGTTGTTTTCGAAAAACCCATCGGCCTGTGGGACTGGGTCGTTAACAACCGCCTGCCCCTCATTTCCAACCACCCGGAGAGCGACCATCGCTCTTCAGGCTTTCCGCAGGGGCACATTCCAATTCGGCGTTTTCTTGGAGTCCCGGTGCTCCATGGCGAAGAACTGGTGGGGATGATCGCTCTTGCCAATTCGGAGGAAGACTATAGCGATCAGGACATGGCTGTGGTCGAACGGCTGAGCACCATATATGCCCTGAGTATTCAGAAGAGCCGTACCGAAGAAGTACTTAAACGTATCAATGACGATAGTGAAAAAAAACAGCGTGAACATATTGGCATGCTGAAGGCGCTTGTTGATATTTCCAGCGGGTTTATCAATGTGCCTCCCGACAAAACTGACGATATTGTAGTGGAATCTCTCCAGGCGATCTGTCTTCTGGTGGATGCCGACAGGTCTTATGTGTTCAGTTATGATTTTTCCAAACAGACCACCAGCAACACCTACGAATGGTGTCGTGATGGTATTGAACCACAGATAGAATATTTACAGAATATTCCCCTCGAACTAATACCTGACTGGGTCAAAAACCACAGAGCAGGTAGCATTAATTACATTCCGGACGTTATGGGTCTTTCTCCTGAAAGCGATATCAGGCAGCTTCTTGAGCCTCAGGGTATTAAAAGCATTATTAGCGTACCGCTAATGCGGGGCGATACCTGTGTCGGTTTTGTCGGCTTCGATAGCGTGCACAAGCATCATAACTATACTGACAAAGAACAGAGCATTCTGGAGGTTTTTAGCCTCATGCTGATCAACCTTCACAAGAGAAATGAATCCAGTCTTGAGCTAACCAGAGCAAAAGACTATGCTGAACAAAGCGAAGAAAAGTTTCGCCAGATAGCCGAAAATGTAGGTGAAGTTATTTGGCTGAGAAGCGCGGATAATTCAAAAATGCTTTACATAAACCCTGCCTATGAAAAGGTATGGGGCCGCACCAGTGAGAGTTTGTATAACAACCCAGAATCATTCATTGACTCAGTATATGATCCGGATAAACCTGCGGTATTCGCGGCTTTTGAAAAGTTAATGAGAACAAATACTTTTGATGAAGTCTATCGAATAGTGCGGCCTGACGGCAAGATTCGCTGGATCCATTCTAAATCCTTCCCGGTTAGAGATAGAGACGGTGATATTTTAAAGCACACGGGTATAGCCATTGATATAACCGAACGCAAAAAGGCAGAAGAGGCGTTGCGCACAGCCAACATTAAACTTCAATCGTCCATCAGCCGAGCTAAGGAATTCGCACAAAAAGCCGAGGCTGCCACCAAGGCCAAGAGTCTGTTCCTCTCTAACATGAGCCACGAACTGCGGACCCCCTTGAATGCGGTGATCGGATTTTCCCAACTGCTGGCAAAGGACCCGATGCTCACTGAACGGCAGCACAGTGATGTGCAGGTTGTCCTCCGCAGCGGCCAGGACCTGCTGGAGATCGTCAACGACATTCTTGAGATTTCCAGAATCGAAGCAGGGCGTCTGGAAATCAGGCCGGTCAACTTTTCCATCCATGAACTGCTGATGGACCTCGAAAGGTTGTTCCGCTCCCGCTGTGAGGCCAAAGGGCTGCACCTAGTGGTGGAGCGGGATGATCATTTGCCGGAGTTCCTATATGGCGACCGCACGAAACTAAAGCAGGTTGT
Organism: Desulfogranum marinum; assembly: GCF_016918565.1. Lineage (GTDB taxonomy): Bacteria > Desulfobacterota > Desulfobulbia > Desulfobulbales > Desulfobulbaceae > Desulfogranum > Desulfogranum marinum. The sequence goes on from NZ_JAFFQD010000013.1 coordinate 2,500, forward strand.
TACGAACCTGCTGAGCAATGCTATCAAGTTCACCGAAAAGGGCGGCATCAGCGTCCGGGTCCGCAGTGATGTCTATCAAGAAAAGGATTTGCCGCGAAAGGTGCGCGTCAAGCTGACCATCGAGGTGGAGGACAGCGGCATCGGCATATCCTTAGAGAACCTGGAAGCCATCTTCCGTCCCTTTGATCAGGTCGAATCTGCGGCAAACACAGGCGGAAACGGCCTGGGCCTCGCCATCTGCCGGGAGTATGCCGCCTTGCTGGGCGGGGATATTCGGGTTGTCAGCGAGCCTGGCCGGGGCAGCTGTTTTTGCTTTACGGGGGAGATGACACAGGGAAAAGCGGTTCCAGGAACTGGTGCGCCGGCATACCGCGAAGTAATCGGTCTTGAATCGGGCACCGGCCCGGTGCGGATATTGGTGGTGGAGGACGATCCTGACAATCAGGTGCTGGTAAAAGCCCTTCTGGCACCCATCGGTTTTGAGGTATACCAGGCCTTCAACGGCAAAGAAGCCCTTGCGCTGTTTAAGAAGATCCGGCCCGCTGCGGTGCTGATGGATATGCGCATGCCGGATATGGACGGATACGAGGCCACGCGGCAGATTAAATGCACTGCTGCGGACCTTGCCACGCCTGTCATTGCCTTGACTGCCAGCGTATTTGAAGAAGGGAAGCAAAAAATCCTGGATGCTGGCGCGGACGCTTACCTGCGCAAGCCGTTTCTACACAGGGAGCTGTACGAAATCCTCGGCCAATGCCTGGGATTACGGTATGTGCACAAGAATGACGACCAGAAACTTCCCACGCTGACGGTCGAGGCAATATCTGAGCTGTCTGAAGCGCTGCGGACGAAGCTAAGGCAGGCGGTTGAGGATGGCGATATGGTTCTGTTCATGAAACTTCTCGAGCAAGCGGCTGAATCCAGTCCTGAATTGGCGAGGAAGTTGCGCAAACTGGCCGACGTATTCGACTACCCTCGTATAAATGCTCTGCTTGCTGGGAAAGGGGTGCCATCGGATGAAGAAGGACACAGCCCAGACAATAGTCATGCCGGTGGATGACACATCGGCAACCCTCGTTCTTGCAATATAGTATCCTAAATGCCGGATATCGGGCGGTGGTGCACCCCAACGGTGCAGCGGTTCTGGCTGCAGTAGACAAGAATCCGCCCGATATCATTTAATACGAATCTTAGCCACAGTCGATGGTATTGTTGTTACGTTTCGTACCACTGATACATTTTGTTCCGCTCCCCTTTTTTACCTATAATCTTAATGTCTTGCTCCCTCGCTAACGGCATTGTTGAGTTAAAACGTACCGTCCCTCGGCAGGCAGCGCCTCCTCGCCTTGAATATATTATCCTTAATACAATTAGTATATTGCAGAGAACAGCACAGCGTTGGCACACTAGTTGCTTATTAACTCCCGGTTGAAAACGTACAATCCACCCCGGAGGCGTAATAGCAATGACTACGATTTTGCTTGTCGACGATGATCCGCACATCCTGCGATCAATAAAAATCGGATTATTAACAAGTGGATATACCACTATATAGGCTTCTGACGGACCGACGGCTCTGGTTTTATTGTCTGAGCGACGGACTGGTATCGATATCGTTGTCACCGATTATATGATGCCTAAAATGAACGGTATAGAATTGCTGCATGCAGCAAAGGAGTACGACAATACAACTCCGGTCGTCCTGATGACTGCTTATGGTGAAAAAAACTAGTAAGTATCCACCGGTTTTACCGGTGGATACTTACTATTCAAGAAACCCCTTAGTCGAACGTTTATGGAGAGCCGTGGCGTATGAGCAGGTGTATCTGCATGCAACTATTTTATGTCTTTTGTTGCCTAATTGTAAAATATTAACCAAATAGTATTGATAATGAAGAATCTCAAAATAGGAACAAGACTTTACGCGCTTATAGGTTTTCTATCCGTGCTGTTGATCATGATCGGCTTCCTGGGGGTGCACAGTATAAAACAAGGTTTCGACGGACTTGATACAGTTTTTATGGACCGCGTTGTTCCTTTGAAAAGTTTGAAAGTTATTGCGGACATGTATGCGGTCAATATCGTTGATACCTCCCATAAGGTTCGCAATGGAAATCTACAATGGGGGAAAGGGAGGGCCAATGTCGAAGAGGCCCTGAAGATTATTCGGAAAAACTGGGAAGAATACCTGGCGACCACCATGGTGGCTCAAGAGGTTAAAACCATTGAACAATTAAAGCCATTGTTGAAAGAGGCAGGCAGTGGTGTGGCTGAGTTGATCGATATCTTGCAACGAGAGGACAGGGAAGGTTTGGCAAGATTTACAGTCACCCGTCTCTATCCGGTCATTGATCCGGTATCGGAGAAGATAAGTGAATTGGTAGACTTGCAACTCAACTTGGCGGAGTCGGAACATAATAAGATTTTCAGGATATATGAACGGAGTAAAATAATAACCATTATATCTGTATGTTTTGGAGTATTGCTGGCAGGCGGTTTGGGTATGATGATAGTACGTTCCATCACCGGACCGTTGGCTAAGGCCACGACCGTGGCTGCGGCCATTGGCAAAGGGAACTTCACCTTAAGGCTCAATATCAACCAGAAAGATGAAGTCGGTATTTTCTTTCAGGTCTTCGACCAGATGGTCGATGAACTTGACCAGCAGAAGCAAATACTTCAGAAGAGCGAAGAACAATATCGGACAATTTATGATTCTGCGAATGATGCGCTCTTTATCCACGATTTGAAGACCGGCTCCATTCTGGACGTAAACCAAAAAATGTGCGAGATGTACGGCTTCAGCCAGGAGGAAGCACGTCAGATTGATATCGGGGTTTTGAGCGCTGGCGTTGCTCCCTATACCCGTCAAGATGCTCTGGGATTCCTCTCAAAGGCTGCCCAGGGACAACCGCAGCACTTTGAGTGGAATGCGAAGGATAAGGCAGGGAGTCTGTTTTGGGTCGAGGTGAAGATGCAACGCGTGGAAATGAACAGTGAATACAGGGTATTGGCCACCGTCAGCGACATCTCCGAACGCAAGCGGGGGGAGAATGCCTTACGGGAATCCGAGAGGCGATTATCTCAAATTATCGAATTTTTGCCCGACGCGACTTTTGCCATCGACATCGATGGTAATGTCATTGCATGGAATCATGCAATTGAAGAGATGAGCGGAGTCAAGGCTGAAGATATGATGGGCAAAAGTAATTATGAATATAGTATTGTGTTTTATGGGGTTCGACGACCGATCCTGATTGATTTAGTGCTCACTCAGGATGAAGAGATACAGAGACAAGACACCTCTGTAAGAAAAAAAGGGGATTGTATTTTTGCCGAGGCGGACGTGACTCTAAAAGGGACGGTTCGTAATTTGTGGCTAATAGCCAGGCCTTTATTCGACAGCAGTGGAAATATCGTAGGTGCCATCGAATCAATTCGCGATATAACCGAGAGTAAACAAGCGGAGGTAGAGAAGGCAAACCTCAATGAAAAGCTCCACCATGCTCAGAAGATGGAGGCTGTTGGCACACTGGCTGGGGGGATTGCGCACGACTTTAATAATATCCTGACTGCGCTCATCGGTTACGGCAACCTGTTACAGGTGAAAATAGCCCCGGACGATCCATTGCAGGAGTATGTTAACCAGATACTGATATCGTCAGAAAAGGCTGCAAGTCTTACCAGGAACCTCTTGGCCTTCACCAGAAAACAGATCACAGAACGTAGGCATCATAATGTGAACACCGTCATTTATGGCATAGAAAAAATCTTAAAAAGTTTACTTTCAGAGGATATTGAATTCAAGACTTCATTGACCGATGAAGATGTAACTATAATTGCGGATAGTATTCAAATAGACCAGGTGTTGTTAAATCTTATTGCAAATGCACGAGATGCCATGCCAAAAGGCGGCAATCTTACAATCGAGACGCATCTTGTGAATTTCGATAATCTTTTTATAAAGACCCATGGTTTTGGAAAACCCGGAGGGTATGTATTGATATCTGTTTCTGATACAGGGCTCGGTATGGATGAGAAGACCAAAAAGAAAATCTTTGACCCTTTTTTTACCACAAAAGAAGTGGGAAAAGGAACGGGGCTTGGTCTCTCCACCGTCTACGGTATTGTCAAAAAACATGATGGATTTGTTACTGTGTACAGTGAGCCTGATGAAGGAACGACATTTCACGTCTATTTTCCTGTAGCGATGACATGCGAAAAAGAAAATACAGTCAACCATTTCAATGAAGTAGAAGGTGGTACTGAGACAATATTGATCGCTGAGGACCATGATGAATCACGAAGCCTTATAAAAGAAGTATTGGAGGGTAAAGGATACACTGTTATCGAAACTGTGGATGGATCGGACGCTGTTCAGAAGTACATGGTCTTCATTGATCAGGTATCACTCGTCGTTCTTGATGTTGTTATGCCCAAGAAAAACGGGATAGATACATACAATGAAATGAAAAAGATGAATCCTGATGTCAAGGCGTTATTTATGAGTGGCTATACCGCCAATGTCGTCTTTGACAAAGGGCTTAATGAAAAAGGTTTCAATTTTATTTCCAAGCCGCTTTCTCCTAATGCCCTATTATTTAAAATAAGAACACTGCTGTCCAAAACAGAATAAAAATTAAAATTAAGCTCGAATTTACTGGGCTGGCACTAGGCTCCCACCATTGCACTGTAATCTTTCAATGAATCCGCTTTTGTGATTTAAAGCCATTCATGAAAGATACAAGCCTGCTTAAATGCCCTGACTGCGAATTATCCGACGTGCCATGTTTCAAACGCTACGAGAACATTAATAACGGACCCCGTTAGCTGTATCGATGCGCCACCTGCCAATCAATATTTTCCGAAACTCGTAACACATCGATAGAAGGTCTAAAATCTCCAATCAGCAGGGTCGCCTGTGCATTAAAACTTCGCAGTGAAGGGCTTGGCCTTCGGGCCACAGGTCGTGTTTTGCAAGCAAACAAGCGTACGATTACCGAGTGGGAGGAACGATTTGCAGCCCAAAAAGAATCACTAATGTTGTATACCTTTTGCAGTGAGTTTGTTTCCCTTACCTTCGAAGGTGATGAATTCTACACCATCGTGGGCAAACGCACAGCACCCATGGACTCCAGAGTATGGACAGCTGTTATTATGGAGCGTGCCAGTCGGTTTATTGTAGAGCAACGAGCCGGAGAAAAGAATGCGTCCTTATTCAAATCTGTAATGGCAACAATCTGTGAATATTCCGCCCAGACCAATGATTTTACCTTCTTGTCCGATGGTGAAAGACGATATGGGATATGGAAATATGCTCTTTGAACTATGCTGTGAAACCCTGCGGACGGGCAAGCCTGGACGTCCTCGTAAAGTTCTTCCTCCGGGTGTCCCGGGTGCGTATCAAGAACAAGGGTAGCCAAAAGCATAAAAAAGGACCGAAACGTCAGAAATACCAAGCATCACAAAAAGAGCATCCCGATACAAGGCAGTATTTACAGGTGTCTGAAATTCATGCAAATCATGTCGAAGCTCAAAATACTGCTCTTAGAAGAAGAAATAGCGCGTACAGGCGAAGAACAAATACATATGCCAAGACTGAAGGTGGCTTGCAACGCACTCTGGATGTGCATCAACTGATACATAATTTTGTAAGGCCACACTGGACAACAGGAGTAGTGCCTGCTGTTGCCTTAGGAATTATGACGCATTCCATGTCTCTTGAAGAAATTTTAACCACACGAAGGGCTATTTGAAACATCAAAGCTCTGCACAGTCGGGATCGTAAACACAAAATTGAATGATATGAGCCCAGTGCCAATTACGTAATACCCTCCTGCCTCACAATCGGGTCACCATTTCGATGCAGTGCAAAAATGGGGATACCGTACATGTCAGAAAAAGTGTGCGACCTGATTCTGAGCAGCATAAAATATATTCAGCATTGGGTCTGAAAAATCATCCGGGGAATGTGGAGAAAACAACCATTGCAACAAAATGAAAGATGTAGTGCCATACTGAACGGAAATTTGTGGCTAACATACTTAAAATAAAAGGCATTTTTGTTTTAAGTCACGAAGTTGGGTTAACATGGAATCAATTAGTTATACCTTACACTAACTCTTTATCATTCATTTTTGACTAAATAAAAAGAAGCTTTTTATTCTGCCCATGAAGTTTACTTATCCTGCAAAATTGAACCATCAGAAGTCAACGTATTTCCATTATATGTTGACCTCGTGTCACAGAAGATGTGAAATTCTGTAGTTGGCTTGTAGCCGTTGCAACGCCATATTTTCTCCCAAAATAGATCGTCAAATGACCTGCTATATTATGGCGCAAGTTGCAACTTGTCATACAAATTCAGTAATTTACACGATACCTCTGTCGCCGATTTAATTCAAATATTTTTCAGGATTCCGGGTGATTGAATATATTTGCATTGATAGTGGTATTTTTTTGCAGAGTCAGAGGGGAAGGCGAGTTGCCAATATTTTGCGCAGAACGGTACAAGTCTACTCTGTACCCTCTCGGGTTGTCGGGAAGGGGGCTTTTACGAGCTGGAATAAGAGATAATTCCTGTTATGTTGCGAGTTGCCCTATCTACTTGAAATTAAAGATCTTTCAAGACATTTTCTGAAAAATTATTATTTCTTTAGACATCAGATAGTTATAGGTCATTTGGGAATTGGTACTATTAAGCTCGCAACATAATTTTCCGACCTTAATTAAATTACGACGGTAAAATTTCTATAGGTACTGAAGGGCTACCTAAGTGAGAAATAATTGATTAAGGAAACAAATCCAATCGTTAAAGCGTTCATATCACAAGAAATAATTTAACATTATTAGTGGCTCGCACCATTACACTATGAACAGTTATAAGAATTTTTGAGTTTGTAAATACAAAAAAAGTAAAAAAAGAAAATCCAAAGAAAAAGGAGGAAGAATAGATAGAATTACGACTACAGAAAGAGGGAAGAAAAACAAGCAGAGGAAAAAGGAAAAAAGACACAACATAACTAACCTCTCAACATAATTCCTGTTTATACGCAACAACAAACTGTAAACTTTTCCATCGCTGCATGAAAAGGATGGGAGATTGTCAGATTTGATTGAGACATAGCTGCTTAATGTGTCAACTTACAGAATTGACGGAAGTTATTCAATTCCGAGAGAGTTGATTCGCTCAACCGCCTTCAATTTATGTTCATCAAGAAGATGGGTGTAACGTAATACCATTTGCAGTGTACTGTGACCGAGGATAGCAGCTAATGTACGGATATCGGTACCCGCCATTAGCATGTGGCTCGCAGCAGTATGGCGGAGATCATGCATATGTAATTTTGGTAAATTGGCACGCTCTCGTGCTTTATCAAACGATGTTCTGAATCTGGAGGAGGGTATGTTTTGTGCCTGCGAACTTTTTCCTTCTCCCTTAAGAAAGACAAACTCGTGGTCCGAATTTGTTTTTTTTATTTTTTGTAAAACCGTTAAGACTGTTTTTGTTAACGGAACGGTCCTGGGTTCATTTTTGGTAACATAAAGTATGAGCGACCGACGGTCGAAATCTATCTGGCTCCACCGCAACCCTGCCGCTTCGCTGGGACGCATAGCCGTCTGGAGTAAAACCAAAATGTAGGGATAGAGCATTTTATTACGGCTTACCTTGCATTCTTTAAGTAACCGTACAGCTTCATCTTCTTTTAGAAAAAGTATTCTGCCCTTGGGAACCTTCGGACGCTCAATGGATTTAACAGGGTTTTCTAATGGGAGTTCCCATTCTTTACGGGCCTTGGTGAATAAGTGAGAAAGGAGCGCTAGTTCTAGTCGAACAGCATATGCAGATACATTCTCTAAACGTCTATCTCGATATTTTGAAACAACAGACGGGGTGATTTCAGGCAACAATGTATTCCTGCCAAAATTTTTTTTCAGAATTTTTGCAATTCTTCTTTCCCGCTCTTGTGTTGTCAGAGCTTTTTGAGGGGTAACTGTCTTGAGGTATTTATCCAGTGCATCATCAAAAGTTATCTGAGCACGGCGAGGATCTTTAAATCTTTTATTTTTTATCTCAGTTTCGACTTCAGCGGCCCATGTTCGTGCTTCACCCTTTGTGTCGAAAGATCTGGTAATAGATTTTTCCCCTTTAAGGCGAATAGTCACGGAGTATGATATTTTTTTCTTTCCTTTTCTTGCGACAATCCTGGCCATTTTTTTTGTCTCTACTTTTTTTGCTCCATTTTTGCTCCATTTTGTTCGGCAAAATATAGTAAAAAAGAGCAGGAAAAAGCAAATTAAAACTAAAGTGAGGCGTGAGGAGAGATGTGGTGTGAAAAAGAAAAGGGTTAAAAAGCTGTTTAATTTTAGCTTTTTAACCCTTTTTGTGTTTGGTGCCCGGAGCGAGAATCGAACTCGCACAGTCATACGACCGAGGGATTTTAAGTCCCTTGCGTCTACCAGTTCCGCCATCCGGGCTTGGTGCGCTATTGTATACACAGCCGGGCAAAATTTGTCAAACCACAAATGCGACAAAGGAGCAGCTGTTTCGGGAGTTTATCATAAAGAAAAAATGAAGATTGTGTGCTATGCTAAATTAATTATCAGAGATTAAAAGTATTTTTCCATTGGCTGGCAGATGCGTAAAGCTCTTATCATAAGTAGTTTATTTTTATTGCTCCTTGTTGTTGGTACCATCGGCTATATGCTGTTTGAAAATACCAGCTTTTGGGGCGGTATGTATTTGACCATTATTACCGTTTTCACCGTTGGCTACGGTGACATTGTCCCGATTCATCCTACCGGTAAAGTTTTTACGGTTTTTCTTGTTATCACTAGCGTCAGTTTTGTGATGTATACGTTCAGCAAGATTACCGAAACTATGATTGAGGGCGAAATTCGAGGCTTGTTCAGGAGAAGGAAAATGAAGCAGCATGTTGCACGTCTTCAAGATCACTACCTGGTGTGTGGTTTTGGCAGGATTGGCAAAGAAATTTGTAAGATTTTACAGGAAAACAAACGGCAATTTGTAGTTATCGATAATGATCCAGAGGTTGTCCAGGAGATAGAAGAACTTAATTATCTTGCTTACGAGGGAGAGGCCGCTGACGATGATGTTCTGCTCACTGCTGGTATAAAAAAAGCAAAGGGACTGATCTCTGTGGTTTCCACTGATGCCGATAATCTGTACATTACACTGACGGCAAGAGGGCTCAATCCGGAGTTGTACATTTTAACCCGGTCCAGTGGTGCTGGTGGCGTGCAGACAAAACTAATGCGGGCAGGAGCTTCAAAGGTTATATCGCCTTATGCAATAGGGGCGCGGAGGATGGCCCATCTGGTTGTGCGGCCCACGGTCACTGATTTTATAGATTTGACTATGCGGGCTGGAGAATTGGACCTGCTCATGGAAGAACTCAGGGTGAGCTCGAGCTCACCCCTGATTGGTAAAAACCTGATAGAATCTGAAATTAGAAAAAAATATGATGTGATTGTGGTTGCCATCAAACGGGAAGATGGCACAATGCTTTTTAACCCAAAACCATCGACCTGTATCTACGCAGAGGATATTCTGATTGTTCTAGGCTCTTATGAAGACATCACAGGGTTAGGTAAGGAGCTTTGACAATTGCGCACATTTCTCGAACAGCCTGATCCAACCCTACTATGACCGCTCTGCTGATGACCGAATGACCGATGCTGAGCTCTTCGATGGTCGGTAAGGCCGCTATGGGGCCTGCATTTCTGTAATCCAGGCCATGGCCGGCATTAACCCGTAAGCCTGATTCAAAGGCTAGTTCTGCAGCGTGTTCGATCAGGCGAAATTCCTGTGTCTGCTCTTTTTCGCTTTGCGCATCACAGTAACGGCCGGTATGTAATTCCACAAAGGTCGCACCTATTTCTGCTGATGCTTCTACCTGTTCTGCATCTGGATCAATGAACAGTGAGACTGGTATCCCTGCCTTGTTCATTTTTGCGATGGTCTTTTTTACCTTTTTGAGATTGCCGACAACGTCAAGCCCACCCTCTGTGGTCAACTCCTGCCGTTTTTCCGGCACCAGGGTGATCATGTCTGGTTTTATTTCGAGGGCGATGTCAATTATTTCATTGGCTATTGCCATCTCAAGATTGAGTTTGGTTTTAACGGTTTGGCGCAGCAGACGAATGTCTCTGTCCTGCATGTGGCGCCTGTCTTCCCGCAAATGGGCCACAATGCCTTCCGCACCAGCGAGTTCACATATACCGGCAGCGAGAACCGGATCTGGTTCGTTAATTCCACGGGCCTGTCGTACTGTTGCAACATGGTCAACATTGATGGCAAGATGCGGCATAGTAATTCTCCTGAATGTTTTAAGTTGCTGAAAAAGAATTTTTTCTTTATCCCACATTTCAATGGCTTCTTTTTCTGATCGTTCATGGTCATAGCCGATGAGGTGCAGCACCCCATGGATGATAAGCTCTGTGAGTCGGTGATGGAGTGTCACCCTTTGTTCTGTAGCCTCCCGTAGAGCCGTATCGACTGAAATAAGTACATCTCCGAGTTCATTTTCCGGTACAGTAAAGCAGTTGTCAGAGGAATCTACAGGGAAAGAAAGGACATTGGTGGGACCGGATTTGTTGCGATATTGTATATTATAATCAGCTATTTCCGGATCACTCATAAACACGATGCTGAGCTGTACATCGTGTAACTCCAACAAAGAGAGGAGGCCGGCAGTGTTGTGTTCAAGCAGAATATGGTTAAGCTTGAGCGTGTCGACGGCAGGTGAGTAAGCAATGTTCATAGAGGAAAAGGGCGGTAGCTATGGTGAGCACGCTATTGTTGGGGTGTTGATTGTTTTTCATAGGCATGGATGATTTCCTGAACCAATGGATGACGGACCACATCGGATTTTGAGAAGTGGCTGAACCCGATCCCCTGGATACCGTTTAAAATCCGTTTAGCCTCAACAAGGCCTGAGTGTTGATTGCCGGGCAGGTCGATCTGGGTGACGTCACCTGTAATAACGGCTTGTGAGTCAAATCCTATCCTGGTCAGAAACATTTTCATCTGTTCTCTGGTTGTATTTTGGGCCTCGTCCAGGATAATGAAAGCGTTGTTCAGGGTGCGACCACGCATAAAAGCCAGGGGGGCAATTTCGATGATGCCTCGTTCAATCAGCTCCTGAGCCTTGGTTTGGCCAAGCATATCGTTTATTGCATCTGTCAAAGGGCGAAGGTATGGATCCACTTTCTGAGCCAGGTCACCTGGGAGAAAACCGAGTTTTTCTCCAGCTTCTACTGCAGGTCGGGTGAGGATGATGGTGTCAACCTGTTCACTGGTCAAGGCTGAAACAGCCATGGCAACTGCCAGATAGGTCTTGCCTGTGCCTGCAGGACCAATGCCGAAGACAATATCATTGTTGCGTATTTTTTCTATATAGCGCTTCTGGTTTACAGATTTTGGAGAGATGACCCGCTTGCGAGAGGTGATGTACACTTTGTCTAAAAAAATCTCTTCCAAGGCTGTTGTGGGCGAAGATTCGAGGATCTTTACCCCAAACGCAATATCCTGGGTAAAGACGGGATAGCCTTTCCGGATAAGAGCGTATAACTGTTTCAAGGTTGATTCGGCTATTTCAACGGCATGGTTTTTCCCTTCAAGTTGTACGTGACTCCCGCGAACGTGGATGCTGACCCCGGTTGCCTGTTCAATGGTGTTCAGATTTTTGTTGAATTCACCAAACAGGATTTGTGCTGTCGTATTGTCTATGAAATCAAGATCTTTCGCGACTGTTGAGTTAATGTCTGTTCCATTTTTGACTTTATTTCGCACTGCTTTTCTCCAGTGCCTGGTCAACCATTGCCTGAAGATCTTGTAAAGATCGGCTCTTAACGCGGACACCATTTATAAAGAGGGTGGGAGTACCTGTTATCTCAGCTTTTTGGGCCTCGAAAAGGTCTCTTGCTAGCTGCTGCCTGGTTGCTGTAGCCTCTTTGTCTTTGTTAAATTGCTCCATGTTCAGGCCAATCTTTTGAGCTGAAGCTTCTATGGTTTGTGCACTTATTTTTTTGGTCTTGAAAAGTTCATCGTGCATTTCCCAGAATTTGCCTTGTTTTTGCGCCGCTATAGATGCCAGGGCTGCTGTTTCAGCCTGGGGATGCATACGAAGAGGTAAGTGCTTAAATGCAACTTTTACCGTGTTCGGATTGGCCTTGAGCAGCTTGTCGAGAATCGGTTTTACTTTGCTGCAGTAAGGGCATTCAAAATCGGAAAATTCGACCAGGGTGACAGGCGCATCAGGATTGCCCAGGATGGGGGCTGTGCTGACATCGATATCTTGAGTAAAGCTTATATTCAGTGCCGTAAAACTTTTCTCTTCCTTGTTGAGCAGGTACAGGATTTCTCCCCGCGGGGCAATGTCAATATCTATAACATCTGCGGATACCGGTAAAGCACCAAGTTCTTTGCCGTTGGTATCGAAGATGTGGACTTTGGCATCTGCTCCAAGAACAAAAGTTTTTTTATTATCAAGAGACTGGACAAATGCAACCGGGGCAGCATCCATTTTCCAGCTTTTTTGAGTCGACCAGTTAAGGTTGCCCGAGCTCTTCATGACATTTGTTTCAGCAGCGTGAAGAGTAGCCGGGAGGGTCAGCAAAGCACAAAAAGCAAGTCTTTTCAGCATTGAAATTGTTCCTTATAAAATGAGAAAAGGCCTTAACAGGCCTGAAATTTAAAAATATTGATAAATATATCTGCCTACTATAATGAACGTTGTCTCAATTAGCAAGTTGCATGGGTATTTGAATTGTATGCAATCAAGGATACGGGTTGACGTAGCTGATTGACTTAGAATATCTTGTCTTGTCGTTCATGCTGAGGCCACGAGGCCTATGAATATTTTTTGATGATTATTTACAGGAGATATGTCTTTGAATTTTTTTTCTACTCTTTTATTTGGGCTTGCTGTTCTTGCTTTCCTCTCAGGGTGCGCAACTACAACCGCTCCCACAGAAAGCTCTACCAAAACGTTTGATAAAACAACCAACGCGACCCTTGACGCCACATCGAGTACCAGCCCTGGTTCCTCTGGAAGCGGCAGTGCCGGCGTAGAGGCCTTTACCCAGGAAAATTTTATAGCGCTCAAAGGCGAGATGGCTGCCGGCGAGGGCGAACATCTTGCTGCCTTGGGCGGCTTGCTGCATGTGCCTGCATATGAAGAGGAGCATTTTTTCCTGGTTACCAAAAATACCTATAGCCAGCTTTACCCATCCTCCTCCACAACGCCCCAGCAAATGCTTGTCACTCTAAATGGTGCACTGATTGCAGCAAACATACCACATCAATAAGGATTTTTTGAATTTGCTTTTCCGGCAAAAGGGTGATTGATAAGAATGAGAGGCAAAGTGTATAGAACGTTGCCTCTCATTCTTTGGACGTTTTTATTGTTTTTCGTCTCTGCAGCGGAAAGTGTATCCAGCGTGCATTCGTCGTCCTTGGCTATGCTCCGTCAACGCGCAGCGCAGATGCAACTGTGGCAATCTCCAGCATGGTTGCGACTGTTGCATTATGAGCACGATAGTCAATTTGGTAAAGCAGAAAGCCGTATAGACAGTGGTTCTTTTTTTCTCAGCCCGGCGGGCCAATACGATCCGATTGCAGAAGGGGAGGCCACCCTTGTCGAGCTGTTTGGTGGCAATGCAATTAACGGTGGTGTAGACAAGCGTTGTCAATACCCGGCACGCTACCATTTTCTCAAAACAAAGCTCGCAGTAGACCTCTCTGTTTTTCCTGGACCAGATCCGAAGTGTGAGCAACTCAACTTGTGGTTGGCCGGGATAAAACCGGCTGGTGTTACTCTTGTTTTCCCTGTTTCCTACCTCAATAATCCAGCCTCCATGTTCGGTCATACGCTTTTGCGTATAGATTCCAGTGAGTTTTCTCCGGCGCACCCTTTGTTGACGGCCAGTGTAGGCTTTGCTGCCGTTACCGAACAAGAACACGGCCTGGGGTATGCTATAAAGGGGATATTTGGGGGCTATACAGGTGCTTTTACCGCAGAACCTTATTACATCCAGGCAAATCGATACGGGCAAATAGAAAGTCGGGATATCTGGGAGTATCCACTCAATCTGAGTGTACAGGAAACACAATTTCTCCTGCTCCATGTATGGGAGCTCCGGAATGCAGGTTTTTCCTATTATTTTTTTGACGAAAACTGTTCCTTTCAGTTGCTGGCACTAATGGAGGCTGTCCGGCCTAGTTTGGATTTAGCAGATTCATCGTACCGTTTTTGGAATGTTCCGGTTGATACGGTAAGGGATATTGTGCAAAGCGTTGGTATGCTCGGTAAGGCAACCTACCGCCCCAGTTTAAAGACACGGCTCGAGTCGCGTGCCTCTGCAATGGGGCCGTCACTCGTTGCCTTGGCCAAAGAAGTGGCTTTCGGCAGAGTTGCCGTTGCTGATTTAAGCGTTTACGGACTGAGTCCAGTAGATACAGCTCAGTTGCTTGAATTTGCCCACCTTTATTATCAATACGCAGTGGCAGTCGGCGTGATGGAAGAGGAGAAAACCGATGATGGTCGCCTGCATCTTATCGGCACTATGCGTAGCTCCAACACCGTGCCTGTGCCGTCCTCTATCATAGAGGTACCTGGTATACGTCCTGACCAGGGGCATGCTGTCAGTCGGTTCAATGTCGATATTGGAAGCTATGGGCAGCAACCTTATCTGCAAATGGGTATCCGCCCTGTTTTTCATGATGTCTTTGATCCACAGGGTGGATTTGAAAAGGGTGTACAGATAGAGGCGCTCTATCCGCAGTTTCGCTATTATCCCGAGCTGGAAAGGGTTCAGCTTGAATCCTTTGATGTGCTTGATATCCTCTCCGTTACCCCAGCAACAGTAGTAGCAGCCCCCCTTGCCTGGAAAACCAGGCTAGGATTGCAAAGGTTGGAAGAGGCTGACAGCCGACGAAAATTGACAGGCAACGTTGAAGTCGGCTTTGGTTTTAGTCGGGAATTGGGCAAAGAGACTCTTTTGTACGGTTTGGCTGGAGGCAGAGTGCTGGTTGCCGACCGATTTGATCATTTTCTGGACGCTGGACCAGCCATATTTGCCGGCATAGTAACAAATGTGGATGAAAACCAGACTGTAGGGCTTACTGGGCAGGTGTCGTACATGGTTATGGACAGGCAAATGACGTTATATGACTTTTCAGCAGTACAGAGCTTTTACTGGTCTAGTAATGTTGGCCTACAAGTACGGGCGGGAATAAAAAATGAAGGCTCTCAACCAGAGTTCTATGCCTCTCTTTCATGGCACAAGTTTTTTCGTTTTTAGAGTCACTTTTTTTGTTGCATTTTATGCTTTCAAGTTTTTCCGCAATAGTAAATAATTACCTGCTGACCTGAACCTCTTGAAAATGTGAGGTTTTTTTTGTCGGCACCAAAAACACAATATATAGTGCGCTTTCTGCTTGATGAGTCCTATATGTTGTGATAATGTTGCCAACGAACAAGTCAGGAGCCTTAACGTTTTTCTCCCTGTTTGTTCGATATTACTTTCGAGTCAGGGCCTTACCCATCAATATACCAAGGGACAAGCAACATACGCATCATACCTGTTCGAAGGTTGTTTATTAGAAACTATTCAGCAAAGAACTGAAAACTGTCAATCTACCACGCACTTCAACTGTTCAGCAGTGCTCCAAATGTTCACAAGCTGACCGATTAGCTATACATTGGTATGCTGGGCGGGCAGATCGTGGAGAGTTGGAGTGCTGCTGAACAGTTATGTTTATTATTTATATTCGTATTGCCAGACTGTAGCTTTTTCAGCACAAATTTCCTGATTAAAATTTCTTTAGTAGTCGTACTAATTGAGTTGCACTTGACGGTTTGCTTGAAGCGGGGCTCGTAGCGCCATTTGTGTTTGTAGGTAAGCGAATTTTTTATTTCTGTATTGCTTTATCAAAAGCAAGAAAAGAACCTTTTTGAGAGAGGGGAATATATGTCCAAAGATATGCCTAGACACCATTTGACTGAAACTGCTGAAACTGTATTAAATCGTCGTTATTATTTAAAGGATGAGCAGGGGCGTCCCATTGAAAACTGGGAAACGCTTTGCCGACGTGTTGCTAATGCAGTAGCTGTGGTGGATCAGGATCTGGATGATTATGAGCGTATCCGCGATGAATTTTTTAAGATGATTTACGACCTCGACTTTCTGCCGAACTCTCCTTGCCTGATGAATGCCGGGACAGATCTGGGGCAGCTCTCGGCCTGTTTTGTGCTCCCGGTGGAAGATTCCATGGATGGTATCTTTACCTCCATTCGTAACGGAGCACTTGTTCATAAAACAGGCGGTGGTACTGGATATTCTTTTTCCAGGCTTCGCCCTAAGAATTCAGCAGTTCGCTCAACCCAGGGCGTAGCCTCCGGGCCTTTGAGTTTTGCAGCGGTCTTTGATGCCGCCACCGAAACCATCAAACAAGGGGGTAAACGGCGTGGGGCGAACATGGGCGTATTGCGGGTCGATCACCCTGATATTCTCGATTTTATTTCAGCCAAAGAAGACCAAGAGAAGTACACCAACTTTAATTTCAGCGTGGCTATTACAGATCAATTCATGCGCGCAGTAAAAGAAGATCAGGAGTACAGTCTTGTAGACCCTTCCAACGGTAATGTGGTTAGAAGTTTACGTGCCCTGGATGTGTTTAATAAGATTATAGATCTTGCCTGGCATAATGGTGAGCCGGGGGTCCTCTTTATTGATGCTGCCAATCGTGATAATGCCACTCCCCAGTTAGGAGATTTTGAGGCAACCAACCCATGTGGAGAACAGTGGCTGCTTCCCTATGAATCCTGCAACCTTGGTTCTATCAATCTTGGTCAGTTTGTTGTTGACGGCAAAGTTAACTATAAACGTTTGGGGAAAACAGTACATCTGGCGGTTCGATTTCTTGATAATGTTATTGACTGTAATCGTTTTCCCATTCCCGAGATTGCAGAAATGACCCAAAAGACACGCAAAGTGGGATTAGGCATCATGGGGCTGCATGACATGCTGATTCAGTTGAAGCTCCCCTATGGAACCGAAGAAGGGCGTACCTGTTCAGCTGATGTAATGTCGTTTATCCGTAAAGAGGCAGAACTGGCATCCATCAGGCTTGCAGAAATCAAAGGCCCTTTTCCTGCCTATGATGCGGAGGAAAATACGTATCCTCCCCGCAGGAATGCTGCTTTAACTTCTATTCAGCCAACCGGGACGGTGTCCATGATTGCCGATTGTGCATCAGGCTGTGAACCCTATTTTTCTATTGTTATGGAAAAAAATGTTATGGATGGCGACCGGTTGCTCATGGTGAATAAGCATTTTGAAACCGTGGCAAAGAGGGAAGGGTTTTACTCTACTGAATTACTTGAGAATGTTGCCAGGGATGGTTCTGTCATAGATAATGAAGATATCCCGGAGCAATGGCAGGAAATTTTTCGGACAGCACAGGATATTTCGCCGGAAAAACATATCCGCATGCAGGGCATACTTCAGCAAAACGGGGTGGATTCTTCCATCAGTAAGACGATTAATCTGCCTTCGTCTGCCACCTTGGAAGATGTACGGACTTCCTACCTGCTTGGCTATGAATTAGCGTGTAAAGGGCTGACGGTCTACAGGGATGGTTCCCGTGATCACCAGGTACTGAATACAACTGCATCAAAGGATGAAAAAAGTGCCGTAGTCTCTTCAACAGGCGTTGTACGAAAAACAACCCTGCCCGATATGCTCAGTGCCAAACGTTACCGCTTAAAGGATGTCAATGAAAACACCATCTATTTAATTGTTTGCTTTGATGACAATGAAAACCCGATGGAAGTTTTTGCAAAGTTCCCTTTTGATAACCGGGTTGACCTTAAGGATAAGTCGACCATGTGGACCACGACCTGTCGCCTGGTTTCCCTGGCTCTCCGCTATCAGATTCCGATGGAAGAGATTATCAAGCAGCTTGATCGCTCCAGCGGACATATGCTTGATTTGCCGGCGCAGCTAGGTAAACTGTTGAAATCCTTCATGGCTGGAACCCATCACGGATTTGCTTCTGTCTGTCCTGAATGCAAAGGGAAGTTAGTGTTTGAGGAAGGATGTGAGATTTGTCATGATTGCGGGTACTCAAAGTGTTCGTAACGGGTTAAAGGCAATATGGAAGTAATTTTTCTACGCAGGAGGTAACAGGCAATGAGCTTCATCAATTTTGTCTGTTGCCTGTGAGGTCGTAATCTGTTAAGTGCTTATAAGGATTAGCAAATATGCAGAAAGGCAAGAGTGGCGTATGTTATTTGGCTGTGTGCTGAGAGTACCTTTTATAAAAGCAAGGACTAGAGAAAATGGGAAAGATCGGTAGAAATCAACCCTGTCCATGCGGGTCAGGGAAAAAATACAAGCATTGCTGCCTTACTGCACGGCAGATGGAGCGGCAAGCTGTCAAAGAAGATCAGATCAAAGTCACCCTGATGAATGCCATTGCAAAAGTACAGGGGGCAGCAAAGAAGAAAAAAGAAGAGTTCTTTGAACTCGGTGTGTTTATTTTCTTTAGCAGTGCAAAAGGTGATGCCTGGTTGCTGGAAGTAACCGACTCTGATGCTGTGCAGGTTGCGCGGGATGGAGAAGCGCTTGAAGCGCCCATAGAAGAGAATAGTGAGACTATCGAGATCAACTGGAGCCACACCTACGCCCTGCGTGAGAAAAAGCTCTTTTTAACTTCCTATGCAGACCAAGAGGAAATGCAACTGTCCGGCGCACCGACCCAGCAGATCAATGCAGCCATGAAAAGGGTGAAGAAGCGGTATTCGCAAGAATTACTGGATCAGGTGCATATTTAACCCGTAAACAAGGAGCCTATAGTATGAAAGGCGTCGGGAAATATGGGTTTCGAGCTATCCCCATGGCAGTGGTCATGGGGATAATTTTTTACCTTTCTCATCAACCAGGCGGCACTTTTCAGCTCCCTCTTCTGATTAACGGTCTGGATAAGGTACTCCATGCCTGCATTTATGCCGCGTTGAGCGTATGTTGCTGTTTTGTTTTTCCTTTGCGTGTGTGGCGGCAGAAACCTACACTGGTATCGGCGGGTGTCGTTTTTTTTTGCCTGATGTTTGGTATAACCGATGAAATACATCAAAGCTTTATTGCTGGGAGAGACTCTTCCGGAGCCGATGTTGTAGCGGATGTAACTGGAGCAATTGTTGCGGCTGCTCTGTATCTTTTTGGGAATTCTGTGGTGGGTAAAAGTCGCTGCACAAGAGTATGCAGGAGTGAATGAGGCAAGTGGAAAGGTATGAATGCATCAGGAAAAATACCTGGTGCATTCATACGAGTTTGGATTGTTTCCTAAATCCCGCACGTCGAATGTTAGAAAAAATAAATTCTACTTTAAAAAACAACATATTGAGCAGACAATTGATTTGAAGTTCTATTCACTGTTTGAGTGAACCTATTTTTTCTCACCTTCAACGCCCTTCGGGATCGGCAATTTCACCAAATCTGCTACGTTACCGAAGGCTTGAAGTATTTTTATACGTCTGCACCTCCGTTGCCTCACATCTTCGGCAGGTAGCGTAGACTCCGAAATTTCCAATTGCAGGATTTAGGTGTTTTTATTTTGCCAGCAGTTTTGCCATATCCTTGGCAAAATAGGTTAAAATGATATCAGCGCCGGCACGGCGGATGGATAATAGTGTCTCAGCCATTACCCGTTCTTCGTCAATCCAGCCTTTTTCAGCCGCAGCCTTGATCATGGCGTATTCGCCTGACACATGATAGGCGGCAATCGGCAGGTCGAATTCATCTCGTAATTGTCGAATGATGTCCAGATAGGCAACAGCCGGTTTCACCATGAGGACATCTGCTCCTTCTTCAACGTCAAGAGTTGCCTCTCGCAGCGCCTCTCTGCTGTTTGCCGGGTCCATCTGGTAACTACGTCTATCTCCAAATTGTGGCGAACAATCAGCCGCATCCCTGAATGGGCCATAAAAAGCGGATGCATATTTGACCGCATAGGACATGATTGGAGTCATATGGTACGAGTTCTCGTCCAGGGCACTACGAATTTCACTAATCCTGCCATCCATCATATCCGATGGCGCAACCATGTCAGCCCCTGCTTCGGCATGGGAAAGAGCGGTTTTTGCCAGCAGCTCGAGCGTGGCATCATTATCCACCTCGTTATTTTGGAGGCAGCCACAGTGTCCGTGGTCTGTGTACTCGCATAAACATACATCTGTTATAACATTAAGCTCCGGGACCTTATTTTTGAGCTCTTTAATCGCTTTCTGGATAATGCCGTTTCTGGCATAGGCCCCAGAGCCAATTGCATCTTTTTTTTCCGGTAAACCAAACAGGATCACTGAGCGTATGCCTAGGGTCAGGCACTCTTTTGCCTCTTGTTGCAGTTGGTCAATGGAGAATCTGAAAACACCAGGCATGGAAGAAACCTCCTCTCTTTGCCCTTTACCAGGCAGGACAAAGAGAGGGTAAACGAGCTGATCCGGGGATAAATGGGTTTCACGGATCATGGAGCGAATTGTTTCATTTTGACGCATTCTACGGGGGCGATATTCTGGAAAAACCATGGATGTACCTATATGTGTGTAATATAAAAGATTAGGGGGAAACTACTTACGCAGAGTGTTCACCTATTTTTGCGGCATCGATGCCGAGAGTTTTTAATTTTTTATGCAGATGGCTCCTTTCCATCCCAACCTGTTCCGCTGTTTTGGAAATATTCCCATCGTTTTCTGTAAGTTTAGCTTTGAGGTATTCGATTTCAAATGCTTTCCGTGCATCCTTGTAGGGGAGGTGCTGGATATTTTGTAAAGGAAATGTATTTGCCTCGGTTGGAGCGACCTCTTTACCGAGAAAAAGGGCGACGTCACTGTCGGCAATGATGTCTTTTGGACTCATGATCACCAGTCGTTCTATCATGTTTCTTAGCTCCCTGACATTACCCGGCCAGTTATGCTGCATGAGAGTGGTGAGTGCCTCGTTGGATAATTGTTTATCCCCAAACCCTTTTTTACGAAAATTTTGGAGAAAATCCGCAACCAGCAGGGGGATGTCTTCGCGCCTATCCATCAGAGCGGGGACATTGATGGGCACCACGTTGAGGCGATAGAAAAGGTCTTCCCTGAAATTACCTTTATGCATCTCCTCTTCCAGGTTTTTGTTGGTGGCAGCCAAGACCCTTACATCCACATTGATGGTTCTCGCACCGCCGATCCGTTCAAATTTTTGTTCCTGCAGTATCCTTAATACCTTTGCCTGACTTTTGAGACTCATGTCGCCAATTTCATCAAGGAAAAGGGTTGAGCCGTTGGCCTGGTCAAATTTACCTTTTTTAGGCTCGGTAGCACCGGTGAAAGCACCCTTGACATGGCCAAACAGTTCAGATTCGATTAATTCTTCAGGGATAGCGGCGCAGTTAACCTCCACCATGGGGTGAGCATTGCGATTGGATTTACGGTGGATGGTCTGTGCCACCAGTTCTTTGCCGGTTCCATGCCCACCACGGATGAGAACCCAGGCATCGGTCGGTGCAACTCGCTCAATTTGCTCTCGAAGCGAGTTAATAACATGACTCTCCCCGGTTATGTCTGGCCTGGTCGGCCCGCTTTCCCTGAGGAGTTTGTTTTCACGTTCAAGCCGGGCAACATGGAGTCCTTTGTTGATAGAATGGATGACTTTGTCATAGGAAAGTGGCTTTTCGATGAAGTCAAATGCGCCAATTCGTGTTGCCTGAACAGCCGTTTCGATTGTGCCGTGGCCGGATATCATGATAACCGGCAGATCGTATTGCTCCTTGATCAGTTTCAGGGCTTCAAGTCCATCCATGCCAGGCATCCAGATGTCGAGGAGTACCAAATGGATTTCTTCTTCTGCAAGTACTTGAAGACCTTCTTCTGCAGAGCCGGCGGAATGCGGAATGAATCCTTCATCGCCAAGAATTCCCGACAGGGATTCACGGATGGGTTGTTCGTCGTCTATGATCAGTATGTGGATTGACATCAGCGGTCTAAAGGGATCCGTTCAGGCAAAATTTATTAGTAAGTTGAGGCAACTAACAGTATCAGGTGTCCAAGGGTAATTCAACCGTAAATACCGTCCCGTTGGGCTTGTTATCGTGGACAATGATTGACCCGTTATGTTCGGTAATGATGGTATGGGCTATGGCCAGGCCAAGACCGGTTCCTGATTTCCTGGTGGAAAAGTAGGGCTCAAACAGACGGAGTTTCACCTCTTCGGTGATGCCTGGTCCGTTATCGGAAACTATGAGACGAACAGCCTGTGGCTGCTGTTTGTGAAAGACAAGTTTGAGCGATATGGTGCCGCTGTTTTCAAGGACGTTGGCGGCGTTATCGAGCAGGTTGATGACTACTCGTTTGATCTGCACCGGATCAAAAAAGAACTCTGGTAACTGGTCGTCTGTTTCCAAGGTAAAGTGAATGTGTTTGTGCGCTTCTTTGTAGAGGATATAGACTTCTTCTACCATTTTTTTTATGTCAGAGCGTTGTTTATGTATTTGGGGCATTCTGGCAAAATCTGAAAATTCACTGACAAGGCGTTTTATCTCTTCCACCTGGTTGATAATGGTGGCAGTGCATTGGTCAAAAATATTTCTATCTTTGGGGATGCTGTCCATGTAACGTTTTCGAAGCCGTTGCGCTGAAAGCTGGATAGGCGTTAATGGGTTTTTAATTTCATGGGCAATTCGTCTGGCAACTTCCTGCCATGCGGCAAGCCGCTGCGCTTTCTCCAGTTTAGTGAGATTATCAAACACTATAACAAATCCGATGGGATTTGACTGTTCGTCGACCATTCTGGTTATGTTGACCTGAAGAGATAAGGTTTCGCCTCTGCGGACAGTAACCCGTAGGTGGCGCTCAATGGAATGTTTGCCTGTGGAAAGGAGTTCCTTGAGAAAACTTTCCACTATCATAACATGGGTCTTCGGCAGGAAATCGTGGAAGTTTTTCCCGATCAGTTGGACGGGCTGGATGTGGAGTAATTCTTCTGCAAAACGATTGATGGTGGTAATTTGGCTGTTTTCATCAAGCGCAATTACGCCTGCTGCAACATTTTCCAGGATAGTTTCCAGGTACCGTCGCTGTTGTTCTGAGATAATGTTGCTTTCCTGCACTGCTTGATGAGCCACGGCAAGCTTTTCGTTGGATGCCTTGATATCGGTAGTCATCGAGTTGAACGAATCAACCAGCAACCCCATCTCATCGTCGGATTCTTTTTCAATAATAAAGTTGAGATCTCCGTCAGCCACACGTCTGGTTGCAAGCGCAAGCTTGTTGATAGGGCCGGTCAAACTTTTGGCTATATAAAATCCGAACCAGATTGCTCCAAACAGAATAAGCAGGGTGATTATCAGCATCATGATAATCAGGCTGAGTTTGATAGGCGCCTTGAGGATAACCAGCTGTCGGTAGTCGGTGATGCCCTCTGAAACGATTTGCATCCGTTCCAGTTTGGTGGTGGGAATCAAAAGTGAGGTAACAAGAAAAACTGGTTGTCGATAATGCTGCGGCAAGTGTACGGGGACGATAGCCAGGATCAGTTCACCAACGCCGGTGTTGGTCGTGATTATCTCGGTGGCATTGTTATTGGCGGCTTGACGCATGGCTTCGGAGGGGACAGCCGGCAACACAATGGGCTGTAAACGTGGCCCACGACGCGCTAGCAGTTGGTTCCCATTGTCGTCAATCAGGACGATACTGTCAGGTGCGCCCGGCGGAGCAATGGCCAAAGTTCTTTGAAAAAGCTGCTCAAGAGCAACCATATCCCCAATGTCCACCGTGTTGTTTTCAAGCATTTTGCCCAGTTGGGTGCCAATCCCGCTAGCTCTATTTTCCGTGTCGTGAAAAATTGATTGGGCAAGTTTAAGAGAGGCCTGCAGGGAGGCCTCCACATTGGAGTTGAACCAATAATCCATGGAGGTCGAAACAAAGCGTAGAGCGATAAAAAACAAAAGTATGGTTGGCACCAGCGAGAGTGCTATAAACGAAACAACCAGCCTGGTTTTAAGTTTTGATCCAAGAATGTTGTGTTTACGTTCAAAAACCAGTTCTACCAGGTTACGTAACACCAGATAGACCATTAACAATAACAATAATCCGTTTATGTTGATGAGGGCAAATATAAGAACCGTACTGGAAAAGGGGAGGTGGAAGTCGCCTTTAAGAAGACCCCTTTGCAGATAGCCGAGAACCGGTATCAGCAGGATACAGAAAATTATAACATAGCGGATAAGCCGTTGTTTCTTTTTTTTCTGTTCAGGTGTGAGCATTTACCCTCCGGTAAAGAGCAGTCAATAGCGAAATTCTATGGTTCGCCAGTCTGTTTCGAAATCCCACAGTGAAGTAAACGGCAAAACGTAATGTATGCCAAGAGGCAGGCTGTTTTTTTCCAATGTTGCTTTCAGGCGCAGGGCATACTGGGCTTCAGGTTGAAGTTGCTCCAGGGGAATGACCCGGAGACCGTTGAGTTCCGCCATCAATTCTTTGGCCTCTTTCAGTGAACGGGTTCTTTTCACCTTTCCATTTTTGTCGGAGTGGTAAATCTCGTATTCCTCTTTAAGACTGTTATAGGTCATGGTGTGGGTAATGGTTGTATCAATCAGGGAGGAATCCAACCAGTTGCTGCGTAATTTATTGAGCTCAACATAAAAGGTGAAGGTGATCGGAATGCCGTTTTGTACGCCGGTGATCATTTCAGGGGTGAAGGCGTTGAGCACCGTAGCGAAAAGGAGCAGGTCGGTATTGGAGGTGGTAACGATAATATCTTTCAGCTCTGGTGAAATATCGTCCTGAGCTGAGATTTGTCCTGCACCGATAACTGTCAGGCAAAAAAAGAGCAGTGTGAGTTGGAAAACAAAGCGTGTCATATATATGTGGTTATGGGTTGCACGTAACTGGTACAATAAGAGGGATCATTTTATAAGCGCCCTACTTTACTTCATTGGTCTGGTTTTGTCCATCTATTGACACTGGCTTACCGATGAGTCTCAACGGTATTTGCGTAGCTGAAAAAGAGAATAATGAACAGGGAGGTGTTGAAGATTTCTTGTATATTTTAACGAAAAAAAGTATGACTGCCTCACCTGTTTCTTTGTGTCGAATGACGATCCATTGTGACGGGGTTCATACAAGGCTGTCCGGCAATCGTTTTTATCTTTTTCTTGTTGCCAACGATAATTTTTATCGAGCTGTCAATCCAGAGAAATTCGGGCTAAGCCTATTCCCTGAAAAGAAATATCCGTAGCCGATTTAAGCGAAGAAAAATGTCACCGAGACCCAAAAAAAAACGTCACTGCCAAGGGCCGTTTTGCACAAAATCATTCAAACCTGCCGGAACACCTCTTCGTGATTTAGCAAAAGTATACATGTATCATGATGAGCTGGAGGCGTTACGGCTGTGTGATTATGAAGGCCTGTTTCAGGAACAAGCTGGTGAGCAAATGGGTGTTTCAAGAGGAACGGTGCAGCGGACGCTGACTTCAGCGAGAAAAAAAGTTGCCCAAGCCCTTTCCACAGGTTCTGCGATTATTTTTGCCGCTGATGGTGAAGAGCAGGCGGAGGAAGATCTGTAGTAAAGACTGTATTCAACGGTCTGCCTTTCCGGCTACGTGTAATATTGTACGCCATATTGGCTTCCACACCCTCAGTTGCAACACAATAAGCATACAAATGATCCCATGAATGGGTATACTCATCAGAGGTGAATGATTTCATGAAAAAAAAAGTACTGGTCACCGGAGGCTGTGGCTTTATCGGTGCGAATTTTATTCGGTTACTCCTGACAAACCAGCCCGAGTGGCAGGTGATAAATCTTGATAAACTGACCTATGCCGGAAACCTCGAAAATCTAGAGGATGTCGCAGACAATCCACGTTATAGTTTTATATGTGACGATATATGTAATCAAGAGCAGATGGACGTACTCTTCAGAGAGCACGCCATCGATACTGTGGTCCATTTTGCTGCAGAATCTCATGTGGACAGATCAATAACCAATCCGGATGCTTTCATTCAGACAAATGTTTTCGGCACTTTCTCCCTGCTGGAAGCTGCGCGCAAAGCCTGGCTGATCAGTGAGAAAAAAACTGTTTCCCAGCGACGCTTCCTTCATGTCAGTACCGACGAGGTCTACGGTTCACTTGGCGAAACCGGTTATTTTACAGAAGAGACAGCCTACGATCCTCGCTCTCCATACTCTGCTTCCAAGGCTTCCTCAGACCATCTTGTACGTTCTTATTACCATACCTATGGGCTGCCGATACTGATAACCAACTGTTCCAATAATTATGGGCCATATCAATTTCCGGAAAAGTTGATTCCCCTGATCCTTAATAACGCTTTAAAAGGGGAGAGCTTGCCTGTTTATGGAGATGGCGCCAATATTCGTGATTGGCTCTATGTGGTCGACCATTGCGAGGCCATAGTCCGAGTGGTGGAAGATGGGACCGTCGGTCAGTCCTACAATATCGGCGGACATAATGAGAAAAAAAATCTCGAGGTAGTGGAACTGTTGTGTACTATCTTAGACCAAAAAGTGGGACTGCTGCCATCGGGCAGGCCGCGAACTAAATTAATCACTTTTGTCAAGGATCGCCTGGGGCACGATCGTCGCTATGCTATAGATGCCAATAAAATTGCCGACCAACTTGGCTGGACGCCTCGTTACACCTTTGAGCAAGGCATCGAGAAAACTGTGGACTGGTATTTGGCCAACAAGAAATGGATGGATGCTGTTATCGACGGTTCATATCAGCAGTATTATGAAAAGATGTATGCCGACAGGTAACAGAGCATTGGCTGGAAAATTGAACAAGATGGAGCTTCTCAGCCGTAAAGGGAGGGTTCCTTTAAAAATACGATAAGCAAAAATATGAAGATAACAGCATCAACCACCATACCGGATGTACTTATTATAGAACCGCAGGTTTTTGGCGACGAACGTGGATTTTTTTACGAAAGTTTTAACCAGAAACGGTGGCAGGAGCAGACAGGTCTCACCAGACCCTTTGTGCAGGAAAATCATTCGCGTTCAACCTACGGAGTACTCCGTGGCCTGCATTACCAGATCAAGCAGGCCCAAGGGAAATTAGTTCGGGTGATTGCCGGAGAAGTGTTTGATGTCGCTGTTGATCTCCGACGTAGTTCGCCAACATTCGGTCAATGGACAGGTATCCACCTGAATGCAGAGAATAAAAAACAGTTCTGGGTTCCAGAGGGTTTTGGGCATGGATTTGTCGTACTTTCAGAAGTAGCTGAATTTCTTTATCTCACCACCGACTACTATGCCCCGCAGCACGAACGGGCCATTATCTGGAACGATACTCAGTTGGGTATTGAGTGGCCACTCGCAACAGAGCCGCTTTTGTCTGAAAAGGATAAGCTCGCGGTGACATTTGCCGACGCCGAAGTGTACAGTTAATCCGGATTTCTCAACGTCCAGGCGGCGAAAGTTTCATTTTTTGCGTGGTAAAGAGATAAGGTAAGCGAAGACTCCGGGTAAGCGAAGACTCCTTGGCTGCTGATGAATAGTTAACCTTTTACCATTCAAAACGTAAGACTCCGTCCAATGGTTTGACCCGGACTAGACGAACTTTGACCGTGTCCCCGACTTCTACTGGAAAGTAGGGGTTGGGTGGCAGGTCAATGTCGCAGAGGCAATCGGTGAGAAGCAGGTTGACTCGCTTGGGTCCTTGGCCAACAATCAGCGCACTCATCGATTGGCCCTGTTTGGGTTCCAAGTACCTGAGTATCCAATAACGTTGGCGCTGCTGGCGTACGGCATTTGCTCTGCTGAGTTTTTGCTGAATAGTGCCGGAAAAAGTTTTGCACTCGTCTGCTGAAAATAAAATTCCCTTGCCGTGAATCATATTACTGATCTGGTGCTGCATAGCAAGGTCCAGAAATCTTCGTATAGGGGAAGTTATGGTGGTGTAACTGTTGAGGCCAAGGCCGCTATGGGGCTTTGGATGGGCTGTCAGTTCACCTCTTGATAAAAAACGTCGTTGGAGTGCTATATCAGTCAAACTGTTACTGGTCCCTGAAATCAGACGTTTTCTAGGAGGGGGCTGTGAACGAAAAAGCCCGGGAGCACCTCTTCCGGCAAGGTAATCGGATGCAACCCCATTGGCGAGTATCATCAACTCGGAGACCAGGCTTCGCGAAGGCGTGTCCACCGGGGCAAGGTAAATTTGGATATTATTACGATCCCTGATGTCAATATTTGCATCAGGAAAAGGGAGCAGCAACGCACCTCTGTCGACCCTGCTTTGCCGTAGTTTTTTCCACACTGCATTGAGTCCGGCCAAGTCTTGATCTTTTGCTATCAGGTTGTCAGCTTCCCGATAGCTGAGTTGCCTTTGCACCTTGATGACTGAGGGAACAATGGAGGTATGGGTAATAAAGCCTGTATCGTCAAGGGTAACTAGAAAACTGATGGCAGGCCGTATTTTTCCTTTGATAAGGCTGCACACATCCAGAGAAAGGGATTTGGGCAGCATGGGCACATGCCCTTCGGGAAAATAGAGCGTTGTTGCTCTTTCCTGGGCCTCAGCAAACAAGGGGGAACGTGGAGAAACATAGTAACTGACGTCAGTAATATGAATCCCTACCCTTACTTTGCCGTTTTCCAACTGCTCAAAATGGAGAGCATCGTCAAAGTCGCGGGTAAACGCTCCATCAATGGTGAGTAGCGGGAGATCCCGAAAATCTTTTCGTTTGGAGTCGCTCAGTAATTCCTGTGTCGAGGCTTCTTTTATCTGTTCAGCGCTGGTCAGGCAGGCCGTTGGGAACTCCTGAGGATGTTCCGACTTCAGCAGAGCCAGGTTTTCGTCTGCATCCCAATACCCTGCTTTTACCAGAATATTGTAGCCCGTATGGGGAGCTGTCAGGTCTGCTTTTTTGAGCAGGTTGCGCATCAGCGCGCTTTCCTCTCCATCATTGCCGAACAGTTCATACTGTGACAGCCAGTAAAGACATTTATCGCGATCCGGCCATTCATGATTGGAAACAGTTTCTCCCTCCAGAATTTTTTGGAGAAAACTGGCCCCTGATTCAAGGAGTTTTTCTTTTTCTTGCTGCTTTTCGTATTCGTCTTGAAGGTGTTGAACCTGTTCCTGAGTGTGAATCGTAACCTGATCGTTTTTGTATTTAAAATAAAACCGATCGGCAAAAACAGCGCGGACAAAACCTGCTAACTGGTCGTCGTCAAACTCTTTGCCATAAATGAGCTCAGCCAGAAAAGTAACCGAATATTTTCGTTGTTCTTCTTCGTTGACGATTTCCCAAAGTTCTTCCAGGTTTATATCTCCAGCTAAAAGGGCGCGTTTTTCGGCGGCGGTTTTGAGCAGGTCTATCTGCTCTTCCCGGGAAGCCTGGACGGAATAGTGTTGCTTGGAAAGGGTGACAATACGAGACTGAGGAAGGCTGATTTCGCGACCATTTTGATTAATTAGGTGGACGCGTTTTTCTGATATTCTGGTGACGAGGGCGCAAATGAATTTACCGCCATCGATATAGTCAACAATATTACCGGGAGTGATCATTATCTAACACATTGCGAAGTTCAAAAGTCATGGTAAGTTACAGTGGATAGCAGGAATATGTATCTTTGTCATTATTTTCTTTAGATATATTTCATATTCCTGCAAGCAAAAAGAGAGTGTTGGAACATGGGATTATGCTTAATGTGTAAACACGGTATTATTATGTCTCAAGCACTGGTATCTGCATCTGTGAAAGTTTAAGTACACAGAAAGTAATGATAGATAATAAACACTTTCTCAAGCAAGCCATCAAGTCAATTGAATATAGATTAAAGGGTAGCACGTGAATCAAGAATCATACCGCTCAGGGGTCGTAGCCATAATCGGTCCTCCCAACGCAGGAAAATCAACTTTACTTAATCATTTGTTGGGGCAAAAAATTGCCATTGTGTCCAATAAGCCGCAAACAACCAGAAATCGGATTCTTGGAATAGTCACTGGTGACAATTACCAGATGATTGTATTGGACACCCCAGGTCTGCACAAGGCAAAGGATTTAATGAATAAGGAGATGATGAAGGTTGCTCTGGAAAGCCTTGGTGAAGCTG
The DNA here is from genome assembly GCF_016918565.1 of Desulfogranum marinum. Classification (GTDB taxonomy): domain Bacteria; phylum Desulfobacterota; class Desulfobulbia; order Desulfobulbales; family Desulfobulbaceae; genus Desulfogranum; species Desulfogranum marinum. The sequence continues at coordinate 32,650 of NZ_JAFFQD010000013.1, forward strand.
ACCTTGTTCTGTTCATCGATGACAGTGCGGGATTATCTGAAAAGTTATTGAAGAAAAGAGAAGAAGAATATCAGCAATATTTCAGCAACATCAAAGTGCCGACTCTTCTAGCGCTCAATAAAATAGATTTGATAAAGCCGGAGCAACTTTTACCACTGACAAAATGGTACAGTGATCGACATGACTTTGATGCCGTGATCCCTATTTCGGCGCTCAAGGGGGGGGGCACAGATACCCTGGTCGCAGAAATGGTGAGCCGGTTGCCTGAGGGGCCAAAGTACTATCCGGATGACATTCCAACCGATGCTTCTGAACGATTTATTGTGGCCGAAATAATACGGGAGAAAATTTTCAGGCTTACCCGGGAGGAAGTCCCTTATTCAACTGCAGTGGTGATTGATTCCTTTGATGAAAGCAATCCATCGTCTGTGGTTATTCATGCAACAATCGTTGTTGAAAGAAGCACCCAAAAAGGTATTGTCATCGGACATCGCGGGCAGATGCTTGCCACTATCCGTAAACAGGCAACTGCGGATATTGTACACATGCTAGGCTGTAAAGCGAGGCTGCAGCTATGGGTAAAAATCAGAAAAAACTGGACCGACAATGAGCATATACTCAGAGAATTCGGACTGAGTTAATATGCCTTGGGCGAGGTACCTGCCAAATTTCGGTTTTCTGTTATTTATAGGGGCAGTTCTTATTTTTCAGCAACTATTTCAAGGCTTTTCAGGATAATAAGGGCAGTTCGCAGTTGACTGTCCTTTTCTAATTTTTCGGTAATTTCCTGTTGTTTTTGTTTATTGTCATTTTTTGTATCTACCGTTTCCGTCTCGGCTTGGGACTTTTTTTGGGTGGTGTTGATGAAATGGCCGGGCAGGTCTTTTTCCCTGACCTGTGGTGCCGAGAGGTCTTCGTTTTTTTTGTCTGGTTCAGTGCTTAAAGGAGCCTCAATGTCAGGGTGAATACCTGTTGCCTGGATTGAGGTGCCGCTGGGGGTGTAGTATCTGGCAGTGGTGAGGCGTATACCCGCTCCACCTGGCATTGGGAGCACTGTCTGTACTGACCCCTTGCCAAAAGTTGTTGTCCCTAGAATGATGGCTCGTTTGTTGTCTTGTAAGGCTCCGGCAACGATTTCAGAACCGCTCGCTGAGCCACCATTAACCAGAACAACCATGGGAAAATCGTTTTTCGGTCCGCCGTTGTGGGCTTCAAAGACCATCTGTTCTCTACCGTTACGTCCCTTGGTTGAAACAATAATACCATCATCAAGAAAGATGTCTGCTATCTTGACCGCCTGATCAAGCAGCCCGCCAGGATTGTTTCGTAAGTCAAGAACAAGCCCCTTGATTGGGTGTTCCTTTGCACCAGCAAGAAGTGCTTTGCGAAAATCCCGCGTGGTGGTGGCTTGAAAACTGGTAATACGGGTATAGAGAATCCCAGGTTCAAGCATCAGGGATTTAACTGAATAAAGGGGGATAATGTCTCTTAAGAGAGTTATTTCCCGCATCTCTTTCCATTTTTCTCGGTAAATGGTCAGGGTTACTTCGGTATTGAGTTCCCCTCGTAATGATTTAACCGCATCCATCAATGACATATTTTTGGTCAGTATACCGTTGATACGAATAATCTGGTCGCCGGCCTGGAGCCCTTTTTTTTCAGCAGGCGTCCCCTCGATGGGGGCAACTACGGTGAGGATGTTGTCTCGGACAGTAATTTCAATACCAATACCATGAAAGCTGCCCTGGGTTTCTTCCTGCAGTTCACTGAAATCTTCGGGTGACATATAGGAAGAATGCGGATCCAGGGAATTAAGCATGCCATTGATGGCACCGTTAATTATTTTTTCGGTATCAACTTCGTCAACATAATGCTGTTGGAGTAAGACCAGTACATTGGAAAATATCTCCAAGTGCTTATAGGTGTCGCGGTTGAGCTGACTGTCGTCAGCCTGCGTTGTGCCGGCACCGAAGAGTAACAATGAGAAGAGCAGCGAAAGGCATAGCCTTTTTTGGGTGAGAATCATGTCCGGCAAGAGTGTGGTAAGCTTCATGGCGTTATGTGCTACTGGCCTGTAGTGGTGTTGGAAAAATATTGAGAGAACATAAACTAACGGGAATGTACCTGAGACGCAATCCATATGTACGGAAATTTGCCCGCAGCTTGTTTTTGCGTGGAAAACAGCCGTTATTGAGGAAAAGTGTCAGGTTGTAACCAGCGTAAAGGGTCCTCAGGTATCGATCCATGGCGGATTTCAAAATACATTCCCCTGCCGAAAAGAGTCGCAATATCACCGGTGGTGCCAATCATCTGTTTGCTTTTTATTTTAGCACCTTTTTGACTCAGGATAGAATCTAGCCTTGCCGTAACCGTATAGTACTGCCGACCATGGTCAATGATGATTGTTTTACCAAACCCTTTCATATAACCCGCATATATGACTTTGCCGTCATATACAGCATGCACCTTGGCACCGTCAACAGTCTTAATGGTTATGCCGTTACTCAGCGGACTTGTGCCTGTACCATCTGGTTGAAAGACTGATTGCAGTGTTCCTTTGACCGGGGCCGGCAGTTTGCCTTTACTGTTGAGAAAGCCCTTGTTCAACTTTTCCTGATTTTTTTTCAACTGTATTATGGTGGATGTTAAATCGCCCTCAGCTTTTTGCATTTCCTTGAGTGCTTGGGCATAGAGACTTTTTTGGTTTTTGGTCTGTTTTAAAAGGGCGTTTTTTTCAGCTGCAATATAATCAAGCGCTTTCTTTTCTTCTTCTGCCTGGTGTAAAAAATCCATCTTGACGGATTTTTCCAGCTCATGGACTTGTTTTGCAACCTGGATCTGGTTTTTCTTTTCTCTGTAGGCCTCAAAAACTTCACGATCATACATGAGAAGGTTGTGAAAGGCGTCGTCAAAAAGGAGCAGGTCCGGCAGGTTTTTTTGAGAAAAAGTTACCTTGAGAAAATTTGTTTTTCCCATGAAATAAAAGGATCGTAACCGGTTCGTCAAGTGGGCTTGCAGAGCACTCTTTTCCTCGTCAATAGCTATGATTTCCTGCTGCCTCGCTTCAATAAGCTTATCCTGCTCGGCAACCTGCTGTTCAATGGACGCTATCTTTTCCAGCTGTTGTTCTAACCGAACATCGATGTCTTCAAGCTCTTCAAGGATGGTTTTTTCCTGTTTATTGCTCTGGACCACCTTCCCCTGGTGCCGTTCTATTTCCTTGCGTAGCTTACCAATGCTGATTTTGTGCCTCTGGATCGGTTTTTGACTGATATTTTGAGCGAGCAGCTGGCTGGGGATCATGCAAAGCCAGAGAAAGATGAGGACGGATGAGAAAAAGTGCATTGATCGTTAATCAGAGGCGAAGAGTTTTGCGGGCAGAAGAGAAACTGCCAAAGCTACAGAGCAAAGTTGAAGCAACAATCAAAACTGCGACTATGGGGAGCGGAAGAAAAGAAAAAGGGAAAAGTTGAAAAAGGCTGGAGCCGGAAAATTGGAGGATAATCCAGTTATAGAGTGCGTATAAGGCCCCAATGCCAAGGCACGCACCAATAAGTCCCTGAAACGCACCTTCAAAAAGAAAAGGCATGCGAATATAATTATCGGTAGCTCCTACAAGGCGGAGAAGTTCGAGCTCTCTTTGCCTGGAAAGCAGGGTTAACCGAATGGTGTGGGCCACCATGAAAGTAGTGGTCATGATAAGCAGAAAGCCGGATAGGATAACAATGATGCGCATCAATTGAATAAAAGAGTAAAATCTTTCAATCCAGTCTTTACCATACTGCACCTTCAGTACACCAGGTAAGGTATAGAGGTAATCAGAAAACCTTTTTATCCGCGAAAGGCTGTCCAGTGTTTTAATCGGATAGACTTCAATTGATGGCGGCAGAAAATCCTGTTGTATATCAAGTAGAATGTCTTTGTCATCACCTAGTTGCTTCTCAAAACGGAGAAAAGCCTCCTGACGGCTGACAAAAACAATCTGCTCGACTTGGTCGAATTTTTTAATTTTTCGCCTGTACTCTTCCTGCAGGGGAGGAGAGGGCTCTTCATCAAGATAAACGATAAGCCGCAGGTCATCGCCTAGTTCTTGACCAATATGGAGAGCATTAAAGTACGAGAGGTAAAAGAACGAAAAAATTAAGATGGAAAGTGAGACTGTAAACAGGGTCATGACCTGTGATTTCCAGGTCTGGAGCATGTTGCGCCCGGTATGACGAAAAGCTGATGATAGAAGACTCATGGACAGACGCTAATAGTTGGTGGCTTGTGTTGAAATATCTGATCCAGACGCTTGGTAGCTGTTTTGTTGACCAAACTCGAGTTGAATAACTCTATGTTGGTCGTTGTAGATCGACATATCATGGGTTGCGATCAACAAGGTCGCTCCCTGTTGATGGAGATCATGAAAAAGTGACATCACGCGCCCGGTTGTTTCAGCGTCGAGGTTTCCTGTGGGCTCGTCGGCAAGGATAATTTCCGGATAGTTGGCAACTGCCCTGGCAATGGCAACTCGTTGCTGTTCTCCGCGGGAAAGCTCAGCCGCCGGGGTATTTATTTTTGATTGCAGTCCCAGTTGTTCCAGCAGTTCTCTGGTACGCTTGATGATAAAAGAATTTTTTCGGTAAACAACTTCCATGGAAACAGCGATATTTGCCGCAACAGTCCGTTCAGGAAGTAATTTGAAATCCTGATAGGCCATACCTATTTTTCTTCTCAGGGAATACAGGTTGCGTCTCGGTATTTTTGCTATGTCAATGCCGTCTACCTCCACCATGCCCTTGGTCGGGGTTTCGACCTTGCTGATAAGCTTGAGTAGTGTTGTCTTGCCGGCGCCGCTTCTGCCGGTGAGAAAGATCATCTCTCCCTTGTTGACGGAAAAGGTGATATCTGTCAGTGCATGCACATCAGGAGTATAGAGTTTCGTGACCTTGATAAGATCAATTATGATATTTGGGGCCTGTTCTTGCTGCTCCATCGATGCCTGGTTTTATTTCAAGTGATTGAATTTGCATGTTTTGGCCGGTGCTTGCTCAAGACTTGCTGTATACAGGTCTCTTCTATTGAGGGCTGTGTCCTGACATCCTACACACCGTCTTGTGATGCATATATAGCTTAGCTACCCTGTTTTTCCCAGTAAAAACCAAAAAACGGCAGCCGAATTGAGCACTTTTGCCGCAGTGTCGCTCTTGTTAATGTACTTTTAAAAAAATGCAGGAAATCCTGCAGCAACGGTACAAAAAATATTTACGCGGTCCTTCACGGACTGGTATAAGATGGCTTTGCATATGGCTGGTGATGTTAATCGTTGGGTAGGCTTCAGTCCATTTTTCGATTGGCCTAGGTTTAATTTTAACGTAGGCCTATGGGCATGTATCGACTAATAGAACAGCAACGAAACACATTCTTAGTTTTTGGGAAAAAAGGGTTATTAAAAAAAGTGTCAAACAATTGAGAGATTGCTTGCTTTGTTTTTATAGAGGAAGACGTGATGCGCTATAAAGCAGTTATTTTTGATCTGGACGGTACCTTACTTGATACACTTGCCGATTTGGCCAATTCAGGGAACAAGGTTTTGGAACAACTTGGTTTTGACCCACATCCAACCGAAGCATATCGTTATTTCGTGGGTGATGGCATGGCAAGCCTTGTTGAGCGTATTTTGCCGGAACACCATAGGACACCTGCCGTCCTGGCCCAAGCAATAGAATACTTCAAACAAGACTATGCGCGGAACTGGGCTGTGGAAACAAAAATGTACCCCGGAGTTGCGGAGATGCTGGATGAACTGACCTTGATGGGCGTTAAAATTTGTATTCTTTCCAACAAACCCGACGGGTTTACCAGGGTGTGTGTGGATTCATTACTACCAAAATGGCATTTTGAGCCTGTACTAGGGCAGCGTGACCAGGTTCCCAAAAAGCCGGATCCGGCAGGTGCACTGGAAATAATTGAAGAGCTGGCGGCAGAAGCGATGGAGGCGAGCGAGATTCTTTATGTCGGTGATACTGCTGTGGACATGCAGACAGCAGTCGGTGCCCAACTCGATAGTGTTGGCGTGTTGTGGGGATTCAGAGATATTGAAGAACTTCAGCAAAATGGTGCCAAATATCTTGTCAATCATCCTGGAGAAATAATCGATATAATTCGTTGTTAATTGGTTACATTTTCCTTTTTCTTTACCTCTTACTCTCCCTTTTTATGCAGGCTTGTTAAAATGCAATATTCAGATGTCCTTTTTTTTGCCACCTATGCAGGTCCACCGATCATCGGTGCTTTTATCGGCTATCTTACCAACCGGATAGCTATCCGGATGCTTTTCAGGCCGCTTAAAGCGTGGCACATATTCGGCCTTCGGGTGCCGATGACCCCTGGGGTTATCCCTTCTAAAAGAGCTGAACTTGCCGAAAATATAGGTGAGATGGTTGGCGAACACCTGCTGACAAGCAAAGAAATAGGCACAGCTCTTTCCAGGGAGCCTTTTCAGGAGCACCTTTACTCTTTAGTCGATACACGTGTGCAAGCAGTTTTGAAAACAGAGCTCGGCCCAGTTTCTTCATTTATCCCTGAACGGTTTCAATCCTATTTTAAAGTCGCGGTGCAAACCATGAAGTACCGCTTAGGTGTTGGTCTTGGGACGTTTCTTGCCGGCGAAAAATGGCAAGGACAGGTACACGGTTTTATCGTAGAACGGCTCGATGCCATGGGCGATAAAAAGATAAATCAGCTCATCGCTCCAGAGGCAAGAACTACCTTGTACAATGTGCTGGATAGTGTGGTGCAAAACATTCTTGCAAGTCCGGATACTTCCTCCAGGCTTTCTGCCTTTATAAGATGCTGGATCGAGGCGGAAGCAGACCAGGAGAAAACGCTCAAAGACCAACTGCCGGAGCAGGTCCTTGAGCTGCTTCATGCCGCAATACGCAAGCACACCCCGGCGTTGTTGGAGCAATTAGGGCGTCAGCTTTCAGAACCCTTTATCCGTGAACGAATTATTACTGGAATTTTAGGCGGGGTCGATCATTTTATTGAATCGCTTGGCCCCATGGGAGCGATGGCACGCGGCTTTATTGATATGGATTCGCTGGAAAGTACTGTTGATGCGTATCTCACTGATAAAGAAGATGATATTGTCGGCTGGTTACAAGAACCGACCCTGAATGACCACTTGGCAGGCGTCCTGTGTGCGCAGGTGGATGCAGTGCTGGATCGTCCCCTTGGCGAGCTGCTCGATCAAGCAGGGGAAGAAAGTGTGCAAGGGCTCTGTGACGGCATAGCAGAGCAGGTCTTAGCTATGTATTCCGTGCCTGGTAAGGGCGAGAGAAGTATACTGCAAGAAACCCTTGAAGGGTGGTGCGAGCAGGGTGAGCTCACATTACATGCCCTTGGCAAGCAGATATATGGAGGTGGGGAAGCTGGAGAGATACGTGATCTGATTGCACGACAAAGTGTGGAGCTACTGCAGTCGGCAAATATTGAAAATATACTCCATATTCTTACCGATAGAGCCATAGATGTCCTTTTGGAAAGACCGGTTGGTACTTTACATGCGGTTGTACCTCAAGGCGTGCAAAAAGGGTTGACCGAGTATGTGGTGTTGACCACCAATACTATGTTATTAAAAGAGGTGCCCGGCCTGGTTGGTTCGTTGAACATTAGTGAATTGGTTACCGAAAAGGTAAACTCACTTGATTTACTCAAACTGGAACGTCTGCTGCTGTCGATCATGGAAGAACAGTTCAAGTATATCAATCTCTTTGGGGCTCTTCTCGGATTTCTTATTGGGTGCGTAAACCTGCTTATTATCAGGATGGTATAGCAATAAACAACCGCCTGTACGGAGCTGTGCAGGTCATGGGATGATAGTTTGATATATTCATTACTAAAAACCCATAGGCCTGCTGCTTCATCATTTTACTTTTTGTCGACCAATAGCCCTTTTGCTTTCCCATTGGGTGAAGTGGAGTAATTCTATGCTCAACTAAACAATTTTTTTAATCCTTCTTTCCTCGTAAGCGATTGAACGAGTTCCTTAAATTTTTCAGATTGTTCCTCATTGAGAAAGACGTCAATTTGATCCATGGTTTCTTGAACCAAGGTAGCCATCTGTTTTCCGGAATTTCCTCCTTTACCCGAATGTCGGCCACCCATAGCCTCCTCTTGTAATTGCTTAGATTGCGTTAAAAAGTTTTTCATTATTGGCTGAACCTCAGCAATTTGTCCCTGGTTAAGCTCCAGTTTATTTGTAAGTGTTTCCATAATTTTCTTTAGACTTACTTCTTTTGTCTGACGATGTTCATCTTTCCCCCCTTTGTGCGCTGCGGCAGCTTGCAATGGCAGACCGCCGAGAAGGATGAGCTGGAAGAGAAGAAACATAATAATAACGGTAACGGGTGAAGGTGTGTGGAAACCGCTTGGCCGGCCACTGTTTTCTAGTGCCATGGAAGGTATGCTCCTTTGTTTAAAAAATAATCTGATTACCCATGAAACTCAGCCATTTTTTTGGGGGACTCGGGAGACAGATCGGAGTCTTCGATCTGTCTCCCGGGTTTAAAAGAGAAATAAAATCAGTCCCCTGTCTGTTTCGGTAGATAATTGGCTGAGTTTTGTACGTAATCAGAAAAAATGATGGGTCATAATTACGATGATGCAAACGGTTGCCCTACGCTGGAAAAATAAAGAAAATGGCAAATCCATCGTCTGGCGGATTCATGCGTCTTGGGGGCTTATTCCCATTCAGGCCTTTCAATAGGGGGTTGTTTGGGTTTGTTTTTGAGAAGCTCTGCGCGCACTGCTTGTGCTTTTTCAATTTGTTGGGCAGTGAGTACATTGTCGATTTCTTTTTTCATTAGTATGCGGCTAACAGCCATATTTTTCATTGCCTCAGCTACTGGAGCATATGCCGTATGAATGGCTGCTACATCATTACTGCTCTCTGCTGTCCGTCTGAATGTTTGTTTGGCTCTACGAATGTTTTCTCGTTCTTTGATCATTGGCTCCTTATAACTGTTTCGAATTGTCTTGATTGCTTCAATTTGTTCACTACTTAAATTCAAAAGATGCTTCATCACTATGTCATGGTCGGCGCTCCTCTTGGGTAGACCAGTCTCTTGAGCCGGTGCCACGTTGAAGCATAAAAGGAGTATTGCAAGGCAACTGCAAAGCGTGAGGTGGATTTTGCTGATAATTGGTTTTTTCATTGTTCACGGCTCCGGGTGTTGTGGTAGCACAATTTGCTACCGTATTAAATGGTGAGTATGCAGTTTTTGGTTATCCAAAAACAAGCAATCTTTTCTTCTTTTCACACTGAGACTTTTACTCCGTAATAACGCAAGAAATATGAAAGAAATGTGAAAATGAGAGAGAGGGGTGATTATTTTTAAAAGAGCGTGGTGATAGCTTTGCTGAACGTTGATTTTTTTATTTCCCCCTGCTGCATCCTTTATTTTTGTTTTGTTATCAGCAGTATTATGAAATGACCTTATTTGCTTGTTTATTAAAGCTGATTTGGTTAACAGTACTGTGGTTATGCAATGATTTTACAATGAAAAATTACGGAGAATGAGCAATGGAAAAACCTAGAAATTGTTGGCTCTGGTTATCAATTTCCCTGCTGATTGCAAGTATGTTTTTGATCACGGAGAGTTTGGCCAAAGAAGCCAAACCCAAAGATGATCCACCGCCTAAAGCCGTTACCACCAAAAATATAGATATTCCCGTTGATGAGTTGGAGTTGCTGGTTAAGCCGCTGAAAAAAGATGAGTTGATTAGTGAAGCCGATGCTTGGCTTGACTTGTTGAAGAAAAAGGTCGAGGAAGTCAGTGCAGCGGAAATTGCCGTTAAACAAAAAAATAAAGAGATTGAAAAAGCCAAAGAAGTAAAAAAAGAGATTGAGGCAGCCAAGGAGAGCCTGGATGAAGTAAAGGTAGCTGTTCAGGATGCCGTGGAGGATAAAACAGGAAAGGCTGCTGAAAAAGCTGTGGAATCAGCTGGAAAGGCAGAGCAAGCTGCGGAAGCGGTGGTGGCAAAAATTGAGGAGGCCAAGGCCAAGGCTCAAGAGGTTGCCCAGGATGAATCAGTGAAAATAGCGCTTAAAGCAGCAGGTGAAGAAGCTCCTGCAAAGGATCAGCCGCCGCCAGGTTTAGCGAAAGCTTCCAAAGCAGCCCAGGAAGCGGAGGCCTTAACCACAGCCGTTACCGAAGTTGCCAAGCAAACAGAGGCAGCAGGCGGAAAGGGTAAAGACATCGATCGTACCCGAAAAGCGGAACAAATGATAGCCGCCGCAGATGATGCCAAGCAGGCGCTGCAAACCACGCAGGAAGAGATTAAGAAGGCAGTCATAGATTCCACTGAAAAAATGGTGAATGATGCTGAAAAGCTCGCCAAAATTAGTACTGAAATGGATAAGGTTGCTGATACCGAGGCAGAACTTAAAAGTAAGATTCTGGATACAGTCGCAGCTCTTCGAGACGAGCGCACCGGTCTCATCGATCGACTCGGTGTAGTGCTTGATGAGTTGAACGCCAAGCTTGGCAGAACACCAGAGGGAAAAGATAACGAAATAGTTGTTCCCTATAGGCTATATATGGATTCCGTAGGCGGTATCAAGGTCGATGTCTCAGACAAAGAAGCTGCCTGGGCTACTGTTATGGGGTGGGTGCAATCAGATGAAGGAGGTATTCGCTGGGCGAAAAACATTGTTGCGTTTATTGCTACCGTGTTTGCGTTTTGGGTTCTGGGGTTGATTCTTGGCAAATTGGCTGAAAAAGCATTTGGCATCGCTAAAAACAGTTCTATCCTGTTGCGCAATTTTGTTGTTCACTCCGTGCGGCGGGTGACATTTATCATTGGTTTGATTTTTGGACTATCTGCTCTGGAAATCAATATAGGTCCATTGCTGGCATTGATTGGTGCCGCCGGTTTTGTTGTTGCTTTTGCCTTGCAGAATACCTTGAGCAATTTTGCAAGCGGTATCATGATCATGCTGTATAAGCCTTTTGATGTCGGTAATCTTGTTGATGTAGCAGGTGTTATGGGGGTGGTTCGTTCCATGAACCTGGTAACCACCACCATCACCACTGCCGATAACCAGATCATGGTTGTACCTAACAACTCAATTTGGGGCAATATCATCATCAACATTACCGGTAGCAAGCAGCGCCGGGTAGATCTTGTGTTTGGTATAGGCTACGACGATGATATCGACCTTGCCCGTAAAGTGCTGATGGATATTGTCGATAAGCATCCACTAGTACTGAAAACTCCTGAACCAAATATCCAAGTGCATGAGCTGGCGGAATCTTCTGTGAATTTTATCTGCCGCCCATGGGTAAAGACCGAGGACTATTGGGAGGTTTATTGGGATATCACCCGAATAGTGAAAGAACGTTTTGATGCTGAGGGTTTATCTTTTCCATTCCCGCAACGGGATGTACATCTTTTGCAGGATGCACAGACTGTAGCGTCGCAGGCCATTCCCGGGAAACAAGAAAAAACATATTGCAACGAAAGTTGAATGAGGTGTAAAAGGGTTTGTTGCTGATATCTCGACCATTTTGATTTTAATCAAGCACCTCCAGCGTTTGCTGCAGGTGCTTTTTTTTTGTGGGGGAAGCAAAAGCTGATGGGGAGATGTGAGATACGGAGCTCAGAATGTGGTGAATGTGGCTATCATGTTGGTCAAATCCTGAATACCTTCCGGGTGAGAAATCATATGGTTGTAATTTGCTGAAGCGATAAATACCCGGTTGCTGGCTCTATTGATTATAACTTTTTGATATGACTCTCCCCCTGTCTGCGGATTGGTAAAAACAACAAAAGCGGTTTCTGAAGGGAAATCGTAGGTTATTTGCGGAGGCTGCCACAGCTGCCCTGTCTGCAGCATGGCTTGGATGTTCAACGTAACAAATTGCTGGATATTAACATTGGGTGGTATCGATCCCACTCCAATGTTGAGGTGAGATCCCTCTTGGTTAAAGATGGTATACACTGGAACTGAGGAGTTTTGCAGGCCTGCCGGATTATACTGAATCTGCCATTGATCAGGGTGCTGCACGGAAAAAAGGCAACGTAGATCGTTACTGATAAAGTTTTTGCCAGAGAAAGCGGTTGGACTCGTCGATCCCAGAGTGGTGATCTGGTCAACAATATTTTGGTTTGTGATCAAGCCCTCTGTAAACTGAATTGTATCGCCAGCACCTTCTGTTTTGGATGTACCTATGGCTATCTGGTCAACAATAGGTTTCTCCAAGGCGAGGCTGAACTTCCCCTCTGTGAAGTCCACCGCTACCTTGCCGGAACCACCTTTTTCGGTCCCTTTGAGCAGCACGTAGAAGCCAACGCCTGCCAGGAGCAGCAGGGCGACTATGGTCATCAAAAAACGAAACGTTTTTTGTTTCTCTATGGCGAGCTTTTCTGAATTTTTTGACGAATTACTCATGAGATACTTGCCTTCAGAGTTTTTTGGGCGAAGGGTGACTTAACTGGCGAGTTTCAACGAATTCGGTTGAATAATTGTATTATTCTTTCCTTTTTATTGAATCAAGGAAAAAAGGGGTAGAGTTAATTGAAATTTTCGAGGTTATTTTATTCTGACTCTTTTATATCAAGTCGATAGGGATAAGCAATTAATAAGGAACCGGCTATCCCATTTTATTACAGGATAACCGGAAAAAACCTGCATTTTGCTAAAGTGTTATTTTTCAATAGTCTGGAATTTTTCGATAAATTTGCGGTCAATATAATCCTTAATCTTGAAAGCAAGCTTACCGCCAAAAATAACCGACCATTTGCAGAAAACCCCTTCATCGTTGCCCAGGTTATAGATGAGCAGGTAAGAACCGCCCGGCTGAAAGGCCTCCAGATCTTCCCCTTCAAGGCCGGCCATCAGGTTATGATATAATACCGGGTTTTGGCGGACAGCATAGACACCGACTTTATCCAATGGATCCGGTTCAAAATAAATACAATCACCGCCACCAAAGATATTGGGATATGCAGGACACTGTAAAAAACGATTTACCAGCAGCCCGCCATCAGGCCCGGTAGCCAAGCCTGAATCGGCAAAAATAGGAGACGGCCGCACGCCAACTGCAGGAAAAATAATATCAGCAGGGTGACTGGTCCCATCTTCCAGGTGGATTATGCCTTGGTCGATATTTTTGACATAGTTGCCTTCCAGCACCTTTACACCCCTCTTGGTCAACGATGCCAAGGCCAGTTTTCTAATTTTTGCAGGCTTGCCGACCATTATTTCTCTACCTGTGTAAATGGATATATGCGGTTGGTGGAGTGCCTGGCGCTGACCAAGTTGCTGCACATTCCCGGCAATCTCTATTGAAGAAGGTCCTCCACCGATAATGGCGATGTTAAGAGCTCGCTCTTTACTCAGGGAAAGGATCTTTTCCTGTGCCCGGAAAAGGCTTTCAATGGGTTTGGCTGTAAAAATTTCCGGGCTATCTGCGTGTATGATGTCACGTGGAACAGAGGAACCTGCATTGCATGAGAGGACATCATATCCAACCTCCTCGTCCGAATTGTCAAGCCGAACCACCTGTTTTTCAGGATCAATAGAAACCACTTTATCTTTAACAAAAGTGCCGCCCTGACTTTCCACTACCTTGCGAGTGGCAAAACGAATGTCATCGGGGTGATAGGTTCCTCCCAACATTCCTGGTCCCATGCCCGAGTAGTAGTGATGGGTTGAGGGCTGAATAACGGTGACGTCATACCCTTTGTCTACAATCGTGCGGATATTGGCTAGGGTGACCATGTGGGCGTGGCCTCCGCCTATGAGCACCAGTCTTCTTTTTGCCATTTTTTCACCTCATGCCATTGCGTCGAGATATTGAGTCAATTTATTTATGTGGGTGCGTTCCTCATTGGCGATATGCCGCAGAATCGAACTGACGTCTTCCTGATCAGCTTTGTCTGCAGCCCGCTGATAGAGATCCAGCGCCTGTGCTTCTATGGATATGGCGAGGGAAAGAATATCCAGTTTTGACTCAAGGTCAGGACTAAAACGTTCCAGGTATTGTGCTGTCGTCAACCCGCCTTCCATGGCTGGTTGTACCTTTTCTTTTTCAAATGTATCTTCAGGCATGCTTGTGCCGGTCACTTGATCGTAGAGTTTCAACAGTTGTTTTTGATGCAGCAGTTCAATATCGGCAAGCATTTGGAACAATTCTTTCGCTTCCTTGTCATCGACATTTTGCTGCATATCGAGATAGAATTCCCGTAAACCCTGCTCCAGGCCATAGCCGACAATGATTGTTTGTTCGGCGCTCTCCGCGCCGTCAAAGAGCTCCAGGCCAAGCTCTGGAGGGCCAACGGCTACCTCGCTGTTCCATGCCTTAATGCCACCACTCAGATTGTAAATTCGTGTAAAGCCTTTACCTGCCATCATCTGCGCAGCTACCCGGCTGCGACCACCAATGGCTCAGTACACCACCACAGGTTTGTTGGGGTCAAGTTCCCCTAATCTTTTATCCAACTCTCCCATGGGAATGAGGTGAGAGGCTGGAATATGGCCTGCCATATATTCCTTAGGCTGACGAACATCCAGAAAGGTGACATTATCGGCCCCTTCGTCTAGGACCAGTTTTTTGGCCTGATTGGCGTCAATTGAAGTGACCGGAGTAAAAAATTGTTTCCATAACATAGCAAACCTCCTCGATTCAGGTGGATGAGCACTGTTTAACCCGGATCTATTATCAGTGCAGATGGCCTTGGGTGAACATTGTGAACATTTATAATTCCATCTACTTGTCCTCAACATGTTGAAATTGTTTGCAATGGAACAAATTGACACAATGGTTTATCCGAAAATCCGGGTTAAGTGTTGGGAAGAGAGACAATCGTTCTGCCGTGAGAGAAGATCGGCTGTCGCTTCGTACTTAAAAGGACGGACATTCGCACAGATTTTATGTGCCGGTGTGCGTCCGCTCTCTGCCTCTAACATTTGGTTATTATTTAAAAGTATTACATACTACACATTCTATCGTTAATGGAGGAATAGCCGTCTGTCAAGGTCGAGATTGTTTCGTTTTTTATATGTGGGAGGAGCAAGGGTTGTAATGAATTTTGTCGTGTTATCGAAGAGGTGTCACATTGGGGTAGGGCACGGGTTTGATTGGCCTGCTTTTGATTTCCCTTGTAGCAAAGTCTCGGTAGGGCTAAGACGCGAACCGGCGCAAATTCCAGGTAGTGATTGCTTGGAATGGGTGAACAGAATCCAAGTGTCTGTGACACTCCAGAATAAGAGCAGCAACACATTTGAGGAAAAAGTCAAGAAACGGCTGGGAGATTATTTTATGGAAATGTTATGTATGTTGCTTAAAATGGAGAGAAAATTTAAATAACTACTTCTCCTTTGCAGGAAAAGGTGATTTTTTTTGTGAGAGAATTCGCCCCGCGCACAGTCTTTTTTCCAGCGCAGAGAGAGTGCATCCTGCGTCGGCGGTATTTTCGCCAAAATAACCAACTTCTTTTTTATAGCTATGGATATAACCGAACTAAGTGAATTGTTTTACGAGCTCGTAGCACCGAGCATACCCAGTGAGATGGATGTAGAAGAAAGCCTTCAGCCGCTTGTAGGTGAAAAGGAAAATATTGTAAACGATATTTTACAGCAGGTTCCTGCTCTTTGGTCTGTTTCTTACTCCTTGTGCTTTGCGTATTTGGCAAACGTGCATAAAGCGATACCTTACATCACGTCGGACAATCTCGATACATGGGTAAAAGAAATGCTGGGGCAGTATGAGGAAAAAGGTTTGCATTTTGTTCTGGCCCGTATAGAAACAGTGCGATTTTCCAGTGCTCGACTGCATGGTAAACAAGGGCTGCGGCTTGATGATGTGCACGGACGTTTGCAACTGTATCTTAATGGGCTTGCTGGTAGAGAACTACCCCTTATTGCCTCCGGCACAACCTATACAGACACTCATTCTATTTTCGTGCCCTGGGAATTGGATTTGCTCGAGGATGACAATGATGCTTTTCTTCTCTACAAGTTTATAGTTTCTTATCAGTGGGCATCCCTACAGGTAGGCACCTTGAATATCAGCGGCTACTCAAATACACCGGCAAAAACTATCCATCCACTGCAGGATTTTTTCACATCCGGTTCAGATCCACTGACCCTTATGCAGCTGTATCATTTTTTTGAAATGGTACGGACCCTTGCTTTTCTGCGCCGAGAATTGCCGGGGCTCATGAAAGCATTTACCTGTATTGCTTCTCAGTTGCGACGCGATCTACCTGATACTGTTAACACAACAGACCTTATCCCCTATCTACAAAAAAGGCTGCTTGGTGGAGTTGGATTCGATGAAGTGCATTCACGCCTTATGCAGCGTATTGGCCACTGGGTAGAGCAATGTGAAGGCAAGTCGGCTGTACGTACAACCAGTCAACGTGCCGCAAGGGATATCGCTGTGCTTGTGGCTGCCGAAGATGAGCTCTATTCAATTGATGGAGATCCCCTTGTTTTTCAAGGAGAGTTGCGTCTTAAAGAGGTAATGGCAGCCATACAAAAACAACGAAAAATACAGCAGCAACAGTTTATTGAAACATTCTCTTCCTATCTGGCTGATTCTTTAGAATACGATGTAGCGAATGAGGATGGTGCGGAAGAAAGCACTGCCGGCAATTCTGCTGGTGTGGAACAGGAAGCTGTTCTGAAAACAGAGCCGCAAGAACAGAATCAAGCTGGAAAACCTGTGTATATTGTTGTCGGAGATCAAGAGGTCGAACTTACTGAAGAGCTTAGCGAACTCACCGAGGAAATTATTAATGACCTGGGGCATCTTCCTCTCAATTACGTGAATAGCGCAGTCATGGAAGCCGACCAGAACAGGGGCATGCCTCGTAAAAGGGGTGATGAAACCGTATCGGCAGGTGTGCAATTTAAATATGATGAGTGGGATTATCGTCGCAAGGGGTATCGCAAAGACTGGTGCATTGTTAATGAAAAGCCTGTTTCCCAGGTACAGTCCTCCTTTGTTGAGGCAACCTTAAGTCGGTATCAGTATCAGATAGCAATGCTGAAAAGACAGTTTGAGATGTTGAAAACTGCAAACAGATATGTCTATCGGCAAAAGGAAGGAGATGATATCGATTTTGATGCTGTAGTGGAATCAATAGCGGACGCAAAGGCTGGTTGTAGCCCCTCTGATAATCTGTTTATTCGTCTGCTACCCGATAGCCGTGATATCGCGGTTTTATTTTTGGTGGACATGTCCAGTTCCACCGAAGGCTGGGTTGGTCGCTCTATAAAGGAAGCGCTTATATTAATAAGTGAGGCCATGGAGATGCTCAATGACAGGTATGGGATCTATGGCTTTTCCGGGAGATGTCGTCTAGGCTGTGAGATCTTCCCTGTTAAGGCTCTGGATGAAAAGTACAGCCCTGAAATAAGGCAGCGTATAGCTGGTATCTCACCGAAGGAATACACACGCATGGGGCCTGCCATCAGGCATATGTCATCATTGTTTGAGGAAGTTGATGCTACCTTGCGCTTACTGGTTGTACTTTCCGACGGCAAGCCACAGGACTATGATGATTATAAGGGTGACTATGCCATTGAGGATACGCGGCACGCGTTGTTTGAAGCACAGGCTGCCGGTATTCATCCATTTTGCATTACCATTGATGAACAGGCGCAATCGTATATTAGCCATATGTATGGAACTGCAAACTATATTTTTGTGGATAACCTGAAGAAGCTACCGATGCTTATGCCGGAAATTTATCGAACCTTGACTACTTGAATTTGAGGTGTGATAATGGCGAACTGTCTGTTATCAAGAGAGGGATATGCTTGTGGCCAGGGCCTCTCTTATTTTGGTGGCGAGCTCACTTTTAGAAAATGGTTTCTGCAGCAAAAAAACGTCGTTGTCCAATACACCCCTGTTAATAATAACACTGGATGGATAACCGGACATGAACAGCACGTTGAGAGCAGGATTATTTTGCTGTAACCTATTTGCCAGGTCACGTCCATTCAGTTCCGGCATGATCACGTCGGTAAGCAGCAGGTCAATCGGTTCGGCATGGCTTTCGACGATACTGATGGCTTCCATGGGCGAGTCTGTGGCTATAACGTGGTAACCGAGTTGTCTGAGCATTCTCTTGGTTAGATTGAGTATCGCAGCTTCGTCTTCCACCAGCAGCACGGTTTCGTTATTGCCCCTGGATGTTTCCACGGTGCTTTTTGCAAGAGTCTCAACGGGCTGACCGTTGGCCCTGGGCAGGTATATCTCAAAGGTGGTACCAATACCCAGATCACTGTTAACATTAATAAACCCATTGTTTTGCTTGACAATGCCATACACTGTTGCCAGACCGAGTCCGGTCCCTTTGCCGCTATCCTTGGTGCTGAAAAATGGTTCGAAGAGATGGTCTAAAATTGATGCCTCCATTCCCTCACCGTCATCGCTTAATGAGAGGCGAACGAATTCACCGGGAAAGAATCCCTGGTGCTGGGAACAAAAGTGGTCGTCAAATTTTGTGTTTGCCGTTGCGATAATGATTTTTCCCATCCCGTTCATAGCGTCTTTGGCATTAACGCAAAGATTAGCCAGAATCTGGTCAATTTGAGTCGGATCGATCTTTATCGGCCATATTTCCTCTCCCGGGCACCAGGCGAGTTTAATATCCTCACCGATCAGAGGGTTGACCATTTTGAGCATGCTTTGCACCGCCTCATTGATATTGAGTATTTTGGGCGCAATGGTTTGGCAGCGGGCAAAGGCTAAAAGTTGGCGGGTAAGTTCCTTGGAGCGATTTGCTGCACTCTCAATTTTCTTGATATAGTGATATAAAGGGTTGTCGGCCGGCGTTTTTTCCAGGACCATTTCCGAATAGCCGATAATGACGCTGAGCATGTTGTTATAGTCGTGAGCAACCCCACCTGCCAACCTGCCGACTGCTTCCATTTTTTGACTTTGCAGCAACTGCCGTTCCATTTCCTGCCGATGCTTCTCCGCTACATCCAGCCGCGTAGTCATATTGTTAAATTCGTCAACCAGAGTAGACAGGGTGCTGGTTGGCATTGCTTCGATTCTGTGCGAGAAATCTCCATCGGATATTTGTCGAAAGGCCTCCTGAAGTCGTTGTGTGGCTGCCTCTTCCACAGCTACCTTGGGGAGGCCTGAAAAGAGAATCCAATCGACACCTGGCACATGACTGTAACTGTATACCCAGTTCGTGCCGGCAGAGTTTGTTATTTGCAATACACCTGCTTGTTTTACGATAAGCTCTGCCAAGTCCAGATCTTGCCACTGTTTCCCGAGATCTGACAATGGATGCAGAAAAACGGTCCCCTCTGTTTTGTCGATTTCGGCATCTAGCTTTTCGTGCAATAACAGCATCCCTTGCTTGTTCACAATGAACTGCTTTTGCTGGGGAAAAGGTTTTGCAGAGGCAAAATCTTGGTAGATGTAGCGGATAGGCAGATCAATGCTCCACAAGCCGATAAAGCTGTCGCCCTGCCAGACAGGGATAGAAACGGAAAGAATTATACCTTCGCCGGCATAATCGACAGTGGGAGTTGTCCAGCGGATCAAGCGTTTGGGATTATTCTGCGGACATACGGAAAGGTAGGTGTGGTATGTGGTCCAGTCGAAATCAAAGGGAATTGCGGTGCATTGATCAATGAATGGATACTGAAGCGAGGTGTTTGCGGCATCTTGGTAATAGATCCAGCCAACATTTCCCAAGCGATCGTGGATATGCTTGAGATGGTTCCCAATATTTCGGTGGGTGTGTATATGACGCCGTACGGTTGGGTCGCTTTTGAGTTGTTTTCCCCAGGAAATGCTGAAGGCCTCCTTTGGGGCGGTGCCTTGTCTAAACGATGACAGCAATGGTTTGCTTTGGAAAAAACCGTTTTCGTCAACAGCAAACCCCTCCTGTTGCAACCACTCGTCGATCTGTTTGTCTGAGGCAGTGTCTAAACTCATACAGAGTAGGGTGGTGCGTTGAAGTTCCTCCAATGCATTGTATAATCTATCAATGTGCTGGGAAAGGATGGCGCGATATCTCTCCTGTTGCCAGCTTAAAGCTTCTATTTCATGCATAACTATATCTCTGTAAAAAAGGTAAAAAAATAGAGTGAGATGGTTGTATCTTTTATTCCTGCTGCCTTTGTTTACAGGTGATGACGACGTAACGTCTTTTTTTCAAATATCGATTGAAATGAAGAGTAACGAACAGCAAAGCATTCAACTGCTGCAGTTAGGGTTGGAGATTTGCAGTACACCTAATTGTTGACCTACCATTAAGCGCTTTGCAATTCGCAGGTTCATGAGGTAATACCCTAAACAAGTGATTGGCCGAGTGAGGGCCTGGGCCAATCACAGCATTGTAGGCGTCGGTTGTATTTATCATTAGTGCCTCCTTTTCGGAGAGAGAAGGGGACGGATTAATAGCAATTGATGCTATTTCGGCAATGGATTTTTCAACATTTCAGGCCGATTTTTTATTACCGCATTTACTACAACATAAGAAGGTATGGCCTTATTGTCATTGTCTGCGTTGTATTTCCAGCTTGATCCATTTGAAAGAGTTGCATAATGAACAATGCCGGAGGCCGCTATGTGTTGTTGAGCAACCAGGAGCTTTGTAAAAAATTTTTAGGGTGAGTCTGGCTATTATGACAATTGTGCCAACTACAATCAGGCCGAGAAAAATTCCGAACGTTACCATGTGCTCTTTCCAACCTAATGTTAGTTTAGCATAAAATTACAATCGGAGGCAAGGTCTCTGCCTTGTTTTCGATCTCAAAGAGTAGTGTAGGGAGGTTGAAATTAAAAGAGTTCTGGACCAGGAACGCCAGCGAAAGGTGCCCTGTTAAGATTACCCAGTAAAAATGTTTGAGCATACAGAATCTCCTTTTACCTGGAAGGGCGAATACGATAAAAGGGCGATTGGGTAGGCAAGAAAGAGGATGGTGAGAAAGTAAAGCTCCCTCTGAAGAATGCATCCCAGGGGAGCCTATCAATCTTATTTCAGTAAAGTCAAAGCCATATCACAGAAAAGTTCGACCCCTGTTAAGAGCACGTTTTCATCAAAATCAAATTTGCTGTTATGGAGAGGGGAGCATCCGGGGTGCCCGGTTCCGAGAAAAATAAAACACCCTTTGGTTTTTTCCAGATAGAAGGACATGTCTTCTCCACCCATGGTGGAGTCGGGAATGGTAACCTTATTTTCTCCTACCACCCTGGCTGCGCATTCCCCTGCGAGTGCCGCCATCTCTGTATCGTTGAATGTCGGGGGATAGCCTGTTTTGTAATCCAGGGTATATTCTGCCCCCATGGATTCGCATACACCTTTGATGATCTTTTCTATTCTTTTCGGCCATGAGACCCAGACGTCCCGGTCAAAGGTTCGTGTGGTCCCTTTAAGGTTCACCGTATCTGGAATGATATTGTAACTGTTTCCCCCATGTATACTGCCAATGGTGACTACAGTTGGGCTGATTGGGCTCATTTGGCGACTGGTTATGCGCTGGAGGGCATTGATTACCTGGGCGGCAGTGTCGACCGGGTCAATACAGAAGTGTGGCATGGCTCCATGACCACCTTTTCCGGTTATGGTCAGATCAAAAAAATCCATAGCCGCCATCAATGGCCCCTCTTTAACTCCGATCATACCCTTTTCTAAAGCAGGCCAGAGATGAGCACCCAGAGCATAATCTACATGGGGGTTTTCGAGGACTCCAGCATCGATCATGGGTTTTGCTCCGCCAGGACCTTCTTCTGCAGGCTGGAACAAGAACTTAATCCGGCCGTTAAACCTTTCTTTTATGGTATTGAGAACCAGGGCCGTACCGAGAACCATGGCCATGTGCCCGTCGTGTCCACAAGCATGCATCTTACCCTGATGAGTGGAAGCCCAAGGTAAGCCTGTTTCTTCAGTCACAGCCAGGCCGTCCATATCCGCTCGGATCATGAGGGTCTTGCCTGTTTCGGTCTTTGGCCCATGACCTTTCATCAGGCCCGTGAGGCCATATTGGGCGATGCCTGTCTCCAGCTCAAGACCCAGTTTTTTGAGTTGCTCCTCCACAAATGTGCTGGTCTTACGCTCGGTGAACGCAGTTTCTGGAATACGGTGCAATGTATGTCGGTAGTCGAAAATTGTTGATTTGTGTTGTTCAACAATAGATTTTAGTGCATTCAAATTTCTTTTCCGTGTTATTCTTCAGCAGTGCACACCAGCGCACGATCGGGCAGGAAAACACTGCGTCATTCAAATTATCCAGCCGGCTTGCATGCATCTGAAGCTCTACTGAACAAGTTACAAATCGGGGGGAAGGTGAGGTCGTTGATTATTGGCTGAATCGTTATTTTTTCGATAACTTTCATTATTGATACACTGGATGGATGTTCTCTGCAAATAATCCGTTTTTGTTGTTTAAAGAGTGGGTTGAGGCTTGCCGGTACTTCGATTTGGGGTGGCCTGTCTTCCATTGGTTGAACAGAAATGATGATATCAATTTGGTATCAAACAATATTTGGGTGACAACGATTCATATCTTTATCTAATAAAGTTGGTCCCATGAAACATCGGGGTGGCTGGGCATAAATGAACAGAGGACATTTGAGAGGTTCCCGGGGCAAAATAGAAACAGGCTGTCAGTCTGTTTTTGTAACCGGCTTTCAAGTGAAAAAGAATGTGGTGCTGGTGTTACCATAGAGTTTATGATAACTTTCTAGACTAGCTTATTGCTGTTCCCTTCTTTGTTGCGAGACTATGAAAAGTCAAGAAAAACAAGAATAGTATGTCCTAGCTGTTTAGTCCGCTGTACACGTTGCCCCCTTTCTCTTTTTCAGCTGTGCAGGAGTAGCTTTACTATGTCATTTCAGCTCCATCGGGGAATCCCCGGTTCATCTCTGCGAATAGTACTGATCGTACCGTACGTAACACTTGTTGTTCTGCTAGCTACAGTGCTTGGAATTTTATCCTATCGGACTGGCAGTGACGCTGTGTTGCTGGTTTCCAATCACTTACTTGAAGAGACTGCCAGCCGTATCAGTCTGGCCGTGGATAGGCATGTTGTTGGTTCAGTGGCGACACTCAAAGCGGCTTTCCCTGAGAAGATGGTTGCACCGGATTCAATCGAGCAGGATCTTGAAAATATCAAAACCCGTTTCTGGATAGCCACTTCGTTGCATACTGATCCCAATAACTATGTTTATTATGGATCAACCAGCGGCCAGGCTTTTGGTCTTTACCGTCACTCTGAAGAACGAGCTGAATTGCGGATTAAGTTTAAACCGGAAGAGCATCGAACCATATATTTTTTTGAAGGATTGAACGGGAAACCCGTTCTTAGCCACAAGGAAGAGAAATTATTCGACCCAAGAGTCCGTCCTTGGTTTCAGGTTGCCGAAACCAGTGATATCGATATCTGGACTTCCGTATATATTGATTTCGGAACAAATGATCTGGTCGCTACCAGGGCACGTCGGGTCCTGGATGAATTCGGAAATCTCAAGGGGGTGGTGGCTACGGATATGCCGTTGCGAGCCCTGAATACGTTTGTTAGTTCGTTGGATATTTCCAAGAATGGTATTGCCTTTATCATTGAGCCTAACGGAGACCTTATAGCCTCCTCTTGCAGCCCAAATATAAGGAGTCTTAAAGATGGGAAGATGAGGAGATTGAATGCAGCGGAAAGTGAAAACCAGATGCTGGTTGAGGTGTACAAACAAGTTGAAAAGCGCCGTGCGGGAAACACAAACAAGGTGCAGATAGATCCTTTCTATTTTTATAATAAAGAGGGCGCAAAAGTCCATGTAGCCTATTCCAGATTTCAGGATCAATCGGGCTTGATCTGGATCAATATTGTGGCAATACCTGACCAGGATTTCATGGGGGGCATTAGTCATAATGTCCGGCGTACAATTTTCCTGGCTGCTTTGGCTACGCTTTTTGTCGTACTCATAGGACTTTCTATTCTCAATTGGGTTACACGAGATCTCAAAAAATTATCTTTTGCTGCCAATCAGGTTGGGAGCGGTTCACTCGAACATCCCATCAATATCAGGCGTAGTGATGAAATAGGTGAGCTGGCTCAAAGCTTTCAAGCTATGCAGCAGCGATTGCAGACGGATCATCTGACAAGACTCCCAAATCGATACGCCTATGAACAAGCGCTCGGAGAAGCGATATGCCGTATTGAATCATCACCGATTGAGAAATTCGCAGTTATGTTTATCGATGTGAACGATTTCAAGAAGATTAATGATAAACATGGACACGAAATTGGTGACAATGTACTGATTGAGTTGGCGCTTCGGCTGCGTACCCAAGTGCGCAAGGAGGATATGGTTGCCCGATTTGCAGGTGATGAGTTTGTTGTTCTTTTTTACGATATCGATTCACGCGACGATCTCAAAGTCATTTACAATAAAATAGCTACTGCACTCTCCGAACCTATGCATATGGGAAGTGGTTCCATCAATTTATATGGCGCAGCCATCGGTGTAGCCTATTGTCCTGAAGATGGAACCACAGCAAAAGAGTTGCTGATAAAAGCCGACCACGAGATGTATGCCCATAAAGATCAATTGAAACAAATGAAAAATGATCCGAGCCTCTAGCTTTTGTATGCAATCACATCCGTGATTGCCAACAAAACGAGAAAAAATCTGGGAGGGACTACTTGCATAGAGAGCGGCAAGGCAGACTCAATTGAGTGGATTAATTCGTTTAGATACGTCAATGTTCTTTATATGCAAGGCTCATGGGGTGTCTCTCTTGGAGAGATCGTGTCCATTCGGTCTCAATAGTTTGATCAAAAATACCTTTATTCGTTAAGGCGGTCAGTTGTCAAAATGGTTGACCGAGCCTACAGCCATGCCCACCATGGAAAATATTGAAGCCATCTCTGCAAGGGGGCATAGTCTGTTTATAGGCATAGGGGCAGGTTTTGGTCGCTTGTTGATTGAGCGAGTAATTCGGCAACCGGTTTTTTGGGGATACCGTAGGGGCTGTGTTGGGTAAAAGTAGATTGCGGAAAGAGAGGATTTGATCCAGAAGAATTATTTTTTTAGTATTTAAAAAGCAAAGCCCATTTTAGTGCCTTAGACGAGCGGTGGTGCTAAATAAGGGGTATGTGAGATGTTATTTTTCTTGAATGGGATCATGAAGCCATTTTCTTCCCGCAACAATATAGAGCGATACAGAGAAAAGAATAAAATATCCAAACATCTCTACATTCTTTGTTTTAAGTACAAAGGAGATGGCAACAATAATTGTTGCGCTGGTGAGAAAGAATAACGGTTTGGGGATATGTTTGAGGATGACTCGTGCAAAGTGGGCAAAACGAATGTGACTGATCATTAACCCCACTGTACCGGCCGCTATTATCCATAGCAAAATAGGCTCTGCAACCAAAGCTGCACCAAGAACTATTAATGCACCTGCCGGACTTGGTAATCCATTGAAAACGCCTTCAGGAATATCTGTCCGTTTTTTATCAACAGTAACAAAGCGAACGAGCCGATAAGCAACTCCGACAAAAAATAAAGTGGCAAAAAGCCATGCCAGATTCCCACCTGATTGAACAATGACATAGGCTGGTGCAAGACCAAAACTAACAAAATCAGCAATGTCATCCAAGTAGGGTCCATACTTGGTTCCACCATGTTTTTCCGCCATGCGTCCATCAAAAAGATCAAAAAGCTGACCTAGGATTATAACAAAAATAGCCCAGGCAAAGAACTTGTTATGAGTCAGAATCAGGCTGGTTACACCACAGAAAAAGTTAAGGGTAGACAGTATATCAGCATATAAGCGATTGGGGATAAATTTAAAAACCACCGAGGCAGCAGCAAGAATAATGCAGGCTATAAGTACCTCATCGCCTATATTAACAACAAAAAGCCCTGAACTCTTTTCTAATAATGAACAAAAAATCATCAAGGTAAAGCAGATGATGGCTTTGATTTTTCCGAAATTATTAGCTGCTACTGAACACTTCATGTATGAGAGAATGTGTCTGGCTAAAAATTGGCCAAAGAGTTCTATGGCTACAAGTGTCCAGACAAGTTTGATTGACAGAATCCCGGCATAGGCAAAGCCAAGCAATGGTGGCAGGTATGTCAGTTTGTCGCACATGGGGTCAAGCCATTCTCCCCATGTGGTTGAGAGGTTACACACCCTGGCCACTGTCCCATCAACACCATCGAGTATTGCGGCAAAGGTGAAAATAATTATTGCAATAGCCTGAAATCCTGCAAAAAAATAGAGAACATAAGCTACTAGAGCAATCGCTGTGCGCCAGTAGCAAATTGCATTTGGATGCATTAGCCAGAGATTAGCGTGGATAAAATGCTGCATGGACTGTTTGTGGACTGCTCTGGCAAACCAGTAATAAAAGGCAGCCCCAAGTGCGGCAGCAAAAGCAATTAAAAGTAATCGTTCCATGTTATACTCGAAAACGGGTAAGTTCTATCAAAAGGTACGGTTTAAAAAGAGAAAAGTAACTTCAGTTGATGGCCTGTAATTTCGCCTTAATCTCGATCAGTAACTGTGCCGCAATGCTCCTGATCGTGCGCAGAAAAAACAACAGATTCCGCAGGGTGCGGCCGAATAGTGACTGAAATATCATTTTCTGAATGCTTGTTTACCATTAAATTGGAGTTTAGTCCATGGGCAGAGAGCGTATTTAGAGCGGTTGGATATCTTTCATCGATAAGGTGTAAATAATAAAAAAAAGCCCGTTGCAACCAGCTGCAACGGGCTTTTACAAGGTAAAAGAAGTAAGAGTATTATTCAGCTATCGGGTGTAATTCCACCCTTCTGTTTTTTGCACGTCCTTCGGCTGTTGCATTGTCTGCAATAGGATCAGCCATGCCATAGCCCTTTGCAACAAGTCGCTCTGCATCGATTTCTTTTTCAACAAGGTAATCGACTACAGCCTGTGCACGGAGGTTTGAAACCTGCAGGTTTCTCTCCTCATTACCGACCGAGTCTGTGTACCCTGCAACTTCAAGTTGCATTGCTGGGAATTTAAGGAGTGCTGCCGCAACCATGTCCAGGTTTTCCTTGGATGTTGGTGTCAGGTCGGCAGTTCCGGTTTTGAATGTAACGCCGCTAAGGATGATTTTTTGGGTCGGCTCGCATCCCAGTTCGTTAACAACGCTTCCCTCTGCAGAATCGTTACACAGGTCTGCACGGTCAACAATTCCGTCTTTGTCGCTGTCAGGCTCACATCCGGTATCATCAACTTTTACACCAGCAGGAGTGTCTGGACATGCATCAGTCGCATCCATTACACCATCCTGATCGGTATCAGTACTTTGCTTGGCGAGTTGGTTACGTTCGTCTTTGAGGACGTCGAGTTCTTTTTGCAGTGCTTCTGCTTGCGCCTGAAGCTGAGCAGCAGCTTCACTGCTGGCAGCTAGTTGCTGTTGCAACATGCTGTTAGATTCTTCCAGGTCTGCAACAGTCTTTTCTGCTGCTACGAGTTCTTCGCTTTTACCTTTGGCTGCTGCGAGTTGCTTTTCTAGAGCAGCAATTGTCTCTTGGCTCGTAGCCTGTTCTTGAGCAAGTTGCTCGGCAGTGGCGCTTTTTTCGTTGACAGCAGTTGTCAGGGTAGCAATCTCGGCAAGAGAAGATTGCAGTTTAGAACTGACTGATGCAAATTTATTATCGCTTGCAGCAAGAGATTTGGATACCTCTTGGATGTTTCCTTGCAGGGTAGATGCTTCTGCCTCTAAGGAGGCTACCTTCTTCTCTGCAGCTATTTTAGCAGCGTCTGTCTGTTCAACCTTTGCGGTAAGTTCAGCGATCTGTTTGTCAAGTTGTTCAACTTTTGCAGCCTCTTCCTGCAATGCTTTTATCTGCTCTTGTGCGTCAGTTAAGGCATCATTTTTTTCCTGGACTGTAGCTGTAAGCGTTTCAACCTGTCCTGCTTTGGCCTGGGCCGTGGTGAGTTGTTCTGTCAAAGCTACCTGTTGTTCTTTGGCTGTGGCAAGTTCCCCAGCTAAGCCGGTAGCCTGTTCCTGAGCAGCGGCGAGTTCTTCTGTCAATGAGGCCTGTTGTTCTTTGGCTGTGGCAAGTTCTCCCGCCAAGCCGGTAGCCTGTTCCTGAGCAGCTGTAAGTTCTTCTGTTAAGGATGCCTGCTGTTCCTGAGCTGCGGTCAGCTCCTGATTTACGGTAGAGAGTTGCGCTGTTTGCTGTTCCAAAGAAGTAGTAAGCTCACTGTTTTTTGCCTGGCTTTCTTCAAACTGCACTTTCAATGCAGTGAGTTCTCCCGCCAAGCCGGTAGCCTGTTCCTGAGCAGCTGTAAGTTCTTCTGTTAGGGATGCCTGCTGTTCCTGAGCTGTAGTCAGCTCCTGATTTACGGTAGAGAGTTGCGCTGTTTGCTGTTCCAAAGAAGTAGTAAGCTCACTGTTTTTTGCCTGGCTTTCTTCAAGCTGCACTTTCAATGCAGTGAGTTCTTCTACCTGTGCAGAGAGTTCAGCGAGAGTCGCATCTTTAGCGGCAATGGATTCTGCATGAAGAGCTGCAGCATTTTCCAATTCTTCAATCAATGCCGGAAGAGGGGTTAATGTCTCAATTTGCGCGTTAGCTTCAGCCAGAGCCACCTCTTTTTCTTCCAGCGTCGCTTGCAGTGTTTGATTCTGTATCTGCAACTCCTCGACTTGAGTCTGGGTTTCCGCCGCAAAGGCGTCTTTTTCTGCCTCCAGTGCAGCAATAGCAGTAGTTGCTTCTTCTACCTGTAGTTTCAATCCATCTACAGCTTGCTGGTCGGCAAGCATGCTGTCTATTTGGCCGGCGAGCGTAAGATTTTCTTCTTTGAGGGCAGTAAAATTACTGGTCATTTCTTGAAGCTGTGTTTCAAGTTCCTCAGACGCTGTTGTTTGTATTGCCAGTTGTTCCTGAAGTGATGCAACAGTTTCGTTGACACTGTTCAATTTGTCCTGGCTTTCCGTTACTGCGGCTTCGGCCAGCACAATGGCTGATTCAAGTTCGACTATTTTGCTCTGTGCTTCTGT
The DNA here is from genome assembly GCF_016918565.1 of Desulfogranum marinum. Taxonomy (GTDB): domain Bacteria; phylum Desulfobacterota; class Desulfobulbia; order Desulfobulbales; family Desulfobulbaceae; genus Desulfogranum; species Desulfogranum marinum. The sequence goes on from NZ_JAFFQD010000013.1 coordinate 61,659, forward strand.
CTCGGCAAGAGCTATTGCTGATTCAAGTTCGGCAATTTTGTCTTGCGCTTCTTTATTGTCTTGTGCTGCTTGTTCAATTTCGGCTTGAGCTACGCTGTTTGCATCAGAGAGTGCAGCAATTTTATCAATACCTTCCTGACGCTTAGCTTCTGTCTGTTTCAGGAGTTCGATAGAGGCTGTAAACTCTTCATTTTTGAGCGCAAGATCAGACTCTAATGCAGCGACTTTTTCCAGCAGGCTGGAGACTTGAGCAGCCTGCTCACTATTGGCCAGTACCAGTGCATCAAATTCTTGCGTCTTGCTGCGCAGAGCCTGCTGCAGGGATTCACCTTCATTGACTGCTGCTGTAAGAGCTGCTTGTTTTTCATCGATGAAAGTTTGCAGGCTCGCTATCTGTTCTTCAAAAGGAAGAAGGGATTGTTCTTTTTCCTGACCAAAGCGAAACATGGCTTCTGCCCTAAGATCGGCTTTTTTCAGGTTGTTACGGGTGATTGCAAGCTGGGACGTAGCATCGGTTAATTTAGCTTTAAGCCGTCCTATTTCGGTGGTCTGTGCCTGAATCTGGTCTTGAAGCTGAGCAAGCTGATCTTCATTTTCCTGGACGATTTTGTCGGATTTGGTGTTTGTTAGCTCTGCATCAACCAGGGCTGCTTTAAGTTGTTGGATGGCAGTGCTTGATGCTTCATATTTTTTCTTAAGTTCGTTGTTTTTTTCAGCAAGGGCTACTATTCGCTCATTGGCTACGCTAACGGCCTTTTCGTTTTCCTGTAGCGCAAGTTGAGCAGCAACCAGTTCTTCAGCGGTTGCCTTATTTTTCTCCAGTTCTGCACTGAGTGACTGTTTACCTTTGCGCAAAGCGCTGATGGCAGCATTGGCTTGTTCGGTTTGCTTGAGCAACTCCCGGTATTTATTGGCTACAATTTCCTGCGCTTCAAGCAACTCAAGAATCTGCTTTTCTTTCTGAGCAAGTTCATCACTGAGCTTCTGTTGACTGGCTACAACAGCCATATCTGCCTGCTGTTCTGCCTGTTTAGCTGCAACCTGCTCAGGAGCAGGTTGCTGCTGTTTATCTTCAGCCTCTGCTTCAATTGCCGGTTGGGCCTGATCATGCGCGATGGGCTCATCATGGGCAGTAAGGGAAGCTGGAGCAGTCTCTTCCGAGTCTTGATCCGATGTCGGGGCTACATCAGTATGATGTTGGTCTGTGAGCTGCGCATGCTGCTCTACTGGGGTTGCGGCATGTTCGCTTGAGAGGGGGTTGTTTCTTTTCAGCTCGCCGTGGTATTTGGCGACCATGACGTAAACAACAATACCAACTACTGTCAGGATAATCGTACGTGTTTTCATAGGCCTTTTCAGTTACGGGTTTGTTTCAGTTAATACAAAAGATGATCAACATGGTTTAAGAATAAGCGTTGTCAAGGGCGGCAGGGTAAGAGTTAATGAGTTATCCAGGCTGTGGCAAGCCTCAGGAGATGAATGTAATTCCTGAGGATTGGATACATCACTACCATTATATATGCCTAAATCGGAATTGATGAGTTCCGAATAACGTCCTGGCTTTGGTACGCCTATTTTGTACTGTGTGCGAACAACAGGAGTAAAATTACAGATAATAATGAGAAAGTCATCAGGATTTTTTGCAAATCGGACAAAAGATAACACTGAGTTGTCTGAATCGTTAGCGTCAATCCATGAAAAACCTGTCCAATCAAAATCCTGTTCATACAACGCAGGCTCACTTTGATAGACCAGGTTAAGGTCCCTCATGAATCTATGGACACCGGCATGCTGAGGAGCTTTCAGAGCCTTCCATTCTATCCCCGTGTCGTAGTTCCATTCCTGGCGTTGTCCAAATTCACCACCCATAAAAAGTAATTTTTTACCAGGGTATCCCCACATAAATCCATAATAAGCTCGGAGTCCAGCAAATTGCTGCCAGTCATCACCCGGCATTTTTGCGAGCAGCGAACTTTTACCGTGAACCACTTCATCATGACTGAGTGGCAAAATAAAATTTTCATGAAAGGCATAGAGCATACCAAACGTCATTCGGTTGTGATGGTATTTTCTGTAAAGAGGATCGGTGGCCATGTATTCGAGCGTGTCATGCATCCAGCCCATGTTCCACTTGAGGCTAAAACCAAGTCCACCAAGGTACGTAGGGCGAGATACCATGGGCCAGGAAGTCGATTCTTCTGCAATAGTCAATATACCTGGGAATACCCCATGAACAACTTCATTGGTTTTTTTAAGGAAATGAATAGCCTCGAGATTTTCTCTGCCCCCGTATTCATTGGGTATCCATTGACCATCATCACGCGAATAATCCAGGTAAAGCATGGAAGCCACGGCATCTACGCGGAGTCCGTCGATGTGATATTTATCAAGCCAGAAAATGGCGTTGGAGATGAGAAAAGAGCGAACTTCATTTCGACTGTAATTAAAAATCAAGGTCCCCCAGTCCTGGTGTTCACCTTGAAAAGGATGCTGGTGTGAATAAAGATGAGTTCCGTCAAAAAAATTGAGCCCTGATCCATCTTTGGGGAAATGGGCGGGAACCCAATCAAGGATGACCCCCAGTCCGGCCTGATGACATTGATCCACCAAAAACATGAAATCTTCTGGAGCTCCGAAGCGAGACGTTGGAGCGAAAAAACCAAGCACTTGATATCCCCAAGATCCATCGTACGGATATTCGGCAATGGGGAGAATTTCAAGGTGAGTAAAACCTAGATCTTTAACATAGGGAATGAGTTGTGCAGCTAGTTCGCGATATGTCAGAAATCTGTTGCCGTATTTCTCGTCGCTAGGTTTACGCCATGAACCTAGCTGAACTTCATAAATGGAAATAGGCCTATCTAAATTTTGTGTCTGTTTTCTTGATTGCATCCAGTGGGTATCCTGCCACTGGTATTTATCAAGATTAACCACTACCGAACCGGTCTTGGGGCGTTCTTCCATCGCAAACCCGTAGGGATCTGCTTTATCAAAAGTTTGAAGATCCTGGGTGGTTATGTGAAATTTATAAACGGTATATTCACTTAAGCCGGGTATAAATAAACTCCATATTCCGGAGTCAGAAGGGTGCATTATATGGAATGAGCTGTCCCAGTTGTTAAAATCTCCGATAACAGCAACGCGTTTGGCATTGGGAGCCCATACGGCGAAAACAACACCATGTTCATCCTCAGTAGTTATGAGGTGGGCACCCAGTTTTTCGTAGACTTTTTCGTGGGTACCTTCACCTATCAGGTGTGTATCAAAATGCGTGAGCCATTTGCGAGGTACTGGTTTGCCGACAGGGTATGTTGTGCTCATTGTTGCAGGCGCCTAGCCTTGGAGAAAAGTGAATAGTTAATACCTGGATCTATTTTAGAGTGTATGACAACTAACCATATGCATTAAAAGAATGTCAACGTACTACCATTTTGTTTTCAAATCGTCCATCATGATTAACCCGTGTTGAAAAATATTAAAAGAAGGTAACTGGTCAAAGCACCCCACGGAGTCTCCCGTAGGTCGCTTACCTCTTCGGACGGTCACGATCTCCAGCATAGATAGGCTGCCGGAGTTTTATGCTCGCTTGCGAAAAATCGAGCCGGCCCAAATATGAAGCGCCTGCAACCAGTTGTAGATTTTGATTAAATCAGTTGGTTATCATCCTCAGTGAGTATTTACAAAAGAAGAACATAACTGTTAAGCAAGGATCAACCCGAATTTCTCCAGAGCATTTTGTTATTCCAGGAAAAAATAGTGATTTCATAACTATGCTATTAAAATCAATCAGATTTAAAATTAACAAAATGCTTACCAACGGTCAGTTTATGCGATACCATCTTCTGCAATATTTTGGTAGTAAAAGGTAAATGAAGATTCCGATAGCCTCCCATGATTCATTGTCAAAAATTTTGAACCCGGCATCGCCTGCACTGATCAGTACTCCTGGCTAAAAGCTGTCAATCTGCTCCGAAATGTCACTGTTCAGCAGTGCTCCATATGTTTACAAGCCTACCTATTAGCTCTGCAGCGGTATACTGGGTAGGCAGATCGTAGAGAGTTGGGGTGATGCGGAATAGTTACAGAAGAACATGAGTCGATTGGTTGCCAGAACCAAACTTTTATTCTTTACCAGGTGCAACAGGTAAAATGAATTTTACAAGAGGTAAAAAAAAGGTCGAGCCATACAGATAGCACGTGTGCGAAATGTGCAATCGTACGCCTGGTTGTTTGTTTGGTTGTTTGTGCCTGTCAATTATTCTGCGGTCAAAGAGGGGTGGAGGAGAGAGAGATAGAACGTAAGAGATATTAAGCAGGAAAAACTGACTGGCTTTGCACAATTTGCATATATTCTTTTTGGACTGTGGGGATCTGAGGGAGTCCATATTTTTATGAATTAATTGTTTTTTCTTGACAGAATGGCGGAGTGAAGTTAATGAATAGCGGTTCATTTTTATTCTTTTTTAGTCCAACAATTGGAGCTGGTTACAGCTCAAGCGGCTGAAAATTACTAATCAGAGTTGAGAGGTTGAAGCGATGACAACTGAACTGGTTCTCTCGGCAATTGCTCTCATAGGGATTGCCGTATTTATCCCGCTTTTCATGGTCGCAATGACTGTGTTGGGGCCACGTGCTAAAGGCGAGATGAAGAACGATCCGTATGAAAGCGGTATCAAGCGTATGATCGGACTTGCTGAACAAAAGTTCAGCGTCAAGTTTTATCTACTAGCGATTCTTTTTCTCCTGTTCGACATAGAAGCAGTGTTCATGTATCCGTGGGCCGTCAGCGTTCGTGAACTTGGTTGGTTTGGGTTTACTGAAATGCTGGTCTTTATGGTGCTGCTCCTGACAGGGCTTATCTACATCTTAAAGAAAGGGGTGCTCAATTGGCGTTAGGATTAGAAGCAAAACTGGGCGATTCGGTACTGACAACACAACTTGATGTAGTTGTCAACTGGGGCCGACAGTATTCACTATGGCCTATGGTTTTTGGAACAGCCTGTTGCGCCATCGAGTTTATGAGTGCTGCAGCCAGTCAGCATGATATTTCAAGGTGGGGAGCGGAGGTTGTTCGTTTCTCACCACGACAGGCTGACCTGATGCTTGTCTGTGGAACTATCAGTTATAAGCAGGCTCCAATTCTGAAAAGAATTTACGAACAGATGCCTGAACCCAAGTGGGTAGTGGCAATGGGTGCATGTGCCAGTTCCGGTGGTGTCTATGACAACTACTGTACTGTGCAGGGAATTGATGAGATTATTCCCGTCGACGTGTACATCTCCGGTTGCCCTCCACGGCCAGAGGCGGTTCTTGATGCTCTTATGAAGATTCAGGACCAAATCAAAGGTGAAAGCGTATTGGAAGATCGCCATAAAGATTTTAAAGGGATTCTCGACTGATATGAATACGAAGGCACTCGAACTCATTCAGGGGGCTTTTCCAGAGGTTCCTTGTGAAACTAGCATCGATTCGGTAGTCCTTACAGTACAGCCAGATGAGCTGGAAAAAACATTAACCAAGCTGAAAAAAGATCCGACTTTGGACTTTGGTCTGCTGCTTGATGTTACTGCAATAGATTATTTGGATTATCCGCAAAAATCAAACATTCGGTTTTACGTGGTGTACACCATAAGAAACTGGAAAGAAAATTTGGTTGTACAGGTTCGTATACCTGTTAATGATCCTGAGGTTGGCATACCTACAGCCAGTCACATATGGGATTCCGCCAACTGGGGTGAGCGTGAAACCTATGACCAGTACGGCATTAATTTTCAGGGGCACCCTGATTTGCGCCGAATTCTCAATCACTGGCAGTTTGAAGGGCACCCATTGAGAAAAGACTATAAGATAGACGCCCGCCAGGTCTGTTATGAATCTGATAGTCTGGAAAAAGAAATTAAGGCGCGCCTTGCCACAAAAGGTATTGATGAATTGACCCTTAAGGATATCAATACCGAAATTATGTTTCTTAATATCGGACCTTCGCATCCCGCAACGCATGGTGCCATCCGTATTCTTTCGGCGCTTGACGGTGAGACAGTTGTCGCCAATGTTAATGAAATTGGTTATCTCCACCGCGGTTTTGAAAAAACAGCTGAAGACAGAACCTATAATCAGATTATTCCCCTTACAGACCGGCTTAATTATTGTTCATCACTGATGAACAATGTGGCATTTGTTAAGGCTGTTGAGTCATGGATGGGCATAGAAATAACTGAAAGAGCACAGTTCATGAGAGTTGTTCTTTCGGAATTTTACAGGGCTCTTGATCACTTGGTTTGTCTTGCTGCTCTTTTTGTCGATATGGGTGGTTTGACCAACTACTGGTATCTGTACAATGAAAAAGAAGCTGCCTATGATCTTATCAGCCGACTGTGCGGAGCACGATTGACCAGTTCCTTTACTCGAGTTGGCGGAATGTATCGTGATTTCTACGAAGGCTGGGAAATCGATATGGAAAACCAGCTCAAAGCTATTGAAAAGGGTGTTGCTGACTCCTTGACCTTGGTAGCTAAGAATCGTATCGTCCACGATCGTTCGCAAAACATCTGCTGTATTTCTCCTGAAACTGCTCTTTCTTATGGCTTTACCGGTCCTAATCTTAGGGCATCAGGTGTACCTTTCGACCTGCGTAAAGATAATCCGTATTATAATTACGAAGCTTTTGATTTTTCAATCCCCGTTGGAAGTAATGGCGATATATATGATCGTATAATGGTCCGGTTTGAAGAAATATTCCAAAGTATTTCCGTCATTCGCCAAGCCATGAAAATGATCCCCGCAGGTCCTGTCAATATCCATGATAATAAAGTGACCCTACCTGCCAAAGATAAAGTCTATGACAATATCGAAGGTCTTGCCGGACACTTTAAACTGATATTTGAAGGTGTGAAAACCCCGGCTGGTGAATGGTACGACTCTTTTGAAGCTGCCAACGGTGAGCTTGGTTTTCATTTTGTGTCTGACGGCTCAGGAAAGCCCTATAAATGTAAGGTGCGTCCACCATGTTTTTATACCATGGGTGGATTCCATGAAATGGTTGAAGGTGAAATGATTGCCGATGCGGTTATCAATCTGAGTAGCATCAATATTATCGGTGGAGAGTTGGACAGATGAGCGATAGATCACAATTAATTGAAACTGGGACGCCGTTTCAGTTCGACGCAGAGCGAGATGCGGAATTTGAAAGGCTCGTCAAGCGCTATCCAACTCGTGAATCAATGATACTTCCTGCCCTCTGGTTGACGCAGGAACAGGAAGGATGGATAAGCGCTGAAGCCATTGGTTATATTGCCGACAGGATTGGTACCTTTGCCAGTAAAGTCTTTGAGGTAGCAACGTTTTATACAATGTATAACCTCCACCCTGTTGGTGAATATCATATCTGTGTCTGTAGAACACTCTCCTGCTACCTTCTTGGGAAGCAGCAGATAGTTGACTATCTTTATCAGGAACTTGGGATCAAACCAGGTGATGTTAGTAAGGATGGGAAATTCAGCCTCGAAGAAGTTGAATGTCTTGGCCATTGCGGAACCGCTCCTGTGGTACAGGTCAACGGTGAGTTCCACGAAGATATGGACGTGGAAAAAATGAAGGCACTTTTGGCCACCCTGAAATAGGAGAGGACTGTCATGGAAGTAAAACTACTCAGTGCCAGATTCGACGTAGAAAATTGTAATAAAATTGAGGTGGCACTTAAGAATGGAGCCTATTCGGTACTGGATAAAGCATTCAGTATGGAACCCGGAGAGGTGACAGACGAGGTCAAAAATAGCGGTCTCCGAGGCCGTGGTGGTGCTGGTTTTCCTACAGGTTTGAAATGGACATTTTTGCCTAAACAAACAGAAAAGCCAGTTTATCTTGCCGTCAACTCCGATGAATCCGAACCTGGGACCTTTAAAGATCGCTATATTCTGGTTCGTGACCCGCATATGTTGATCGAAGGTATTATCATTTCCTGTTATGCCATTGGCAGTCATGACGCCTACATCTATATTCGTGGAGAGTATACTACTCAGGTAAAGGTGCTTCAGGCTGCGATTGATGAGGCATATGAGGCCGGTTATCTTGGCGACAAAGTTGCAGGCAACGATTACCGGGTTGATGTTACTGTGCATCGTGGGGCAGGTGCCTATATATGTGGTGAAGAAACAGCGCTCCTTGAATCCATTGAAGGGAAAAAAGGACAGCCAAGAAGTAAACCACCATTTCCTGCCGTTGAGGGACTTTATGGATGCCCAACTATTATCAATAATGTGCAGAGTATAGCCTCTGTTCCTTATATAGTATCTAACGGTGCTGATGCATACAAGGCTTATGGCACCGAAAAAAGCCCGGGGACCCACCTTTTCGGTATATCAGGGCTGGTGGAAAAGCCAGGCATGTATGAATTGCCCCTTGGGTTACCGATTCTTGAGGTGATTGAAAAGGTTGCCGGCGGAGTGAAGGGCGGCAAAAAACTCAAGGGCGTTATTCCCGGAGGTAGTTCAACACCGGTACTGCTCCCTGAAGAGTTGGAAACGGTCACCATGGACTATGAATCAATGGCTGAACATAAAACCATGTTCGGTTCCGGTGGCATGGTTGTACTCGATGAAGACGTCGATGTTGTGAAATTGGTGAAAAATTTAATTGATTTTTATCACCATGAGAGCTGTGGTCAATGTACACCCTGCCGTGAAGGACTTGGCTGGATGCTTAAGATAGTTAAAAAGATCATTAACGGTGATGGTACTCTTGATGATGTTAACTTACTTAGAGAACTCTGTGACAATATCGAAATGAAAACTGTATGCGTGCTTTCGGCAGCATGTACCATGCCTGTGCGGGCCTTTCTAGACAAGTTCCGGCATGAATTCGAAGCCTATGTTCAATGAAGTTTTCAATGTCAAAGCAAAGTAATAGGGATAGGTAAAGAACCATGGCAGAAATGGTAAAACTGTCCGTAAATGGACAGGAAGTTGAAGTCGAGGCAGGGAAAAACCTGATCGACGCTGTTGGTGCCGTCGGCATAGAAATCCCCCATCTATGCTATCATCCTGCTCTTGGCGCAGACGGCAATTGTCGTATGTGTCTGGTAGGGATCGAAGACGGTAGACCTCCTTTGGTACCGGCATGCAAAACGCCCGCAGCTGAGGGAATGAAGGTACAACTGGATGCTGAACACATCAAAAAGATTCAGCACGATGTGATGGAGCTTGAGCTCATTAACCATCCAACAGATTGTCCGATCTGTGACCAGGCTGGTGAATGTGCCCTTCAGGATTATTACCAGAAATACGACGGTCAAGAGAGTCGTATGACCGTTCCACAAGTTCAAAAATCAAAAAAACTTGATTTTGGCTGTGGAGTTATCCATGATCAGGAACGTTGTATCCTTTGTGCACGCTGTGTTCGTTTCACCCGCCAAATTACAAAAACAGGTGAACTCGGCATCGTTAACAGAACAGATGATGCTAGAGTTACTACTTTTCCAGGCCGTCCATTAAACAATAGGTATGCGCTGAATGTTGTAGATCTTTGTCCTGTTGGTGCTATGACCAGCAGTGATTTCCGTTTTAAGCAACGGGTATGGTTCCTGACCAGAGATAAGGGGATTTGCCACGGTTGCAGTAAGGGTTGCAACATCTTTATCGATCATCATAAGGAAAAGTATAAAGACGATATTATCTATCGATACCGACCATTTGTGAACGAGCAGGTCAATGGCTACTTCATGTGTGATGAAGGCAGGATGACCTACAAGAAAGAAAATCAGGATAGGTTGCTTGTTGCCAAGGCTAATAACGCTGAATCGATTATAAGTAGTGCAGTTGATTCACTGAAAAATTCTATTTCCAGTTCCAATAAACCGGTTTTTCTTGTTTCTCCGAACTGCTCTCTGGAGCAAATGTACGCCATTAAAAAACTTGGTGAGGCAAAAGGCGCCACGGTTAGCGGCTTTAGCGATGGTTATATCCTAGAGGGTGATGGCGATGACTTCCTCATCCAGGATGATAAGGCCGCCAACAGAGCCGGGCTTGAATTGTTGGGAGTTGATACCACCAAGGAAGCTTTTGAATCAGCGATGAAAGAAGCGGACCTCCTTGTTAACTTCAACAATGATCTTGCAAAGAGCTATGATGCAGCGGCGCTTGATGAACTCATAGGTGATTGTAAGTTTGCTATGGTCGCAACAACACAGGATGCTCTTACAGAGAAAGCAGAAATTGCTATACCGGCAGCGTCTTACTCCGAGTACAGCGGTAGCGTTATCAATACAGACAACATCCTGCAGATGTTTAACAAGGCGGTCGTTAAAAACGAGCCCTTTGATGATATAGTGAACATTGTCAGCCGAATTGGTGGAGACGTAAATGAAAACTCCGCAGCTTGGGCTGGAATGAAGGCGAGTGTTCCCGCACTCAAGGATGTTGAACCTGAACAAATCCCTGAGCAGGGATTGGCACTTAATAGTTAAAGAGGGCTCTAATGACGCTGCAGGATATACTTCTAATTATCATACGAGTAGCTATAGGAGCATTTGTACCGCTCTGTTTTGTAGCTGTCTCTGTGTGGATGGAACGGCGAGGCGCTTCTTTTATCCAGGACCGATCTGGACCTAACCGCGCTAATATTCTTGGTTTCCGTGCTGGTGGACTTATCCAGAACCTTGCGGATGCTGTAAAATTATTTTTCAAAGAAGACGTAATTCCGGCACATATCAAACATAAATTTTATTTTGTACTTGCACCTATTATTGTTTGTGTGACCGCTCTTGTTTCTTTTGCCGTAGTGCCTTTTGCAGATACTCTGGTGCTGGGGGACAAAGAATACCTTATGCAAGCTATCCCAACGGACCTTGGTATACTTTGGTTTCTTGCCATTGCAAGTTTTGCTGTGTACGGAATCATCCTTGCCGGTTGGTCTTCGCATAACAAATACGGTATGCTTGGTGGTCTTCGTTCTGCTGCCCAGGTAATCAGCTATGAAATTCCAATGGGACTAGCCATCATCAGTTTGCTCGTGGTGTATGGGACAGTAAGCCTGAATGAAATGGCTCAATTTCAGGGTCAGCTCTTGTTTGGTTTTATACCGATGTGGGGCGTCATTCTCCAACCAATAGGGGTAGTCATTTTTATGGTTGCTGCCTTTGCCGAAGCAAATCGAACACCTTTTGACCTTGCTGAAGGTGAGAGTGAAATCGTAGCTGGTTATCATGTTGAGTATAGTGGGTTGAAATTCACTATCTTTTTCATGGGTGAGTATGTGGCTATGTTCGCTTCGAGCGCTATCATTGTCACGCTATACTTCGGCGGATATCAAATTCCCTGGTTTAACACAGCTACCCTTCTGAAATATGCCGTACCAGTAACATTGCTATTGATGATCGCTACCCCGATTATAGCCAAATTTGTTGCTGCCTGGATTCGTAAAAACAATGTCAGTCATTACGAACGGGAAAATGATCCTCGGGTAAGGGAAGCTAATGTATATATCAAGATTGTATGGGGAGCGGTGATCCTGTTGGAGGCCATTTTCTTTCTCTATCTTGTTTTTGCATCAGGCGGAGCAGCTGACAATATTCTTGTTGCTTGTCTCCAGATCTGTACTTTCCTCGCAAAAACCACCTTTATGTTGTTCGTTTATGTCTGGGTGCGATGGACGTTGCCACGTTTTCGTTATGATCAGTTACAGAAGTTGGGATGGAATGTACTGTTGCCGCTCTCTCTTCTGAATATTTTTGTAACCAGCGCTATCGTCGTTGCGTTGAGCTAATAGGGAGTAGCCATGAGCATTAAAGTTAAAACCATAGTGCGTTACGGCAGGAGCTGGCAGGAACGGCTCTATCTCATAGAGGTTTTTAAGGGTATGGCCTGCACATTCCGGCATTTCATAACCAACTTCCTTGATAATTCCAAACTATATGTAAGGCATTATCCAGAAGTGAAACCTGAGATCACACCGCGCTGGAGAGGACGTCACAGGTTGACTACTCACGAAGACGGCACGATTAAGTGTGTAGCTTGTTACATGTGCCAGACGAACTGTCCTGCCCAGTGCATCCAGATCGAAGCTGGTGAGCGAACTGACGGTCGAACTGAAAAAGTTCCGCTCAAGTTCGATATTGATCTTTTGGAATGTATATACTGCGGATATTGCGTAGAAGCCTGCCCAATGGACGCAATTAGAATGGATACAGGTATTTTCTCGGTCACAGCTACTAACCGTGAAGAGATGAAAATGACTATTGACCAACTTCGCTCGACCCCTGGTGCATTTAGCGAAGAAGAGTACAAGAAAGGAGGCGCTTGATATCATGTTTGCCGATGGGCTTTTCATTCTTTTTACGGTAATTGCTGTAACAGGAGCAGCAGGGTTGGTCTTATTTAAGCATCCAATGAATGGAGCAATGAGTTTTATCGTAACACTCATTGCCATGGCAGGGCTTTATGCGCTGCTGTCTGCAAAATTAATTTTTGCCATCCAACTCATTGTTTATGCTGGTGCGATCATGTCATTGATCCTCTTCATTATAATGTTCCTGAATATTCAGGAAGAAGATTTACCTGTTGAAGAGGGCAGGTTTAAATATCTGATTGGCGGTGCGATTATCGTAGCTCCGATCGGGTTATTCCTGACCAGAGTTATTAAAAGTTTTCCAGGTGCTGAAAAAACTATCACTGTTGAAGGATTTGGCGGAATTAAAGAAGTAGGGCTTATTCTTTTTCGAGAGTGGCTGCTACCCTTTGAGATCGTTTCTATTCTTCTACTTGTGTCCCTTGTCGGTGCCGTTGTGCTTGCAGGAAAAAGGAGGATGGTCAAATGATTCAGAGTTATCTCACTGTGAGTATCCTGCTCTTTTGTATCGGAATTGTCGGTGTCATATCTCGCAGGAATGTTTTTACCGTATTCATGTCTATTGAGCTTATGCTGAATGCAGCTAACCTCGCTTTTGTTACCTTTTCCAGGTTGCATGAAACTATGGATGGTCACGTTCTCGCACTGATAGTAATGGCTGTAGCTGCTGCCGAAGCCGCTCTTGCACTTGCTGTCGTTATTCTGCTGCATAAGCATAAAGGCCAGTTGGATACCAATGTATTCAGCCTGTTAAAAGGGTGATTTCATGGAACATAATGTAACATTTCTCGGATACATTCCGCTTCTCCCGCTGATAGGTGCAGCTGTTCTCGGCTTCTTTCACATCGGGACTTGCAATCGTAAACCATTAAACGAAAAATTTTACGGGCTGGTAGCCTGCATTGGTCCTTTGCTTGCGTTTGTCCTCGCTTTACGAGTATTTCTCACACTCAAAGGCATGCCGGAAGAGGCTCGCTACCTTAGCCAGAAAGCATTTACCTGGTTCCAGGTTGGCGACCTGGATATTACAATGGGATTTCTGGCTGATCCGCTTAGCTCGCTGATGCTGGTATTTGTAACGCTTATCGGTTCATTGATCCACATTTACTCCATTGGTTATATGGAAGGGGACAAAAATATAGGTAAGTTTTTTGCCTACCTTAACCTTTTCCTTGGCAGTATGTTGATCCTTGTTCTTGGTGACAACCCTGTCGTGATGTTCGTTGGTTGGGAAGGGGTTGGCCTCTGCTCCTACCTGCTGATCAGTTATTACTCCGAAGGTACTGACAACGTACTTGCAGGAAATAAGGCGTTTATTGTCAACCGTATCGGTGACCTTGGGTTTGTGCTTGGGATGGCCTTCCTTTTCTGGGCAATCGGTGCTGGTGGTTTTGACTATTTTTCACTCAAAGCTAATGCACATAGCCTTACTCCCGGAATAGCCTTAGCTGTCTGTTTACTCCTTTTCGTAGGAGCTACCGGTAAATCTGCACAGATTCCACTGTATGTGTGGCTGCCTGACGCTATGGCTGGTCCTACTCCTGTATCTGCACTCATCCATGCTGCGACCATGGTTACGGCTGGTGTATACATGGTTGCTAGATTTAGCTTCCTTTATGCGCACGTACCTGTCGCCGGTGAAATTGTAGCTTGGGTCGGTATTATTACTGCACTCGTTGCCGCAATTTTCGGTATGTTTCAGGATGATATTAAAAAAGTACTGGCTTACTCAACCGTCAGCCAGTTAGGCTACATGTTTGCCGGTGTAGGTGTAGCCGCCTACTCTGCTGGTATTTTTCATGTTTTTACCCACGCATTTTTCAAAGCGCTTCTTTTTCTAGGTGCTGGTGCAGTCATCTACGCCATGCATCATGAGCAAAACATTTGGAAAATGGGTGGTTTGAAAAACAAGATGCCCAAAACCTATATAACCATGGTGATTGGGGCACTTGCTCTTGCCGGATGCCCGCCTTTTGCAGGCTTTTTCAGTAAGGATGAAATTTTATATTCCGCTCTTGCCACAGGTCATGTGGGAATATGGGCTGTCGGAGTTCTTGTAGCAGGTATGACAGCCTATTACACCTTCCGTATGATCTTTGTCGTTTTTCACGGTGAACCCCGTGACCAAGAAGCATACGATCATTGTCATGAGGCCCCCGCTGTGATGACGGTTCCACTTATTATTCTTGCTGTGGGTGCTTTACTTGCTGGCTTCTTAAACCTGCCTGCCATTTTCGGAGGTCATCAACAAGTTACACACTGGTTGGCTCCTAGTTTGGTAGAACATCACCCGCATGCAAGTCTGTTTGTCGAGATTCTTGCAATAGGTGCCAGTGTTGCTGCTTTTGTAATCGGTATCCGCATTGCCTACAAACGTTTCGCTGTTGGTGCTGAAGAACCAGTATTCTCAGGTTTTAGCAAATTTGCCTACCATAAATTTTATGTTGACGAACTGTATGACGGAATTTTTGTTCAGCCATACAAAAAGATTGGTAATGCTATTCGTAAGACTATTGAACCATCGGTTACTGATGCACCTGTAACGCTCGTTTCTAAGCTGTACATGGTAATAGGGACTGCATTCAAAGTCTTTCAGGTTGGATATGTTAGGGTATACGCCATTTACATGATCGTTGGGCTGAGCTTGATGAGCCTGTTACTGTCACAATCGCTGAACTAGGTAGGTGTAACAATGTTTGAACACGTTCTATCAGTAATGATATTCCTGCCGATAGTTGCAGGACTAATTCTGCTGCTTACGCCGGCTGGAAAAGGTCTAGCTCGATTAACCGGATTGGTAATCTCCTTTGCGAGTCTGATTCTCGGTCTAGACATTTTCTTTAAGTTTAAAGAACAGGCCGCCCTGCAGTTCGTTGAAAATGTGCCTTGGATCCCATCGTTTGGCATCAATTATCATTTAGGTCTTGACGGCATTAGCTTGTTTGTCCTCCTTGCAGGAGCCGTTCTTATGCCGATGGTATATCTTCTCTTTACCACGAAAGAGAAAGGGTATTACGCCAACCTTTTAATAGTACAAGGGGCCATGGCCGGTGCCTTATGTGCCGCCGATATGGTGTTGTTTTACATTTTCTGGGAAATTATGCTCCTTCCTATATTCTTCATGCTTGGTATGTATGGTGGAGAAAAAAGGATTAAAGCAACCTTAAAAATCACTATTTATACCATTGCCGGATCCCTGCTGATGCTGGCTTCAATTGTTTATGTTGGAGTTACCTATCACTCGCAGTTTGGTGAGTGGAATTTTGCGATCTCGCAGATGTCTCAACTCCAACTTGCAGGCCCTGTAGCTGTACTTGCTTTTTTCGGATTCATGATTGCTTTTGCAATCAAAATTCCTCTTTTTCCTTTTCATACCTGGTTGCCGGACGCATATACCGAAGCACCTACTGCCACGACATTTGTCTTGTCTGCTATTATGGCTAAAATTGGTGTCTACGCGGTTATACGTTTTGTTGTACCTGTGTTTGATGGTGAGTTTGCCCGCTTTGCCTTACTGCTTGCCTACTCTGGTGTGATTGGCATGATGTATTGTGGTATAACTGCCATTGCCCAAAAAGATGTGAAACGAATGTTGGCTTTTTCATCTGCATCGCATATGGGAGTCATTGCCCTTGGTGTTTTCTGTCTCAATGTTCAGGCATTGACCGGTAGTATATATCAAATCGTTGCCCATGCAACGAGTACCGGTGTCCTGTTCCTTTTTGTCGGTATACTTGAAGACAAAATGAAAACCCGTAAAATTGAAGATCTTGGCGGGATAGCGTATAAAGCTCCTGTTTTTGCCTTTTTCTTTGCGATTGCCATGCTCGCCTCTGTTGGCCTTCCTGGAACCTCCGGTTTTATTGGTGAATTCCTCATTATTTTAGGTGCTATCAAGTTTAATGTGTTGATAGGAGTTCTAGCCGGAACTACTCTTATTATTGGAGTTTGTTACATGTTGTGGATGTTTCAACGTGTATTTTATGAAACAACCAATGAGCGAACCGAAGGGTTCACTGATTTGAGCATTACAGAAGGACTCACCTTTTTACCCGTTATTGTTCTTATCGTTATCATGGGGCTTTACCCCCAACCCTTTCTCAGTAAAATTGAACCTGCCGCCCAGCAGCATATAGCTGCTTTAACCAAGGCAGACACAATACAAATAGCTCAAAGTACTCACGCCCAACCAGCAGAAGGGCATACAGTAGAAAAGAAGAATTAAGGCCAGGGGCTAATCATGACAAACGATTTTATGTTACTAATGCCGCTCATACTTATTACAGCGGGCGCCATTTCGTTAATGCTGGCGGCAGCATACGAAAAGGTCACTATCGAACAGGCTGCATTTGGTTGCATGGGGATTTTTGGTGTCGCTTTTCTCGTGCAGCTGTCTAACTGTATTACCGGACACGTGGCCCCTTATGAAACCGTTTTTAACAACATGCTTGTTATAAGTAATTTCACCAGGGTCGCAGGACTTATAATTCTTGGGTGTGGGTTTTTCACTGCCATGAGTGCCCAGACTTATTTTAAACAGAACAATTTCTGTACCACCGAGTTTTACAGTCTTGTTACTTTTTCAGCGTGCGGCATGCTGTTGTTGACAATGGTTCAAGAACTTATCTCCGTATTTGTGGCACTTGAGATAATGTCACTCGCGATATATATTCTAGTCGGCTATGACCGAAAGAATAAAACCGCTGCAGAAGCTGTCATGAAGTACCTCATGCTTGGTGCTTTTGCTGGAGCCTTTTTTACAATGGGAGCTGCGCTCATATATGGTGGCGCGCATTCAACCCAGTTCTCCAGTATCGGTCAATTCGTTGCTGAAAAAGGTTTTTTTAATAATCCAGCACTGGTAGCAGGGTCTTTTTTTGTAATTGTTGCCTTTTTATTCAAAGCAGCTGCTTTTCCCTTCCACGCATGGGTTATTGATGTTTATGACGGTGCTTCCGCACCAATCACGGGGTATATGGCTACTGGGCTTAAGACAGCAATTTTTGCTGTATTCGCCAATTTTTTAGTTGCTGACGAAACTCTTCGCAGTAGCTGGGTTACTTACCTGTTTTACTTTTCCATATTCACCATGTTTGTCGGTAACCTCATCGCTATCGGTCAGGATACCTTGAAAAGAATGCTTGCTGCATCCGGTATTGTACATACCGGCTACCTGCTTATTGCGCTTGTAGCAGTGAGTGCTGAGAATTTTTCCGGTAATGTTATTCTCTACTACCTGGCGGCCTATGCAGTTGGTACCCTTGGTATATTTGCTGCACTTTCTTACCTCGGTGGTGATGGTGAAAAGAGGCAAAGTTTTGATGACTTTAAAGGTCTAGCACGGGTTAGGCCATTTTCAGCAGCAGCTATTACCATATTCCTGCTTTCAATGGCTGGAATACCGCCAACAGCCGGTTTCATGGGCAAATTTTTCATCATTACCAGTGCCATTGATGCAGGACAGATCGCCTTAGCTGTTTTCGGTATTATCAGCAGTATTCTTTCAATGTGGTATTATCTGCGATTAGTAATTAATATGTACTTTCATGAAGCCACTGATAGCTTTGAAGATACCACATCCAATAGATATGCTCCGGTCGGCACCTTTATTTTAGCGGCCTGTGTATTTGTAATTGGTTTGTATCCGGTAATTATTTAAATTGCTCTCATCGAAAGCAAATACTTCGAAGCACTGCGCCTATCGCTGCTGATCGAAGTCTTATTCAAAAGGAGTATCGAACATGAAAGTTAAAGATATACTTAAGGCTAAGGGCACAGTCGTGCACACCATTAATCAGGATTCTACCCTGATGGCAGCGTCGGACAAATTTTTCGCTGAAAGAATCGGTTCTCTGCTCGTGGTTGATGAAAATGATAATATTCAAGGAATCGTAGCTCCAAATGACATCTTGAAAGCCATTCAGGAAGGATGTACTGATGAAAATTGCGCCTTACAGAAAGTCAGTCGAGTGATGACCAAAGATATTATCGCTGCCTCAGAAGACGATGACATTGACTATATTCAGGCGATTATGACCGAAAATCGTATCCGTCACATCCCTATTATGGACAAGGATCAACTCAAAGGACTGGTATCCATTGGTGATGTTGTAAAAGCATTGATTAAAGATAAGGAAGTAGAGAACCATTACCTTAAGGATTATATTTCCGGTAAATATCCAGCATGATCTAAAAAGATTTCAGGCTGATTCATTGTGCAAGCAGTCTAAAATGCAAAGGGAAAGTTTCATAGGAAACTTTCCCTTTTTTCTTTATGGTGATCTCGTACAATACTCAGCCAGGTAATTCCCGCAATTTCAGCCGACTTATTATATTTGTCTTTTAAACCGGGAGACAGATCGAAGGCTAAGCCGTCTCCTCTTCAAAAAAGTAACTCAGCGGTTACCCTACTGGGGCTCCCATTAGTCGTCGCTTCTGCTTCACAAGGTCCCGATCTCCTGCATAATAGGTGATCGGAGTCTTTCTTTACTTGCGAAAAATCGCATCCCCAAAATATGAGGAGCCTGTAAGCAAAGCAGGTTTTTGATATAATAGATCAAAGATTATCAACCAAGTGGGTTGTTACCAAAATAACATCAAAAAGAAGTGCCTTCCCTCTGTATGAAAAAACGATCAGCCTCCCCAGTTAAATCCATACGCCCTGGTTTTATGGAAAATAGATTTTTTCATGCTTTGGCTATTCTTTTTTGTAGGCCTGTTGCATAAGCTGTTGGTTTTTCTTTTGTAGATCCCTATCATTTTGTGCGAGGCTTATGGATTTTTTGCATAACTGCAAAGTTTGATCATAGTCACCACGCTCGTAGCTAACTATGGCAAGATCCAACCAGAGCCATCCATTGTAAGGATTTTTTCTAATCGCTCGTTCAAGTAGCGACTCGGCTAAATCAAAATCACCTGCCTTCAGTGCTTTTTTCGATTTTTTTACTAAAGACAAACTTGTATAGTTTTTGGCAGTAACTGAGTATGAAATTTCTTTTTGCGGAACAGCTTGTGGTACGCCTTGTTGCATGTCAGCGCAGCCTGTTACAAGTAGCGCAGTGAAAGCCATTAATATAAAAGAAATGTTGGTGGCAGGTAATTGCATCATCTGTTTTCAGTTGAATATTTGTAAGATTGAATCAAAAAGAGATTCAACACTGTCCTGTAGACTGTTTGATCCCTTACCCTTTTTTTGTGAAGGGGTGTGATTGGTATTTCCTTTACCTAACATGGGCAAATATAGAGATTGGTTTACTGAGTTGGTTGATGGTTTAACCTTGGGAGGTGTTATTTTTCGCCAATGGATGTTACTCGGCGTATCCGGTTCAACTTTGCTATACGGCAAGGTTTTAATAATGCTGCCCCAGGCATCCATGGCGCCCGAAGCTCCTGTCAGTCCAGTGCTGGTGTTATCATCATATCCCAGCCATACTACACCTAGCATCTCTCCTGTAAAACCTGCAAACCAACTGTCGCGATACCCATCTGTGGTTCCTGTTTTACCCGCTACCCTTTGATATTCAGGGAAGTGGTTATGTAGCCCCTTACCGGTTCCAACTCTTACTGCTTCTTGCAATGCGAATTGAAGGAGAAACATTTCAGAAGTAGTAAAATGCTGTTCCACAGATAGGCGGTTCCTTTGGATAGGAACCTTTTCCTGATTTAATACTCCTCGAATAGCCCTTAGCGGTGTTTGAAAACCTGAAGCAGCAATTGATTGATACATTTGCATAACTTGTAGAGGAGAAAGTTCAATACTTCCCAGTAAAATGCTGGGATAAAGTGCGATGTTTTTGGTGACTCCCAACTTTTTCACTGTATCAACTACATTGGTTAAACCGACCTGTAGTCCAAGGTTAACAGTGGCAAGGTTTAATGAATAAGCTAAGCCTTGATAGAGCATGACATTGCCATGTTCTGTTTTATCGTAATTTTGTGGCTGCCAGCTCTTTCCCGAGGGATCTTCCAACGTGACGCTATGATCACTAATTATGGACGCTAGGCTGTAGCCTGAATTGAGTGCCGTGAGATACACTGCAGGTTTAATCAGTGAGCCGATTTGGCGTTGCGCATCAATCGCTCGGTTAAAATCTCCAATTCTAGGATGTATTCCCCCCATGAGTGATACTACTTCACCAGTGTGGCGGTTACCTATAACGTACGCTCCTTGTAACCGTTTTTTCTTACTCTTGTTCTTTTCGGTTACCGTAGCCTGGAACTGCGAGTGTGCTTTGGTGTGGATAACAGGATCCAAGGTGGAAAAAATTAATAACCCCTGGCTTGTTAAATCCTGTTTAGAATAGGACTGCCTGAGTCGCCGTTGTACAAAATCTATAAAAGAAACATAATTGGAACCCTGGCTGAGTGCATTTTTATTAATGGTTGGAAAACCATAATCTAAGGCTTGGCGGTACTGTTGCTCATCGATGATGTTATCATTAAATAAAATTTGTAAAACAATATTTTTCCGGGTTTGTGAGCGTTCAAGAAATTGTATTGGATTATAAATAGATGGTCCTTTTATAATGCCAACCAGCATTGAGGTTTCAGCGAGATTAAGTTGAGTGAGTTTTTTGTGAAAATAAAATTGACTTGCCAGTGCAAAACCATGGAGTGCTCTTTTACCTTTTTGGCCAAGAAATATTTCATTGCAGTAGGCTGCGAGTATCTCCTCTTTGTCGTATTTTTGTTCAAGGATCAAGGCCATTATGGCCTCGTCTAACTTTCTGCGTAAGGTGCGTTCATTGGATAAAAAATAATTTTTCACCAATTGTTGTGTGAGGGTAGAACCTCCTGCCACTGCTTTTCCAGCACGAAAGTTGAGATACAGTGCTCGTAAAATGCCTTTTGGATCTATGCCAATGTGGGAAAAAAAAGTTTTATCTTCTACAGCAAGCAGAGTGTCAATAAATTGTTGAGGGAGATCTTCGTATTTGAGGAGAATTCGGTCCTCTCCTGTTTCAGGTAAGAAGCTTCCTATAGTAATCGGATCTAAACGGCATTCATCTATCGGTTGCTGCGTTGTGATATCGTAGGTTTTTGCTATTGTATTTTTATCAAATTGAATAGCGCATTCTTTGCTGCCCTGGTTTCCATCCAAAAAATTGAATTCTCTTGTTTTCAGAAACACGAGATTGCCTTGAGTAGCGTATTCTCCTGCTGACAGGGGGGGATTTTTGTGCCGGTATCCTCCCTGGCGAAGTTCTGTAATGAGATCTGCTAAAGATATGTTTTTTCCTGGGTAGAGTTCAAGAGGTCGCGCAAATACCCTGGCTGGTATTTGCCAACGGTCTTTATCAAAACGTCTGGTTATTTCTTTGTTTAGCGTGGTTACGCGATCATACAGTACTATTGCACTGATACCTGCAACTGCCGCGGTTATAGAAAGGAGGAGCGTCCAAATCGTTAATCTTTTTTTCATAGACAGCGTATAAAAAGGTGAAAATATTTAAAGAGTAAAAAGCGAAATTCGAAGAGTAGTCATATGCTACATTATGCAATTAAGCAAATAGACCGATGTCGATGTCTCAGGGGAAAGGGGAGAAGTAGAGGTGGGGCGTTTGTACACTTTTGACAGTAAAGATAAGATCAAGACGAGAGAGAGCTTATTTGATTCTTTTACCGAAAAAGGTGCACCAAAAAGGAATAGATGCTTCATTGGTGCACCGACAGTCGCTCTTTTGCTTGTCTGCAGACAAAAAGGATACTGTTAAATTGCTAGAAAAGAAGGTCTGAGCCGAGAACGGAAACAAGCTCATCGGCTGCCCGCGTCGGAGCTTTTTTACCACTTTCGACAGCAGCGGTGATAGTGGGTAATACTTTTTTTATCTCTTCGTTGTTATAGAACCAATTTTCAAGTCCTTCTTTAACGAGAAACCACATCCAGGACATTGCCTGATCTTTACGTTTTTCATCAAGCTCACCAGTGGCTGACATAATTTTTTTATGTTGTTTTATGGTTTCCCAAGCCTCCTCAAGGCCTATTTCTTCTAGGGCACTGCAGGTCATTACTGGTGGAGACCAGTTAGGTGAAGATGGCGTTACCAAGTGGAGAGCTGTTTCATATTGTTTTTTTGCCAGTTTTGCTCGGGTGACATTATCACCGTCTGCCTTGTTGACTACAATAGCATCTGCAACTTCAAGAACACCTTTTTTAATGCCCTGAAGTTCATCCCCGGCGCCTGAGATTTGCAAAACCATAAAAAAATCGACCATTGACGCAACAGTAGTCTCGGATTGACCGACACCTACTGTTTCAACAATGATTACATCAAAACCTGCGGCTTCGCACAGGAGCATGGTTTCACGAGTTTTTCGGGCGACACCACCAAGACTACCGCCTGATGGTGAGGGGCGAATAAAAGCCATGTCATTGATGGCAAGTTTTTCCATTCTGGTTTTATCGCCTAGAATAGAACCTCCGCTTCGGGTACTGCTGGGATCGATAGCCAATACGGCAACACGATACCCACGTCCGGTGAGCATGTTACCAAAACTTTCTATAAACGTGCTTTTTCCTGCACCTGGAACACCAGTAATACCCAGCCTGACTGCCTTACCTGTATGGGGCAGCAGTTCACTAATGACATTTCTGGCAATATCCTGATGAGTCTGCAGTGTACTCTCTATGAGTGTAATAGTACGTGCAAGCGTCAGGCGGTTATTATCGAGAACACCTTGAATAAAGTAGCTGGGATCTTTGTACATGATGGTACTCTCAGGGAAAAATTTTTGGAGGGTAGGCAGACGGGCAGGCTGGAGTCACTGCCCGTCTGTTGAATCAGTCGTTTATATACTGATTACTTGATGTATTGGGCTTCAAGCAGATCCATTACCTTACCAGCTGAAGTGGTAATAGGGGTACCTGGACCAAAAATAGCTTTACAGCCATTGTCGTAGAGGAAATCATAATCGCTAGGTGGGATAACACCACCGGCTACCACACCAATTTCTCCAGCACCCTGTGCTTTGAGTTTTTCAATGAGCTCAGGTACAAGGGTTTTATGGCCGGCTGCGAGACTGGAAGCGCCAACGATATGGACATCGTTTTCAATGGCCATCTTTGCAGCTTCGTCAGGTGTTTGGAACATTGGGCTGATATCTACATCAAATCCGAGATCAGCAAAAGAAGAGGCGACAACTTTAATACCCCTGTCATGTCCATCCTGTCCCATTTTGGTTACAAGTATACGTGGGCGACGACCGGTTTTTTCGAGGAAGTTTTCGGTACGCTTACGGAAATCTTCGATAACAGTAGCACTCTCTGCGTTAGCTTCACTGTATTCTGAAGAATAGGCACCGGATACACACTGGGTTGTTGCAACATAACGTCCAAATACTTTTTCCATAGCGTCAGAAATTTCTCCAACTGTTGCCCTAGCTTTAGCGGCAGCAACTGCAACCTCAAGCAGGTTACCATTACCTTCAGCAGCTTTGGTAATTGCTTCAAGGCATGCTTGGGTTTCAGCTTCGTTACGGGTTGATTTAATCTCTTTAATACGTTCGATCTGCTCAATGCGGACAGAATCAGGCACTTCAAGGATATCGAAGTCAAGTTTTTCGTTTTCGAGGCGATACTTGTTAACACCAACAATAACGTCAGAGCCTTGGTCAATACGTGCCTGACGACGGGCAGCTGATTCTTCGATACGCATTTTCGGCATACCGGATTCGATGGCTTTAGACATTCCACCGATTTCTTCAATTTCGTCGAGGATTTCCTGAGCTTTCTCAACAATCTGGTTGGTCAGATACTCAATATAGTAGGAGCCACCAAGTGGATCAGCAACTTTACAGGTGTGAGTTTCTTCCTGAATGATGATCTGGGTGTTACGTGCAATACGTGCTGAGAAGTCTGTAGGCAGACAAACAGCTTCGTCGTAGGAGTTGGTATGCAGTGACTGGGTACCACCAAGGGTAGCAGACATTGCTTCCAGGGTTGTCCGAATAATGTTGTTGTATGGATCCTGTTCTGTCAAACTCCAACCAGATGTCTGGCAATGTGTACGGAGCATGGAAGACTTAGGATTCTTTGGATTAAACTGTTGCATGGATCGATGCCATAAGAAGCGAGCAGCTCTCAGCATCGCGATATCCATGAAGAAGTTCATGCCGATGCCGAAGAAGAAAGAAAGACGAGGTGCAAAGGTATCAATATCCATACCGGATGCAATAGCTGCACGAACGTATTCAATACCATCTGCGAGGGTAAAGGCAGTTTGAAGAACAGAGTCTGCTCCTGCTTCCATGATATGGTAACCACTGATACTGATGGTATTGTATCGCGGCATATTTTTAGAAGCAAACGCCATAATATCAGAAACAATCCTCATAGAAGGTGCAGGAGGATAGATATAGGTATTACGGGTCAGGTATTCTTTGAGAATATCGTTTTGAATGGTTCCGTTCAGTTGTTCCTGTTTTACTCCTGATTCTTCGGCTGCAGCAATCCACATACCGAGGATAGGAATAACAGCTCCGTTCATGGTCATGGAAACTGACATCTTATCAAGCGGGATGCCATCAAAGAGGATTTTCATATCTTCGATAGAGTCAATCGCAACACCTGCTTTACCAATATCACCGGCAACGCGTGGGTTGTCTGAGTCGTAACCACGATGGGTTGCAAGGTCAAAGGCTACAGAGAGACCTTTCTGACCGGCTGCCAGGTTACGACGATAAAAAGCATTTGATTCCTTAGCAGTGGAGAATCCTGCGTACTGACGGATTGTCCAAGGACGTCCAGCATACATGGTTGCCATTGGTCCACGGGTATAGGGAGCCATACCAGGCAGGGAGCCAACAGTATCCATTCCTTCTATATCTGCGGCAGTATAGAGGCATTTTACATCAATACCTTCAGGTGATTTCCAAGTCAGGGTATCAGGCGATTTGCCTTTCATCTGCTTGGTCGCCATTTCCACCCATTCGTTGTAATTAGGGTTTTGTGCCATGTCCTTACTCCTTGTTTGTGGGATGGTTCCCGTTAGTTAAAGCTTAAAACAAACTGATTTTTCTACGCTAAAAAGTTAATGTTTACTTTTCAGTTCAGAAAAAAAAGGGAAATTAAGCAAAAAGGAGCCTCTCATCTCGTTGCCGCGAGGTGAGAGGCTTTAATATTTTTAATCTCTTTGGCAAAGTTCTACCAGTATTCCACCAGTCGCCTTTGGGTGCAGGAATGCAATCTGTGCTCCACCAGCTCCAATACGAGGGGTTTGATCAATTAATTTAATTCCTTTTTCTTTCAGTTCATCAAGTGCTTCATTAATATCTGCTACACGGAATGCTACGTGTTGAAATCCAGCGCCCTTTTTTTCTATAAATTTAGCAACCGGTCCATCCGGAGATGTAGATTCAAGCAGTTCTACTTCACTTTCTCCTACAGGGAAAAATGCTGTTGTGACCTTTTGCTCTTCAACTGTTTCTGCCCCTTCCAACTCAAGTCCAAGCACATCTGACCAGAAGTTTTTTCCATCTTCAATGCTAGGAACCGCGATACCAAGGTGATCAATTTTTTCTATTTTCATGTTATTTCTCCCTGTTTTTACCTTCTACATACTTTATTGATGCAGAATAATTTTTCCTTTTTAGAAGAATCACTTTCAAATAAGCATAATATTACTATATATTTGAATGGATACTTCCGTGATATTTCACAAATAAAATAGAATATATCGGGTGGTACTACTACCAGGCTAAAGCAGTTTCACCTCTGAAAAGTACTTTGCAGGGTAGTTAAACCGGAAAAAGCAGTGCTACATTTGTTGTGCTGTTAAATTGATATTCTTATTTACTTTCTTTTTTGCTCGTTTTACAAATGCACCATTAGGGTCAATGTCTTCACGAATCATCCTTACTTCTTCTTCTGTTGGTGGTGCAAATTCACTTGCATCAGGCGCTACTAGCAGCTCAAAACCAGTTGCCGCTTGAACAGATTCAATTGTTTCACCCGGGAAATAGTGTATCAGACGCATTCTTTTTGATTCTTCTTCAAAATCAAAGATACCTTTTGTACTGATGAGTCGATAAGGTCCTTTGCCCTGCAATCCTGCATCGAAACGAGCACCAGGAGATCCATCAAGGTGACCGGGACTGGTTACATATTGCAGTTTTTCAGTGAATTTACGTTTGTCATGGGGAACGATCAAAATAGTTCGTTCACAGGATGCAGCCATATCACTTGCTCCACCACTACCGGGTAGCCTTACTTTTGGCGTCTGGTATCCTGCAGGGAAGTCACCGATCATGGTAGAATTGAGATTACCATACTTATCAACTTCAGCACCACTAATAAAACCGAAATCAGCAAATCCTCGTTGAGTGAGTTCAAACGCAGCATTCAGGCCACCAACAAACGACGCTCCGGTAAATGTTTTTGAATCACCAACAGAAATTGGTAATCCGACATTTAACGGAGGACCGACCGCACCAGCTTCAAAAACCGGGATGAGGCCTGGAGCGTGGGTTTGTTTGGCCAGCAGTGAAGCGACCATAGGAAGGCCGGTTCCAACAAATACTATTTTATTATCTTCTAATACTTTAGCACCAGCCACAACGATTATTTCTTGAGCGGTGTAATCTTTAGAAGCTGTCATGTGATTCCTAGTCTATTATTTTAACAATAATTTTCGGTTAATTTCGATTTTCAGGCCAATCGTTCACAGTTGAAAGACTCTGCTTTTTGATCTGCTATCAATTTTTTAACCGGAAACTTCGCGATGAAATCTTCAAAAGTTTTTGTGTTGTAGATATATTCATCGTAATAGGTCTTTAAAGTATCAGGTGCACCACCTTTGCACATTTCAGTAGCTCCGGCGTGGAATGCACTAATATGATCACCATTAAAGTAATAGTGACGACGACACGCACCTGGGTATGCTCCAAATGGCACTTCAACAACTGCATCAACGGCAACAAATGGAATACCAACATCTTTCGGAGTTTGTGTAATCAGTTCATGGGAGACGAGTTGCTCACAGGTGACGATGGTATGCGCTGATGCCATGGCAATTTCAGCACAGGTTGCGTCAGTACCACGAATAATACAATTACCGTATTGGTCGGCTACCTGAACGTGAATAATTGCAACATCAGGATTGCTCGCCGGCAGGAGAGCAATTGGGCGACCGGTAAAAGGGCAATCTATAATTTTGGTTCTGCAACTAGATGGAATGTCACCGCCAAGAGGACCACGGGTTGGAATGAAGGGTAGGCCCATGGAACCAGCCTTGAACCTTGCTGACATATTGTAGTTACTCCAGTCTTCAATTTCTAGCATGCCGCGCTCAGCAAGAAAACGGAACATCGGAGATAGGCCAAATGCTTCGTGAGCCCAGTAAGCAAGCTCAATGCGCTTGATAGAAAAGTGGTCGGGGTTGAGCATCATTGCGCCGGCGAGATAGTCAGGGGCCATACCGGCGGACTGCCAGGAAAGGGTTAGATCTTTGAAACCATGACGTACCATTTCATGGGTGATAGCGATGGGTTGACGGATATTTACAAAGCCTCCAACACCTACGTTATCGCCGTCTTTTATAAATTGGCTTACCGCTTCTTTCAGCGTCATTCGCTTGTCCTTCATGGACTTGTCTTTGTTGACAAGCGCTTCCCTTGCTTCATCGGGAGATAAACCTGTCCAGTACATTTCAGCGTAATTTTCCAATTTTCTATCTCTTCCTGTCCATCACAAGCTTTCTTGTTAATCCGGAGAAACAAAATGTTTCTCAGTACTTTTTGCACAAAAAAAAGCCATGATATAACTAGCTGCCAAAGCAGCTAGTTATATCATGGCTTTTTTTAAAGTCGTGGCTAGTGGAACTCGTTGAATTCTTTGCAAGACTATTTTTGTCAAACTTTCAAACACTTTTTTACGATTGCTCCTTTTTGGTTTAAGTAGCTGATCTGCTAAGTAGTTGACAATTTTTAAAATGGTTTTTTACTCTTTTTTACGAGGTTAATCGAACCAATAAGTTGGTTTCGGTATAGCTCCTTCTACGAGTATCCAGTTTAACATAAAACAGGCTAGGAGAGTTGTTTTTGATTTTATAGAATTACAGTATCGATATAGTATTGGCAGGAAAAAACTTACCCCCGTTAAGTTTAATTTGCCAGCTAGGATTTTCCTATTTTAAGTCGAGCTTTTTGTCAACTTAAAAATAAAGAAGCTACTGTTTTCTCTCATTTTTTTTCTTCGCCAATCAACGTTATTATAGGAAGATATGCGTTTTTACGACTCTTTATCTATATTATTTATGAAAGAGTTCAATTTGTTCGAAAAGTTCGTTTGGTGCAAAAATAAAATGGTTTGACCATAATAAATTGTAATTTGAAAACAAACAAATTTATGAGCACTGCAAATTGTGAGTGATACGATCCTGTTCCATGATTTTTATTGTCAAAGGACTGGGTTCATTTCCTTGCCGGAAATTAGGTAAATATTCTTTTTTATTATAAAATTAGAAAATTGCTTGACGGTGAGCTCCCTGATTTGTAATGATAATTATAAAAAGATATAAGGAACGAAATATACTGTGAAATATTTTTTGGGTCCTCTTTTCCATGACTTCGGAAGCTTGCTTCTTATCTTTTAAAGTTTCGATGGAAAACTGTTAAAAAGGAGAAAAGGAGGTTTGTATGAAAAAGCAGAACCATTCGTCAAAAGGCAAACTGCAAGGGTTAATAGTCACCTGTAATGAATGTGGAGAAGAACTGCCCTTATTACATCCTCATATTATGGTAGAAAGAAGTGATGATGACAGAAATCCAATCTGTGAGGCCTGCTGGGTTGAAAAGGAGAAGGCAAAACTAGAGAGGTTAGAGTAACCGTCAATCGCTATAGTGCTCAATTTGGGCGTTGTGCCGATAACCAGTTTTTGAGCCTTTATGAAAATAGGGCTCTTAGTCATAGTTGCGGAAAACCTCATTGCTTTGCTTTCTACAATGATTCTAAAAACTAACTGTTGCAGCCTGGAAATGCCGGAACCGTTATTTCAAAAATTCATGTCGGATTTGAGGAGCTTATTGAAAAAGGAACTTTTTTTGTAGTTGGTCATTATGACGGCTTCGGGGAGAGGTGGTGCGGATTATGTTTCTATATTTGCATGGGAGAACATAGAGTTTACCAGCACACACCCGTATTTTATCGCCCCTGCCAGCCGGCCGAGTCACCGTTGTATCGCCTGCTCTAAGATCCATTCGAAAGTTTCGAGCACGTGCGTGATGATCGAATTGCAAGGGAGTATGGGGTCTATGGCCCGGTTATCTCCGATGTAGTCAGGGACTGCTTGAAGTATAGAGATCTGCAATAGGGATTTAATAGTGTACACTGACTGTTCCAATTGTCAATACGAGTACCTGCTAGTCTTTTTCTGCCGGGATCGCTGGTTTCGTCGTCTCGTTCCTTGCTTGCCAACTCAAGCTGTCATGCTAAACATGTTGTCTAGTTTGGTGGGTTATTGCAGGAAAACATTCTCTACTCACGGCCACATCACCAGTATTTCTTCTGTGTTTCTATTATTTGGCGAAAATATTTTCTCTATAATCGTAAGCTACTTTCCAGACACTGTACCTTCGACGCAGAGAACCTTTGAACACTCCTGCGGATCACTTTCAAGTCTGAGCTAGGCTTTGTCGGGGCTGAATTGATTATCAGACCTGTGAAAAACACTGTTCGTCTGACAACTAATTTTTTTAAATTGGTTGTATTAATTGAACTGTATACTGCCATTTTTATTGACAACCTGTTGACATAATCTTGTGTTTGAGGGAAATGGAAGTCATGATTCCAAATAGGTACAACGGTGGAGGCAATCCCATGGTAACATCACACACACACCTTCCGCTCGAGACATTACTGGCATGTCCTGAAAATCTGTACTGGGCATGGTTGAAGTACCAGCAATATCTGCAGGCCACTCATTGCTGGACAGACGAAAGTCGGCTGGCTTGTTTTGAAGCAAACCTGCAGGCAGAATTAGATGCCATTGGCGCACAGTTCAAAAGGTTAACGTACAGAGCCAGTCCAATTCGTCCTTTACCTCTACCGTCGCATGACAAAAAGAGGGAGTCAAATGGGCACATATTTGATATTTCCATCCGCGACCAGGTTGCCTGGATTGCCTTTGTAAATGTTATCGGACCGGGATTAGATTGGCAGATGCCACCCTGGAGCTATGGTGGCCGTCTCTATAGGTCAACGTGGGAGGAGGAAAAAAAAAATATTATTGTCAGCAAGAATGGTCGCTACAGGCACTCTGATGGATACCTCTATCGCAATTCAAGTTTAACCTGGTCACTGTATCAACGTCATATTTTTCTTACAGCAAGAGCAATGGCCGGCTTGCTAGATCCTGAAGACCTTGAGGATTCTGAGCGTAAGGTATTTGAACAGGAGCGTTATTTTGAGGGTAGGCAACAACTGCCCTATTTGCTGGACGGTTACTGGCCCTCTGATGATAATCATAGGGTATACCGGGCACAACTGTCGTTTAATACAACTCTCTCAGAAGGTAACCTTTCAACTATTCTGGATAATCTTGCCAACTTTTCAACCGAATTCAAACCCCAGATTCATCAACTTGCCTCCCAACTCTTGGATTTCAGACTTGACCTGGATGATTGGGACCAAAAGAAGCATGCAGAATTTGAGCTCTCACGGGTAGAAAATAGCATAGATTCCATACCTGAGGGGTTGGCTGTTGCCGATTTTCTCAAAAATATAGCTCTGATGGTTGTGGACAGTTCGATAACAGACCACCAAATTTTTTCCGGCTCAACATTGCAGCCTGGCATACAGGGAAAAAATATAGCTCACTTTCGTTTTGGCTACAACCACTGCTTTCTCTCCCGTACCTTCTCAGGCCTTGTTAATTGGGTCGAAGATTACCAGACACTCTGTGAAAAGCACGGCTCTAGAATTGTACCAGACTGGCAATCTGTTGAGCCCAGGTCATTTTCCAGATATTGGGAGCATGGCCAAGCAACTCCTAATGAACGAAAATTACTGGAGGAATATAGGAAACAAGCAGCAAAAGAGACGCTTTTAGATAATTCCAATCCACTACCAGCGATAACCAGAACCCTGAGATTGTTGACCAACCTTACAGACCTGAATTTTGACCTTCTGCAGCAAAGGGAAAAAATGCATTATATTGATGAAATGGAGAATCTCCTGCTTGGTCACAGCACCGGCTCTGTCATCAATGACGATTTTCAGGTTGACAATATTGCTCATAAGCTCGCCTGGTCTGTCCCACAGGAAATTATAGGGAATCAGGCGAATCTGTGTCTGTTTGAACGCCAGCTTTTTGAGGCACGTTTACGTGAAACATCACTTCACAAGCGTTTAAAAAGCCTGCGGCCGGAAGCCGAGGACGCAGAAACCGTACGTGTTGATATCCAACAGGTACAGCAAAAGATTGCTGAGCTTAATCAAGAGCACCAACTCATCGCTGCCAAGAATATGGGAAGACAGTTCAAAAATAAGATGCGCATATTTTTGATGCTGTTAAGAGCAGTCCGCAATAACCCCATGAAATTAAATCTGTGGATTTACCTGCTGGAGTATTGCCGTTTTTCAGGACAGACCGATCTGACCCTGATTCATAAAGAGTTAGAGGCGTTATACAGACATGATCGCCTGGGTGCAGGTTATGTGTGGGCAATGGTTTATCGACTGATGGCAAATCAGGCTGTGCAATGCTCTTTGAACATGTCGCAAAAAGATCATCTTATTTATCGGCGTCAAGCAGCATATTCGTATTTAAAAACCCTTTTGCTGCAGCCGGTCACCCTGCCGGTAGATGCAGAGTCAACATTTTATGAACTTCATTCTCTGCATTTGCTGCAATGTGGGCTAGGCAGTGCTCTTATGTATCTCCGAAACGCGGACAACGAACTGGTTACAGACGACGATTTCAAGTTGATGGAGCAACGTGTAGCCAAATGTGGTGGTATTGACTGGACCTCCCTTCCTGAAAAATGGGCTGCAGAGACGTCTGTTCCACTTTCAGTATGGGCGTGGTGGGCTGAAACCAGGCTCAATAGCCCCCAAAGGACGAATCCTGGGCCGATATGGAAAGCTGCTGTAGGCAAATTTGAAATAGATGTTCCCTGTGGCCGACAAATGTTGTTTCGCTATCCCCGAGAAGCTGTACGAGCAGTGGGAGTAAAAACAATGATTGATGCCTGCTTGGCAGAAGGAACTTTTTATCGGAATAATTGTGCTGGATGGTTCTATGAGTTACTTCAAGGGACTAGTCCTCTCCGCTATGAAAAAGAGCGTGGTTTAGCGGCTAGCTCTGGCGAAAAAAAGGTATGTTCGATCGTACATAAAGACAGTGACGATGCATGGATGACACTTGCCCGGTGGGGGGAGTGGAGTAATCAAAAGTATCGAGAAAATGCTTTTGACCCACGGGTCACAGAATGGACAGCCCTTGAAATAGCCGACCAGATAGCTGAAAAGGTAAAATCGTTTCTTCAGGGTGGAAACAGTGACTGCTACCCCCTTCATCCTTTGAATTTTCTTGTACCTACCAAGTGGATCGAAGAGGGGGAGACAATATTAACATGGGACCATTGGCGCGATCAGATACGTGAGAAGACGTTTTCAATAGGACTGAGGGAGGCGGAACAAATTACTGATTATCGCTATATGTTTGATTTACAAACTGCTGATAATGTTAACCCGGAACTTCCTATGATTCGTGGATTCGGCCTGTTGCTTCTGGGGCTGGTGACCCATTCATTTGACTGGCCGGCGATGTGGAATGTAAGGGGGCATGAATGGCAGTACCTCCCCTTGGTAAGTACTAGAATGCGAAATGTTCCTTTCTCGTCCTGGACACATGCGATTCTAGAAGCGTGTCTTTTGCCACGTCAGTTGGAGACAGCTCTAGTGGATGCTTGTCAGCAGGGAAAATATGATGACGATACGGCACAAGATCCACCTCAAATACTTGATTTGGCTCGTTTCCAATCCTGTGTTCAAAAAGCCAGACAGGTATTGGAAGAGTACCAGATGACCCTTCAGCATCGGGTGCCACGGCAATTGGTACCGGTGAAACTGGAACATTTTACTCGTCCGGACTGGGCAACTGACTTTGGATAACTGATCAGCGCACACTATCTATGAATAGTCTCGTTTTACCGATAGTTAGGCTGCACGGACGATCTCTTTGTTCACTTATTTGCTTAAGCAACGATCAATCCTACTTAGGGCACCTTCGATCAGTTACAGTTTCGAGATAATTATATGCCGGGGAGTTTACGATCTCCGTGATCATCGACCATTTTTTTGGGGGAGAATATGTCGGAAATACAGACTGGAAACACGAGAAGTTCACTGTCTGATTTTCTCACGATAGGACTGATACAGACGACAACCAATGCTCAGGTTGCGTGGAAGAATTATCCAAAAATGACTCCTGCTGAGTCAGATCATGTCTGGAAAGAGATTCGGCATGGGTTCCATATTCTGTCTGAGATGGATGAACCTCCGCAATTTACTATTCTTCCCGAGTTGGCAGTGCCACTTTGCTTTCGTAGTCGATTGCTGGACATGTGCAGAGAACTTGGTTCAATCGTGATTGCCGGTATGGATTATACCCTTGACCATGGAAATAAGATCGTAGGGAATCAGGCCCTGGTTATAGTTCCACAAGAGTGGCCGAAGAACCGGACTAGTAAACGTTGCAGTACGTTTTATTTCGGGAAAACGTACATGGCCCCTGCAGAACAGCTTGGCATCGGACAATCAGGGTTTGATTTTAAAGCCGATCAGACCATTTGGATGTTTGATGCCGGTCAATTCGGGCGCATTGGTGTCTGTATCTGTTATGATTTTATGGATGTTGAAAGATACATGGTTTATCGGGGAAAAATTCACCACCTTTTCGTTCTTGCCTATAATCGTGATATTGAATCATTTAGCCATTTGGCAGAGTCGCTTTCAAAGACCGTTTTCTGCAATGTGGTTATTTGTAACACAGGTTTTTATGGAGGATCCCTTGCCGTAACACCCTATTATGAACCTTTCCGCAGAACACTATACCGTCATGAAGGAAAAGACCTCTTCGCTGTTCAGGTTGTCCGGCTTCCGGTCGCCGACCTTGATGCTGCCCAGGAAGGCAACACTGAATATTACCTGGATGCAGGGGGGAATCCGCGTCGTCAGTTTAAGAATTTGCCACCCGGCTATTAGATCAAATTTTTCGCTTAAAATCAATATTTTGAGTTGGAGTGCAGGAATTGCTGATACTGCTGATGCACAAACAAAACACTCAGCAGCGTTTTTGAATCTATTATTTCATTATTGGATACCTTTTCATACAGTTCCTGAAACGGCATTTTGACCTGCTCAATATATTCCGATGCATCCTGTTTGGTATTTCCGGAATGTATTGGATCGAGCCCAAGAAAGAGAGTGATAAACCCGGTAGAATATCCTTCGGCATGAGCATATTTAACGATTTTATGCAAACGTTGGGGAACATACCCTGTTTCTTCTTCGCATTCTCGCCTAGCTGCCTCTTCCTCACTTTCGCCTTCATCAATCAACCCGGCTGGAATTGAGATAAGTGTCCTCTCTATTGCAGGGCGCGTTTGTCTAACAAGATGAATATTCTGGTCATCGTCTAACAGTAAAACCGCAACAGCATCCCGTACCCGCACTATTTCACGGGTGGCTTCCCTTCCATCCGGAAGGTGGACATCCAGCCGTTCAAGTTGCATATATTTTCCAGAAAAAAGAGAGTGTCGATTTACGATTTTTTCAAACGAGGAGTCATTATTCATTTATACAAATTCAGGGTGGAGGGAAGATTAAAAAAGGCTTGTAAGCAATTATTCGAATAGCGCATTGTCAAAGAAAAGGATATTTGACAAAGACATCTAAATTAAGTGTGTTCAACCCGTTTTTACTTTTCATGACCTAAGGCATGAAATTGCACACATACAATAAAAAACGGCTGAAAGACATATTGTCTTTCAGCCGTTTTACTTTACGCCAGAGTTTCAGTGTTAAACTGAGTGGAATTATTTTTTAACAACACGCTTCAGGAAATAACCATCTGGATCGCACTCGTCTCGAAGCAACCGCAAATCTTCTTCTGTAGGCTCTGCCATTTCTTTAAGATCTGGTGAAATGAGCAGTTCAAAACCGACCTTTTCTTGAATATCCGCAGGTGTTAATCCTGGCAGAACCTCAAGTAACATCATTCTGCGAGTATCTTTGTCATAGCCAAAGAGCGCTTCATTGGTGATGACGCGGTAAGGTCCGGAACCGTATACACCAGCTTTTTCCCTGTAATCAGGAGAGCCGTCACCGTATCCGATACTGGTGACAAATTGCAGTTTTTCTGTAAATCTACGTTTTTCCAGTGCCATAATAGCAATGGTTTTTTCACAGTTTGCAGACATCGCACCAGCACCACCACTACCAGGGAAGCGAACTTTGGATTCACTGTAGGTTCCACCCTGGAATGTAGAGTTCAGGTTACCGTACATATCGATTTCCGCACCGCCGATAAAAGCGTAATCGGAATATCCGCGTTGGGTTAACTCAAAAGCACCGCATAAACCTTTGGCATAAAGAGCTTTACGGAATGCTTTCGTATCACCAACAGAAAGCGGTAAGCCCTGATCAAGTTGAGCACCAAGAGACCCCGCCTCGAAAATCATTTGCAGTTGCGGGGCATGCGTCAACTGAGCATGCAGAGAAGCGATGATTGGTAGTCCTGTACCAACAAAAACTACGGTTTCATCCTCTAAGACCTTCGAACCGGCGTACGCAATCATTTCAAATGGACCATAATCAGGCATTATACATCCTCCTTAAGGTTACAAGCTATTAGATAAATCTTGTGTTTTTGTTGTATGTTGCGCGTTAGTCGATCAGAATCGGCTGAACACCGTCGTTTTGTTTCATCTCCTTAATTTTGCTGTAAGGACGTGTGGCGAGAAAGTCGTCAAACGTTTCACAACCGAAGATATATTTGTCAAAGTAAGCTTGCATGCCGTCTTTGTTTCCTGTTTTTCTGAATTCATCACATCCCTTTCTGAATTCAAGGATCTCCGGCATGTCAAACCAGTTATACCCATAAACTGCACCTGGATATGCGCCTAATGGTTGCTCGACAACTGCATCTACGATCATGTATGGGATTTCTGTCAAGTTAGGATATTTGCGGATGTTTTCGTTAGGGATAACCTGTTCAACTGTCAGAATTGTGTGGTTAGCGGCCATTGCAATTTCAGGACATGTACAGAGTGCACCGAAAATTCGTGCATTACCGTGCATATCGGCAACCTGGGTATGGATCAGGGCAACATCAGGGTTGCATGCCGGCACCAAGTAAATATTTTCGTTGGTGAATGGGCATTTAATCATTTTACCACGGTTTACCAGTTCCATATCACTACCACCATGGTCACGGGTAGGTATAAACGGAAGACCTAAGGATCCAGCTTTAAAACGTGCTGACATACCATAGTTGGTGTAATCATCGACAAGGATTTCTCCACGGCTAACAAGATAACGGAAAATTGGTGCAATACCAATTACCTCATATCCCCACCAAGCCATTTCAACACGTTTCACAGAGACGTGATCCGGATCCAGAATCATGGCAGCTGCTAACAATTCGGCACAGATTGAGTTGGACTGCATGGAAAGAGTAATGTCTTTGCAGCCCTGGCGAATGATTTCATGAACGGCAGCAACCGGTGTTCTGGTGTTTACGAAGCCGCCGAGACCAATGTTCATGCCATCTTTAACATACTTTGAGACAGCTTCTTTAAGGGTTGTTCTTTTATCGTGCAGCCCTTTTTTCTTACCGACTGCTGCTTTCCGTGCTTCTTTTGGAGTAGGCCCCCAGTACTCAAATGGGAC
Source organism: Desulfogranum marinum (assembly GCF_016918565.1). Taxonomy (GTDB): domain Bacteria; phylum Desulfobacterota; class Desulfobulbia; order Desulfobulbales; family Desulfobulbaceae; genus Desulfogranum; species Desulfogranum marinum. The sequence goes on from NZ_JAFFQD010000013.1 coordinate 98,887, forward strand.
ATCGCGTTTTTTGAGCTCTTCTTCTCCGAGTTGGCTGACGTTCTTGATCAAGGAACTTGCTGTCTCCGTCATCATGATCTCCTTACGCTGCTAAATTAATAAGATTTTACCCATGCCTTATTTTTACATCAAAACCGATTATGCAGTTAGCGAGGTTAACAGCAGCTTCGCAACAATAATCGGGTTATGATCTCCTCTCAAAATTCTAATGCTGCAGCAAAAAATATAAAATAATACAAACGATATTGAAATTCGTTTTAATAAACTGGTCGAGTGAAGCAAAACTAAATGCTCTCCGACTAGCGTCGCATCCGGTAACGGACATTGATCACAGAATCGTTCTACGAACAATCTTATACCTGATTTTATAAATTCTTCAATCGAATACTCCAACCTGCTGATTGTTATTTATAATCCTATAAAAAACAGGTCAGCAGATTAGTTGTGAATTAATATAATATTGCAGTATCAGTACAGAATAAGCAGAGAAAAAACAAAACGGATTTTTGTCATATTTGCAGAACGAATCTACTTCTGAGGAACAGCTAAACAATAATTTCATTTTCTCAAAGCCCTTTTTATTATGGGTAAAAGAGGCTTTTGGGAAAATGAAATTATGTCCTCGGATATGACGCCAGGTATTGCCAAAAAACACCTCAAAAACCACCCGCTGCATAATTTACTGTTTTGATAGTCAAAAATTGTAAAAAAGACAGGCAGGCGTTCTGCAACTCTGACAAAGACCCAAAAAACCTTACACTCCCATTGGGCTTAATCTACCTGCTAGAATCCTCCTATTTTAAGTTAAGGTTTTTGTCAACTTAAAAATAAAGAACCTATTGTTTTCTCTCATACTTTTATTTCGTCATTGTACCTTATATTAAGAAGTTAAAAACCAATGGCTCGTGTATCTAAATTGCTTATGCATCTGTTCAGTTTATTTGAATTGGGTTGGTTTTTCGGCTTATATTTTCGATAATTTTTAGTTAACTTGTTGTAATGTTGAATAATATTTTTTATTAGAAGCTAGGAAGGTCTTTTTAGGGACAAAAAGAGAGTGTAAAAGGCAGATAACAATTTAGAAAAATGAAGATTGTAGGTGATTCCTGGTGAATATCACCTCGGATGTGTGGTAAATGCAAAAAACAGGCGTTGTAAATATAAAAGATGCTATGTGAGTAAATTGCGAGAGTGGGCGAGCAGGAGACAACACGAAACAAGGAGAGAGAAATGAAGGTGTATACCGGTGGTGGGGATAAAGGAAAGACAAGTTTATTTTCTGGTGAACGTGTTGCGAAGTATAGTTTGCGCATCGATTCCTATGGTGATCTGGATGAGTTGAATTCTGTTATTGGCGCAATTCATTCCCATCTACCAGAGAATACCGAAAGCATAAAAAATGAGTTGTTGCATATTCAGGCCCGATTATTTCAAGCAGGTGCTTGGCTTGCTACTACTCCGGAGTCTTCTGCCATTGATTTTTTAGAAGAACTTGAAGAGTCCGTCGTCAAAGATTTGGAAAATAAAATAGATGAGTTAACAGCAGAATTGACACCACTTAAGGAATTCATCCTTCCTGGAGGAACTCCAGGTGCTTCCTGGGCACATATTGGCCGCACTGTTTGTAGAAGGTGTGAACGAAAAGTTACGCAACTGGTTGAAGAGGAAAAAGGAAGTAAAATTGATAGTGCATTACAGGTTATTTTAGTCTACCTCAACCGCCTTTCAGACTATTTGTTTGTTGTTGCCAGGTTTGCTAATAAGGCTGAAGGTAGACCTGATCAAGTATGGCGACAACCATGAAAAAAGGCAGGTCTAATTTTGTAGTAACTCTGGAAAAACGTAGGTGGTTATCTCAGGACACCTATGAAGTAACTTTCAATAAGCCTGAGGATTTCTTTTTTCGCAGCGGCCAGCATGTAATTTTTCATATGGGCGGGGAAGAGCGTGATTATACTATAGTCTCGCCGGAAAATGACAGTTGCTTGGTATTTCTTGTTAAAGAAATGAAGGGAGGGGTGGTCAGTAAGCAACTTGCTGGAATTCCCATTGGTACGGAATTGAAAATGACCGGACCTGGTGGATATTTGGTCGAAAGGCCGACTCAAAAACAACGAGTGCTTGTAGCAACAGGTACTGGGATAGCTCCTTTTTGCTCGATGATAGCCAGTGGTATGAATGCTGCTTTTTTGCTATACGGTGTACGCAATCAAGAGAGTCTTCATTATAATAGCCTTTTTGAAGGAACTGCGCTTCATTATATAAAATGTTTATCTGTTGAAGCTTGCATGAAAAACAGCAGCACATGCTATGATGGGCACGTGACTGGTTTTATCAAAGATATTTTGCCGGTTGGTCAATATGAATTCTACTTGTGCGGTAAATGGGATATGATAAAAGATGTTACTCACGTCATTGATACCCGTTTTCCTGATGCAAACATATATAGCGAAGGGTTTTACTAAACACAGATAGAAATTTAATTATTCCTTCGCTGATGCGTTTTTCAGGGGAAACGTAAATGTCTCCTTTTGGTGACGGTAAAAGACTCGGTTAACCTGTTATCGATGCTCCGTATTGATTTTTTCTTTTATTATTATATTGGATAAATACAAAACAACCCTTGACTGTATCGGGTTTGGTTTGGTATAGAAAATGTACCAATGACGCATAGGCGCCTTTAAGGGGGATAAAATTCAGAGTAAGTCGGGATGCTCATAGGTTAATTTTGGAGTCTCAAAAGATTCTATACCAAAAAAAAATTACCTGTTGATTATTCCGGTTTTTCGGTTTTTGTCCCGTCCCATTTTTATAGGTTCCTGTCCTATCAACAACACTTCATCAAGGAGGGTTCTGTAGGATGTATTCTTCAACGTTTTTGTATTCATCATCCGCCGAGATCTTTGATCCGGTATCGTACACTTTGGCACTTTTTCTGCCTCAACGGTCATTAAAAGTCCAAACCATGAACACCTGTTGTTCAACAGATTTCTATTTATCATCTCAGCTTGATTGATATTGGCTGCTTCATGATTGTATGGAGAGTTTATACAATTATTCAATCTGCAGCAGACTCTCTTTATATCAATGGTACACTGCCTGCATGCATGGTGTTGCTTCTTTGCAGCATTTTTCTAGATTTTGCTCCATCCTGCTATTTTGCATTATTGCCTTTCGCGGAACCTTGGCTACACTCTCGGCGAGAGAGTCTGTGGAGAAGTCAATACTTTGCATAAAAAAGAATCGATATTGCTATATGTAATGTTGGATAGATCTAAAAACAATTAACACTTTATGAAGGGAGGATTTGTTGTCTCGATCTTAAGCAATTGTTTAAGGAAATTAACGCTACTCGTAATCTCATAAGGATTAACGATAGCAAAAAAAACTCACATAAGTGAGAAAAGGTAACCACATCATCAAGGAGAACGAAATGGCTGATGCAACACCCCAAGGAAATCCCGCAGTTGTTGGACTGGCAGGCTTTGCTACTACGACTTTATTGCTTCAATTTCACAATCTTGGCTTATGCGGAACAGGAGTAATTTTTTGTTGTGCACTTGCTTTTGGTGGTGGTGCCCAACTTCTGGCAGGTCTTCAGGAATTTAAAGCCGGAAATAATTTTGGCTACAGTGCCTTCTCATCCTACGGTGCGTTCTGGATCGCCCTTGCATTCATTTTTCTGTTATTAGATTTACAAGGCGCTCCAAATAGCTGGGTTGGTGCACACCTTAAAATTGGAGCAGGGGATCTTGGTTGGTTCTTGGTAGCGTATACCTGTTATACGGTAATTTTATGGATCGGTTCATTTGCGGTTCATACGGCAATGATATTTACGTTCACAACACTTCTTATCGGCTTTATAGGCCTTGATTTGGAAATTTTGGCCGGAATGAAAAGCATTAAAACATTTGTCGCTCTTGACTTGGTTCTTTGTGCCATGGGAGCATATTATATGATGGCACATGTAATATTTTTGCAGGTTTTTGGTAGAGATGTCTTACCTGTTGGCAAGGCATGGGCAAAAAAAGGATGATGGCACGCTGATCTAATAGTGAACTTATGGATGTGCAGAGAGTCTTTTTTCTTTGTTGAAAATGTTGTGAAGAATTTAGGCAAATCCATGCAGTTCACTGCTTATTTACAGTGTCCCCAAGAAGAGTAATAAAGGGGAATGGCTTTGTTGCTTGTCGCCTCTACTACAGTATTTCTTGTAGTAGAGGCGTTTTTTTTTTCAAAAAACTGGCTCTTGGGATTTAGCAGAAAAGGCTGCTGAAGTAGAATAGTTTTCTTGTTGTTATAGGTTATTATAGGAGTAACTGTCTGCCACCTATACAAACCTCGGCGTGATTGAACGATACAGGGCTCTTTAAAAAATGCGAAAAAGTGTTGTGTAAAGAAGACGTAACTGTGGGTTCTTATATTAATTTGCCATGGACAACCGTTGTTGTTAAGCAGTCTGTAACGAAGTAATAAATTGTAGATCGTCTATTTTCTTTTGAGAGGAGGGTGCCGACTTACAACAATGAGAAAGAATAGTATTTGTATTCTGACATATTACGTGTTTTCTAGCAGGAAGGACCGGATCTGCTCTTCTGTAAGAAAAAAAGCCAGATAATCGTTTTTTGTTGTCTAGGATGATGGTTGGGATCATTAGCACTTTACTTTGCAAGCTCAACAGGGGGTGACGCGCTACATCAACCGAATAAATTTCCAGATTTTTCTTCTGTTCGCTAATTTGGTTGAGGACTTTTTCTGTGTGGCGACATCTTGGACAGAGGGCGGATTTGAAGAGGCGGCCCCGTGTTTTTTTCAGTGTCATTTGGATTGGGTGTTTAAAGAATTGTTTGTGCTTTATACAGGTTGCGGTAATAATATAACATGATAACATGAGAAAGAGTCTCATATTGTTTTCTTCCAGTAAATTGCTTTCAGGACATTAACAAACAATTAACCATATGGGAAATGACATCTCTGTCACTCTTATCAGTGACCCGGCTTACAGTAAACATGATACCGGCGGTGGGGAACACCCTGAAATACCAGAAAGGTTACAGGTCATCGCAGATGCACTGCAGGAGAGTCCCTTACAGCCTTTTTTAAAAAGCATGTCACCACGGCCGGCCACCCGTTCGCAATTACTTGTTTTTCATACCGAAGGTTGGTTGTTTCGCTTTGAGGAGGCTGTGTTAAAGGGGAAGACTTATATCGATCATCCTGATAATCAGGTTGGATATGAATCCTATGATATTGCAACCCTTTCTGCAGGAGCCGGACTTGTAGGGGTAGATAAGGTTGAGGCAGATAGTGGGACCGTCGTATTTGGGTTGAACCGACCTCCCGGTCACCATGCAGAACCCAATATGCCTTTTGGGTTTTGTTTTTTTAATAACTGCGTGATCGCTGCTCGCTACTGGCAGGAGCAATATCATCGTAAACGGATCTGTATTCTTGACTTTGATGCCCATCACGGCAATGGTATTCAGACTGCTTTTGAGGAAGATCCGGATGCCGCCTATATTTCCATTCATGAACATCCCAGTTTCAGTTATCCCGGAACAGGATGGCCGGAGGAGAATGGGCTCGGAGCAGGGAAGGGAACCTTGCTCAACTTGCCCCTCCTTCCTGGAGCAGGCGATGAGCAGGTGAGAGAAACCTTTGCCGCCATTGTTTCTTTTCTTGAACGATTTCAACCGGAGGCTCTAATTGTCGGCGCAGGCTTTGATGCCCATGTCGACGATGATATGTCAGGCCTCGCTTTTTCAACCGATATATATTTGGAACTAGGAATGTTTGTCGCAGAGTTAGCTCACACTTTTACTCAGGGGAGATTGCTCTCTTTGCTGGAGGGTGGGTACAATATCGAAAAATTAGGGAGTTGTGCCGCCTTGTTCCTTCAGGGAATTGTCAGGTATCGGCAGGAACATAACCCAGGCTTGTAAAGGATTAGAGGAGTAAATAATACAATGTTTGTCCATTATTACATGACACCAACTCCCATTACCATCGGGCCTGAGCAAACGGTTCCCGAAGCGATCGAGATACTCAATACCCATAAATTTCGCCATATTCCTGTGGTGGACGACAATGGAGTATTGCTGGGCATGCTGACTGACCGAGATTTGCGTTCTGCGACCCCGTCCACTGTAGCACGAAGCAAGGAACGCCGGAATGTTGAACAAAAAGTAAATAATACGCCGGTTTCAGTGGTTATGTCCGTTGATTGTCTCTCACTGAACCGTCTGTCAACCCTTGATAGAGCTCTTTTGCTTCTTCAGGCTGAGAATGTCGGCGCACTTCCTGTGCTTAACGATAGTCGCCAGGTCATAGGTATTTTTTCGGCGATGGATTTAATGAAGGCCTATCGATTTCTTTTTGGGCTGGGAGAAAAAGGATCCGCACTGGTATCCATTGAGGATGACGGTGATGCAGAGGCGTTAAGTAAAATAGTCAAGGCGATGGAGAAGACCCATGTTGCTTTTACCCGTCTTATCAGGGCTAAAGGGACCGAACAGGAACCACCAATGATTTATCTTCGCATAAATACCTACAATATTCGTGCTGTACATAAGGCTATAGAAGCAGCCGGATTCACCATTCATGTCCCTAAACTCTAAAAGAGGTCTGTTGTGGAAAGACTATTCTATCCTCAGTCAATAGCAGTCATTGGAGCATCTAAAACTGTCGGAAAGGTTGGATATGAGGTTCTGAAAAATATTGTCAACGGTGGATTTGAGGGGCCGATTATCCCGGTAAATCAAGCGGGAGGGGAGTTGTTGGGACTCAAAGTGTATCCTGAAATTAACGACTACCCCGACGCAATAGATATGGCTGTCATAGCTGTACCTGCAGAACAGGTACCTGATTCGGCAAGGTCGGCTGTGTACAAGAAGGTGACCGCAGTGGTCGTGGTTGCATCCGGGTTTAAGGAGAGTGGGGTCAAGGGGAAGGAGCTGGAAGAAGAACTGGTACAGGTTTGTCGGCGGGGGAATGTGCGTCTTCTGGGGCCGAACTGTCTGGGCCTGATCAATACTGAAAATAATCTCAATGCGTCTTTTTCTAAGCGGGGACCTAAACCGGGAAGCATGGCCATTTTTTCCCAATCAGGTGCATTGTGTACCTCCATGATGGACCTTGCCGAAAGCCGGGAATTAGGTGTCTCGAAATCAATATCCATTGGGAATAAAGCCGATATAACCGAAGTGGAAGTGCTGGAGGCGCTTACCGAAGATGAACAGACAAAAGTCATCGTCGGTTATCTTGAGGATATCAGCGATGGCGATGGTTTTGTTAAGGCCGCAGAAGCGGCTAGTACCAAAAAACCGGTGGTTATTTTAAAAGCAGGCACAACTGCTGCCGGGAAAAGGGCTGCATCCATTCACACTGGTGTGGTCAGTGGCAAAGATACAGCCTATGGGGCGGCCTTTAAACGTGCCGGCATTTGCCGTGCAGACACATTTGAGGCCTTGTTTGATTATTCTGCAGCTTTGGCCATGCAACCCTGCCCGAAAGGCAACCGTGTTTTTATCATAACTAATGCTGGGGGACCAGGAACCATCGCCGCTGATGCTGTGGAGAAGGAAGGGCTCGAAGTTGCTGGAATAAGCAGTAATCTGAAAACAACCATTCAACATATTCTTCCTGCCGCAGCCAAGGTGAATAATCCCATTGATGTCTCTGCTGATGCCGAGCCTGACGATTATGCCAACCTGTTAACAGAGGCATTAAAAGATGAAAGTGTAGATGCGATTCTTTTTCTACTTGCACCACAGTATTTGAAGCACCCTAAAGATACAGCGCGAATTATCGCTGCAACCCAGGATTTCAGCAAGCCGGTACTTGCCTCGTTTCTTGGCGGTGATGATATGATGCCTAGCAGAACGGAAATGGCAGCAGGAAGACTGCCCTTCTACGACACACCGGAACGTGCTGTGGCTGCACTGAGGACAATGTATAACTATGGGGCTTGGAAAAACAGACCAGCCAGGCATGTGGTTAGGTTTCCAGTTAATCGACGCCGTGTGGAAAGGATTATTACCAGAAGGCAGCGAACCGGTAGATTGCGTTTGGGCGAGGTCAAGTCTAAAGATATTTTAAAAGCCTACGGCTTTTATACCCTGGAAGGGAGGTTAACCGTCAGTCCTGAGCAAGCGGTGGAAATTGCCAAATTTATCGGCTTTCCGGTTGCAATGAAAATTGTTTCTCCCAACATTGTCCACAAATCTGATATGGGAGGGGTGAAGCTAAACGTCGGCTCCGGTCAAGCCGTTGCTGATGCCTTTGAATTGATGATGTTACGGATTAAAAAGCATGCACCGGAAGCACATATTGAAGGCATATATGTGGAAAAAATGGCTGAAAGCGGAATGGAAGTGATTCTCGGTATGACCCGTGATCCTCAGTTTGGGCCCATGCTTATGTTTGGTCTTGGTGGTATTTTCGTGGAAATGATGAAAGACGTGGCCTTTCACCTTGCACCTATTACCGAAGAAGAGGCGGTGCAGATGCTGAAAGCCACACGTTCCTACGAACTGCTAAAAGGGAAGCGAGGTATCAAGGAGGTGGACATTAATGCCATTGCTGTGTGTTTGCAGCGAATAAGTCAGCTGGCTACCGACTTTCCACAGATAAATGAAATTGACATCAATCCGCTCATTGTCGGGGAACTCGGCAATGAACCTGTTGTTGCAGATGCAAGAATGACCTTTGCGACTTCTGTACCATTGCGCCCCAAAACAAGCTGGTAACCCCGACCCGGATGAGCAATTCGGGATAGAACGCAGCGAATTCTTCCTTTTACTCCTAGGAACACCATGGAATACGATACCGATTGGCAAGAAAAATACAGCGATATGATCTCGACTCCAACCAAGGCGCTTGCTCATTTGCGGCCGGGACAGAGGGTTTTTATAGGGACAGGATGCGGCGCGCCGCAAATGCTCATTACTGCCATGACCAGGCGGGCAGGGCAATTGGCTAATGTTGAGATTATTCAACTCATCACCAAGGGAAACGCTCCCTATGCCGAAAAGAAAATGACCGAATGTTTTGCTATTAACGCCTTTTTTATCAGCTCTAATATTCGCGAAGTTATTCAAGAAGGGCTCGGTGATTATACCCCTATTCTAATGTCTGATATTCCCGATTTGTTGAATACCGGAATCATGCCCATAGATATTGCGCTTATTCAGGTAACGCCGCCTGATAAGACAGGTAAGGTCAGTTTGGGAATATCGGTGGATATTGTTCGCAGTGCTGCTGACAATGCCTCTCTGGTTATTGCAGAGGTGAATCCAAATATGCCATGGACCCACGGCGATACCTTGGTAGATGTTTATGATCTGGATATTTTAGTCCCTGTGGACCACCCAATCCTTGAACGCCAGATAGACCCACCCAACGAAATAAGCAGGAAGATAGCCAGGGAAGTAGCAGCGTTAATTCCCAATGGTTCCACCATCGAGCTTGGTCTTGGCCGTGTACCCGGGTACGGACGAATTCCACAGGTGGTCATGGAGTTTCTCCATGAACGAAAAGATATCGGATTTCATACGGAAATGATTTCAGATACTATCATCCCGCTTATCGAATCCGGTGCTGTTACCGGGGCAAGGAAAACCATAGATAAAGGGAAAATCACGGCCAGTTTTTGTATGGGATCAAAGAAACTCTATGATTTTATCCATGATAATCCTTTGTTTAGTTTTCGACCGACCGAATATATTAACGACCCCGCCGTGATTGGTAAGCAAAAACGAATGGTGGCGGTGAATATGGCCCTGGAGGTGGATTTAACCGGCCAGGTTTGCTCTGATTCCGTGGGTGGCAGTTTCTATTCCGGTATTGGTGGCCAGATTGATTTCAACCGCGGGGCCTCTAAATCTGAGGCGGGGCGAGCCATTATTTGTCTACCTTCTCTTGATGAATACGGTACCGGTTCGCGGATAGTCACCACCCTCCGCCCTGGATCAGGGGTGGTCATAACCCGTGGTACTGTTCATTATATAGCGACCGAATATGGTGTTGCCTATCTTCACGGCAAATCTATCCAGGAAAGAGTGATGGCATTGATTTCTATTGCTCATCCGGATTACAGGGAGCAACTGTTTAAAGAGGCGGTTGATGCCAAATATCTTCGGCCTGATTTGGCCCGCTTCGGCAGCCGTTTCTTCGTGCCCGGTGAGGAGGCCATGATAGCAGCCTACCTGATGCCTGACGGCACCAATGTCGCTATTCGTTCCATCCGGCCTACAGACGAGCCCCATATGCGCGATTTGGTTTATAATCTTTCCCAGGAAACCATCTATTACCGGTTCATGAGTAACCAACGTTTTACCCACCGCCACATTCAGGATTTTGTCTACATTGATCACCGTCGTGATGTGTGTATCGTCGGCACCATTCCCGAAGCAAGTGGTGATCAGATTGTTGCCGTCGGCAGGTATTACCTTAATGAAAAAACGAATATGGCCGAGGTGGCCTTTATTGTACGTGATAACTGGCAAAACAAGGGATTAGGTACCTTTTTCTTTCAACACCTTATCAAAATTGCAAAAAGAAACGGTATTGCTGGTTTTACAGCCGAAGTCTTACTTGACAATAAGCGGATGCAGAATGTTTTTAACAATTCAGGGTTGAGGGTCGAGAGCAAGATTGAAGAAGGTGTTTATAGTTTTGATATGGAATTTTGAATGTGATCCTTGTGGTGGTTTCGGGCAGGAGAGAATACACAATCAACAACGTGGCCTGAATTTTCATGCACAGTGTGTTATTCGACGTTACATTGAGTTGCTTATTTTCACAATGTTCGTCATAGTTCAGGCCATCCGGCATTATTTTTTTCAGTGTTTCGGCAATAAATATAAGCAGCTGACGGAGTCTTCGCTTACCCGGAGTCTTCGCTTACCTATTCATTGCTAAAAAAATGAACCTGACGCCGCCTGAACTGACGAGAAATCCAGGCCGGGCCAGTTGCCTTTCTCGCAAATAGCTTGTATCTTCCTCCCTTTCTTTTTACGCACTGAAGCATAAGGCAACGGATACCGTGAGTAGCCAGCATTACAATACTGATACACCTTTTGAGCTTGTTACCGACTTTACTCCTTCCGGTGATCAGCCGGCAGCCATTGAAAAATTAGTGACCGGAATCAATGAAGGGGTTCGGGACCAGGTTTTGCTCGGAGTAACCGGCTCCGGCAAAACCTTTACCATGGCGCAGGTGGTTGCCGCTATCCAGCGACCGGCACTGGTACTTGCTCCTAATAAGACCCTTGCCGCCCAGCTTTTCTCCGAGTTTCGTGAGCTTTTTCCCAATAATGCAGTGGAGTATTTTGTTTCCTACTATGATTACTATCAACCGGAAGCCTATATCCCTGCTTCAGACACTTACATAGAGAAAGACTCGTCCATAAATGATGCTATTGATAAGATGCGTCACTCAGCCACTCGATCGCTGCTAACCCGTCGGGATGTATTGATTGTGGCATCTGTATCCTGTATTTATGGTCTTGGTTCGCCTGATGAGTACAAGAACATGCACCTTTTTCTTGAAGTGGGGGAAGATTACCCTATGGAGGAAGTGCAAAGGCGGCTGGTTTTTATGTTGTATGAACGGAATGATATTTCCTTCCACCGGGGAACCTTCAGGGTTCGTGGCGATGTAATTGATATTTTTCCTGTACATGAAGATAATTTTGCTGTCAGGGTAGAGTTTTTTGGGGATACTGTTGAGGCCATTTCCATTATCGACCCCTTACGAGGAGTGGTGGTGGAAGATGTACATGAAACAACTGTTTTCCCTGGTAGCCACTTTGTTACCAGCCAGGACAATCTGACCACTGCCATGCGGTCTATCAAAGAGGAACTTCGATTTCGCTTGGAGGAGCTGCATCATGATAATCAACTGGTAGAAGAGCAGCGGCTGGAACAACGAACCATGTTTGACCTGGAAATGATTGCAGAGCTTGGTTATTGCAATGGCATCGAAAACTATAGTCGACACCTGACAGGTAACGCGCCTGGGACCCCGCCTCCCAACCTGCTTGATTACTTTCCCGATGATTATCTTATGATTATTGATGAGTCGCATATTGCGGTACCGCAGATTCGTGGTATGTATAATGGCGACAGGTCAAGGAAACAAACTCTGGTCAACTTTGGTTTTCGCTTGCCCTCAGCACTTGATAATCGGCCCTTGCAGTTTAACGAGTTTGAGAAAAGGGTCCATCAGGTGGTCTATGTATCGGCCACACCGGGAGACTATGAGCTTGACCATGCCCAAGACAGGATTGTTGAACAATTAATTCGGCCGACAGGATTACTTGATCCCCATATTGAAGTGCGTCCGGCTTCTACCCAGGTTGATGACCTGTTGGAAGAAGTTCGATTACGCGGCAGTCGTAACGAGGCTGTCCTGGTGACGACCTTGACCAAGAAAATGGCGGAAGACCTGACTGAATATTACGATGAATTAGGGGTCAGGGTGAGGTATTTACACTCTGATATCAAAACCCTTGAAAGGGTTGAGTTGATAAAAGCTTTGCGCAACAGAGAGTTTGATGTGCTTGTCGGGATCAACTTGCTTCGCGAGGGACTTGATATTCCGGAGGTTTCGCTGGTCGCTGTTCTTGATGCCGACAAAGAGGGATTTCTTCGTTCCGAACGTTCTCTGGTGCAAACCTGTGGGCGTGCAGCCCGAAATGCTCAGGGACAGGTCATTTTATATGCTGATAAAGTGACTCGGTCCATGCAGTATACCATTGATGAAACAAACCGGCGCAGATCTATCCAAGACGCATACAATAAGGCGCATGGTATAGAACCGACAACCGTTATTTCCGGTATCAAGGATTCCATTGTAGAGCACTTGAAAGCGTCGGGATGGGAAGAAGATATAGAGGGTATAATTAGCGATAAGCTTGTTACCGCCGAGTCGTCCACCGTGTATCATACAGTGGACGAACTGCAAGCAGAGATAGTTCAATTGGAAAAGAAAATGCTTGAAGCCGCAGAAAAATTAGAATTTGAGGCGGCGGCAGCCTATAGAGATCAGATTAATGCCTTGAAAATGCTGGAGATTGAAGTTGGCTGATTTTTGGTACAGAATATCAGTACGGGTAGTGCCTAGGATTTTTGTAGGGTTGACCAAGGTGTGGTTCGGAACCTGCAGAGTGCGCGTTACAGGGACTGAGCACCTTGAAAAATGCGCTGCGGCAAGAGCTGCAGTGGCAGTGTTTTGGCACTATTCCTTTGCCTATTTATTTTATTATCTCAGAAAGTTTCCGGCGGCTGCCATGGTAAGTGCCAGTCGCGACGGTGAATATATTGCTGAAGTCGCCAGACTCATGGGACATATTCCTGTCCGAGGCTCTTCCAATCGGTTTGGAATAAGGGCGTTGCGAGCTCTTATTGCAGAGGTGCAGAGGGGGCATAATGCGGCTATTGTGGCTGATGGCTCGCAGGGACCGGCAAGGAAGGCCCAGGCTGGTTGTATTTTGGTGGCAAGTAAGTCCGGTGCTCCCATTTTGCCGATTGTCTGGTCAGCCAGCCGTTACTTTGCCTTTAAAAGCTGGGACCGCACAGTGGTCCCCCTTCCTTTTTCCACAATTTTTGTGCGCTATGGAGAACCTGTAAGTATTCCCGCAGATATTAACGGAGAGCAGGTTGAAGAATATCGTCAAATGTTGGAAAAACAACTCAACGATTTGTATGATCTCGCCTGGGGCGAGACCGGGCAACACTCCCACGACGGTAAGGAAACACCGTCATCATGATTTTTTCAGATCAACTTTACCTTTATCTAATGTCTTATTATGCGATCTTCTGCCACTGCACAATGCCGTGAAGTAAAGAGTCTTATTGTTGCCGGTTTAAGCGGTGGTTCCGGAAAATCAATGGTCAGCGTCGGCTTGACTCGTGCCCTGCTGGACCAGGGATCTACTGTTGTCCCGTTCAAAAAAGGCCCTGATTACATTGACGCCGGCTGGTTGACAGCTGCAGCTAAGACCCCGTGTTACAACCTGGACCCTTATCTTATGTCTGCTGAGAGTGTGCTGCATAGCTTTCATACTCATCTAGGGCAGAGTGATTATGCAATCATTGAAGGCAATCGAGGTTTATACGACGGGGTCAATGCAGAAGGGCAGTTTTCCACCGCAACTCTTGCTAAACAGCTGGATCAACCAGTACTTTTGGTGGTGAACTGTTCCAAAACGACCCGAACCATCGGAGCTTTGGTACTTGGTTGTTGCGCTTTTGATGATAATGTCCGTTTTGCCGGGGTCATTCTTAATCAAATTGCTACCCCACGCCACGAATCTATTATTCGACAAACCATTGAAAAATATACTCCCCTGTCTGTGCTGGGCATCATGCCAAGGTTGAAACACGATGTTTTCCCCATGCGACACCTGGGGGTGACGCCGCTTCAAGAATATGAAAATGCTGACGAGGCAGTCTGCACTTTGGCAGATTTGGTTCGCTCTAACTTTGATCTGGAGGAGCTTACTGCAGCCATGCGTCGAATACCTAGGAGGCCTGTAGCAGGAGTATCCCCGGATGTACGCACCCAAAAAGATGTCGTCATTGGGGTGCTGCGGGACATGGCATTTCAGTTTTATTATGAAGAGAATCTTGAGATGTTGAAAAATCAAGGAGCGAAGTTGGTAACCATTGATGCCATCTCCAGTAAAACTCTGCCCGACAACCTCGACGGCTTGTATATTGGAGGCGGGTTTCCTGAGACCAGTGCGAGGCAGCTCGCGGAAAATAGATCTTTTCGTGAGTCTATCCGTATGGCAGCAGAAAGTGGGCTTCCCGTTTATGCAGAGTGCGGTGGGCTCATTTATTTAGGAAGATCAATCTGTATGGAAGGAAAAAAATATCCCTTAACCGGAGTCTTTCCTGTTGAATTCGGGCTGTCAGTTAAACCGCAGGCCCATGGGTATTCAGCATTTACGGTTGAAGGCGACAATAGTTTTTATCCTGTTGGTACGGAGATTAAAGGTCACGAGTTCAGGTATTCAACTGTTGAGCAGTGGGACGGCACTGATGATGATCTGGTACTCAAGATGGAAAGGGGAACAGGGTTTATTAACGGACGAGACGGTTTAAAGAAACATAATGTGTTGGCCATGTATACCCATGTGCTTGCTCCTGGAACTCCGCTTTGGGCTGAAGGGCTACTTAAAGCGGCACGCAAATATCAGCAACAAAAGTTCGTTGGGTGAAAGAGCAATGAGCTGAAAAGCTCTGGTTTCTTATGAACATTGTGGAAACGTGGATTGTGCAGGTGCTTGTTGTTACATTTTGGAAGCACACTGTACACAAAAGGGATTTGCCGGATCAAGATTTAAGCGACGTTGGGCAATTTCTTCATCACAGGCAGCACAGTAACCGTATTCTCCTTCTTCTATCCGCTCAAGGGCCGCATCAATACGGGTGAGTTCAATTTCCCGACGGCGTTTGTTTTCCAGTGCCATGGCCTGAGACTGCATCGCATCCATCCTTGACAGTCTGCCGACACTGGATTGATCAAGATCAACCGGGCGGGTTGAATCGTTTGCTGTTTGCTGCATGGCAAGGATATCTTTTTGCTTTTGGAGAAGGACTTTTTTGTAATGAGGTAGGTCTATATTATTCATACTATCAGGGCATAAAAAGTGAGATTGTAACCAGCTTGTTATCCAAAGGGGTGATTATACTGATTTCAGCCGGAAAGTTCATCCATTCAATAGACTCTTTATCGGTAAAATTATGAGAAAACGTGTTCGGATAGATATAGATTATAGAAAAGACTGTTGATGGGGCTTTGATGACGTGCGGGCACGTCTGGGCAAAATGCATGTAGGCGAGCTGTTTACCTTTCTCTGTGTCCCATATATGGCAGAAAAAATGGATTGCATCATTCCTGAGTCTGGCGGAGAAATTTGTAGAAAAGAGGAGCGTGGGTATGGGATTGTTATTACAGCCGTTAAAATAGAGTTATGAATAGCTTCTTTTTTCGAAAGACTAACAGCAACAAAAACACAATGCGATTAGGAAGAATGTTGGATCATCATTATGTGTTTGCTGGTCCTGTTATTCGTCAAAAAAACGGGTAAACACCTCAACCTCTTCGCGCGGTGTTCTGTAATTATTGACCAGCGCTTCTTTATTCTCGTATCCAAGAGCCATTCCACCAATAAGAATCGTTTTTTGGTCATATCCCAGTGATGTTTTCACTAATTTCGGAAATTGGCCCAATGCGGCTTGAGCGCAAGTCGCAAGGCCTTCTTCAACGGCTGCTAGCATAATAGACTGGATGAACATGCCGTAATCAAGAAAAGAACCTTTTTTCATAACCGGATCCAGAAAGAAAAAAAGAATCACAGGTGCACCAAATGCCTGGTAATTTGCAGCCCATTGGGTAAGGCGGGCGACTTTATCCTGCCGTTTTATATTCAGGGCATCGTAGAGTTGCGCACCACATGAAACGCGCCTTTTTTTATAGGGGTCGTGCCATTCAAGCGGATAATACTGATAATCCATTTCGGCGTCGCTTCCCTCCTTAAATGCATTCTCCATGGCTGTGGTGAGTTCCGTTTTTTTCTGTCCTGTGACCACGGCTACCTGCCAAGGCTGGGCATTGGTGCCGGAGGGAGCATGACGGGCAGATTGGAGAATTTGTACTATTTTTTCTTTACTCACCTTTTTATCAAGAAAAGCCCGGGTAGATTTACGGGCGAGAAGAGCTTCGTGTACGTTCATATGTAAATGTCATATAAGGGTTATTGTTATTTAGCTTACCGATATTATTTAACATGTATGCTGTGGGCTTTCTTGTTCCCAAAGTAGCAGATAGCGCAACAGTAAACATGGTATTGGGTCAAGGCTATATTTTTTGTGACATTTTTTACTTCACCACAGAGATTAAAGACGCTTGTCGGTTGGAGGTCATAGTAAAGAGGTAAACAGCGGTCAAAATCAAATTTCGAATTTATCTTACTTATTTTTTGTCGATACCTTTTGTGGCATTGCGGTGGTGGGAGTGCATGTCAATCCAAATGATGATTCTGGTGCCTCGACCCAAAATAGATGGAATTTGTGAGGCAATATTGCCTGCCGCTCAACTATTAGCTGGAGAATCTTGGGAAACTGTCGCAGTTTCCGAGACGGGATTCAATTTGACAGCAATAAAGGCTGGCCTGCTTGCTGTACCGATGCGTATGCAATCGAGTTTTAGAAGGGTAGATCGCATCGAGAGCATGGCAGGGTCAGTGGTGACTCTGCCTTGGTTGCTGCTGTGTAACTCTCAGGCTCTCCGCAGAGTCTCACGTTGGTCACTTGCCTCTTCGGACGGTCACGGTTTCCCGCATAGGTAGACTATCAGAGTCTTCGTTCACCTGCGGCAAACCGCGCTAGTCCAAATATGACTTACCTGAGAGCAGTTACATCTCACAAGTAAGAAAAATTATACCGTTATAGACCAAGTTACATTGCTGTTATAATAAAATCATGATTCTGAATCTTGCTGTATGCTTTTCCCTTTATTAACCTGAAAGTCGTTTAAAGCGTACACTACTTGGCACCTATCCCCAGGTACTCCAAGAACAGTTTGTCTCTAGCCACTGATTCTGTTGACCATCGATAGTCTGCCATAGCCGTCTGAACCCTGGTGGT
>NZ_JAFFQD010000140.1 GCF_016918565.1 Desulfogranum marinum
GTTCTTACAAGCAAATTTCCTGCCTTCTGGGTTTGCGCACCGAAAACATGCTCAACCCTTACACGAACCTTCGATTTGGTCCTGTTACTCTTCTGTTCCCGAGCTGTCAGCTTTCGGTTCCGAGTGCCTTTACGATGAATGCGTTCCCGGTAACCCGATTCCTCCAGCGACTTTAGACGATCTTTCGAATAGTACGCCGAGTCTGCCCAGACATTACGATTCGTGTTTTCCGCAAGTATTTCCTCAAACACATTGCTGTCATGGACGGAAGCGTCAGTTACTTTCCAGCCACGGATGAGTTTATGCTTAGCATCAACGGAAATATGATTTTTGTAGCCAAAAAAGGATTTGCCGTTCTTCTTGGTCCAGCGAGCATCAACATCTTTTCTCCGCCGCTTGTTCTCACCCCATTGAACCGGGGCCTTGCCTTCGCGCTTTATCTGTGCATTTTCTTCACGGCTATTGCGCTGTATCGGCGTCTTCACAATGGAGGCGTCCACGATCTGCCCTTTCAGGGCCGTATAGCCACACTCCTGCAGGTGCAACTCAAACTGAGAAAACAACTCTTCGATTATCCCAGCGTTTTTCAAATCTTCACGAAAAAGCCATATAGTAGTTGCATCGGGAACTTTGCTCCCTACGTGCAAACCGAGAAAACGGCAAAAAGAGTGGCGATCGAGAATTTGATATTCAGTGGCGTCATCGGAAAGGTTATACAGAGACTGAAGCACAAGAATTTTGAAGAGCAATATGACATCATATCCTTTCGGTCCCGCTGTAGACTTACGGGGCTTCTGTCGAGCCTTTTCAAGTGCAGGGCGAAAGATTTCCCAATCAACAGCTTGATTAATTTTGGTAAGAGGGTCACCGTTGCTGTCGATTTTACGCATCCGATTATCAAGGTCGAAGAATCCTGGCTGAAACATATCGGCTCCATCAAGTAAAAAACGGCTTAGAAGATGATGGAAAAG
>NZ_JAFFQD010000141.1 GCF_016918565.1 Desulfogranum marinum
GGCACCCCCAAAGGCAGGTTAAGCAAGCTAGAAAAATCATTTCTGGATAAATCCTGGGAGCAGGTGCGCTCAGAAGTGAAAGTAAAGCTTCTTAACCAAAACGACGAACTTTACATCCTTGCCAGAAGTGATGGGCGTGCAAATAAAGAGCGTTCAATGCGTAAACGACGGCTCAAAAAATTGTGGCGTAGGCTCCATGAGCTGCAACGTCAAAACATCACTCGCGATACGTTATTGCTGAAACTCGGTGCCGCAAAAAAAGAAGCAGGGAGGGCATATTCTCTGGTTAAAATTAATCTTCCCAAGCCAGAGGAACCCGTCAATTACGAAACCTTCACCTTTAGCCTGAGACATGAAAAGCTGCGCACGGTCCGTCGGCGCGAAGGATGTTATCTGCTTCGTTCGAACGTAACTTCTACCGATCCCGCGATACTCTGGCAGCAATACATTCAACTCACAGAGATCGAACAGGCTTTTAAGGAGTTGAAAGGAGACTTGGCAATACGACCGATTCATCACCAAACCGATGAACGTATTGAAGCCCATATCTTTGTGGCCTTCATGGCATATTGTTTGTTGGTAACGCTTAAACACCGCGCACGGCAATTGGCTCCTGGACTTACCCCACGATCTATCCTGGAAAAATTTTCTACTCTGCAAATGGTAGACGTGCACCTGCCGACAACTGATGGCCGCTATCTAATTTTACCGAGGTACACACTACCCGACAAAGATTTGAAGCTCTTACTTGCACAACTCGACCTGCTTCTTCCGGCACAACCTCCGCCACGGATTGCAGCAGACAAAGCGGCCTGTAAAAAAGCCGTGTAGTGCCGACCTAAAATTGTCGATTATGGAAAAACAGCAAGTTACACGTCCACATGGTCGCGAATTGCGAAAGTCGGG
>NZ_JAFFQD010000142.1 GCF_016918565.1 Desulfogranum marinum
GGGTGCATCCGACGTTTATGGAATCATTTAACACGCCGAATCCTCTTCTCTCGTGAGACCCTTTTTTCCTGCGCACTTTTCTCATACTGATCAAAGAACGAATCAAATTTTGAGTTATACTTGGCGCAGCGTAGCTTCAAAATATTGTTGGCATAGTCAACTTTCCACCAGGCACCTGATCTCTTGAGACGAATATTACTGATAAACTTGTTGGCACTTTCTATTGCGCCACTGCCAAGTGGATAGCCACCACGCCGTAAGCGGCCATACTCAATTCTAACCTTGTTTGTCTTGAGATAGTTGACCAGGTTGTCCCGCTCTGTCTTTGCCTCTGCAGTTTCACACTTCATCCGGTTCAACCCGGCGATCACGTGAGCAGCATTATTATGAAACAAGCGTACCTTGGTTTGTTCTATCCACGAACGGGCCTTTTCTGTTTCAGAAAAGTGAATTTTGGCAAAATCATGTAAATGTTCCGAGCAGTGATAATAATCGAGAACTTGCCGACATTCAGGGAAATACTCTTTGACACAGTCCCATATCCACTTAGCTCCATCACCAACAAAACACAAACGTACTTTGTCCAGTGGAATGATATCCTGCTCCCTCAACTCGGCCAGAAACTCGCGGAATTCATTAATGTTACTGATTTGATGCCAGCTTAACAGATGGACAACTTTATCTTTGTCCAGCAAATAACCACGAATACCTTTCGCCTCGCGCCAACAGTGAGGCTGCCCTTTTTCTTCTGTCCTGATTGGAACCATGGCGCCGTCAGCAGAAAAGACGAGTACTGGTCGGCGG
>NZ_JAFFQD010000143.1 GCF_016918565.1 Desulfogranum marinum
ATTATTCTTGGCATTTGTAATTTCCAGATTCCGTCGTTTTGCCGCCCGTCGATGGTTATGGAAGGATAACATGATCCCTGGCAGCCTTGTTTTCGCTTCATCAAGAAGTCTGGCCAGAACACGAACAGAATCGAAAAGCAATTCAGAGTCATAGGGTGCATGAATATTGGTTTCGACAACGGTGCAGTCTACGCGCACCTTGCGGCCTTTCTCAATACCTGCGTCCTGGGCATAGCCGATCAACACCCTGTTGATCTCCTCCCATGTGGCTTCGGATATAGCTTTGATTGTTTTTTGCAGCGTTGATTTTTTAAAATGTTTCCCAAATGGGATTCTACAGAAAAGGCCATACGCCCTGGAATCAACCAGGCGAAATTCCAATTCTCTATAACTGCAGCCCTCTATTTGTTTTACGGATGCGGCGCGTATCACCTGCTCTGCAGTCATACCGCAGGCTCCACTTTTAGCATCGCTCTTTTGCGTTAATGAGCCAATATCTTGTAGAACCAGGTCGTATATGATAGTGTTTTCATCAAGTATATCACTGATCTTTTCCAACTCTTTCGCCTTGGGGTGGTCAGGGGCAGCCTCTGCTAAAGGTAGCTGTTGATTGTGAGTTTTTCGCATCTTTTTCGATTTCCGGAAATAGTTAATCAAGTAATTTTAGCGACTTACTAAAAAAACTTTACCAGAAATCGTAAAAAGAGCACCCCTTAAAAGGCGATTTTCTCTTACTAAATCAAATAAATAGCTTCTCGCGGACAGACACTA
>NZ_JAFFQD010000144.1 GCF_016918565.1 Desulfogranum marinum
GATTAATTTTGGTAAGAGGGTCACCGTTGCTGTCGATTTTACGCATCCGATTATCAAGGTCGAAGAATCCTGGCTGAAACATATCGGCTCCATCAAGTAAAAAACGGCTTAGAAGATGATGGAAAAGTATAACATAATATCAATATTTCAGACAGTTAAAACACTATTTGCGCTTGTTTTGCTGTAGTAATTATTCGAGAAACCCTTAACAGAACTGGTCAAAAAAGTTATCCTTTGCCCCAAATCTTTGCCTTGAAAAAGTCCAGATATTTCCTATGAATGTTTGCTTTTATCGACCTCTATTTCAAAATTTGAATTCCAACGATTCCTGAGAGTTGGCCTTATTTTCCACAAGGGGGGCACTGAAACATGAACCTAAAATCTACAATTAAGAACTTCCTGTCCAGATCATGAAACAAGTGACTGCCGGCATCATCATTGATAAGGGGAAGGTCTTTATAGCGCGGAGGGGGCCGAATAGCTCATTGCCAGGGGTATGGGAGTTTCCCGGTGGTAAAATTGAGGTAGGTGAAACACCCGAAGAATGCCTTAAAAGGGAGTTGCGTGAAGAGTTCAAGGTTGAGATTCAGGTCGGGGAATTTTACTGCGCATCGGCCTATCATTACGACCACGGGGCTATTTGCGTATTCCACTGAATCCGGCCACCCATTCCAGTCGAAACCGGCCAGTCAGTCCACGTGATTCCGGCCACCTATTCCAGTGAAACTGGCCAGGTGGTCGGAGCGAAGCGACGCTGTTATTTTTTCA
>NZ_JAFFQD010000145.1 GCF_016918565.1 Desulfogranum marinum
AAAATCGCTAACTCATTGATATGTCAAGAAAAATCTCGTTATAAACGCATAAGTTGTTAAAAGTTTACGAAGCCAATTTTAAAGTTTATTGCTATTCTTGGATTTCAGGCAATCTTGGGAACAGCTGGTTACCGGAGTCCTTTTTTTATTCTTTCTTTTAGAATACACCGAAATTATCGAAAAATTGTAGCTTTTATTGTAACTCATTCGCCTGCGCAAGATGTTTACTGAGCACCTCCCGAAATGATTCTCATAAGAAAAAACGTTCAATTCGTCTTGAACGATATTGACATCGGGCGTAAAAAAAATAAGAAATATCTTATTCATGGAAAATGGGGGGGGTGAGCTTATTCGAGAAATCCCCTGGAGACACCTAAAAGTAATAATCGCCTAACATACGCATCCAGCGGAGGCGCCGCTGATGCGTGGCGTTAACATTGCCAATTCTAAGATTTCAGTTCTTCATTCTTTCCGTTGGTTAACACTATTACTGTATCTCTAAGTCTGTCGACTTTGCTGTTTGTTGTCAGATTGAGTCGAGATTCAATTCTTGCACCTGCCAGATCAAGTTTAAGCTACGACACCTTATCAATTATTTACTTTGTGGTACTTTTTAGGGAATCTCGAATAAATGGTTTATTCCCCAGCGTCTTTAATTATGCGATAAATATGGAAATCAGGGTCAATTCAACATTTAAATTTTCGTGTTTTTGGGGTTGCAGCGAACAACTCAATCGCCCTGA
>NZ_JAFFQD010000146.1 GCF_016918565.1 Desulfogranum marinum
TGGGTAGCTTGGTACTTGCTGGCGTTGCGGCAGTGGCAGTCGGTAGCGCCCTATATTTGAGCTTGCAACCGGCGGACTTGCTCAAGTATCAGCAAGAGTGGGTAAAGGCGTTGCTCCAGGCAGGCTTAATTACTGTACTTGGTGTTGTTACATCAAGCGTCCTCGAATCATTTAAAGAGGGACTCCAGCAAAAGCGCAACCAAAGCAGGATTCGCTTTGACATTCTTAATGACATCGGGC
Source organism: Desulfogranum marinum (assembly GCF_016918565.1). GTDB lineage: Bacteria > Desulfobacterota > Desulfobulbia > Desulfobulbales > Desulfobulbaceae > Desulfogranum > Desulfogranum marinum. The sequence continues at coordinate 241 of NZ_JAFFQD010000146.1, forward strand.
GCATCTACATGGACGTCAAGCTTGCTAGACGACGCGCACAGGCAGTGAAAAGGATCGAATCGAAAGATTTACAGGAGTTGAACGAACGCCAGGTCCAATTAGAGTTGCACAAGTTCAATAGTGTAAAATTGTTTAAAAATCATCAAGGGCTTGAAGATGCGCTAGGTACAATGGAGAAATACCTCAACAAGGTTGCCAACAAGCCTGAAACTGATGAGCACCAACGCTTTGTTGATCGTGAGGGCTTTCGAAAATTCTCCGTCGCTTTTCATGAAGCTAAGGCAATTATGCAGCACTACATTGTAGGTACTTAGCTTAACATATACGTGTTTCCTCGGCGCCTATAGAGAGGGAATAGCATTCGTAGGCATTCCAGAGTCTCCTGACTGACAGTTAAATACTCAATAGTAGTAATAATATAAGTATCCTACCTTCTAGGAGCATCCATGCAATTCTATTCCCTTTTCCTCTTCTTTCCATGGTACGAGTACCTCTGATTG
>NZ_JAFFQD010000147.1 GCF_016918565.1 Desulfogranum marinum
GTGTCTGTCCGCGAGAAGCTATTTATTTGATTTAGTAAGAGAAAATCGCCTTTTAAGGGATGCTCTTTTTACGATTCCTGGTAAAGTTTTTTTAGTAAGTCGCTAAAATTACTTGATTAACTATTTCCGGAAATCGAAAAAGATGCGAAAAACTCACAATCAACAGCTACCTTTAGCAGAGGCTGCCCCTGACCACCCCAAGGCGAAAGAGTTGGAAAAGATCAGTGATATACTTGATGAAAACACTATCATATACGACCTGGTTCTACAAGATATTGGCTCATTAACGCAAAAGAGCGATGCTAAAAGTGGAGCCTGCGGTATGACTGCAGAGCAGGTGATACGCGCCGCATCCGTAAAACAAATAGAGGGCTGCAGTTATAGAGAATTGGAATTTCGCCTGGTTGATTCCAGGGCGTATGGCCTTTTCTGTAGAATCCCATTTGGGAAACATTTTAAAAAATCAACGCTGCAAAAAACAATCAAAGCTATATCCGAAGCCACATGGGAGGAGATCAACAGGGTGTTGATCGGCTATGCCCAGGATGCAGGTATTGAGAAAGGCCGCAAGGTGCGCGTAGACTGCACCGTTGTTGAAACCAATATTCATGCACCCTATGACTCTGAATTGCTTTTCGATTCTGTTCGTGTTCTGGCCAGACTTCTTGATGACGCGAAAACAAGGCTGCCAGGGATCATGTTTTCCTTCCATAACCATCGAC
>NZ_JAFFQD010000148.1 GCF_016918565.1 Desulfogranum marinum
GCGCCAAGTATAACTCAAAATTTGATTCGTTCTTTGATCAGTATGAGAAAAGTGCGCAGGAAAAAAGGGTCTCACGAGAGAAGAGGATTCGGCGTGTTAAATGATTCCATAAACGTCGGATGCACCCCCTGCAAAGGATAGCGTCCGTAAATATCATTTTGCCTGTCAAGCATTGACCCGGTCAACGTAGTGTCCGCAGGATTGCCGTCAAGTACTACGCAGTCAAGAATGAGATTAGAAGCGCCGCCGGTAAGACAAATTTTGTGACCGTAATAGGTTTCTCGGCGATCCTTGCGGATAATATCCGTATGCGGCTCAAAGATTGAAACAATCTTTTCCAGGGCCGGAACAGATTCACCAGCAAAAATTCTGCGTTTGGTTTGGCACGCTACCTGACGAACAATAGGCAAATATTCTTGCAACTGTTTGCAAATACCGCTTGCCAAAGCTTGTTCAATCATGGAACTTCCCACATAATTCTGTAAACTGTGCACCCCCTTTTCGGCGTAGCCTATTGTCTTCTCTGTGAGTTCTATAAGTTTTCTATATGGCTTCTGCCTTGCTGCATTATTCTTGGCATTTGTAATTTCCAGATTCCGTCGTTTTGCCGCCCGTCGATGGTTATGGAAGGATAACATGATCCCTGGCAGCCTTGTTTTCGCTTCATCAAGAAGTCTGGCCAGAACACGAACA
>NZ_JAFFQD010000149.1 GCF_016918565.1 Desulfogranum marinum
CGGGTAGCGAGTCCTTGGAGGCTTTATGGTAACATAAAGTTTTAAGCGTAGGATAGCGAGCAGATAGGCCGTAAGCCGAAAGGTTGAAGGGATTGAGCCCCGTAATTTTCCTAGTCGGAAGGACGACATTTTTCAACAGGTGGAAGTCAACACAGTCATCCTCGTTAAAGGCAAGATGATGATTGCTTCCCGGGGTCGGTGACCATGGCATGTCTGACATTATGATTATACGGGAACCCGGGAGGCCTTGTGTTTCTTTCGGAGTATCGAGAGTATGCCTGACAACTGAAGAAGGAGGAAGGCAAATAAAGCACAGGGAATCGGATAGTCTCGTAGTACCGATGAAGGCGGGTAATGCTGCTGGAGGAAAGGAGGCTACACATGAAAGCGTGGTGTGAGGCAACACAGTCCGTTCGCAGAAGCGGAGTACCTGTGACAACGAAATTTCATCACATAGCAAGAAAACCTGTGATTTCATGTGAGGAGCCGTGTGCGTGAATAGCGCAAGCACGGTTCTGAGAGGGGCCGGTGACAATAATATGAACAGATCGAAGTAGCAGGCACGTAGTAGCCGCGTGCGGCGAGGCGTCAAATGAAAGACGAGCTATGGGAGTCTCTGTTTTTGTATTAGAGGAGCCGGTCTACTCGACCT